>JBMFOU010000003.1:0-150318 GCA_049969475.1 Bacteroidales bacterium | reverse complement strand
GTAAGGTTTGGGTCGATTAAAGAAATCAGCTGTACGAAAACCGACTGTCCAAAAAAGTGTGTACTTTTATACATGGTAGTTTAGTGTTTGTGATAAAACAAAACTTCAAAAAGAGCGGAAATAACATTGTATCGTCCTCACTCTAATTTTTGTATCGGACAACAGTGTTTTCAGAATTAAGAAAACAATGTGAAATATAAGTTGCTAAATATGGTGCAATTATTGATATGCAGCAGCTTAAAGAAAATTTACAAGCCAAATGTATTCCATTAAGACTAATTGAAGGTGAAACACTTAATTATGAAGATTTTCTAAAAGAAAGAAGATTTCTGATGGCTAATAAGATTAAAGAGTATTTTGCTTTACTATAAAGTATATCATGAAAAAAACTTATTTTCCCTAAATATGCATCCGAGCGGAAGGTTATTGACAGGCTATGGGGTATGGTAAAAACTTACGAGGAGAAAATTAAGCGGGTGATTGACAGGGTGTGGGGGGAGTGAAACTCTGTGCTCTCCCTGGTTAAAAAAGCCAATCCCTGAAATTCAGAGGGATATAGGGGCAAACAAAAAACGGATAAGTTGCGTAACTTTGCCCTATGGAAAAGACCCGATTACAAAGAGTAAGCAGGCTCATAGAACGCGAGATGGGCGACCTGCTGCGCGATGCTACTCCCTTCATCAGCGGTGGGATGATCACCGTGACCAAGGTCAACGTAACACCCGATTTGCAGATAGCCCGTGTGAACGTGAGCATTTATGGAGTGCCCGATAAGAAGTCAGCCCTCGAACAATTGAAGACGCACACCAAAGAGCTGCGCTTTGAGTTAGGGCAGCGCATACGTCATCAGGTGCGCATGATTCCCGAACTACAGTTCTACCTCGACGACTCCCTCGACTACATCGAAAACATCGACCGGCTGCTTAAACAATAAGCTATGCACTACGATTCTATCAAAGGCCCGCTTGGAAGGTTTTTCAATCTTCATCCCCTGTTGCGCATACTGTTTTACCGGATGCTCAATGTGTTGCTTCTGAGAACCTGGCACGTGAAGAAGGCCCTGCGTGAGTGGGCCAGGGAGCATGCCGCACCTGCCTCCATTCTCGATGCAGGCATGGGGTTCGGGCAATATTCCTACCTGCTGGCCCGGTTGCATCCGCAGTATCAGGTGTTGGGGGTGGATGTGAAGGAAGACCAGGTGGCCGATTGCAACCAGTTTTTCGCCAAGGCCGGCTTAAACAACGCGCGTTTTGAATATGCCGACCTTGAGAAATTTAAGGTCAACGAAAGCTTTGACCTTATTCTTTCCGTGGATGTGATGGAACACATACCCGACGATAATGCTGTTTTTCGCAATTTTTACAGGGCTCTCAAGCCTGGCGGTCAGCTCATCATCTCCACGCCTTCGGATCAGGGAGGGAGCGATGTTCACGATCACGAAGGGGAGAACCCGGGCGATGGAAGTCGTTCCTTTATCAGCGAGCATGTAAGGGATGGCTACAACCTCCTGGGAATTCAGGAACAGCTGCGTCAGGCAGGGTTTTCGAAAACCGAAGCCAGTTATACCTACGGAGGGCCAGGTAAAATTTCTTGGAAACTATCGATGAAATATCCCATTCTGATGCTCAATGCCTCCCGCCTGTTTTTCATTGTCCTGCCTTTCTATTATCTGCTGACATTTCCTTTCTGCCTGATTTTGAATTATCTGGATGTCAGGGGGAAACATGCTTCAGGTACCGGATTATTGGTTAAGGCCTGGAAATAATAGCATCCACCATGCGTTTCCCCTTTTTTGTTGCGTTTCGTTATCTCATCAGCCGAAAGGGAAATTCAGTTATCAACCTCATTTCTTTGATATCAGCCGGAGGTATTTTAACGGGTACGGCCGCGCTGATTATTGTTCTGTCTGTCTTTAATGGCTTTGGTGAGGTCATTCGTGGCCTGTACAATTCCTTCGACCCCGACCTGAAGATTACGCCCGTGGAAGGCAAAGTTTTTCAGCCCGACCCGGTAAAACTTGTAGGCTTGAGGCAGTTGCAGGGCATAGCCGGGGTGGTAGAGGTAATGGAGGACAACGCCCTGTTTCGATATGGCGATCGCCAGCATATTGGAGTATTGAAAGGTGTGGATACCGGCTTCGTGCGATGGTCGGGGATGGGACCCAAAATACTCAGAGGGTCTTTTACACTTGAAGACCCTACAGGGCCTTACGCCCTGGCTGGCGCTGGGGTAGCCTATTACCTGGGGTTGAATCCTGACGATATTTTTCGTCCCCTCGAGATTTATGCCCCCTCCCGAAAGTTTAATCCCTCGGGAATGAGTGCTGAGGGAGCTTTTCGCCGCCAGGCCCTGCCCGTTGCAGGCATTTTCAGTATACAGCAGGATTTCGATGTGAAGTATGTCATGGTGCCTATCGATGTAGCCCGTCGCTTGTGGGACTTTACCAGCGAGGTTTCGTCCCTTGAGATATATCTTCGACCCGGGGCCGATGCCACACGCCTGAAAAAGGGAGTGACCTCCATCATGGGAGAAAGCTTCAAGGTGGCCGACCGTTTCGAACAGCAGGCTATGCTCTATCGCATCATGCGAACGGAAAAATACGCCATTATCATCATTCTCTCTTTCATTATCCTGGTTGCTACCTTCACCCTGATTAGTACCCTCGGTATGATGGTCATCGAAAAGCAAAAAGACATCGCCATCTTGCTAAGTATGGGAGCTACGGGTACGCATATCCGGCGTATATTTATGATGCAGGGCATGCTTATCAGCATGGTAGGCGGGTTGGTTGGTGAAGGTTTGGGAGCCCTGGCCTGTTGGGCTCAGCAAAAGTTTGGATTGATTAAAATTGCCACCTCAGGGAATTCTTTTGTTATTAGTGAATATCCAGTACAGATGCAACTATTCGATTTTGTGCTTGTTATTGGAATAGTAATGATAATTGGTTTCTTGGCTGCTTATATTCCTGCTTCGCGCGCGGCACGTGCATTGCCCGTTCAGTATCTCAGGCAGGAGTGAATTTTTTCCAGGTTATAAGTTAAAGCCATAGTTATTAGTTGTAAATTTGAAAGAAAGAATTCCGGGTATGTCGGGCAGCAGAAAATCGAAAAAAACGGGAGAGGACAAGACAGGATTACCACTTATCGAAGAAATAGTTGGGTTTGTTCATGCAGCCAGGTATCCGGTTTTTGCCATAAAGGATGAAAATATTCTTTATCGAAATACGGAAGCACTCCGTTGGAACGAGCTGGCCGATAAGGTAGTCAAGCTGGGAAAGAGCAGGGTGCCCCATTCGGGCCAGATGCTGGAGGCGGAGGGTGCTTTGTGGAGAGTGCTTGAATGGGTGGAGGTGGAACAGGTGCATTGGTTAATGTGTGTGAATGCATCAGAGCAGGAAAATCAGGCCTGGAACGCCGAAAAGTTAATTCGGCAACTGGCTCATGAGTTCCGCACTCCCCTTAACAGCATGTTAGGTTTTACAGAGCTTATGCTTGAAGAAACCGATGATGAGGCGCAAAGGGAATATCTTGTAGCGATTCTGCGAGCGGGCGAGTCGCTGGTGAGTATGCTCACGCAGGTGCTCGATTATGGCCGTATTGCTACCGGAAAATTTGTAGAGGAAGCGGTTCCTGTAGAGATGGAAAATTTTGCCGAACTCCTGCGATTCTTCTTTTTGCCCCAGGCTCGCCGCAGCAACCTCGATTTCAGGGTGGTATTGGATGAAAAAATCCCTCCCTTGCTCGTGTTCGATGCCGGCCGTGTTCGGCAAATATTGTTTAATCTCATTTCCAATGCCCTCAAATATACCGTTCAAGGAGGCGTAAAGGTAGAGTTGAGGGTGGACAAGGAGAAAGTTGATACGGTGGAGTTTTGTTGGATAATAACCGATACAGGAAGTGGCATTCCTTCTGATTTTACGAATAAAAGGGTTGAAGAATATGATCGGGGCAGAAAGGATATGGCCCTGACATCCAGTGCGGGGCTGGGGCTTTCAATTGCCTTGGGAATGGCCCGGGCCCTGGGAGGCGAACTCATTTTCCAGGCCGGAGAGGAAGGGGGTACGAAGGCTATTTTCACCATGACAGCGAAAAAATATACTGAAGGGGATGAGGCTTTGCCTATAGGCTATCAGGGGCTGAAAGGATTTAAGATTCTTGTGGCCGATGAACTGGGCCCAAGCCGGGAGCGGATCCGAGAGTGGATTGAATGGGCCGGAGGGGAGCCAATAGCTATGAGCTCTCTCGCTGAGGCCAGTAGTTATGCCAATCGTAACTCAGTGGATGCCCTGGTGGTAGTCTTAAATTCATTACAACTGGTGTCATTTCGCGAGCTGCTGCTGCAACTGAGGTCTTATCCTCTGGCTGAAATAAAACCCCTGATAGGAGTGCTGCCCTTTGGTGAAAATAGGTCTGAGATTCTCAATGTCTTTGATTTTATTTTTTATCAACCCTTGAAGGCTCGGGATTTTATTGAAAAGCTCAGCGAATGGTTATCTCCGGAAGGAACGCCGGGACGCTGGGATGAGACTATGCTTCGGGTGGCCCTGGCAGAAGTTACGACCTTGGCTTTAGAAGAACTTAGGTCGCTCATCCTTAAATTGGCATCCCCTATTCCTGGCTTTCATGATCCCGCAAAGGATAAGCTTCTGGTAGACAAGCTCCTCAACTGGGCCGTTAAAAATAATTTAAAAAGTTTTATTAACTTTGGAAAAACACTCTTGCGATTGCTCAATAATTTTGAAATAGACACTTTCGAATCGTTACTGAGTATGCTGCAACAAATAATAAATTCTCTGCTATCAAATAACACCGCCCATGAATAATCAGCCATACATATTACTGGTAGACGATAATCCCAAAAACCTGCAGATTCTGAATAATTTTTTGAGAGAGCAGAATTACCGTACTGCGATCGCCAAATCGGGTGAGGCCGCTCTTTCCAGTGTGCTTATCGATAAGCCCGACCTCATCCTGCTCGACATCATGATGCCCATCATGGATGGATTTGAGGTATGCCAGCGGCTTAAAGATAATCCTGAAACAGTTTCTATTCCGGTAATTTTTGTAACGGCACTCACCGAGACCACCAATAAACTTAAAGGATTTCAGGTAGGCGGTGTCGATTATATTACCAAGCCTTTTCACAAAGAAGAAGTACTGGCACGCATTGAGACCCATCTGACCCTGAAAAGGCAGAACGATGAGTTGCTTCGGCTCAATCGGGAGCTGGAAAGCATGAATCAAAAACTATTGGCTGCCAATGAGAGTAAAGACCGTTTGTTTTCTGTTATCGGCCACGATATGCGCGGACCTCTCAGTAACATTCTCAATCTTTTGCGCTTGCTCGACGATGAGGCTCTTACCCCGACCGAAAGAAAAGAGCTTATCGACGAGTCGTTACGTTCTTTGAGATATACCTATGATATGCTTGAAAATCTGTTGTTTTGGGCCAAAAGTCAGAAGGCTGAGCTGACCATGAGTCCTGAACCCCTTCTTATTGGGCCCATGATCGAAGATAATTTGGCATTAATGGAAACATTGGCCCACGATAAGGGTATCATATTGCAGCACGAAGCGCCTGATGACCTGATGGTGATGGCTGATCGTAACATGCTCAATATCATACTCAGGAATCTCATTTCCAATGCTATAAAATTTTCTAGGGCAGGAGATACTGTATGGGTAAAAGCCAGCAAAGAAGGAAGTAAAGTCCTCATAAGTGTGATAGACAAAGGCGTGGGTATGTCGAGGGAAGCACAGATTAAGATATTTCAACGTAAAGAAAGCTATACTACTCGAGGTACAGCACAGGAAAAAGGAACAGGCCTTGGGCTAACCCTTTGTCTGGAGTTCATCCGCAGGTTAGGCGGTGCCTATTTTGTAGAAAGTGAGGAAGGTAAAGGCACTACGTTCTCCTTTACTTTGCCCCTCGCCTGATTTAGCAGGTTACAGGCACCTGGTGTTATTAACTACCAGAATAACAGATTTTAATAATTAAAACGTAGGAAGCTTCTGTTTCTCGCTGTGTCATCTGATGAGAGAAGTTCATCCCCCTCGTTTATCACCATGCTCTCTGGTAAAATGGTAGTCCTTCAGGGCTTGTCTGGGTTTTTGGGGCGAAAAATAATTCTCTAAGCTTTCCAAGTTGAAAATAAGCCCTCTATTCCCATTTAGCATTTTCTTTTCGAAATTTTTCCATTTCCCTTCATTCCTTGCCAAAGGGTTTTATCTTTGCAGTCAGTTCCAACAAATTAACCAATGAAGACCAGATTTTTTACTCTTTTCGTGTTGATGATGGGTCTGGCAGGTAATGTGCGAGCCCAGACCATTGATCTTGGAGGATCGGACAACCGGTTTTCTGTCAAGGTCAATACTTATCAAAACTTTGAGTTTACCAACGTGCTCAACCAGCTTGTGTGGTACAATGTTTCTACACCTATAGGGAATTTCAGCGAAATTTCAGTTCCCGATTATGGATTCAGTAATATCCCTGGATATCCCAAGGTGCCTGTTTTGAAGAAGCTGATAGAATTGCCTCTGGGAGCCAAAGCTGAAGTTAAGGTTTTATCGGCTCAGTATAAGGAGATAGACCTTGCATCCTATGGAATTATGCATCAGCTCATTCCTGCGCAACCTCCGGTATCGAAGCAGGATGATCCCCTTACCGTTCCATTTGTGAAGAATGATGAGGTGTATGCCCGCAATGAATATCTTTATGAAGAAATGGTGCGTATCGAGCCAGCCGGCATCTTAAGAGGGGTCAACATAGCCAATTTTGAGTTTTATCCGGTACAATACAATCCTGTGAATAATCGTTTAAGGGTACTGGTAGCTGCCGATATCCGCATCACTTTCAATGGAGGCGATGTTGCTGCAACCCTTGAACTGAAAAAACGCACAGCCTCTCCTTACTTCGAAGGAACGTATCATCAACTAGGCAATTATAAGCAGCTGCCCACCGACGAGTTGATCACTTCTGTGCCGGTAACCTATGTAATCATTTCGGACCCCATGTTCCAGGCGGCTTTGCAGCCTTTTATTCAATGGAAAATCAAGCGGGGTTATAACGTGATAGCCAAATACACCAACGATCCACAGGTAGGAAATACAGCCGCTTCCATAAAGGCTTATCTAGCAAGCTTATATAATAATCCACCCAGTGGTTACAATCCGCAAAGCTTTGTATTGTTGGTCGGCGATGTGGCTCAGATCCCCGCTTTTAATGGTACGGCAGGTAGTCATGTTACCGATTTGCCTTTTGTGGAATACACCGGCGACAACCTGCCCGAAGCTTACATTGGCCGTTTCTCGGCCAATAACCTGAACGAACTACAACCTCAGATTAACAAGACCCTCGAGTACGAACAATACCTCTTCCCCAATGAAAGCTTCCTGGGAGAAGCCGTGATGGTGGCCGGAGAAGATGCCAGCCATATGACCTGGAGCAACGGACAGATCAATTATGGCACTACTTATTATTTCAATCTCCAGCACGGAATTCTTTCACATACTTACCTGCAACCTGAACCTACCGGGGGTAATTACTCACAAAACATTATCCAAAACGTTTCGAATGGCGTTGGATATGCCAATTATACTGCCCACTGCAGCCCTTCGGGTTGGGCTAATCCCAGCTTCACTATTTCCAACATACCTTCTTTGCAAAACCAGAGCAAATACCCTCTGATGGTAGGAAACTGCTGTCAATCGTCGCAATTCAACACTACTTGCTTTGCTGAGGAGTTGCTCAGAGCCAACAACAAAGGAGCAGTCGGTTATATCGGAGGTACCAACAATACTTATTGGGATGAAGATTTCTATTGGGGAGTAGGTTTTAAGAATATTGTCACCAATCCTCCCTACGACCCCAATCATCTGGGGGCTTACGACGTTACCTTCCACGACCATGGAGAACCTTCTTCGAGTTGGTATGTAACGCAAGGACAGATGGTGGTGGGCGGAAACATGGCTGTGCAGCAGTCTAACTCTACCATGAAGACTTATTATTGGGAAATTTATTGCCTTATGGGCGATCCCTCATTGATGATTTATTACGGTATCCCTCAACCTGTGGCCGCCAGCTACGACCCCACGCTTTTGATGGGAATGACCAACCTGACGGTTAATACCGAAGAAAATGCTTACGTGGCTCTATCTTATGAAGGAAACCTGGTAGCTGCTGCCATGGCCGGCCCCACGGGAAGTGTCAATTTAAACTTTAATGCCTTCTCTTCACCGGGCACTGCTCAGCTGGTTATTATCAAACAAAACCGTAAACCTCACTTGGGTAATATTCAGATCATTCCTGCCACAGGACCTTACCTGGTTGTGCAATCGGTAACGGTGAACGACTCATTGGGCAACAACAACTTCAGTGCCGACTACGAGGAAGATGTATTTTTGAACATTACGCTTAAAAATGTGGGTGTGCAGCCTGCCCAGAATATTAATATGCTGCTTGCCTCGAGCGACACTAATATTTCCCTTACCGATACCACGCATTTTGTTCAGAGTGTGAATCCTAACGCTACGGTTTTGGTGCGTAATGCTTTCCGCCTTACTGTGCATCCGGTGGTGCCCAATGGCTACAACGTCCCCTTAAATTTCTCCCTTACCAGCGATACCCTCGATTGGTTATCTACCAAAAACCTAAAGATTTTTGCTCCCGTACTTTCGGCAGGTAATATTGTCATTGACGACGCCACGACGGGCAACGGCAATGGAATTCTCGACCCGGGCGAAACAGCCTATCTGATTATACCTACTACTAATTCGGGTGGTGCGGTTGCCATTAATTCAGTGGGCCAGTTGACGTTCCCTCAGGCGGCTTCCCAATACATCATGGCTACTAATCCAACAGTAAACCTCGATAATATCGGAATTGGCGCTACCAAGAATGCGGTGTTCAATGTTATCTCCAATATCATAACACCAGTTAATACACCGATTACATTTATTTATACAGTTTCTACAGGAAGCCAGGGTCAAATAACCGCTCCTTTCAACAAGCAACTGGTTATTGGCGCCACCCCGAATGTTTTGATGGCCAATGGTAGCATGAGTGCTTGTAATGCCAGGTTTTATGATTCGGGAGGGCCTGACAATGACTATGGACTGAATGAAAACTATGTGATGACCTTCTATCCCGGATTCCCTGGTGCCAAGGTAAAAATTAGTTTCAATAGCTTTAATGTAGAGCCCAACTCCACATGCAGCTGGGATTATCTGCAGATTTACAATGGAACAACGGTGAACACGAGTACTCTGGTGGGCACCTATTGTGGTACCTCCATTCCGCCTGCTTTCACTGCAAACAATAGCGAAGGTGCCATAACCATCCGGTTTAAATCGGATGGAGTGGTCACCAAACCCGGATGGGATGCCAATATTTCCTGCGTGGGTGGAAATCTTTATACCATTGCCGCAGCCTTCCCGCCCGAAATCTGTATGGGTGGCTCTACCCAGTTGGGTACGCTTACTCAGGGGGGTACAGGTAATTATACTTACGTTTGGCATCCTGGCAAATACCTCAACGATTCCACCAGTCCTACACCCATTGCTACTCCTCCGGTGACAACTGAATTCACAGTTGAAGTATTTGATGGTCAATCAACGGTTACGGCAACAGCCCTGGTGGTTGTGCACCCCCTGCCCGAAACCCCGGTCATTGAACAACAGGGAAGTATGCTTGTATCCAGCGTTGCCGAAGGCAACCAGTGGTTTAACGAAATTGGGCCTATCCCTGGTGCAACCCAGCAGACCTTTACGCCAACCATCAGTGGAACCTATTACACCATTGTAACTAGCGAGTTCGGTTGTGCTTCGCAACCTAGTAATAGCATCTATGTGCTTGTAACAGGTATCGCCAAGGAAGAGCAACCGGCCTGGTTTGTGGTTTCGCCCAATCCATTCGATAATTATCTAAATATTCATTTCACCCTGACGAAAGACTCACCCGTACGAATCGATCTTCTGGATATTGTTGGGAATGTAATAGCCACCCCCGAACAAAAATCTAACCTTTCAGCGGGCACCTATCGTAGTGTAATTAACACTTCCACGCTGCCAGCCGGAGTTTACATGTTGCGGTTTACCACAGAGGCTGATAGCTTCTCACGTAAAATTGTGAAAACGAATAAGTAAATCTCTTGACAATCGATTTTACCCCGGCTTAGCGCCGGGGTTTATTATTTCCTGAAAGCACTTGGCTTTTAACAAACGTTTGCATAAAAATATTTTATCTTTGTCGGTTAAAACATTTATTATGTGTTAAATATTTACAAACCATGAAACGTCTTTTATTATTTGTACTGGTTTTACTTAGTATTTTTTACTTGAAAGCAGGGAATTGGGTTCCTATGGCCTCATCCGAGCCCGGAAAGGCCTCAATTACTTTGCAAAGTTCAGATATCCAGCATTCTGTAATAAATGTTCAGGTGCCGGGATTTTATCTTAATTCCATCCAAACCCCCAGGGGAGAGGCTTTCGTTGTAGATGTGGATAATTCTTCCCGTATTCTAAAGGCCGGTGCCCCCGACCTGGCCAAACTCACGGTTTCAGTCATTATCCCTGATGATGGCCTGATGAGCACCCGTGTAGTAAGCGCTTCATACACTGACTATCCGAATGTAGAGGTAGCACCAGCCAAAGGAAATTTTACCCGCGATATTGATCCATCCAACGTTCCGTTTACCTGGGGCGAAGAATATAGCCAAAACCGTTTCTGGCCCGAATCATTGACTGAGCTCAGAGAACCCTTTATTCTTCGCGATTTTCGCGGACAAACCCTGGTAATCTATCCTTTTCAATACAACCCCGTCAGCAAAACCCTCAGAGTATATCACGACTTTACTGTGGAAATTTATCAGGTAAACTCCACTGGGCCCAATCCGCTTATCCCTCCGGCTACGGGCCGTCATATAACTCACGAGTTTAATCAGGTGTATGCAAGGCATTTTCTCAATTATAGCCCTACCGATTATACGCCGGTGGATGACTTTGGGAGTATGCTGGTAATCTGCTATCCTGATTTTATGAATTCCATGCAGCCCTATGTTGAATGGAAAAACTCCATTGGCATTCCCACAGAAATGGTTAGTACTACGGCCACAGGCAACACGGCCACGGCCATTAAAAATTACATCATCTCTTACTTTAACACTCATCCCGATTTAACCTTTGTATTGCTGGTTGGGGACGCCCCTCAGATACCTACAAATCAGGGAAGTGGACTCGGCGGGCCCTCTGATAATGCTTATGGTTACCTCCTGGGTAACGACCATTATATCGACGTTTTCATCGGACGTTTTTCGGCTGAAAATGTGAGCCATGTCCAAACTCAGGTAACCCGAACCATTGATTATGAAAAGAATCCGAAATTCCTCACCGACGATTGGTACACTACATGTCTGGGAATTGCTTCCGACCAAGGGCCGGGCGATGATAATGAATACGATTATCAGCATGTACGCAACATGCAGGCCAAATTGCTCAACTACACCTACACCTGGAATCCCGAATTGTTTGATGGCAACCAGGGCGGCAACGATGCTCCGGGCAATCCTACCCCTGCTATGGTAGCTACAGAGGTTAACAACGGTACAGGTATTATTCTTTATACCGGCCATGGGAGTAATACTTCCTGGGGCACCTCGGGTTTCAGCAATGCCAATGTAAATCAGCTTACTAACATGGGCAAACTTCCTTTCATCTGGTCGGTAGCCTGTGTGAATGGTGAATTTATGAATACTACCTGTTTTGCTGAAGCTTGGCTCAGAGCATCGCAAAACAATCAACCTACCGGTGCCATTGCTTTCCTGGGTTCCACAATCAACCAAAGCTGGAATCCACCCATGGAAGGGCAGGACGAAATGGTGGATATTCTCGTAGAAACCTATCCTAACAATATTAAACGAACTTTCGCAGGCCTCTCCTTGAATGGCTGTGCCAAAATGATCGATACCTATGGTACCGATGGAGCCGATATGGCCGATACCTGGACCGTTTTTGGAGATCCTACCCTTTGGGTTAGAACTGCCAGTCCTCAACCCATCACCGCCAATCACAATCCTACCCTTTTTGTGGGCTCTACCACCTTTACGGTATATTGCCCGGTGAACGGTGCAAGAGTAACTCTCTCCAAAGATGGAGTGATACTCAACACAACCTGGGTTTCGAATGGTGTGGCTACCCTCAATTTTGAACCCATCCTCAATCCTGATACGGTTCGCCTGGTGATTTTCGATTACAACCGTATTCCTTACATTACCGACCTGGCGGTTATTCCTGCTAC
Organism: Bacteroidales bacterium; assembly: GCA_049969475.1. GTDB lineage: Bacteria > Bacteroidota > Bacteroidia > Bacteroidales > TTA-H9 > UBA2030. The sequence continues at coordinate 138,027 of JBMFOU010000003.1, read as the reverse complement.
CGGACCCTATGTGATTTATGAAAACAGCCAGATAGCCGACCTTTCTTTGGGCAATGGGAATGGACAACTCGACTATGCTGAAACGGCTAATCTTACCATTGGAGTTAAAAATATTGGGGTGGCTCCCTCCGAAAATACCTTGGTAACTCTACGCACATCGAGCCCCTATATTACGTTGATAGACAGTACCGAAAATTATGGCAGCGTACCTGCCGGGCAGGTAGTTGCAATTCCTGAGGGTTTTCAGGTGATGGTTTCTCCTCAGGTTCCTGATAAACAGATTATTACATTTAAACTTATAGTTTCAGACACTGCCAGCACCTGGAATAGTTTGTTTACACTGCAGGCTCATGCCCCTGTGTTGGCCCATGGACTGGTTGCCGTGGTGGATACCAATGGAATTCCCAATAATCGTCTGGACCCCGGAGAGACAGTAAATTTGAACATTACCGTATCAAACACCGGTACTTCAGCTGCATATAACCTCACCGGAACCTTAACCAGCAGCGATCCCTATCTTATTATCAGCACACCCTCGGTGCCTTATGGTGATTTGTTGCCTCTCGGCATTTCCACCCAATCGTTTGTGGTCTCGGCGCTTCCCAATACCCCTCCGGGTTATCAGGCTCCGCTCACCATCACTTATACGGGTGATTATGGTTATTCTGCTTCTTTTGAATTTACCCTTACCATTGGTCGCATCCCTGCCCTGGTGATCGACCTTGATGGAAATACCAACAGCGGGCCGCAGATGAAAAATGCCCTAACCCAATTGGGGGTTATTCATGATTACACAACAACTTTCCCCACTGAACTCGATAAGTATCAATCGGTTTTTGTCTGCCTGGGGGTTTATCCCAACAAGCACGTGCTCACCCCTGCTGAAGGTCAAGCACTTAAAACTTATTTGATTCACGGTGGCAGGCTTTACATGGAAGGTGGTGACACCTGGTACTACGACCAGCTGAACACACCCACTCCAGTTCATCCACTTTTTAATATCAAAGGTCTGAAAGATAATGGTGGAACCCTCACCACTATCAACGGTATTTCATCCACTTTCACGGCTGGTATGAGCTTTACTTACAATGGTGACAATAACTATATTGATAAAATCGAACCGCAGAATGGTTCCTTCACCATTTTCCGGAATGCCTCCCCATTATATGATGTAGCCATTGCCAATAATCCAGGTACTGGTTATAAAACCATAGGGGCTTCCAACGAATTTGGCGGCCTGGTCGATTTTACCACGCCTTCCACCAAACAACAGCTCATGTGGGAATACCTCAACTTCTTTGATGTATTTGGTAGTCCATACTGGGCCAATTTTGTTGCACTTCCCACCTCCATCCTCGTAGGAGAGCAGGTACAGTTTTACGATTTATCGAGTACTGCATTTACCAACAGGGTATGGACCTTCCCGGGTGGCGATCCTGAAACCTCTACCGATCCTAATCCCGTGGTTACTTACAACACTATGGGTTCTTATGATGTAACCCTCGAGGTGAGTTCGCCTGACAGCACCATGATTATTTCCCGTCCGGGTTATATCACCGTAATTGATGTCACGGGCATTCGTCCCCATGCTCCCTCGCTAAGTATGACGCTTTATCCCAATCCTGTTACCCAGGGAACAGCCTGGCTGAAGCTTAATGGTGAAGGGTTAAATATCAGCAGGATATCTGTTTATAGCCTGACCGGGGAAGAAATCCTCCGGATCATGGATTTCAGAAATAATTCCGAAATCAATCTGCGTGCCCTGAAACCCGGGATTTACCTGGTGAAGGTAATGACTGACCAGGGCGAATTAACCCGCAGGATATCAATTCTTTAACCTTCGGGTACAACTATGGACAGGGCCGTTTGCTCCGGTGGACGGCCTTTTTTGCGTTTGTAGTGCGTTGAGGTTCCGTTTGTACCTGGAAAACTTCAATCGTTTAACGGCCGTACTATTAAAAATCCAGCGAAAGCCCTCCTCGTCCAGAGAATCAAAGTCTTCTTTGGAGAGGTTTAGTACCAGTCCTGGCTGAAACATGACCGGCCGGGGCGCTTCCTTTCGATTATAGGGGCAAACATCCTGGCATGTATCGCAGCCATAGAGCCGGGTGCCTAGTCTTTGAGCAACTTTCTCATCTATTTCTCCTTTATTTTCAATGGTCTGATAAGAAATACATTTACGGGCGTCGAGCCTGAATGGGGCAACCAGTGCACCTGTGGGGCAGGCTCTTAAGCATATATTGCAATCGGCACAAAGGTTGGTAGAAAGCGGGGCATCGGGTTCCAGGTCAGCATCGGTAAGAATGATGCCAATGAAAAACCAACTGCCCTTTTCTGTCAGCAAAAGGGTGTTTTTCCCCCAAACACCCAGCCCGGCTTCTACGGCCCAGGTTTTCTCAGCCACGGGGCCTGTATCGGTATAAGTTTTATAATTATATCCCGGATATTGCTGATCGATCTTTTTAACCAGGGCTTTTAGACGAAGTAGCATCGTATCGTGATAGTCCTCTGTTACAGCGTATTTGGCAATTTTGTAAAATGCACCTTCTTTTTGCTTAAACCCATGGTGATAATCGGCCAAAACTACAATAACTGAGCGAGCGCCGGGTAAAACTAATTCAGGGTCGAATCTGCGACGGGGTTCTCGTTCCAGGTAGTGCATGTCGGCAAAAAATCCTTCTTCCATGGCCTGCATGTAGCGCTGGAAGGGCTCCTCGAGAAAGCGGGCCCGGGCGAAACCGCAAGTCGCAAATCCTTCCTCAAGGGCCAACTGATGTATGAAGGATTTTAGTTCATTCATCATTGATTTTACCGGAGGTTTCAGAATAGGCGGCCCTGCATGGCCGGGGGTATTTTGCCGATATGTAGCCAGGCTCTTTCGGTTGCTTCGCGTCCACGGGGCGTTCGCTGCAGGAAACCTTCCTGGATGAGGAAGGGTTCGTAAACCTCTTCAATGGTTCCCGGGTCTTCGCCTACACTGGTGGCAATGGTATTGAGCCCCACAGGCCCACCGTTGAATTTTTCGATGATGGCTCGCAGGATGCGGTTGTCCATTTCGTCGAGTCCGTGATTATCGACATTAAGGGCATTGAGGGCAAAAAGTGCAATCTCAAGGTCGATGCTGCCATTGCCTTTCACCTGGGCAAAATCGCGTACACGGCGCAGCAAAAGGTTGGCTATGCGTGGTGTACCCCGGCTACGCCGAGCAATCTCGAGGGCAGCTTCCGGCTGTATATCAACCCTCAGTATACCTGCCGACCTGAGAACAATGTGTTGCAAAATCTCGGCTGTGTAATAAGTAAGTCGAGCCGTTATGCCAAAACGGGAACGCAAGGGGGCAGTAAGCAAGCCACTGCGAGTGGTGGCCCCTACCAGCGTAAAGGGGTTAAGCCCGATTTGCACACTGCGGGCATTAGGCCCCGTTTCTATCATGATGTCAATTTTGAAATCCTCCATGGCGGAATAGAGATACTCTTCCACCACAGGGCTCAGTCGGTGTATTTCGTCAATAAACAACACGTCGCGGGGGGCTAGTCCGGTGAGCAATCCGGCCAGATCACCGGGTTTCTCAAGCACAGGACCTGAGGTAACTTTGATTCCCACACCCAGTTCGTTGGCTATGATGTAGGATAGCGTGGTTTTCCCCAGGCCGGGAGGGCCATGCAGTAATACATGATCGAGTGCCTCGCCCCGTTGCCTAGCAGCCTTTACAAATATTCTCAGATTTTCGACTACCTGAGGTTGTCCGGCAAAGTCGCCAAACTCCAGGGGCCGAAGCACTTTTTCTATCTCGCGCTCGGCAGGGCTCATGTATTTTCCCGACGCATCCAGATTCGTATTCATCCTTTGGTTTTGTGCCCCACAAAATTAACCTTTTCGCCTTTTATGGTCTATGTGGTTTTATTCTTCGAAAAATCATGTTAACTTAGCCCTAAATTATTCTCAATGCAGGTGTTATCTGCTTGTAACTACTAACCTTTTAATACCTACGGCTATGAAAAAAATTCTGGTAGCCATCGATTTCTCCAAGGGATCGCGTAAAGCATTGAAATATGCCCTTTGGTTTTCAAAAGTCAGTAAGGCAGAATTAGTAATGGTTTGGGTAGATAACCAGACTATACAGGAGGGATTGTTTACCTCACCTTCCTCGGCCCTACGGCAGGAGGCCCGGTCGATGCTGGAAGCCCTGGTTAAAAAATATGTAAGTCCTAAGCGTCCACCTATCTCCTTTAAGATTCGCAGGGGCAAGGTTTACAGCGAGATGAGTTCCCTGGCCCGTACTCTCGAGGCCGACCTTATTATTTGCGGAACACATGGGGGCAGTGGATTTGAAAAGCAGTGGATAGGAAGCAATGCCTACCGCATTGTTACTCATGCGCCCTGTCCGGTAATAACGGTTCGGTATACTCCCAACCAAAAAGATAGCCTGAATCGTATTTTATTGCCCATCGATAATTCGAATGAGACCTTGCAGAAGCTTTCCATTACGGCTGAGCTGGCAAAACTATTCGGTTCAGAGGTTCAGGTGGTGCAGCTCATAACCGATAGTCTGCAATCGCTAAAGCTGCGTACCGAAGCACATGCCCGTGAAGCTTTAAAATACATGGAAAACCAGGGAATTCCCACCTCTTTTTATAGCTATTCCACCGATAATATTACCGATACTTTACTCGATCATGCAACCAATGTCGGGGTAGATCTTATCTCTATAATGACCGAGCAGGAAAGTTACGGTACAGGCGCTCTGCTGGGCCCCAATGCACGGCTCATCATCAACCTGTCGCCTGTTCCCGTGCTGAGCTCTCATGGTCATAATAAATAAGTACCTTTGCTACTTTGTGTTGCTAAGGATAGCGATCTTACTCAGAACTCTATTTAGAAAATACCTTTAAAAGGCTGTTTTATAAAAGATGAAACCTTTCATTTTTATCCTTGCTTTATGCCTGAGTAGTCTTTTTCTTCGAGGCCAGAATGATACCTCTGGTAGAATTATCATCGTGCAGGATCCCATCGTAGATAGCCTAATTCAGGAACATATTGCTTTTAACCAACTCAACCCTACTGTGGAGGGATATCGGATTCAGATCTATTTTGAATCGGGAAACAACGCCCGCACTGCTGCGATGGGGGTCAGGGATCGTTTTATGCAGCTATTTCCTACCTATGGGGTTTACCTTACCTTCACCGAACCCTACTACCGTGTCAGGGTAGGAGATTTTCGGGACAAAATGTCGGCCGAGGCTTTTCTTCAAGTCCTGCTGGGATTTTTCCCTAACGCTTTTATTGTGCCTGATAATGTGTATTTTGAAAAATTTCAAGATTGAACGTCATGAAAGAAATCCTTGCGGCCATAGATTTTTCGGAATGTTCGGTAAATGCGGCTGAGCATGCGGCCGGAATAGCCCAGCGGGCTGGGGCAAACTTAAAACTTGTTTATATTTACAATCCCGAACACAAATACAAAACAATATACAAATACAAGGATCCCCTGGACGAAGCCACTCATCTTCTTGAGGAACTGACGCAGCGGTTTCAGCTGGTGATGCCTCACGGTGAAGTGAGTTTTAAAATTCGTGAAGGGAAAGTATTTCGTGAGGTGGCAGATGAGGCCAAAGAAAGCAAAGCCATGATGATTGTGGCCGGAACCCACGGTGCCTCTGGCTTTGAGGAATTGTGGATTGGCAGCAATGCCTTCCGCATCATCAGTGCTGCCCCCTGTCCGGTGATTACACTGAGGGAAGGGGTAAAACCGGAAAAACAGATGCGTAGAATTATTTTACCCATCGATGCAACCCTTTCCACCCGTCAGAAAGTGCCCTATGCTACCATGATGGCTAAACTTTTCAATGCCGAAATACATGTTTTAGCTCTCTACCAATCGGGGATAAAAGATGCTCAGCAAGTTGTGCTGGAGTATGCTAAACAAACTTGTGCCTATCTCGAAAAAAACCACATCGATTTTTTAATGACCTCGCGTAGATGTAAAAATCCTACGGATTCCACGATTGACTATGCCATAAAAGTGGACGCCAATCTTATTGTCATAATGACTGAGCAGACCAGCTCACCTCTTAATATCATCATGGGGCCCTACGCGCAGCAAATGATTCACCGTTCTCCCATTCCCGTTATGAGTGTTCAGCCAAAGGAATTCCTGCGTATTCTTACCCGCTAGGGGATACCTGTTTATTTGTTGTTAGCTCAGATACTTGCGCATTTTCTCAATGAGGATCTCTCTGCGGATGGGCTTCAGAATATATTCGTCGGTACCGGCTTTGAAACTTTTTTCTTGTTCCCCTTCGTAGGCATAGGCTGTTTGGGTGATGATGGGTAATTGGGGCCGCATCTCCTTGATCCTTTTAATAGCAATGTACCCATTAAGAACAGGCATGTTGATGTCCATCAATACGATATCTGCGGGATTAGCGGGATTGCTAATGTATTCGATGGCCTCCAGTCCGTTTTTAGCCCATGCAATGGCAATACCAGTGGGTATTAGCATGGTGGAGAGCAACTCATAATTATGAGCCAGGTCTTCAACTATGAGAACGGTTTTGCTGCTCCAGTCCGGAATTTTGTAGTCTGTCATGGGCGTTTTTATTGCAGGTAATATATTTTATCGCGATAAAGATACTCATTTTCTCAATATTTACAAAACAAAAAAGTTAAAACTCCTCATTATCTTTTATTCGGTAAGAGGAGTTTTGGGGTTAAGGGTCTTGAGGAAAATGTTTTATTCTTCCCTATTTTAAAGTTGGGAAGAAAAAAATGGGAAGCCTTAATTAGTTGCGATCCAATGCATTAAGATCGGAGAAGGCTTGTTTCAGGCGATTTTTCATGGAAACTTCAGCTTCGCGCATCCATTTGCGAGGATCGTAATATTTTTTGTTGGGTTTGTCCGCACCTTCAGGATTGCCAATCTGGCTTTGTAGATAGCCACTGTATTTCTTGTAGTATTCGAGGATACCGCTCCACTGGGCCCACTGGGTGTCGGTGTCAATATTCATTTTGATGACGCCGTAGCTGATAGCTTCGCGGATATCTTCGAGGCTTGAGCCCGAACCGCCATGGAAGACAAAGTTTACGGGTTTGGGACCGGTATGCAGATGTTCTTCGATATATTTCTGGCTGTTGTTCAAAATAATAGGCTTAAGTACAACATTACCAGGAGCATATACGCCATGAACGTTTCCAAAAGAAGCAGCAATAGTAAAGTTGGGACTGATTTTGCTTAACCTTTCATAAGCATAAGCCACTTCTGCGGGCTGGGTGTAAAGCCTGGAGTTTTCCACTCCGGTGTTGTCCACACCGTCTTCTTCTCCACCCGTAACGCCAAGTTCAATTTCGAGGGTCATGCCCATGCGGCTCATGCGTTCGAGGTATTTCTCGCAAAGTGCGATATTCTCTTCGAGCGGTTCTTCTGAAAGGTCGAGCATGTGTGAGCTAAAGAGGGGCTTGCCGTATTTTTTAAAGTGTTCTTCTCCGGCAGCAAGCATACCATCTACCCAGGGAAGCAGTTTTTTGGCTGCGTGGTCGGTATGAAGAATTACAGGAACACCGTAAAGTTCGGCCAGATGCCAGACATATTTGGCACCGATGATGGCTCCGGCAACAGCAGCTTTTTCGCCTTCGTTGGAAAGACCTTTTCCGGCCAGAAAAGCAGCACCTCCATTAGAGAACTGAATGATAATAGGCGAGTTGACTTCCCGCGCTGCTTCCAACGCAGCTATGATGGTGTGCGAGCTTACTACATTAACTGCAGGCAGAGCGAAACCTTCAGCCTTGGCGATACGGAAAATTTCACTTACGTCTTTACCCGTGGCAACTCCGGGTTTTACTTTGTCTAGGATTTTTTCAGCCATGTTTTTGAGGGTGTTAGGTTTTATACTATGAATTGATTTTTCTGCAAAATTAGCACAATTGCGGTTGAGGAGGTTTCAGCATGGCAAACTTCTTATAAGTCGATATAAGTTTCAAGCAAAGCACAGGGGACTAAAGGACGAAAGTTTGTGGTTTCTGTGATAGCAGGCAAAAGGAGTGCTTCGCCAGCCCGGAGAGTTTCTGTTCCCTGGGCTGTAGAAACTTCACAAATTCCCTCGGTTGCCACCAGTATAATGAATGAATCAATATATCCATAGTCCTTCTCGATGGCTTTGTCAAGTTTCAGGAGATTGGTGTTGAAATAGGGGCATTTGACCAGGTGCGAAGTGGCATTGGGAATCACGTTGTAACGCGATTTGTATTCAGGGTAGGCATTATAATCGATGGCATCGAGGGCTTCTTCTAGGTGAAGCTCACGCGATTTTCCCTGGGCGTCTACCCGATCCCAGTCGTAAATGCGATAAGTCGTGTCGCTGGTTTGCTGTATTTCGGTGAGCAGTACTCCAGGGCCTAGCGCATGAATGCGTCCTGCCGGCATAAAGAAAACATCTCCGGGATGTACGGTTTCGTAATTGAGAATTTCTGGCAGTCTTTTTTGCTTCAGCAACGATTGATATTCAAACCGGGAGGTATTGCGCGAAAAACCCGAAATTAACTGAGCACCAGGTTCTGCATCCAGGATGTACCACATCTCGGTTTTTCCCCCCCGCATGCCCCGGGCAATGGCCAACTCGTCGTCAGGGTGTACCTGAACACTCAGCCAATCGGCTGCATCTATGATTTTTACAAGAATAGGGAATTCGTTTTCGTATTTTTCGTAGATTTTTTCTCCTACCAGTTCGTCCATGTAGATTTCTACGAGCTCGTTAAGTTCGTTGCCCGCCAAAAATCCATTGACCACCTCGGTGTTCATGTCTTTATAGCCTGAGATGAGCCAGGCTTCCCCACAATTAGGCAGATTTCCATAATCGTGCCCCAGTATGGTTTTAATACGATGTCCCCCCCAGATCTTATCCAGGTAAATGGGTTTAAATTTTAAAGGATAAATGGAATGCATGACCAAACTTTTGCCCACAAAGATAAAATCAAAAACCTAAAAAGGGCAGGGCGGCGCGCAAGGCCACGGATAAGTTTCTTTTTTCTACATTTGCCGCTCTAATTTAGAAACATGCGGCGTATTGGCAGTATATGTGTTTTCTGCGGGTCAAGCATGGGTAAGCGTCCCATTTTTGCCCGGGTGGCTGAAGAGTTGGGTTGTGAATTGGCCCGACGAAACATCGGGCTTATTTACGGAGGCAGCAATATTGGCACCATGCGGGTTTTGGCAGATGCTTGCCTCGAGAATGGAGGTAAGGTTACGGGTATTATGCCGGAGCTATTGGCCAGCCGCGAAATTCTTCACCAGAGCTTAACCAAGGTGATTACCTGCGATTCCATGGCTGAGCGTAAATCACTCATGGGACAACTGTCAGATGCCTTCATCGTTTTGCCAGGTGGCATAGGCACGCTCGACGAGTTGTTCGAAGCCCTTTCATGGCTGCAGTTGGGTGTTTACAGTGATAAACCCATAGGCCTGCTGAATGTTGAAGGTTATTTTGACGCCTTGTTGAAATTCCTCGACCGGGGTACTGAGGAGGGTTTTATAAGGCCCGAACACCGGCAAAATCTGTGGGTTGATACCGACCCGGCTCGCCTTATCGATCGCTTTCTTACCGAACCCCTACTTCATCCGCATTCTAAATGGGTGGAAGAACTGATAGATGATACCAACCATAAACTGGCTACCCGATGAAAATTATTGGCATTACCGGTACCCTGGGAGCCGGAAAGGGAACCATTGTGGAATACCTTGTGAATCAAAAGCATTTTGCTCATTTTTCGGTTAGAGACTTCCTCAAGCAAATTATACTCGAACAAGGCCTTCAACCCAATCGCGACCAATATGTGATATTAGCCAACAGGCTGCGTAACCAGTATGGACCTTCTTATATCGTTGATTGTCTTTATGATGAAGCCCTGCAGGTGGGTAAAAATGCTGTAATTGAAAGTATCAGAACTCCCGGTGAGGTTGCGTCGCTCAGAAAAAAAGGCGAATTCATACTATTCGCCGTTGATGCTTCTCCTGTTTTGCGCTATCAGCGAATTCTCTCCCGCAACAGCGAAACAGACCAGATTAATTACGAAGAGTTTCTGGAAAACGAAGCCCGTGAAATGAAATCCACTGACCCCAACCATCAGAACCTGGCCGCCTGCTTTGCCCTGGCCGATTTTCGCTTTCAGAATGATGGCTCTATTGAAGAACTTTACGAGAAAGTAGAGCAAGTGCTAAAAGAACTAGGTTTGTGAGGGTCCATAGCTGTTGGCTGCCATTGATTCTCTGAAAAGGACAAGCCAACAGCTAACCTAAAATTTTATTGCGCAAGCGTAAACCTCAGACTCAAACCTCCATTGGTGGTGCTCGATGAATATTGGTTTGATACGTAGGGATTGGTAATGACTTTATCGAAGAATAACCGCATGGTGAGGCGCTCGTTAAGCTGATAGTCGGCCGAGAGGTTTATCTGAGCCATTTTCTGGCCCGATGAAATCTGATTTATATCTTCATAGATTCTGCGCAGAATGGTTTTATTGTCTTTTATGGATATATCGGCCCGCAGGTTGAGGTCGCTTTTGAAACGCTGCGAAGGGCCTCCGCCGGCACCTCTCATCACCAGCTCCACATCTTTAAACCTGTAACCTATGCCGATTACGAATTCCTTGCTGCCAATTTCGGTAAGTTGATTATTTGCAAAACTAATGGCCAGGTTGCGGCTACGTTTAAACTCAAGCTTCGACAGAATGTTATTGTTCCAGGTCATGTCGATGCCAAAAAGAGGCACGAATTGCTCGGTAATGGCTACCTGCGAGATCTGGTATTGGGGAATAAAGTTGTTTATGTCGTCGAGCGCAACAGGGAATCCTTGGTTTTCGCGGTAAAGAATATTGGTTGAAAAATTGCCCACATTATAAGTGGAACGGTATCCATGGGACAGGGTAAACTCCCGGAAATATTTTTTCACCCATTCCAGGTTTGAGAGCCCCTTGTAAGTAATTCTCCAGTTAGGCAGAGGAATAGAGGGGAAGGGGTTGAGTTTGATTTGACCGGCAGATTTGCCGCTATAGGCTGCCAGGAAAGAATAGTGCAGTACCTCCTGAGATGTGGGCCCGTAGCCGACAGGGAATCCGGTAGTATCGTTAAACTGGGGATTGGCTGCCCAGTTGGGATTCTGTTCTGCCAGGCGTAAGGCTATTTCACGGCGCATTCCCTTCATCTGGTCGAAAGGTTGGGAATTGAAATTTGCATCGGTGGTTTTAAAGGCGGTTCCAATGGTGATGTAGCTGATGGAGAAGCTTCCCGATTCGACCGGAGAGAAGGAATTGTAAGTGCCATCTATTACTTTGAAGTATTCCTGATGGTTGCGGGCAAAGGTGCGGTTGGCCGTCAGTTCTACCCTGAAGTCGCGGAATGGTTCGTAAGTAGCCCTGGCATTGAGCGTAGTAGTGTGTTGGGTAGCATAAGCCATGTTGAAGAGCGAGTCATCAGTGAGCCATCCGTTGGCTGCAGCCCGGTATCGTATATCGCTCTGGCTCCCAAATACGAACCCCAATCCAGGTGCATTAAGATTCATGTCGTTGCCAATAAAGCCGGGTGTTGGTTTGAAGCCGGGTAACAAGGTTCCATTCGATTCAGTGTACGAAAGAGAACCATCTTTCAATCCCAGCGCTATTTTCACAAGGGCTTCGGCTCCTTTCTGGAAGTAGTTGATTTTAGGTTTGGTTTTTTGCGCTGTATCGGCTTTAGCCTGGGTTTGAGGCTGATTTCGCTGAGGGGTTTGGGGACGGGGGCCGCCTCTGCGGGTAGGCTGCATGGTGGCCAGCACCCGCTTGAAATAGGGTACACGGTTGTATAGCGTTGTAAATCTTACGTTACCATTAAATTGCAATGAATTACTGTTTTCTGCCTTATTCCCCATAGTGGCCTGAATCGAGCGTGGAGTAGCCGTCCAGTTGTAGGTTCCTTGATAGCGTGCTGTGGCCGTCAGAAAATCCAGTAAGGGTAATTTGTTGATGGGAATGTTATAGTTAACATTGAGCACCTGATTATACTGGTTCATAGTGCCGAGACCCAGCAGCTGTTTTCTGATTTGTTCGCGTTTTTCCTGTACAGTATACCCGTAGTCGTCCTTGTCAACGCTTCCGGGAAGTTCGTCAATAAGAGCATTGGCGTTGGCATTAAATTCAACTTTCAGTCCCTGGGTAAGGTCATGTTTATAGTCGTACATGCGCGTCCATGTGTACGATTTGATGTACGAGGGTTCAATGATAACCAGAGCCTGGCTCTTATTGCGGAGCTTTCGTTCGGTATACTCCCGGTTCAGGTCGGTACGGAAAGTGAACATGCGGGGCAGCAGGTAGAAATTGAAGTCTTTGATAAGTTGAAGATTCTTGCTTTTACTTATAAAGCTGATGCGTTCGAAGGGTTTGTAATTTTTAGGCTGGTTCATAAAGTTATAACCAATGCCTCCCCGATAGGCTTTTTTGTTGTCGTACTCTATGTCGATATTGCGGCGGTTGAGTTCGCTATAAGAGTAGGAGATATCGAAGTTTTCTACATCCCAGGGCCGGGGCAAACGAGTGGCTCCCACTCTTTCTTTGCGGACGTTCATGAAGCTGATGTTCTTGCGTTGGGTGAAATCTTCTGTCAGCTTGCGTAGCGAGTCTTTTTCTGTTTCATGTGGGTAGGTGGCCAGGTCTTCCTTCAACTTGATATCAGGATCCAGCGGATTGTACTGCGGGCTCATCACCGTCTGCGAATAATCGTAATGCATGGGAACGCGGACGCCCGATTTTTCGGGGAAGAATTTACCAAGCTGCAGATTTGTGGCAAAATCGAAGGAGGTAATGGTTTCTTTTTGCCTTTCATTTACCTTTTTCTCGATGCTACCAAATCCCGGTGTGCTATGCGAGAGAGTCATCGAAAGATTGCCCAGGTCGGCCAGATTGGCCGTGAAACGACCCGTAGCGGCCCAACCCGATTTATTGTTAAAATCGGTCAACCTTAGCTCATTGACCCAGATCTCGGCGCTTTTGGGAAGCCCATCGTCGGGGTCGGTGAGTGCCTGGCGTTTGGGATTTCTAACCCCTATCATAATGGCCTTCACGTCGCTGAGGCTGGGTGTACCCACGATGGTTATTTTATTTTTTCCGTCGTAAGTAATAAAAGGGGTGTAGATTCCACCGGCTATCTGGCCTTCTCGAACGGCCACATTACGGTCGAGTTTTATTTGAACCAGTTTTTCTAGGTCAATATCGAAGCTGTTATCATCGGGCCAAATAAGGGCAGGATTGGCTGTAGAGGTTCCCCAAGGCGTGAATTTGAGGGGGATTTCGTATTCGTAATAGTTTTGGTTGAAGTCGGCACCCATGCGCAGGAAAATGGTAAGGTCTCCATCGCGGTTGGGGTGAGCTGCGTCGAGGTCTTCAGCATGCACAAACATCTTCAGCCTTCCATACTGCCGGAAATCGAATCCTGTAGTTTTATAAGCAGCCCGAGCATCTCCGTCCTGCAGTTCCCTCACCCTGAGGACCATGGCCTGTTCATTGAGGCGGGTATAGTTAGTGGCTCCGTAATTAATTTCTCGCTCTATTCCTGGTGGTATTACGTAGGGAATGGGATATTTGCTGCCATTCTCCTCAATGTTGACTGTAGTAATCTCGAATTTAGTGGTGCTTTGCTCGTCGTTGGGGATATATTCGCCCGGTGAGGTCAAATCATAACGGTAGCGGCGCCAATCGCCCCTCACTAGTTCGAAGGTAGCAAAGCGGGTGGTAACCGATTTCGACCAGTTTTTGAAAAACATACGCATAAACCGGATGGACTTGAAGTCCTGAATATCTCCGACAATGAGTTGGGGGTCGTTGATGGGTATTTTGAATTGATACCATTTTACGGCGCCCCTCTGTCCATTTTCCAGAGGTATATCGCGGGCATAGTAAATGTCGGCAATGTAGTTTTCTCCCACATTCATCTTATCGGGCCGCAATTCGATTTTGTATTGGAAATAGCGTTCTTCTTCCGAGAGGGTATTGTCATTATTGATATCTTCGGTGTTAGGGAGGGTAGTGGCCATGGTTGAGAAAGGTTCGCCCGATTGCTCTGGAGTAGGGCTGTTCCCTTGAGGCCCCTGATATCGGCGGTAACGTTCGGTTATGCTTTTAAATCGGTCGTCCTGATCCATGCCTGTTCCCCTAAAATACCGGAAGTTATCACCCGATGGATCTTCAAAAGCATCAATATAAGCCTGAGAACCTGCCCCATAGAGATTGATGATTTTCTGAAGGTAAGCCTGTTCGAAGAAGCTTCTCTCATCTTCATCCGAAAGTCCGTCGTAGCCCACGTCCTGGTATTGTCGGGTTTGAGGATCATTGTCGAAGGCATTCACCAGCGACTGTTTGCGGGGCACGCGCCCCCAAATGGTGGTATCTACATCAGTAACCTCAGGGCCGATGGGCAAACCGTTTTCGAAACTCTTACGTCCATCGCGCAAGATGTCTTCCGATATATCGCCCAGGTTGAAGTAAAGGTCACCTCCGGGGTTTTCCGGGTCATCGGCAAAGGGGTCCATCATCCAGAACTCTATGTATTCCACGTTGGTGGCTTCAAAGTCGGTGGATTCTATTTTGCGCATCATGCCACCCCAACGCGAACGGGGATTCTTTAGCGTACCATCAGGGTTTATTCCGTAGGAAAGACCAGGTATTCCTTCTACATCATAATTGTAAGGTCCACGCTGATCAGGATAAAAATCTACATTCAACACGGCAATGTTGGTGGGAACGCCGTTGGGAATTTCCTTGGCCGGGAAAACTTCGTTTTCAAGTACCTGCCTGACAGTGTTTTTCGAAAGTTCGTCTTTGGTGATATTTTTGGGCCTGACGTTGCCTGTGCGGTCGTAAAACAGAGGGTCGATAATGTACCAGCTCATTCCTGCCCGATTAAACCCATAAGCGAGTCCGGTTCCCAGAGCTGCTTCGGGGAACATACCCGGCTGGGTCTGTCCCTGGGGGGTGCTGGCTAAAAACCAGTTGTTAGGCAGGCGGAGGTCAATAGTCGATTTGGCTGCCTCAAAATCGTCGATATAAGAAGTTCCTGTGGAACCAATTGCACTACTGTGCCCGGGGATAAAGTGCGCAAATTCTCCGGTAAAAGCCACCTTGGAAACTACATTGGTGGAATAAAACGGCAACTTATCCAAAAGTCGCGTTAAAAGTTGCGATTCATCCTGCCAGGCCATATTGAGGCCCCAGATGGTATTGGAGATGGGGTCTTCGCCCAGTATGGTCTTCTGAGTCAGAGGCTTTTCGGCCAGATTGATGATAGTGGCCCCCAGAACGAAGTCTTTGCTAACCTCGTAGTCCACATGCGCACCCATATATCGCTTGCTCTGAATGCTGAACATGGTGTTGCTCTCGAGCGAAATATTGATAGGCGTACCGCTGCTTAGCAAGGCTTCGTTGATGATTTTTACCCTTCCCAACGTGTAGTCTACGGTATAATCCACATTTTCTGTCAGGGGAATCCCTCCGTGGGTTACCCTGACCGACCCCTGCGGTACATTCAGAGCATTCAAAGAAATTTCACTGCTCACCGACGATTTGTAAAAGCCCTCGATGATGAATTTGTTTTTTTCGGGGTATTGTTGTGCCCCGACTTTGGTGAGGGTATAGAGCGAGTCGTAGCAATATTTGTCGGCCAGTTTGTCGTCGCCAATTTTTTCTCGTAGATCTTTGCCAAAAGGTTCAATAACAGGGAAATACACACGTCCATTGCTGGAGTTGATGGTTCCCCCTTGTGTGGCTGCATTATCAATAAAGTCGAATATGCCATCAGGCGGAGGGTTTAGCTGTGGGTCCAGATTGTCCATGCCTAGAACCCTGATGAGCGGTTCGCCGGCTATGTTTCCTTCGGTGAGATAGCCCGTTGGTACTCCGTTGCTCCCCCCGGAATATAAAACATTGAGAATGAAGTCTTGCCGATTGATACCATAGGAACCAATGGCATAAACGTTTTTCATCATCAGGTTCCATAGAGGAACACGGGTGTTTACGGCAGTGCTCTTCAGGAGCTTCACCACCAGGCTATTGGGTGCGCTTACACCTCCGTCGCTGAATTCACCTACCTGATATACCGTGGTGTCGCCTACAACGGTATATTGATAGGCTACAGCCAGCGACTGGTCAGGATTAAGGTTGGTATTGAGAGAAATGAAACCCAATTTGGGATTGAAGGTGTATTCCGAAGGCGATAACTTACGGGCATTTTCTACTTTCTCAAAATCGATTCCTCCCACAAAATCATTGGCCTTCAGATAGTTGGAAGCTGTATTAATGTTGCGCAACTGATTGACGTCGAGGTAGGTGAGCAGGTTGTTTACCTTGTTATCTGGATAAGCAGGTGCCCCGATAGTTGTTGATAGGTTTTTATTGTAAGGAATCTTTTCTCCCAAATCCTGAAAAGCCACAATGTTACGGTTGTCGGTTACGGCAGCGCCTATATTGGTAATCCAGACCTCGATTTTAGTGATATTGATATTCGACTGAATGATAGGTAGTTTTTCGAGGGCACGGTTGTATTGGTCCCGGAAATACTGAGAAAGAAAGAAATGTCGGTTTTCTTCATACTGGTCGGCTGTAAGTCTGAAGGTGCTGGTCTGGGCTCCCCCTTCTACCGTAATATTTTTGGTTTCGCTTTCTTGCTGCGAAAAAACGGCGGTCACCGTGGTTCTACCAAACTGCATTTTGGTTTTCACCCCAAAAAGGCTTTGGCTACCTTGTATGAGGGTGGAGTTCAGTGGCAGATTCACATTGCCTACTTCCAGTAGTTTGATGATTTCATCTTCCTTCCCTTCGTATTTCAGCTGAATTTTATTTTCGAAATCGAAAGAGGATTCGGTATTGTAATTGGCCTTGAACTCAATTTTATCGCCCACCTTGGCGATTACGTTCATCTGAATTTTTTGTTGGAAGTCGAAATTTACGGTTTTGCGTTGTCTTTCGTTGAGGCTGGGGTCATCGCGGCGGTTGGCCAGAACGCCGAAAATGAGTTCGGCCGAGCCATTAGGACGTACATCGATCGTACTGCCTCCAAAAATTTTATCGAAAGCCTGCCCCCCAATGTAAATGGAAGGAATAATGCCATCACTGCCTGTTCCTTTGGTGCCCAGCGATTTTTCTTTCCAATAGGAGCGCAGGGCCCGCTGAGCATCATATTGTTGATATTCATCGAAGCCCATTACCACGGGTGGCCTGGTAATAAGGTTTCCGGCTTTCTCTGTCATGATGTAGTTTCCCGTAGCAGGGTCGTATTCCGTTTGAACACTGATATTATTGGGCGTACGGCCGTAAAGTTTCGATTCCTGCACATCGCCTGGCTGATAGAGCTGCCGGTCTTTGAATGGATATCGGAGTTTAATGGTATCGGGAGGATTTCCTCTTGTGTTTTCGGGAAATCCTGTTATCAGTCCATTACCCGACCATGCACTTACTATGCCGGCCAGTGGTAGAGTTAATAGAATCGCAGTCCTTAGTAAGGTTTTCAACGCATCCACGATTTTGGTTACAACACTTTGAGTGCTTCTTTTATCAATGCTTCCACTGAGAGGTTTTGCCCGCCCGAGGCTACAATACGATCGAGGGCCTTTGAAGCCAGGGGCTTGCTGAAACCCAATATTATTAATCCTGATAACGCTTCTTCGTAGTTTCTATTGTTTGAGGGCGAAAGCAGGCTACCCTGAACAGGAATTTTCCCAACCTTGTCTTTCAACTCCACAATAATACGCTGGGCCGACTTGGCACCTATGCCCTTTATCTGTTTCAGTCGGCTTTCATTACCCGTGGCAATGGCTGTTATTAGCTCGGCCGGGGTCATGGCTGAGAGAATCATGCGGGCTGTGTTGGGACCAACGCCTGCTACCGAAATCAGTTGCCTGAACAGGGTTCGCTCTTCTTCCTCCCAGAATCCATATAAAACCTGGGCATCTTCTCTCACCTCAAGGTGGGTGTGCAGTTTTACCCGCTCCAAATCTTTGATTGCAGCAAATGTGTTGAGAGAAATATTTACTTCATATCCCACACCGTTGCAATCAATTATCACAAAAGCAGGGTTGATTCCAGCGATTCGCCCCTCGAGGTATGCAAACATGATACTTTCTACGGATTCTTTGGATTTAAGAATAAAAAACGGGTTTTTACATAAACCCCACCGGGCAAATTTACAACATTTGCCCGATGCTGCCGTTTATCATCCTGCACTTTCCCCGTCCTTTAACTCCTAATTTTGTCCCCGCTAATTTTGGACTTACATGATAAAGAAATTTATTTGGGTTCTTATGTTTTTTCACCTTTTTAATGCCTGGGCTGCCGATTTTCGGCCCGATACCCTTTTCTACGATCTCCCTGGCCGGCCTATACGAGGCATTGGAAATTCCCATAATAGTTTACCGGAAGGTTTGTGGGTTTATTTTTTTGCCAATGGCCAGCGCGAGTCAGAAGGCAATTATCATCAGGGGCAAGCCACGGGTTTGTGGAGATACTGGTATTCCGACGGCACCCTCATGCTTGAAAAAAACCTGGAAAACGGCCCTTGCCGGTTGTACCATGAAAACGGAAAACTAAAGGCTGAGTGGACAGTTAAAAACGGTCTTCGTGAAGGATTGTTCCGTGAATACGACAGCAGTGGGCGACTTCTGCAGGAATTTGTTTACAAAAAAGGATTGCGCAACGGCCCTGGACTAACCTGGCACAGCAACGGTAAACCCGCCTTTGAGGGCATTTATTTCAACGACAGCCTTAATGGAAAGGCCGTTTGGTTCAGGCCCGATGGCACCCGCGAAATGGAGGGCGAACTCCTTAATGACCTTCAGCACGGATTCTGGATTTTTTATCATCCCGGGGGACAAAAGGGAAGCGAGGGAAGATTTGAAAAAGGCAAACGAACCGGTCCCTGGGTATTTTATTACGAGACAGGCGAAAAATGGAAGGAAGGGAGTTATGAAAACGACAAACGTCAGGGGCCCTGGAAGGTTTATTATGAATCAGGGGCCGTTCTCCAGGAAGGTGATTTTAAAGACGACAAGGAGGATGGTCTATGGATTAATTATTATGAGAACGGACAAGTCGACTATCAGGGCCATTTTGTTTTAGGCTTGATGGATGGTTTGTGGGAAGGATGGTACGAGAACGGGCGTAAGCGTTATGAGCACCATTACGCACAAGGTCAGCCTGATGGAAGATGGATTTATTTTTATCCCAATGGCCGGACCCAATACGATGGATACTATAAAGCCGGCCAGCGTCAGGGACTGTGGACCGAATATTATCCAACAGGAAATCTCGAAAGCAAGGTTTCTTACGCCGACGGAAAGAAAAACGGCCCTGCCTGGTTTTACGATCCGGCCGGGGTTTTGGTCAGGGAGCAGAATTTTAAAAATGATGTTCCAGAGGGTCGGTTTGTATCATACAATCTACAAGGGATGAAAGAGAGTGAGGGTGCTTACCTGAATGGGCTCATGCAGGGGGTTTGGAAATACTTTACAAACCAGGGAAAGGTGAAATATGCTGTGGAATACGATAAAGGGAAAAAAGTGCGTGTGCTGGTGGACGAACGAAAAAAATAGACTCAGGCCTTTCTGAGGGTAATACCGAAGGTGGTTCCCACCCCAGGGGTGCTTCTGACGTTTACTGTTTGCCCATGCGCTTCCATGATGTGTTTTACGATGGCCAACCCCAGCCCGGTTCCGCCCTGACTGCGCGAACGCCCTTTATCAATTCTGAAAAAGCGTTCAAAAATCCGGGGAAGGTATTCTTGCGGTATTCCGGGTCCATCGTCGGTTATTTCGGCCAGTATGTGCTCGTCCATGTCGAAAAAGCTGATTTTAATGCGCCCACCTTGTTTTTTGCCATATTTAATGGCATTATCCAATAAGTTGACTACCACCTGCATAATGCGATAACGGTCGGCCGTGACAAAGAGGGGGCGCTCCGGCTCGTGATTGAGCACTATGACACATTCGCGCTTAAGCGCTTTTATTTCAAGCGATTCTATGGCCTCACGTACCAGATCAACCAGGTTAAAGCGTGTAAAATGCAGTTTCAACTCATTCGACTCTAGCAGGTTAATAGTTTCGAGGTCCTCTATCATGGCAATCAGCCGGTTGATGCTTTTTTCGGCTTTTAGCAGATACGTGCGGTTTATTTCCGGATCTTCCAGGCCTCCGTCGAGCAATGTGAGTATGTAACCTTGAATATTGAATACGGGAGTTTTGAGTTCATGCGAAATATTACCAATGTATTCCCTGCGGTAGCGCTCCATTTCGCGGAGTCGGGCCATCTCTCGTCGGCGTTCTTCCCCCCATGCTTCTACCTCTGCATCAATCTCCTGGAGTGATGTGGCTTTAAGAGTTTCACGGGGGTCGATATCTTTGGGTACTTTTTGGTCGTGAATAATTTTATAAATCACCCGTATTTTCTCATAAATGAATCGATTGGCAAGCCATAGAATGATAAGAAATGCCAATATCCACAATGCCAGGGCTTTTATAAAGATGGTAAGAGCATTTTCAGGATATCGCAACGAGAATTCTATAGCCAGCCAGGCCAAAGTAATTCCTGTTGAAGCCAGAGAGGCTACTTTACGCGAGTCGGAAAAGCGAAACAATGATTTACCCCAGGTCATCGGGTTCAGAATTTGCCGGCAGTTTCGAATTTATAGCCGATGCCTTTTATGGTTTTTATGTTAGGAATATTGAGTTTTTCCCTGATTTTACGAATGTGAACGTCGATGGTTCGTTCGCCTACTATCACGTCATTTCCCCACACCTGGGCAAAAATCTCCTCGCGGGTGAAAACTCTATCGGGTTTGGAAGCTAACAGGTTCAACAATTCGAATTCTTTACGCGGAAGTGTAATTTCACGGCCATCCAGCGTCACCGTATATCTTTCTTTGTCGATGATTAAATTTTCGATTGCAATAACATCTCCCTGCGAGCCAGTTTGTTTTCTGCGGAGCAAAGCCCTGATGCGGCTAATGAGTACCCGGGGTTTAACGGGTTTGGCCACAAAATCGTCGGCACCTGATTCAAAGGCTGCTATCTGGGTGAAATCTTCTCCGCGTGCTGTAAGAAATAATATCATAGTTTCACGAGCCAATGGAAGCTTCCTGATCTCCGCACAGGTCTCCATGCCATCCATTTCGGGCATCATTATATCGAGAATCACTAGTTCAATGGGATCTTTTCGCAATATTTCCAATGCCTCTTTGCCACTACTTGCCACCAGGGGCTGAAATCCTTCTTTCCGCAAATTATAGCTAAGAAATTCAAGTACATCGGGCTCGTCGTCCACAATCAGTATTTTGGTGCCGGGATTCTCCATGGCTGAGATGAGTCTTGAGGTATCTTATTGTATCTTGCCACAAAAATAATCATCTTTAACCGGGTTTACAATTGTTTCTTAAGGTGATTGTCATTTCATGATTAATTTTTATTCGCGTAATTTCGATATTTTTGCATTACCTTAGTGTTGGGGAAACGTTGCAAACCTGTTATTAATTACACAACCATGTCGAATTGGCTGGAAGAAGCAGAAAGAAGGTCGAGTCTGAGGCAGATGCAGGGACAATCCGAACGTTTGCAGGTTCGTATTGACCGCATACGCGAGAACTACGAGCGCAACAAAGAAACGTACGACCGGTTTATTTCAGGGCTGAAGAATTTGATTTTACGTGCTAATAATCTGCCGCCTGAATTTAGAGTTCCTTTTGGTAAAATCAATATCAAATCAAAACCTACTCGACTGCAGAATCATCTCTTTATCTTCTCCAGCAGCCAACGCATTCGAAAGCGCAAAGAAAACGACTTCTGGTCGTGGTTTTTTCCGGCCCATTTCAAGCATATAAGGGTGGTTTTTTTCAGCGTGTCGAAACATCCCGACCAGGTAGACCTTGAGATAAAAGAAGCCATGCTTGAAAAAAGGCGTCTCAGGTTGGAGGAGAGACGAGCCCCCATCCCTGGAAAACCCTCTCGCGACCATACCGACTTGGTTATCCATCTGCCCATGAATGACCTGAGTAATCAACTGGCTGACAAGATACTGGACTACCTGGCTTTTAAATGCGAACTTAAAGAAATCCCCATCGACTTGACCCAGGCTACGTTTTATTAAGCACTGACCTTCACATCCAATTGCGCTTCCTGAAATAATAGAGCATTAAGAAAGCCAGTACGGCCATGATTCCCATGATCACCTCAAAAGCATGTTTGTATTCTTGCATGGGAAGCAATATGTTCATTCCGTAGATACCCGTCACAAAAGTCAGGGGCAGAACAATAGCCGACACGATGGTGAGCATTTTCATGATTTCATTGGTGCGGTTGGTCTGAAGAGAATCAAAGGTTTTTGAATAGCCTTCAATAAGCTCTGAATAGTCTTCGATGAGGTCCCAAATTTTTTGATGATAGTCGAGAATGTTGCCCCAGTATTCTTCCATGCTCTCGGCAAAACTTTGAATTTCACCCGTTTCGAATTTATTGAAAACAGGGAGTTGGGGTTTGAAAATCGTGTTGAGGATGATGATGTTTCGGCGGGTAATGGAGATTTTTTCGATGATGCTCAGGGTTTTGCGTTCGAAAAGCATACGCCCGGCCTGGTCTACCTGATCACCGATGTATCGCACCAGAAGGTAGCTCTCCTTCATTAAATGCTCGAGGATGAGATAGAGCAGGGCATCTGAGGTGGCAAAACCGGTTTCTTCGTGGTGTTCAATCTGCTGTCGGGTTTTTCGGAAAAGTTCGCTCACCTCGCTGTGCACCTTGCCCATGGTTACCACAAAATCTTTTCCCCAAAAAATTTTTTCTTCCCGGGTCCTCACAAAATGCCGGGTCTTGTCGAATCCAGGAAAATGCAGAATCATGAAATAATAATCGTCGTAAACGTCAATCTTGGGGCGCTGGTTTACCAAACTTCGGCAGTCTTCTATGTCGAGGGGATGGAAGTGAAAGTGATCGAGTAAGAAGTTGAAATCCTGCTCTGTGGGATTGAGGATATGATGCCACCTCAGCGTTCCGATCCTGATGGTCTCAATCATAAAAGCCTGTTTTGACGTTTGACAATGAATTCTTACGGTTTACATTCCGGTAAAAGATTTAAAACCGCTGCAAAGGTAGCCTATTTCCTTGAAAAGAACGATTAACGGTAGAGACTTACCGAGATGTTTATTTTAATGATGAAATGCAAACCTTTATCGAGTCCGAAGCGATAAAGCAGGATAAACAAGATGGCCACCAAGAGGTAAGCCCACACGAAACCGGTTTTTTTGCGCTGCGCCGCAAACTTGCTTTCGAAAGGTTTGGCTCTCCAGTTAAACATAGGGGTAATGGCCAGAAATGCCATGGCTCCCAGTATGATGGAGTCGTAAACAATGATATTTTCGTGCTGTGGCATGCGGTTGGGAATTTTAATCCACAGCATGAGCAGAGAGCCAATCAACCAGGGCAAAATGGTTTGGTTGAGAATGAAATAGGGTCGGTTCCTGCGGTTTATACGCTGGGGTGAATTGCTCGTAGCCAGCACATGGCGGGCAGCCCTCCATCCTAAGTAACTCTGAATACCCAGGGCAATCAGCGAAAAAAGCATTTTAAGGGGAATGCCCATGTAGAGCCAGTTGGCCACATAACCAAAGCCCTGGTCGGTAATCACACCGGCCACAAAGGCACCGAAAAACATGTTAAAGGAATGAAAGGCCAGCCATAGATAAAAGAGTCGCATAATGGGATGGCCAGCTCGCCGCATCATAACCCTGTACCAAAAGATCCCTCCAAACAACGATACCAGCGGTCCTGCCAACGTAATAGTGATGATGTTCCACTGGGTCCATTTGGGAGAGGCATTACCAATAGGAAACATCACTTCGTAGTAATAGAGCACGCTGTCGATGTCGAAAAAGGCTGCCGTGATAATGACTGCCAACTGATAAATCAGGTAGGCCGTGATGTAGGCAATAAGGTAAAGGATGATGGAATTGAATGCATACACCATATAGCGCTGGATGCGCATGATGCGTGTGTCCTCGTGGGTAAAACGATCGTGTTCGAGGAAAGGATCGTAAGGCACGGGACGCAAGTTGAGGAAATAAAGGAAATTGTAAAGCGGCTCCTGGATGGTGCGAAAATACTTTTTAAACCAGGATTTAAAAGAGTTTTTTCGCTTTACGCGGCGATGTCGGGGCTTATCCTTCGTTTCAGGCATCTCCGGGGCAAACCGGCTTCTGTGTGGTTTTTCTTTTTTTGGTTGCAATAATCGGGATAGATCGCCCCACCATTTCTGATGCTTTTTTTTATGTGGAACTTGCCTGGGGGGGTGAGAAGCCTCTGAATGGGTATGCGTAGTTTTTGGGGGTTGGTTACCCGGTCTGTGGTGGGGTTTAAATAACCTATTCCACCATGTTTTCTTACCGGATCTGCTTCTCCTGGATGAGGGCTGCGTAGAGCTTTTTGATGGAGAGCCTTCTGTCTTCTTGAACAAGGTGTAATGTTCTCTATGATGCCGCTTTTTCTTTTTGAATCCAAGAAAAATAAGAATTTCATTAATGAATTTCTGAAGCCTGGAATTGGTTTTTTTTTCTGTCCGGTTTTCCATGAAAGGCGGATTTAGGGGTCTATCGGCAGGGTTAGCCAAAAATAGAGGAATTTATTTATATCTTAAAATGCAGAACCTGGTCAGTGTATAGGTTTTGCAGCCAAAAATAGAGGAATTTATTTGTATCTTTAAATAGCTCCTGATATCAAAAATTATATCCGACTATACCTTACAACCATCTCAAGCTTTCTTTGTAAATATAACAGAGCGGAAAGCCTGAAGGTTACACCCGATGATTTGTTTTTCATGACACTGAATAAGTAAGGGTAAATGCCATTGATTTTTTGACTTTTAAAGAAGGATACTGCCTCAAAATGTTCCTGGTGGTTACTTCCCTTGAGATACAAGATAAAATTCCGGTAATTTTGCGGCTCTTTTTGCCAACCTTTTATTTACATGCTCTGGGGGGAACTAGCCGCTTTATTTACCGCTTTTCTATGGACTGGTACAGCCCTGGCTTTCGAAATTGCCAGCAAACGCCTGGGTTCGCTTACTGTCAACTTTTTACGTTTATCGTTGGCTTTTGTTTACCTATTGATATTTAACGCGCTTTACCGGGGTTTGCCTTTCCCAACTGATGCAGGATGGCATGCCTGGATATGGCTTCTGCTTTCAGGCCTTGCTGGTTTTGTTTTTGGTGATTTTTTTCTTTTTAGCGCTTTTCGTGTTATGGGGGCACGAACCACCATGTTAATTCAGACCTTGGTTCCCCCCATCACGGCCTTTATCGGATGGTTGGTATTGGGCGAGGTGATGTCGCTGAAAAATGTACTGGGAATGCTACTCACCATGAGTGGAATAGCGTTAGTGATTCTCGACGTAAGTAATGGAAATGGAAGGCCTCGGTTTAATTTTCCCCTACGAGGGATCTTGTATGCAATGGCAGGGGCATTGGGTCAGGCCACAGGGCTCATTCTGAGTAAATATGGCATGGGAAGCTACAACCCTTTTGCTGCCACCCAAATTCGGATTATTGCTGGTATTGCGGGTTTTCTTGTCATTGTGCTTTTTAGATCGCACTGGTGGCAAATCGAGGCGAGTATTAAGGATAAAAAGGGTATGCGGGCATTGGTGCTGGGCTCTATTCTGGGGCCGTTTCTGGGCGTTTCTTTTTCATTGATGGCCATACAAAAAACCCAGGCGGGAATAGCTTCTACCCTCATGGGTCTTACACCAGTGCTTATTCTTATCCCTTCTGCATTAATTTTTAAACAAAAAATTACCACGAGGGAGATTTTGGGTGCTATTATTAGTGTGGCAGGGGCTTCTCTCTTCTTTTTGTAAGTCTTTAAAACCAAACTTTTTTACCTTCCGTTTGTTGGGGGAAAACCTAACCTCATCCCCATGTTCGAAAACTTATCAGATAGCCAAAGGAAAAGCGCTCTTCTTTTTGTGTTCCTCTCTGCCATATTTCTGACACACGCCATGGTGGCGGAGTTTATTGGCGTAAAAATTTTCTCTGTTGCCCAACTTTTATTTTCTGAAGAAACTCAGGCCTGGCTGGTCAGTCATCTGGGACTGGATTTCAATATGAGTGTGGGGGTGCTTATCTGGCCCTTTGTATTCGTTTTCTCCGACATTTTGAACGAATATTTTGGTCGTAAAGGGGTGCGTTTTGTCAGTTTTCTTACGGCAGGATTGCTGGCCTATGGTTTTTTTGTGGTCTGGTTGGGTACCCTTCTGCCACCTGCCGGTTTTTGGCTTCAGCTCAATAGTGCCGATCCTTCGGGCAATCCTTTCGACATCAATTATGCATATCGCGCAATTTTTCTGCAGGGTGTGGGCATCACCATAGGCTCGCTAACGGCATTTCTCATCAGTCAGCTCATCGATGTAAGTACTTTTATCTATATCCGAAGATTAACCGGTCATCGCTGGCTGTGGCTTCGCGCTACGGGTAGCACGGTTATTTCGCAGCTTATCGATACTTTCGTCATTCTCACCATTGCTTTTTACCTCTTCGGCAATTGGAGTCTCGACCAGGTAATACGGGTAGCGATTGTGCAATATTTCTATAAAATTGTATTAGCCATTGCATTAACTCCGCTTTTGTATGTAATTCATTATCTTGTGGATGCGTGGCTGGGTAAAGAGGAATCTGCACGCCTCATTGCCATGCATGAATCGAGAGGTGAATGAGAGAATAATGCGGGCATGCCGGACGGTTTCTTTACTTTTGTGATGTCAACTATAGTAGCATGGCATTCAAAAGCGTGGGCGGGTTAAGAAGGATACTCATTTTTCTGAAGGGTTTAACTTTCGGGCTGGGTATCCTGGCGCTGCTCATGGGGGTTCTTAGTTTCACGAGCCTGCCTTTCTGGGCCTGGTACCGTCTGGGTAAGGCCGGAAACAAATCATGTCAACCTGTATACATCGTTGTGATGGGGGCAGGGGGTATGCCCGGGCCAGAGGGGCTCATGCGATGCTATTATACTGCGTTGGCTGCCAGAAAATTTCCCCATGCAAAAGTTATAGTGGCCCTTCCGGTGGATTTTCGGTATTTCGAGGATAGTCACCCACAGCGTATGGCCCGTGAACTGATACTGCGGGGTGTCGATTCCACAAGAATTATGTACGAGCTCAAGGGCATCAACACCCGAAGCCAGGCATTGAATATCAAACAGATGCTGGGATCTGATACCACTAGTTGCCTCATGGTAATTACCTCTCCGGAGCATACCTATAGGAGTGTGGCCACATTTCGCAAGCTGGGTTTTCGTAATGTTTCTTCGATGGCCTCGTTCAGCAGTGAGTTACCGGCCGATCATCTTTTGCCCAATGGTAAGGACTCGGTGCTGGAAACCACACCCGACAACTGGCCTTTGCTCAGATACGATTTCTGGAACTATCTGAAACTTGAGATTACCGTCCTGAGGGAATATATAGCCATTGCCTGGTATTGGCTGAAAGGTTGGATTTGATAGTAGAAAGTATTATTTCGTATTTTCCCTTAGAAAGATACGGGCTGTATCTTCAATAGTTTTTTGAATAGGGGTGAAATGAAAGCCAAACCGTTTTTCAAATTTTTCAGCCGAGTAATAATAAAACTGAAAGGCAGAACGTACCGTTTCTTGGGTGATGGCCGTGGGTTTGCCTGTTAGTTTTTCGCCCAACCAGCTCAGGCGCCATACCAGTTCAGCCAGGGGGCGTGTAACCTTGATATTGGGGCGCGGTCGCCCCAGTGCATCGGCCATACCCCAAAACAAATCTTTGAAACTTAAATTTTGGCCATTAAGAATAAATCTTTCGCCCATGACGTCGCTTTGCAACGCCATAGCGGCGGCCCTGGCCACATCTCTCACATCCACATATCCGGTAACCCCGTCGGCATAGAATTTTAAACCTTTATAAACCAGCGTAAAAAGTTGCGAGCTGCCGCGCGTCCAATCACCCGGGCCCAGTATGACAGATGGATTAAGTATGACTGCCGGCAAACCTTCTTCTATGCCCCTCCATACCTCTCTTTCGGCCATAAATTTGCTACGGGCATACCAGGTGCCTTTGGGCATGCTGTCGAATAGAGGATCCTCCTTAATGGTTTCTCCTGGTTTTTCGCCCAGCACAGCAATGCTACTTATATGACAAAACTTTTCAACCCCTGTGTGCAAAGCCAGATTGACTACATGGGCGGTGCCTTCCACATTTACTCTGAGCAAAGCCTCTTTGTCGCGGGGATGGAAAGAGACAATAGCCGCGCAGTGGCATACGGCCTTCACTCCTTCAAAAGCCTTCTCCAGTGAGGGGATATCGTTTACATCTCCTTCAGCAAATGTTATTCGGGAAATAAGTGTGTCAGCATCGTCTCTATACAAAGAGAGGGTACGGCGTATCTGGGTGATGGCCCTATCGCTGCGCACCAGCGCTTTTACTTCAGCTCCCTGCGTCAGCAGTTCGAGGAGGATGTGCGAGCCTACTAATCCGTTGCTTCCTGTAACAAGTATCATGGCCACAAAATTAGGTATTTGCAGCCATTGAGGATAAGGTTGTATTTTTGCACCCCGTTGCCCATTAGGAATCGGGAATTACCTGACCGGCCTGAAGGGGAGCAGTTGCTTTCACTTTTCAAAAAATTTATGTTAATGAAAAACTTTGTTGAAGAACTTCGCTGGAGGGGCATGGTTCACGACATGATGCCTGGTACTGAGGAATACCTTATGCAGGGACCAGCTAGGGGTTACATTGGTTTCGACCCCACGGCCGATTCCTTGCATATTGGTCATCTGGTACAAATAATGACTTTGGTCCATTTTCAGCGCTGCGGCCACATCCCTATTGCCCTGGTGGGAGGGGCCACTGGCATGGTAGGAGATCCTTCAGGAAAAAGCGAAGAACGCAACCTGCTCACCCGCGAGCAATTGGAATTTAATTTGGCAGGCATTAAAAAACAACTCGAGAAGTTTATTGACTTTGATGCCCCCGGCAATGCAGCCATCATGGTTAACAATTACGACTGGTTTAAGGGCTTCGAATTCCTCGATTTTATCCGCGATATAGGTAAGCACATTACCGTTAATTATATGCTGGCCAAAGATTCGGTGCAAAAGCGGCTCGAAAACGGTATGTCGTTCACCGAGTTTTCTTACCAACTCGTGCAGGGTTACGATTTTTATTGGCTCTATAAAAACATGGGTTGCCGTTTGCAAATGGGTGGCAGCGACCAATGGGGAAACATCGTAACAGGCACTGAACTCATACGCCGCAAAGATGGAGGTGAAGCCTTTGCCCTGACCACTCCTTTGCTGAAAAAAGCCGATGGAACCAAATTTGGTAAAACAGCGGCCGGCGCCCTATGGCTCGATCCCCGCAAAACCACCCCGTATGCTTTTTATCAGTATTGGATAAACACTGCCGATGAAGATGCAGCCAACTTTATCCGTATTTTCACCACGCTGGAGAAGGAAGAGATTGAAGCCCTGATTGAAGAGCACAACAAAGCACCCCACCAGCGCATTCTGCAAAAGGCACTGGCCAAAGATATCACCATCAGGGTACACTCCGAAGCAGACTATCAGGCTGCAGTAGAAGCATCCGAAATACTTTTTGGCCGGGGTACAACCGAAATGCTTAGTCGTCTCGACGAAGCCACCCTGCTTAGCGTGTTTGAAGGAGTTCCGCAATATAACCTGGCACGTACCGAACTCGAAAGGGGTATTCCTGCTGCTGACTTTCTGGCTGTGCAAACCCAAATATTCCCGTCTAAGGGCGAAGCCCGCCGAATGATGAAGGACGGTGGGGTTAGCATTAACAAAAACCGCATCACCGAAGAAACTACCATTGACACTTCTTTCCTACTGCAAGGCCGATACATACTCGTGCAAAAAGGTAAGAAGAATTATTTCCTGGTGATTGTAGGTTAAATGTTAGCATTATTTGTTTTTAATTTAAATATCTATCTTTGCTGCCGCAAAAAATCGAGAATTTTTTCAACTATGATTGATGACCCCTACTCTAGACAATTTATTGTAGAACTGGCTAAAAGAGCTATGTAGGGGGTCGTTTACGTACCTCCTGCGAAGTGGCCGAAAGGAGGTACGTGTATGAACAAAAAAATCAGGTCGAAGTTACGGGCTGTAGTACGCAGCAATGGAAACAATTTTGAGAAAATTATCGGCGACGCACTCAAGCGTTTTGCTGCCTTATCGAAGGAGCAAGTCCTTGAGGAATTAGATTCCGATTTTTCAGGGCTAACGGCAGAACAGGTCGAGAGTCGTCTCAGGGAGTTTGGCGCCAATACCGTTAAGCAGGAAGAAGCCCCTTCCTGGTTTCGCCAGTTGCTTTCTGCATTTATCAATCCATTTATCGGTATTCTGGTGCTTATTGCCCTGGTTTCGTTTATCATTGACGTTTTATTAGTGAGTCCGGAGGAGCGGGATTACAAGACCATAGGCGTGGTATCGGTCATGGTTTTCATCAGTGTAATCCTCCGCTTTGTACAGGAATACCGGAGCAACCTGGCTGCCCAGAAGCTTAAAGGCATGGTTACCAATAAAGCTACAGTTTTTCGGCGAGAAGTGGGCAAGGTGGATATTGATTTTACCGAACTGGTGCCCGGTGATATCATTCATCTTTCGGCTGGCGATATGATTCCAGCCGATTGCCGCATCCTACAGGCCAAAGACCTTTTTATCAACCAGGCAATGCTCACGGGAGAGTCCATTCCCGTTGAAAAAACCGACCAACCGGATAGGGAATCCGCCAACCGCTCATCTTTCGATTTACAAAACATCTGTATGATGGGTACTAATGTGGTGAGTGGTTCAGCCCTGGCGGTGGTTCTTCACACAGGTGCAAATACTTTTTTTGGTGCTCTCAGCAAAACCATATCAGGTAAGCGGGTAGAAACTAATTTCGACAAGGGAATTAATCGCGTGAGCCTGTTGCTTATCAGGTTTATGCTCGTGATGGTGCCGCTTATTTTTGTGATTAATGGTTTGGCTAAACACGACTGGCTTGAAGCCTTGCTTTTTGCTATAGCTGTCGCCGTGGGATTGACTCCCGAAATGCTGCCCATGCTTGTTACAGCCAATCTGGCAAAGGGTGCCGTCAAGATGAGCAAGTACAAAGTAATCATTAAACGTCTGAATTCTATCCAGAACATCGGGGCCATGGATGTGCTATGCACCGATAAAACGGGTACTCTAACCCTTGACCAGGTAGTGCTTGAGCGGCATGTTAATATTCTGGGAGAAGAAGACGATGAGATACTAAGCTGGGCTTTCCTTAATAGCTATCATCAAACCGGGGTGAAAAGCTTACTCGACAGGGCCATCCTTTCGCATGCCGAACTGAAAGAAGAACTTAAGGTGGAGCGTGAGTATGAAAAGATTGATGAAATTCCTTTCGATTTTATGCGACGAAGGCTCTCGGTGGTGTTGCGAAAGACGGATGGCCGTCATCTGCTAATTTGCAAAGGTGCCGTTGAAGAAATGCTGCAGGTATGCAACCGGGCCTACGATCCGGGTGAGGATCGTCAGTTGCAGATTTTTACCGACGAAATTGTCCCCCTCGACGAAAAAACCCGCCAACTTATTCTAACCGAGGCCCGCAAAATGAATGAAGATGGAATGCGGGTGCTTTTGCTGGCAGTTCGTGAATTCGAACCTCGCGGAGCTAACTATACTGTCGCTGACGAAAGTAATCTTATTGTGGCCGGCCTAATAGGTTTTCTTGACCCTGCTAAACCCTCAGCCCCTGAAGCTATTCAAAGGCTGCATCAGCTGGGTGTTGATATTAAGGTGCTTACAGGTGATAATGAACTGGTTACTAAAAAGGTATGTAAGGATGTTGGTATTCCGTTAGATGGTATAATATTGGGCCCCGATTTGGATGCCCTCTCCGATGAAGAACTGATTGAACGCATCGACCGCATCAGTGTTTTTGCTAAGCTGAGCCCTTTGCAAAAAATGCGCATTGTAAAAGTGCTGCAGGCTAAAGGCCACACGGTGGGTTTCCTGGGTGATGGTATTAATGATGCCGGCGCACTTAAAAATGCCGATGTGGGTATTTCTGTCGATACGGCCACTGATATCGCCAAAGAAAGCGCTGATATTATTCTGCTTGAAAACGATCTGAATGTTTTGAGGAAAGGGGTGGTTTACGGACGCAGAACCTTTGGTAACATTTTGAAATACATTAAGATGACTACCAGCAGCAATTTTGGCAACATGTTTAGTATGCTTGGAGCCAGTGTTTTCCTCCCCTTCCTTCCTATGCTACCCGCCCAACTCCTGCTCCAGAATCTCCTTTACGACATTTCTCAAACTACTATTCCTTGGGATCGGGTCGATGAAGAATACATTAATAAACCCCAACAGTGGGATGCTTCTTTCCTCACTAAATTTATTCTCTTTTTTGGTCCTATCAGCAGTGTGTTCGATTATGTTACTTTTTTTCTGATGTTTTACTTTTTTGGCGCCAACACTCCTGAAAAGCAATCTCTTTTTCAATCCGGTTGGTTTGTTGAAGGTTTGTTGTCGCAAACGCTTATTGTGCACCTGATACGTACACGCCGGATTCCATTTATTGAGAGTTGGGCTACCCCTCCTGTAGTGCTGCTAACTGCATTTATTATGCTGATAGGCATTTATATTCCTTTCAGTCCTGCAGCCTCCATACTGGGCATGCAGCCTCTGCCTCCTATCTATTTCTTATTCCTGATACTTATTCTGATATCATATGCCGCCCTTACTCAAGCCATCAAAAATTGGTTCATCAGGAAATTTAATGTCTTTTGATTTTTCTAAAAATCGTGGCCTCTCAAACCGAACATTCCCTGCTTTGTTATGTTTGAACATCGTTAAAAATGGCTTGGACGAGTACCCTGATTATGTCGATTTTTTTTAACTATTAAAGTAATACCGAGTGGCTGGAAGGGTTTTTTTTATTGTGCTGGGTTTTTTCTTTGTTGGGCTTGGTATTGCAGGTATTTTTTTACCATTGATACCTACCACAGGTCCGCTATTGCTTGCCGCCTGGTTTTTTACCAAGGGTTCGCCCCGCTGGCGCACCTGGCTGCTCCATCATCCGATTTTGGGTAAATACATTCATAATTACCTCAAGTACAGGGGTACAACTCGTAAAGTTAAAATAAGGGCTATCGCCACTTTGTGGATTACCCTGGGGGTTTCTGGAGTATTACTTTACCCTCGGTTGTGGCCTTTGCTGATATTACTGGGGGTTGGAGTAGGTGTCACCTGGCATCTGCTCAGCCTGCGAACCCTTTCGGAGGAAGAGATCCGGCAAATGCAGGCTGAGACCTCCCCTGCCTCAGAGAAGCAATAGGGTAGGGATTGCCAGGAGGCTGTTTTAGAAATCTGGACAGTCTTGTTTATTTGTGACACCCGCTGTATCGCAGGCTTCTATTGATTATTGTGAACAGGTTATCATCCCCTCCTGGCATGGCAGCCTCGAATCGCAGGCGTTACCTTTAGTTGTATTTGCTTATGAAGATGGCTCCATACTGCAGACCATGTATGAGACATCCCTCTGAGAATTAAAAAAGAATTGCAGGTTTATTACCTTGGATTAAAGACAAATACTAATTCCTCGCTAGAGTCAAATCCTCATTTTAAACATAAATGCCCATCAACTAGCCATCATCCTTTTATACTACTTTAACATATGGCCTCAGGCGGCTGCTGGAAGGTTTTATGCCTAATTTCGGCAACAGGCTTATAATAATAAACCACTATAATGAAAAATAAATAGGCTGTCCCGACGTTTGAGACAGCCTATCGCATTGGTGATTGAAATTCAATGATATGAAGGGGTTTATATAACGCCTTGGTCAATCATAGCATCAGCTACCTTGATGAAGCCGGCAATGTTAGCCCCTTTTACATGGTTGATGTAGCCATCGGGTTCGGTTCCGTACTTCACGCAGTTGGCATGAATATTTACCATGATCTGGCGCAGACGTTCTTCTACTTCTTCAGCCGACCACATAAGCTTCATTCCGTTCTGACTCATTTCGAGGCCTGAAGTAGCTACGCCACCAGCATTGGCAGCCTTACCGGGTCCAAAAAGGATTTTGTGTTCGTGGAATAGAGCCACGGCTTCGGGTGTACTAGGCATGTTGGCGCCTTCACATACAACTTTAACGCCGTTAGCAATCAGCTTGCGGGCATCTTCTTCGTTGAGCTCGTTCTGGGTAGCACAAGGCATAGCAATATCGCACTTCACTTCCCAGGGCCTGCGTCCTTCGAAGAACTCAACCCCATATTTTTCAGCATAAGGCTTTACTATGTCGTTGTTGGAAGCGCGCAGTTCGAGCATGAAGTTAATTTTATCTCCCGAAATACCATCGGGATCGTAAACATAACCATCAGGACCCGAGATGGTTACAACCTTGGCTCCCAACTGGGTGGCCTTGAGGGCTGCGCCCCAGGCTACATTACCAAAACCGGAGAGGGCAACGATTTTCCCTTTAAAATCTTCACCCTTCAGCTTGAGCATTTCATTGGCAAAATATACAGCTCCGAAACCGGTAGCTTCGGGGCGAATAAGAGAACCTCCCCAATTGCGTCCTTTACCTGTAAGTACACCGTTGTGTTCGCGGGTAAGTTTTTTCCACCAACCATACATGTATCCGATTTCGCGGCCGCCTACACCAATATCTCCGGCAGGTACGTCCATTTCAGGACCAATGTTGCGCCACAGTTCGGTCATGAAGGCCTGGCAGAAGCGCATAATTTCATTGTCGGATTTTCCCTTAGGATTGAAATCGCTACCCCCTTTTGCTCCGCCCATGGGCAGGGTAGTCAGGCTGTTTTTGAAAATTTGTTCAAATCCCAAAAACTTCAAAATGCTGAGGTTTACTGAGGGGTGGAAACGAATACCTCCCTTATAGGGGCCTATGGCGTTATTGAATTGCACGCGGTATCCGGTATTTACCTGAATCTCCCCTTTATCGTCAACCCAGGTTACCCTGAACTGAATGATGCGGTCGGGCTCGGTAAGGCGCTCAATAATCTTGTGTGAATCGTACTGGGGATTCTCGTTTACAAACCCTTCAATGCTTTCGAGCACCTCGCGTACTGCCTGCAGAAATTCATTCTGACCCGGATTTTTCTTCTCGAGGTCCTGCATAATTTTTTCCAGATTCATAATCGCTGATTTTTAAGGTTGATAACTCTGAAATATGTTGTGTTAATATGAAAACACTGTTAATAAATTAACAGTGCAAAAGTACGAGTTCTTTTCTTTCCGGCAACGTTTTCGGAAATTTTTATACTCATTCTAAAGTATTCTTTTTCAAAAACATTACCCATTTATTGATGCTTATTGGTTGATGTAGTGCTGATCAGCGAGTCGTTGCGATATTGCGAAATTCTAACCAGCCGTCCCTCCTCGTCGTATTCCTCCTGCCGCCCATTTTTTCGGTTGTCTTTGTACTCAATGATTCGCCAGGGTTTGCCGTTGTAATGCCAGGCTTTCTGAATACCTGTGCCTTTCTGGTAATGACCTTCCCCCAACTTGAAACCGTTTTCATCAAAATACTCCCATTTGCCTTCAAAAAGGCCTTTGCTGTATTGGCCTATTACCTTAGGCATGCCGTTTTCGTGCCATTCTTCATAGCTACCATCGAGGGTGTCTTTTCTGTAATGGGCCTTAAAGAAGAGTTTACCACTTGGGTAGTAACCCTTCACCTCTCCGTTTTTATGGCCCTTTTCGTAGTTTTCTTCCCGCTCTATGTTGCCATTGGGCCAATATCTTTTCGATAAACCATGTAACAAATTTTTGTGGTACCAGGTCTCTTGCTGGAGGGTTCCGTTGGGATAGTAGTATAGCGCCTGTCCTTCCTTTTTACCGTGTTTCTTTTGCACCACGCTCATGAGTTTACCATTGGGGTGATAAGAGGTTTCAGTACGGGTGCAGGCCGCCAGAAGTACAACGAGCAAGATCAAAAAAATGAAGTTTCTCATTATCTAAATCTTATAGCTTTCAAAGGAGTGATTCGGGTGATAATTCGGGTAGGAAGGAGCATGGAGACTACGCAAAGTACAAGGGTTCCCACATTGATGAGCACCAGTGGAGTCACCTGAATCAAAACGGGTACGTAGTCCATATAGTAGGAATCGCGGGGTAAAGGCACCAGATGAAAATGAGCCTGCAGGCCCATCAATACAAGCCCTACAAGGTTTCCCCACAAAAGTCCTTTACCTGCAATATTGGTTGATGCCAGAAGAAAAGCTCTCCGGAGGTGGGAATCATGTGCACCTAGCGCTTTCAGTATTCCTATACTCCTGGTTTTTTCAACAATCAATATTACCAGGGCACTGCTCATGGCCATCACCGATACGAGGATCATTAGCACCAGAATGACAACCACGTTTACATCCTGCAGCTGCAGCCAATCGAAAATCTGAGGATAGTTTTCGCGCATGCTGCTTACATTGAGTTGAGAAGGTAAGAGTTGGTATAATTTCTGGGAGATCTCATCCATTCGGTCTTCCCGGTCAAGATATATTTCGAGCAAACCCACCTCGTCGGGCTTCCAGTCGTTGATGCGGCGCAGGTGCCGGATGTTGCAGAAGGCCATGGTCTGGTCGAAGTCCTCAAGCCCGGTGTCGTAAATACCTGTGATGGCGAATCTTCGAGCCCTTGGCGTGTTTTCTCCTTGCCCCATGAAAAAAAGGGTTACTTTATCCCCCGTTTTTACCTGTAAGAGCTGGGCTATTTTCTTTGAAATCAGGAGCTCATAGGAATTGGCTGTATCAGAGAAGTTGGGGAGCCTGCCTGTGGTAAGGTTTTCTTTTAAAAAAGAGGTATCGAAGTCGCTGCCTCCTCCTTTTAAAACCAGCCCCTGGATCTGGTCACGGGTTCGTAGCAGACTGGTTTTGTATGCTACCTTCTGAACGTGTTTAACCCCGTGCACTTTATAGATATTGTCGATCAGTAGGCTATCGGCTGTAAAAGGAGAGGGTTCGGCCGAGGTGTTGTCGCTGAAAGTGCTTACCCTTATGTGGGCTGCAAACCCGGCAATGCGACTCCTGATTTCGTGTTTAAATCCCTGTAGGATAGCTATGGATGATATCATCACGGCTACCCCTATAGCCACACTGGCAATGGCAATACGTACTGAAGGCCTGGCCATTTGTGGGCCACTACCTTTCAAAATATGCCTGACCAGTATTTTCTCAAACAATACGCGCCTTTTTGATGGCAAAAGTATTAAATTTGAAAAGCCTAAAAGAATTACGAATGGATACTTTTATCATTGGGGTTGGCATTGTGCTGCTCCTGGGAGGTCTGGTGGGAAGCGTTTTACCTGTTTTACCTGGTCCACCGCTATCCTTCCTGGGCCTTCTTGGGCTTCGTTTCCTTCACCATCCAGCCATTAATGATTCAACGATTATGGGCTGGGGCATCATGGCATTGCTTCTCACCCTGCTCGATTACTATCTTCCCATCTGGACAACAGCCCGCCTGGGAGGAAGTAAAGCCGGGGTAAATGGGGCTGCTGTAGGTCTGGTAGTCGGCATCTTTTGGGGGCCCTTTGGAATAATATTGGGACCCTTACTGGGTGCTTTTGTGGGAGAAATGCTGGTGGGTAAGTCTATGCAGGAAGCCATGAAATCGGGATTGGGTGCTTTTCTGGGATTTATCAGCGGCATAGCTGCCAAAATAATCTATGCCCTGGCTGCCTTGGGATATTTTATCTGGGCTCTGCTCTGATTTGTTTTTGCTTTAATTTTAATTTTGTTGACTCCTTGAAGTTGCCGTTTATGGAAGAAATTGATTCAATTCAGCGTATTTACAGTCATTCACCCATTCCCATGGCTGTTTTTAAAAAAGTCGGAGAAAGTCTTGCTTCAGCCCGCCCAGTTTATCATAATTCAGCCTGGTTAAATATTTTTTCGCTTGAAAACTTAGATATGTCGGTTAGCGAGTTGCTTATTTATCTTACGGGAGAATCGGCCAAAACCCAAGAGATAATCTATCAACTTGATCAGCATCAAAGTATTACACGTCAATTTTTTAATCTTAGAGAGTTTAAAGAATATTTGCTTAGTATTTGGCCCATAGATGACAAAACCTTTGTCGCTAGCATTCTTCAGTTGAGTAGCGAACGGCATGACACAGAAACAGGAATCCTATCAAGTCGCTGGAACTCTTTGCTCAGTCTGCTGTACGATTATTTTTTTGTTTTTGATGAGGAATGTAAGTTTATCGATGTGTATACAGGAAACAAAAAAGATCTTTATTTGCCTCCAGAGATTTTCCTTGGCAAACGGGTAGAAGAAGTCCTTCCTCCCGATATTGCCGAGCTGACCAAAAGAAATGTTAAAAAAGTTATTCAAAATCAAGAAATAGCAAGCGATGAGTATACCCTCAATCTCAATGGGGAGGAAAGATATTTTGAGACACGTTACATTTATGTCGCGAAAAGGGAGGTTATGGCTATTGTGCGCGATATTACTCCTCTAAAACTTGCCGAAGCCAAAGCTCAACGCGCTTTTAATATTCAGGATAAGATTTTCCGCATGGCATTGGAATATGTGCATGTTGATCCTGGAAACTTGGAGGTAGGTTTATTACGCATGTTGCAGGATATTGCCACCGATCTAAATGCTGATTGGGCTTTCATTCACTTTTCGCCTTTTGTGAAAGAACTTTCTGAGAAATTATTAAAATATAATTTTGGGGGTAATAATGATGTTTTGCAGAGTTTTGCAATTCAAATTTCTAAAAATTTCCATAAAAAGCATTTGAAATCCCCTGTAGAAGAGAAAATCCTTGAGCTATACAAGGATGTGAATACTGAGGAACCCATTCAATTATTTCTTACAAGGCAGCAGGTGCACACCCTAATATTAGTCTCAATACCTGGGGATGAGGGGAACTTGGGCCTTGTAGGTTTTGCTCGAACGAACACTCTAGCCCAATGGCAAGATTATGAAAAGGATATGCTTCGTCTGTTCTCAAGGCTTCTAAAAAATATTATAAATCACAACGCACTATTTAGTCAACTTAAGGAGAGTGAACAGAAATACAAACATTTACAGGAGTTGTTTCGCAGTATTGTCGATGACATGGAGGACATGCTTTGGGCTAAAGACACGGATAAAAGATTTATTTTTGTAAATAGAGCCATTTGTGAGAAACTATTAAATGCCCGTGATATAGAAGAACCCCTCGGGAAAACCGACCTCTACTTTGAAGAACGTGAGAGGATTTCGCATCCTGAAAATCCTAAGTACCATACTTTTGGTGAAGTTTGCCAGGATAGCGATCAGGTAGTCCTGGATACAAGAAGGCCTGGTCGCTTCGACGAATTTGGGAATGTCAAAGGAAAATTCCTGTTTTTAGATGTTATTAAAACCCCGCTTTTCGATGAAAACGGCAATATGATTGCTGTGGTAGGCTCAGCCCGCGATGTAACTCAGGAAAAACGGTTGGAGTCCATGCATATTTTGCAATACGCGATTTTGGAGGCCGCCACACGCCTCGAAGGCCTGAAAGAATTTAGTTCTTATGCCATACGTCGGATAGCTGAATATTTTAAAATCGGGAATGTTTTCATTGCCCTTGTTGATTTAGATAATCAGAAATTTACCGAGCTCGATTCTTTGGATGAAAAGGATAGTATAACATCCTGGCCAGTGAAGGGGAGTTTGTCAGGATATCTCTTACATCAGGGAAATTCGCTAATGCTTAGGAAGAATGAAATATTAGAGCTTTTCCAAAGGGGTGAAATTGAATGGATAGGTACTCCTTCTGCTGTTTGGATGGGTAGTGTTTTGCAGCTGGAAAATCAGAAACTGGGGGTAATAGTAGTTCAGGATTACCAGGATGAAAACAAATTTGCGGCGGACGATTTGAAGCTCTTGGATGCCATAGCCAAGATTCTTGGAATGGTTATTTTCCGCAAACAACAACAGCTCAAATTGCAGGAAGCATACGATAAACTGAAGGAGAGCGATTTATTTAAGGAACGGCTATTACAGAATATGTCGCATGAATTGCGCACCCCCCTCAACGGAATTATGGGGTTCAGCAGCTTAATGATGGAAGGGCATGTAGAACCTCACCTGATGAAGAAGTATGCAGAAGATATTTACCAAAGTGGTGTTCGCCTTCTCCATCTCATTTCCGACTTGCTCGATCTGACTACTTATGAAACCCAGGATATCGAATTAGAGATTTCCCATTTAAGCGTACACGAATTACTTTCAGCCCTAATGGATGAATTTACTAAACCCGCAAATAGCAAAAGGATTGAACTCAAAGCTAATTTTAAATTGCAGCCTGATATCATCATTGATACAGATTATGAAAAACTGCGGCGTATTTTATGGAATTTGATATCCAATGCTATTAAATTTACTCATAAAGGTTATGTAAGCATTGACTTTAAAGTACAGGATGGGAAACTATCATTTATAGTTGAGGACACCGGAGTAGGCATATCCCCTGAACAAAAGGAAAAAATTTTCGACAAATTTTATCAGGTCGATATGCGTATTAATCGCGGATTTGAGGGGGCGGGCCTGGGTCTCGCCTTAGTAAAAACATTATGCAAGAAATTGGGGGGAGAAATAGTTGTAGACAGCCAACCAGGGGAGGGCAGTATTTTCGAACTACTCCTCCCTATCAGATCTATTGAAACTCCTAAAACGACTGATAATCAAGGTATCGTGGAGATCACGACCCCAAAAGCAGTGAATAGGGTATTGATTGTTGAAGATGATCAAATGAATCAGGATTATTTAAAGTTTTTTTTCGAATCTAAAGGTTTTCAGGTAGTTTGCAAAAACAATGGGGTTGACGCATTGAATTTATTTACCGATCATTCGGATTTCGATTGGGTTATTATGGATGTAAAACTTCCTGATATTGATGGATATACCCTCACCCGAAAATTTAAAGAAATCAATGCAATGGCAAGAATAGCCATAGTTACAGCTTATGCCCTTGAAAAAGATCGCACCGAAGCGATGGAGGCTGGAGCCGACCTCTACTTTGCCAAACCTTTAAGGCTGACGGATCTAAATGAACTGATAAGAAAGCTCACTCACTAAATTTTAAACGAATAAAAGGCTGATCGCATCCCTGCGGGCAGCCTTTTCTGATCTCAGTGGATAGCAGAATAAAATGACGGGCTAACGTAATAATGTGAGTGTACCGAAGATGGCCCGTGTTTGATTATTGGGATCAGTGTAGTTTATCTGGTAAATATACACCCCGGCTGGGGCGGGGTTTCCTTTTTGTTTTCCATCCCATCCTGCTTCGGGGTCGCGGGTCTGGAAAACCAGTTCGCCCCATTTGGAGAATATCTTCATTTCAAAGTTGTTTATGCCCTCTGCTTTTACCCGATAAAAATCGTTGTGTCCGTCGTCGTTGGGCGAGAATGCCTTGGGTACGAAGACGGAACAGTTAAGCAGTGTGATATTGAAAGTGCTGGATACTTTTCTGCCTTTCAGGTCGGTGTATTCCACTACCAGGCGGGTGTCTTCGAAGGGAGTGTAAGTTATGGTTTGTCCGCTCTGTCCTGTATTCCAGTGGTGTCCGCTGCCTTCGCCCGCGCTAAGCGTAAGCTCCTCACCCTTACAGGCGGTTAGGATTTGTTCTGTGGATAAATTATTTTCGTCGATCGTTGGAGAAATTTCTGTATAGGCGCTCAGGGTATCATCGGGTGAATTATCTTCAGTAGTAGAAGCAGTTACATTTGGTTGAGAGGTGGAAGGTTGGGTGTTTTGGTTCGCAGCCAGGATGGCAGGCTCAAGGTATTTTTGCTGACTGGGAGTTGACACAGGTATGGTTTTCCCTTCCTGATGAGCCATAGTAGTTGTCTGCACTAAGGGGTTCGGGACTGAGGGATATGCTTCCCGTAGGTGAGATTGACCTTGTTTGGATTTCTGAGGATTAGAATTGGAGGGAATCTCGGTGGGCTTATTTTTTTCGCTTAAAAGGGAAGTTGGCTTTTCAACGGTCCTATTTTGCGAGGCTACCTGGGTGGTAACGGCCTTTTTTTCTGTGTGTTGCTGGGATTGGGGTAGAAAGAAAAGAAAAGCAATAAGTCCCACCACGAGCAATCCGGCTGCATAATAGTAAAACCGCAAGTTCTGGGTAGAACCGGTCTTGGGTGTATGGGCGTTGGGCAACTGAGTAGTTATTTTATCCCATACCCCGGCAGGAGGTGTTTCGGCATAATGGCCAATGCGCTCCTTAAAATATTTTCCAATGTCAAAATCAGGGGTCATTTTATGCTGACAGTTTTTTCAGTTTCTAAAATTTTACGTTGAAGGTAGCGACGGGCATGCAGGAGCTGAGTTTTGGAGGTATTCACCGAAATACCCATCATTTCCGCAATTTCTTTATGTGAATAGCCTTCGATTTCATAGAGGTTAAAAACCATTCGGTAACCTGGAGGCAAGAGTTGAACAAGACGTATGAGATCGCGGTGCTGCATCCTGTCGAGTACAGAAGGGTCGGGCATAATATCCCGCTCAACAGCCTCAAGGTCGTCATGATATTGATATTTTTTTTGCCTCATCAAATGGTTGATTGCGGTGTTAATGATGATTCTCCTGATCCAGCCTTCGAAAGAACCTTCGTAGCGATAGTCGCCCAGACGCGTAAAGACTTTGATGA
This sequence comes from Bacteroidales bacterium, assembly GCA_049969475.1. GTDB lineage: Bacteria > Bacteroidota > Bacteroidia > Bacteroidales > TTA-H9 > UBA2030. The sequence continues at coordinate 95,319 of JBMFOU010000003.1, read as the reverse complement.
AACCTTCCTGAAGAATGTCGGCTGCTTCGTCAGGGTCTCCGGCGTATCGAAGGCAAATACCATACATAGCAGGCGAATAGCGATCGTAGAGTTGCTTCTGTACACGGGCATTGCCTTCCAGACTGCCTTTGATGAGCCTTTCTTCCGTCATTGGGTTGCTATCCTATGTTTAACTGACCACTATGATTTATGGAAAGTTGTATCGTTGTGAAAAAAATATTTTAATTTTTCAAAAATTAAAAGACACACTTCCAAAGCCCTCCCATACGACCTTTCGGTCGGTGAACCGGTAAACTCCTCTAAGGCCAAAATTGGCGGGGGCAGGAAGCCTAAAAATATGAGCATCCGCAAAAAGCTCCACTCCTGCCGACTGCCAGAGGGGAGCCTGACCAGTCATTCGATCGTAAAACAATCCTCCATAAATGCGTTTTACATACAGAGCTCCTGGTAGGCCTTTTTCTGGGTAAAATAAAGGGGTTCGCCAGGTTGCTCCCATCGAAACAAGGTCGATTTGGGGCCGGGGTGTTTGTGTATTGTAGCCCCGGGGAGTACGGATGATTTGTGAAGCAAAGGTTTGCCTGTTAAATTTTTCCCAACCCAGGTAAAATCTGAAACCATCGTGGGCCAGAATTCCTGGTAGGTATACATGGGTCTCTGTGGCATATTGCTGCCCTCGGTTGTAGTTTTTTAGGGGAGTTGTTCTGATAAACCCTCTAAAACTTACACCCGGTCGAGGAAACATATTTTGCTGAGGTGTGATTTTACTCAGGCTGGCAGCCAAAGCATAGTCTACTCTGTAAAGAGTAGTTTCCTGAGTATTATTGCCTGGCTCATCTTTGCTCCAGCGATAGTTCTGACCAACAAATCCTACCTGCAGGGCCAGGTTCCGGTAATATCTTCCGCGGCTGAAATTCAAAGGTTGAAAAATTCTGATTTCGGTCTCGCGCTCCCGGGCTTGTAATTGGCTGCCGTCGGGGTTGGAATAGGTGTACCAGCCGGTTTGGGCTGAAGCCAGAATCAGGGGATAAAGCCCCGCATAGGTGGCTTCGCAAAAAATCCTTCCTCCGTTTTTTTCGGTTTCATATTCATACCCACCTCTGAATATTAAAGTATTCAAGAGATTCTGAGACATGATGGTAAATCCTGGCTTAATGCTACCCTCATCAGCTGAAACTGAAACAGGACCGTAACTGTGAATATTTATTAAATGGGCAAGGCTTCGATAAGGGCGTATTGAATCAAGTTTTAGTTCGACCTGTTTATCGGGTTCATAAACAGGAAACTCAGTCATAAGTGGGGCTGCGGAATTCCAAAAGTCTGAAACGGGTTTCCATAAAAGTTTCTCCAAAGTCTGGTTTTTGAGCTTGTATCCATTGGGGGTGTATTCGCTGAAAGTTAAGGTTGCGCTGATTTTATCATACGATGGATAATCAGCCCCCAATTCTGAGGCGGTGAGCAGGTAGGTGGTTTGGGTGCTACATAGGTAAGCCATGATTTCTCCTTTACCAAGGTATTCCCCTGCAAAGTATAAGGTATCGCCGACTGCCTTCAGGCTGCGGATGGCATGGCGGGTATAGGATGTCAGTTTTTCCCATTTTTTTGTGTCGAGTCGGAAAGTCACTAGTGCATAACCGCGATCTCCAGTTTCGACGAATACCAATGTGCTATTATCTATCCAAGCGGGCCAGGTGAGCCATCCAGCTTCTGGATAGGTCACTTTTATTTCGCTGATATCCTTCAGCCAATTATAAATCCAGAGCGTTTGTTTTCCGTTTTCGAAAAATTCAGTAGCAGCGAGCTTCAGCTTATCGGGCGAGAGCGCAGGGGCCAGGACTCTTTTACTCCAACGTAATTTCTTTTCTTCACCTGATCGGGTATCCAGTAGCACGATTTCGGTTTGATCGCTGGGCTGCCAGCGTAAATCGGGAACACTACGGGCAAAGGCTATGTAGTCAGCAGTTACATCAATGGGGGTATCAAGGTAAAAACCTGCCTCTGTTAAAATCCTATTTTTCCCATTTTCCCTTTTTACAAATGCCGGATTCTTTCCTATTGTTTGCCTGAGGAATAGGTACCCATCGGCTGCCCTGGCGCCATAAATTTGATTTTCATAAGATTGTGAAGGTGTAACCAGGGTATCAGCAGCATATTCCGAGCGACAAAGGGTGTAAAAAGCCTGTGGCCTCAGCCCTGTGGCCTTTTTAAGCCCTCTTCTGAAAGCTCCAGGCCAGAAAAAGTTTGAGCCGGCCTGTGAGAATATCCCGAATAGCGCATCATCGCCATACCGATGGTTAGCATAGGCTATCAGGGCTGCTCCCAGCACGTAATGGTCAGGCACGAAATTTTTGAAGGATCCGAAATAAGCCATGTCGTAGGAATCGAGAAGGCCGGCTTTCCATTGGGCTGTGAGGGGTAACAGGAACCAGGGGTCGCGCAGGCGACCTGCCCAGGAGAATACGGTTTCTGACCAAACGGCATCTCCTTCGAGCAACCATAAGGGTATGTGCAAGCCAAGCGCCAGGCCAGTGGCCTGCTGACCCAAGAGATAGCTCATCCATCGGGTAGTGCCATGATTGATGCTTTCTATCTGAACAGCATGTCGAAGTTCGTGAACAGCGAGTTGTCCGGGCCATGCATGGGCATACATATCCTGCGGGGGTGTGGTAAGCACTTCGAGCCGGGCTGGGGCCCAGGCCATCCACGCATTCGACCGGGCGGTTTTTGTGTGCAACCATACATCCAGCCTGCGGTTTAGCTTTTTATGAGAAAAACTGGATGTTTGAGCCATAGTTTCTAAAGCATCGAGATAATGTAATGCCAAACTATCGCTACCCCGCGGAAATACGACCCGAAAATGGGGAGAACACACCTGCTGCCAACTTATACCCCAAGACTCCTGGCCAGAGGAAAAGAATTGGGCCTTTAAAAGCGCAGCATAAGCCCCAAAAAAGGAAAAAAGCAGGATTTTCCTCATGTTTTAGTTTTCCCAAAAATAAGCATCCTTCCTCTTATAGCAGGTCGCGGTAAGTATGATAAAAGTGTTCCCACAGAGGATCAGCCAGGGGAGGGGGAGCTACGATGCTCAGCTTTTCACGTTTTACCGGGTGGATGAATTCTGTTTTGATGCTGTGCAGGTGAATAAATCCGCCAGGATTGCTTCGTTCGGCACCGTATTTCAAATCGCCTTTGATAGGACACCCGATATGGGCCAGCTGGGCCCTGATTTGATGATGGCGGCCGGTATGCAGCTCTATTTGCACCAGAAAGTAATTATCACTTTCACCCAACACTTTATAGCTCAGCGAGGCTTCAGTAGTATTTTGTGTCGGGTGGTCGTAAACGTAAGTCTTGTTTTGTTTTTCATTGCGACGTAAGTGGTGAACCAGCGTACCCTCGCTGATTGAAGGCGTATTTTTCACCACAGCCCAATAGATTTTGGTTATTCTTCTTTCTTTCAGCATGTTGTTGAGCCGGGCCAGGGCTTTGCTAGTGCGGGCAAATATTACGGCTCCGCTTACTGGCCGGTCGATCCGGTGAACTACCCCCAGAAATACCTCACCAGGTTTCAGGTATTTCTTTTTGAGATAAGCCTTAATCATGTCGGCCAGGGGAATATCGCCGGTCTTGTCGCCCTGCACAATCTCCCCTCCCAGCTTGTTTACAATGATGAGGTGGTTATCTTCATAAAGAATGCGTGAAGCCAAATCTTTTCCCATGAACCCGGCAATGTCTTAATACTGTTCCCGCTCGTTGGGAAAATCTACGTGTTTCACATCCTGAATATAAGTCTCTACAGCGCCTTTGATTTCCTCGAAAAGATTGTGATAGCGGCGCAGGAAGCGTGGATTAAATTTTGTAGTAATGCCCAGCATGTCATGCAATACCAACACCTGTCCGTCAACCTGGCTGCCGGCCCCAATACCTATGGTGGGACATTTTACTAAATGAGTCACCTCACCAGCCAGTTTGGCCGGTATTTTCTCAAGCACAATAGCAAAGCATCCGGCTTTGTCGAGCAACTGAGCGTCTTCCTTGAGCTTATTGGCCTCGGCCTCTTCGGTGGCCCTAACCACATACGTGCCGAATTTATTGATAGACTGTGGAGTAAGCCCCAGGTGCCCCATGACAGGAATACCTGCTGATAGGATGCGCTCTACACTTTCCAGTATTTCCCGTCCACCTTCTATTTTAATGGCGTTGGCTCCGCTTTCTTTCATGATACGAATGGCCGAGGCCAGAGCTTCCTTGCTGTTGCCCTGGTAGGTGCCAAAAGGTAGGTCTACTACCACAAGAGCTCTCTCTACGGCCCTTACTACCGAGCTGGCATGGTAAATCATTTCGTTGAGGGTGATGGGAAGCGTGGTTTTGTGGCCTGCCATGACGTTGGAGGCACTGTCGCCCACCAATATAACATCGATACCTGCGGCTTCGAGGATGGTAGCCATGCTGTAGTCGTAAGCCGTTAGCATAGCGATTTTTTCGCCTCTCAGCTTCATTTCCTGAAGCACGTGAGTGGTGATTTTGGTATATCGTTGATAGCTAAATTTTTCCTGCATGATTATGAGTTTATGGAAAACGACTGCGAAGTTAGCGCAATTGCATGAAAATCCGCCAGGTGAAAATTATTGGTTGTGCAACCTAACCAGTAATTAATTCTTGATTAACAGTGGAATAAAAGACTATGCACCCTGGGCTGGTTCGAAGGGTGCATAGTATATAGGGGAAGTGTTAATTGTAAAGATCTCCAGGATGCCTTTACAGGTTGTTACTTTAATCCGCGTTTTTTCAGCAGGGGTTCTATCGAGGGTTCCTGTCCACGGAAACGAATGTATTGTTTCATGGCGTCATCGTCGCCACCGCCGGCCAGGCAATACTTGCGGAATTTAGCGGCCAGATCCTGGTTGTAGATATCACCCGATTGTTTGAAGGCATCGAAGGCATCGGCATCGAGAACAGCTGCCCAGATGTAAACATAATATCCGGCTGAATAACCCCCGCTAAAGATATGCTGGAAATACGTAGACCGATAGCGGGGAATGATTTCCTTGATGAGTCCGATTTTATCCATGGCTGCCTTTTCGAAGGTATTGGGCTCAATAGCCGCAGTTTCGGGTGTCAGTTCGTGATAATTCATGTCGAGGATGGAGGCGGCCAGGTATTCTACGGTTTCAAATCCCTGGTTGAAATGGCTGCTGTTGACGATTTTCTGGATCAACTCGTCGGGAATGGCTTCGCCTGTTTGATAATGTTTAGCATAGTTTTTAAGTACTTCGGGTTCAGCTGCCCAGTTTTCCATCACCTGGCTGGGCAATTCTACAAAGTCGCGGGGCACTACACCGGCAATGCGTGAGTACTTGCCTTCGGTGAATAGCCCGTGGAGGGCATGTCCGAATTCATGGAAAAGTGTCAGGGTTTCGTCCCAGCTCAGCAGGGCGGGTGTGGTGGCTGTGGGTTTTGTAAAGTTGCAGACAATGCTGATAACCGGTGTTACCTTTTTACCCTCTTCCCATCCTGCCGACCTAAAATCGGTGCACCAGGCTCCGCCGCGTTTTTCGTTTCGCGGATAGTAGTCGAGGTAAAGAATGCCCAGATGATCTCCATTGGCTTCCTTGACTTCATAGGTTTCTACTTCGGGATGATACACCGGAAGATCGGTGCGTTTCTCGAAAGTAATGCCATAAAGCTTGTTGGCAACGGCAAACATGCCGTCTCTTACATTATCAAGTTTAAAATAAGGTTTGAGTTGGTTTTCGTCGAGGTCGTAGCGGGCTTTGCGGATTTTTTCTGCATAATACCACCAGTCCCACGATTCCAGTTTAAATTTTCCGCCTTCTGAATCAATCATGGCCTGCATTTCGGCGGCTTCTTTTTTAGCTACCGGCAGTGCTGCATTCCAGAGATTCAGTAAAAATTCATCTACCCGGGCCGGAGTTTTGGCCATGTTTTCGCTTATTACATAGGCGGCCCAGCTGTCGTAGCCCAGCAGGCGTGCCTTTTCAGCCCTGAGAGCGACTATCTGTTTGATAATCTCTTTGTTGTCGTTTTCATTATTATTGTCGCCACGCAGGTAATAGGCCTTGTAGATTTTTTCCCGCAGGTCGCGGCGGTCGCTGTATTGCAGGAAAGGAATGAGGCTGGGTTTGGCTAATGTGAACACCCATTTACCCTCCATGCCACGGGCTTTTGCTTCTTCTGCTGCGGCATCAATTGAGGTCTGGGGTAGGCCAGCCAGGTCTTCTTTTTTATCGATAACCAACACAAAATTTTTGTTGGTTTCGGCCAGCACGTTGTTGCCAAATTGCAAAGAGAGCAGGCTGAGTTTTTCGTTGATTTCGCGAAGTCGGCGCTGCTGGGCACTGTCGAGATTGGCACCACTGCGCACGAAATCGTTGTAATACTTTTCAACCGTTCTGATTTGCAGTGAATCGAAGTTAGAAGTAAGACGCTTGTCATAAACTGCTTTGATGCGTGCAAACAGGGCCGCATTCATGTAAATATCGTCCTGGTGCTTCGAAAGCTGGGGAGAAATTTTTTCAGCAATCTGTTGCATCTGGTCGTTGGTGTTGGCCTCCAGCAGGTTGAAAAATACGCTGCTAACTCTTTGCAACAGTTTTCCCGATTTGTCGAATGCGTAAATAGTGTTTTCGAAGGTGGGCTCTGCTTCGTTTTTAACGATAGCTTCGATTTCGAGCACATGTTGTTTCATGGCTTCTTCGAATGCAGGCAGGTAGTGTGTGGTGTCGATCTGGTCGAATGGAGGAACTTCAAAGGGCGTTTTCCAGTCTGTCAGTAATGGGTTTTCCTGTTTTTGCTTACATGAGCTGAACGCAAAAACAATAAGCGAAGTAAACATGAGCAACTTTTTCATAAGGGTTAATTTTTTTTTTGAGAGGTTAAAGCATGGAGCGATAAAAGTTTGACAAAAGTAAGCAGACCCGGGCGAGCGCCCAAGAGGGTTGAAAATTTTCCGGGGAAAGTTCTAAAAAAGATTTGTGTAAGAAAATGTTGTATATTTGCAGCCCTAAAATTGAAACCAAAAATTTTAATAAAGGCATGTATCTCACACCCGAAGTTAAGAAACAGATTTTTGTTGAGTACGGTGGTTCCGAAACCAACACAGGCTCCACCGAAGCACAGATTGCTCTGCTCACCTACCGTATCAATCACCTTACCGAGCACCTGCGCAACAACAAAAAAGACCTGGCAACCCGTCGTTCGCTGGTACTGATGGTAGGTCGCAGACGCAGATTTCTTGAGTATCTTCGCCGCAAAGACATCAATCGTTACCGCGAACTGATCAAGAAACTTGGCATCAGAAAGTAAATTATTGATGGTGAACAACATACCAAAAAGGCAATTCAGCAAATTGCCTTTTTTGGTGTTTAAAGCCGAAGGGGATTCAATAAAACAAGTGGCATCTTTTACACGATAGTTTCGCTAAGGAAGTTACTTTTGTCAATTCGTTTAGTCGGTACATACCGATGTTGTGTTTATAAAATTCAAATCAAAGACTTATGCAAGCAATTACTCAAAATATTTTTCTCCCTGACGGCAGAGAAATTATCATCGAAACTGGCAGATTGGCCAAACAAGCCGACGGGGCAGTTGTCGTAAGAATGGGCAACACCATGCTGTTGGCCACTGTGGTATCGGCTAAAGAAGCCAAAGAAGACGTCGATTTCATGCCCTTGACGGTTGAATACCAGGAAAAGTATGCGGCCACAGGGCGTTTTCCGGGAGGATTCTTCAAACGTGAAGCCCGGCCTTCGGAATATGAGATTCTTACGGCCCGTCTGGTAGACCGTGCTCTGCGTCCTCTATTTCCTGAAGATTATCATGCAGAAACTCAGGTTATAATAACTCTTATCTCAGGCGATAAAAATTTTGTACCCGATGCATTGGCCGGCCTGGCTGCTTCTTCAGCTCTCGCCGTCTCCGATATTCCTTTCAAGGGTCCTATCTCAGAGGTGAAGGTAGGTCGTGTAGATGGCCGTTTCATCATTAATCCCACCATTCAGGAAATGGAGAAATCCGATATGGAAATCATGGTGGCGGCTACCATCGAAAATATAGTGATGGTAGAAGGGGAGATGAAAGAGATTTCGGAGTCTGACCTGGTAAAGGCCCTTCAGTTTGCCCACGAAGCGATAAAGGCCCAGTGCCTGGCACAGATAGAGCTGGCTAAAAAAGTGGGCACCTGGGATAAAAAACGTGAATACTGTCACGAGGTAAACGATGAAGAACTGAGAAAACAAGTACACGAATTCTGCTACCCCAAAATATATGAGATAGCCTCTCGCCCTACCTCCAAGCACGAACGTTCGGAATTGTTTAATGAAGTGCTGGACTCCTTCTTTGAAAACCTGTCGGAAGAGGAACGCGCCGAGAAAGAGGCTATGATCAAGCGCTATTATCATCACACACAATGGGAAGCTGTCCGCAACGTCATTCTGAACGAACGTACACGCCTCGATGGACGTAAACTGGATGAGATTAGACCGATCTGGTGCGAGGTGGACTATCTGCCTACGGCCCATGGCTCGGCTATTTTTACCCGGGGTGAAACCCAATCGTTGACTACTTGTACGCTTGGCACTAAGCTCGACGAGCAAACCATTGACGGAGCTGTGCTGGAAGGTAAAAGCACTTTTATCCTTCATTACAACTTCCCGCCATTTTCTACAGGTGAGGTGAAGGCAATGAGAGGCACCAGCCGTCGCGAAATTGGGCATGGTAACCTGGCATTGAGGGCCCTTAAAGCTGTAATGCCTTCACAGGAAGAAAACCCATACACCGTACGCGTGGTTTCAGATATTCTCGAGTCGAATGGCTCAAGCTCCATGGCTACCGTGTGTGCAGGCACCCTGGCCCTCATGGATGCCGGCGTGAAAATTCGTAAGCCGGTTTCAGGTATTGCCATGGGTTTGATTACTGATGAAAAAACAGGTAAGTACGCTGTGCTTTCCGATATTTTGGGTGATGAAGACCATCTGGGTGATATGGACTTTAAAGTGGCCGGAACCATTGACGGAATTACAGCCTGCCAGATGGACATCAAGGTTTCAGGGCTTTCTACGGAAATATTAACCGAGGCACTAGAACAGGCCAAGCGGGGACGCCTGCATATACTTGGCGAAATGCGCAAGGCTATTGATAGTCCGCGTCCCGATTACAAACCTCACGTACCTCGTATCGTTCAGATGACCATTCCACGCGAATTTATCGGCGCAGTCATTGGCCCGGGTGGAAAAATTATTCAGGATATGCAGCGTGAAACCAATTCCACCATTGTTATCGAAGAGGTGGGTGAATTTGGTATTATCGACATCGTAGCCGTGGATCTTGAATCTATCGAAGCTGTTAAGAAAAAAATCAAAGCCATCATTGCGGTCCCCGAAATTGGCGAGATATACACGGGCAAAGTGAAGAGCATAGTACCTTTTGGAGCCTTTGTAGAAATTTTACCTGGTAAGGATGGTCTGCTACACATTTCAGAGATCGATTGGAAACGCATAAGCGATGTAGAAAGCGTGCTCAAAGTGGGTGACGAGGTTACGGTAAAACTTATTGACATTGACCGGGCAACAGGAAAATTAAAGTTATCCAGAAAAGTACTGCTTCCTAAGCCTCAGCAGGGTGGGAATAATGGAAAAAGGAATTAATGCGGCAGAGGTGGAAAAAAGCAGATAAAACTGAAACTTTAAAGTAATCAAGGCGTAAAAGAAACACGGTCAAAAACTACCATATGAGGCAATTAAAAATCACCAAACAGGTAACCAACAGGGAAACCGCTTCGCTCGACAAGTACCTGCAGGAAATTGGGAAAGTAGAGTTGTTGACGGCAGAAGAGGAAGTAGCATTGGCCCAGCGCATTCGCCAGGGCGATCAGGCCGCTCTGGAAAAGCTCACCAAAGCAAATCTGCGTTTTGTGGTTTCGGTGTCGAAGCAATATCAGAATCAGGGATTGAGCCTTCCTGACCTTATCAATGAAGGTAACCTGGGCCTTATAAAAGCTGCCCAGCGTTTCGACGAAACCCGTGGGTTCAAGTTTATTTCGTACGCCGTTTGGTGGATTCGTCAGAGTATTCTTCAGGCTTTGGCCGAACAATCGCGTATCGTGCGACTACCCCTCAACAAGATCGGCTCGCTCAATAAAATTAATAAGGCTTATGCCAAGCTCGAACAGGAACTCGAGCGCGAACCCAATTATGAGGAAATCGCCCAGGTACTCGAAATTTCGGAGAGTGAAGTAAGGGAATCGTTGCGCAATTCGGGCCGCCATGTATCTATGGATGCTCCTCTGGTGGAAGACGAAGACAACAACATGTACGACGTATTGCGCGCCGAGGACAGCCCCAGCCCCGAAGAAGGACTGATGTACGAATCGCTCCGCAGGGAAATAGACCGGGCTATATCCACCCTTACCCCCCGCGAAGCAGATGTTATCCGTCTTTATTTTGGACTCGATGGCCAGCACCCGCTTACACTTGAAGAAATTGGAGAAAAATTTGATCTTACCCGCGAAAGAGTAAGGCAGATTAAGGAAAAAGCCATTCGTCGCCTGAAGCACAGCTCTCGTAGCAAAATTCTAAAATCTTATTTGGGCTAAATCCGGCCCCCCTCCGGATTTTTTTCTGACGGACAGGCTTCGCTATCGGGGCCTGTCCGTCCGTTTTTTCCTCAACCATTTTTCTTAGTACCTCTTGCAAAAATGAAAAACGGCGGGAACTTTCCCGCCGCTTTCCAACCAATTAACCAAAATCCAACATTATGAGAAAACCAAGTCACATGATGTTTCGATATTGAATAAAATATTGTTATCGCTTTTTTACGGTATTATCGCTATCTAAGGCATTTTTCCTTACTTCCCGAAAACCCAACTTTATTAACCTTTTAATTTTTTTAATAGGTTGATTTAGTTAAGTTTAATGGCCTCAAATGTTGATCTCCCAAAAAAGCGTGCAAAAGTACTAACTTTTCGGAAATTAACAAGTTTTTAAGAAAAAATTTTTTGAATTACTCCTGGTCGGATTTTTTTTACAAGACTCGTATGTTTTTATTTTGACATCTCTGAATTGACTCTGAACAGAAGAAGCCATGCGCATCTTGTGTATACGTAAGCATTGATGAAAATAGTTTATCATTAAGGACTAAAGAAAAAAATCGGGGCCGGCTGCCTAAGCAGCCGGCCCCGAAATCATCCATCATCCTTATGCTTTATTAATCACCTCTGGCCCAAATCACCTTTCATAATTAATTTTCAATTCACGCATAATGTGATTGCTCCCTGCGTATTTATCAACGATAAATAAAACATATCTAATATCCACACTGATTGTACGCTGTAGTTCAGGCTCAAAGGCAATGTCACCGCTCATAGCTTCCCAGTTGCCGTCGAAAGCCAATCCAATGAGTTCGCCTTTACCATTCAGCACGGGGCTACCGCTGTTGCCTCCGGTAATGTCATGTGTGGTAGTGAAACAAGTATATACTGTATCATTTGTGTAATAAGGAGCAAAATTTTTCTGCGCAAAAACCTGTTTTAAGCGGGCCGGCACTTCAAATTCTGGATTAGAGGGATCTTCCTTTTCCAGGATTCCATAGTGTGTGGTATAGTACCGATAGTGGACTGCATCTGCAGCCTTGTAGTCCTGCACAGTTCCATAAGTAAGTCTGAGGGTTTGGTTGGCATCGGGATAAAAAAGTTTATCAGGGTTCATCTCGCGGAGCCCTGCCAGGAAAAGCCTGCGGGCCCGGTTCAACTGCTCGTTGGCCTCACTGTTTTCTTCTCTTATTCGAGCTGATACTTCCTCAAATGCCTTGGCGAGCCTGAAGGCCGGGTCTTTCAGGATGGCATGGGGTTTTGGATTGCGCAGAAAATCCGTAAACCGTTCGATATTGGAAAAAATGGACTTTTTAAATACATCTTCTGCAAAACGATTCCAATTGCCTTTGTTCGATTTATTGGCTTCAACGAGAATAGCAGGCACATAGGCAGGGTCAATATCGTTGATGTACATTTCCATCATTGCAGCCAAAAGCTTGCGATCGGTTTCCGGATTATAGTTTTTCCAGAAATTATCATACGATTCTTTGGCTTTGCGCAGTGCCTCATCCCGTTTGGCTGGGTCGGCTTTTTTGTCAGCAAGTAGATTAGCCAGTTGTTCCATACGGGCGGCCATGCCAACGATTTCTGCTCCATATGCTGCTTCACGCAAATATACCTGAGCCCTGGCGGTTCGACTCAAATGACGGTAGGCATTTTCAAAATCACTTAGAACTGTGTTGTACTTCTTGCCCCTGGCCTCATTAGCGTTCACCCAGTCTCTGAAAGCATTCTCGATCTCTTTTTTCTTTTCCACCACTTTCAAACGTTTCAATCCACGGGTTTGACCAATGTAATATTTCCAATAGTTCGATATTCCGGCATATTTCGAAGCGTATTTTATACGGATGGCATCACTGGAAGCCATATCATTGCCTAAGATATCAAGCTTCTTACGGCGAACTTTTACAATTGAAGGATTCGTCTCATCGATAGCCAGTTGAACACCCCAGGATGTAAGGTAACGGTCGGTACGTCCGGGATAACCCATAATCATGGCAAAGTCGCCTTTTTGGACTCCACCTGCATTTATCGTAAGGAAACGTTTGGCTTTCAGTGGAATATTGTTGGGTTGGTATTTATTAGGTTTACCATTGGGACCTGTATAAACCCGAAAAATGGAGAAGTCGCCCGTATGTCGGGGCCACATCCAGTTATCAGTATCCCCTCCAAATTTTCCTATGGAAGAGGGCGGCGCTCCCACCAATCTCACATCGCTATATGTCTGATAAATAAACATATAGTATTCATTTCCGGCATAAAACTCTTTAATTACTGCACCCATGCCATCTTCCTTGGGAGCCTCATCCATTAGTTTTTTTTGATTGAGCTGCAGGATGCTATCGCGTTGTTTTTCAGTCATGCCCTGGTTTATCCCTTCGAGCATCTGCGAGGTTACATCCTCCACTTTCACCAAAAACATCACTGTGAGTCCCGGGATGGGTATTTCGTCTTCAAGTCGCTGAGCCCAAAAACCTTCTTTCAGAAAATCGTTGTCTACCGAACTAACGCTCTGGATAGCTCCATAACCGCAATGATGGTTCGTAAGAATCAAACCTTCGGCCGAAATTACTTCTCCCGTGCAACCCCGGCCAAACAACACGATGGCATCCTTGAGACTCGACTGATTGATACTATAAATATCTTCTGCAGTCAGTTTTAGGCCCATGCTCTGCATTTCCTTTATCTTCAACTGATCGAGCAGATAAGGCAACCACATGCCCTCATCGGCGCTCAGACGCCCCAGTGATCCAACAATAATGAATAAAACCAACGAAAAAGTTTTTAGTTTTTTCATATACAACTATTTTGAGTTTTGGTTAAACAAATTGCTCCCCTTTATTCAATTTGATGTCATTCACAATGTCACGAATCTTCTGTTCATCTTCCTTGCGGCAGATAATCATCATATTTTCATCTTCAGCTACTATGTAATTGTCGAGCCCTTGCAGCACAAGTAGCTTGTTTTCAGGAACATGAACAATACAATTAGAAGTATCATACGTTAATACATGGTGGCCTATTATAGAATTGCCCTCCTGATCTTTAGGCCGTATGTCATAGAGTGAACCCCAGGTACCCAAATCGCTCCAGCCAAAATCGCTGGCAAAGGTGTAAACATTCGTTGCTTTTTCCATTACACCATAGTCGATAGAAATACTCTTGCAATGGGTATAAGCATAGTTGATAAATTCTTTCTCAGACGGGGTGGCAAAAAGATGGCTCCCTTCCTTAAACACATTATCCACGTCGGGCAGATGTTTTTCGAGGGCTTTGAGAATGGACTGAACATTCCAGATAAAAATACCGGCGTTCCAAAGAAAATCGCCACTGGCTAAAAACGTTTTTGCTAACTCCAGATTGGGTTTTTCAGTAAAAGTTTTCACCTTCTTGATGTGGGGATCTACCCCTTCAATAGTATCCTCGATATATTGTATGTAACCATAACCCGTATCTGGCCGGCTGGGCCTAATTCCCAGGGTAAGTAACCAGTCGCGGGAAGCAACGGTCTTGAGTGCCTCGGTAATTACTTTCACAAACACGTCTTCTTTCAAAATGATATGATCGGAAGGTGCTACCACTATGTTAGCCTTGGGATTGATGGCCAGTATACGATAGGTTGCATACGCAATGCAGGGGGCCGTATTTCGTCCCGCTGGCTCGCAAAGAATGTTTTCTTCCGGCATTTCAGGAATTTGTTCCTTCACCAGATCAAAATACCTCTGGTTGGTAACCACATAAATATTTTCGATCGGGCAAACAGGTTTAAAGCGCTGAAAAGTTTGTTGAATAAGGGTCTGTCCTACACCCAGTATATCTATAAATTGCTTGGGCTTAGCCGTACGGCTCATGGGCCAGAAACGGGTGCCAACGCCTCCGGCCATTATCACACAATAATTATCTTTATTCATAATCAGGGTTTTAAATTATATTCTTAAATTACAATAGGCAAATATACATTGTGCCCTTTATTATTCCAACCTACACCCTTAAAGCCTGATCGGCCAGAATGCAGGCTCTCATAAGTGCTTCATCTCTCACGCTCGTGGCATAGGGATTTCTGAGATATTGACTGAAGGCCGCAGTAAAGGCAGGATGGAGAATTCCCAAAGCGAGTATGGGAGCTGCCACCTCACGAAACACATTTTTCCATTCCTTACCATGTGGCGCTACCTTGCCCCCGTAGCGATTCCACACCACCAGATGTGCATATTCGTGCAAAAAGGTAATCAAAAAGTTATGCCTGCTGAGATTCCAATTAAGGGTTATCTGGTGTCGTCCCACAGGTTGTTTGAAAACATAATCTCCTCTTCTGGACCTTCTGGGCTCAACCACTTTCACGTCAAGGTTGGGCAGCGAGAGAATCATATCGGTTACCAGAGAGGCTGTACCCGGTGGCAAGTAAGGCTCCAGCCCCCGTATCATATTTTCCCGATCGCGTAATACCATTTTGCGCATCATCAGTAGAAGCAGCGTTAAACCATGAAAATGAAGGACAATCGCAATTGCGGGGTTTATGCTCCTTTTTGCGATAGGTTCGTCGGGTAGAGCTGCACCCCGTAACTGTCAGCCCCAGCATAATAAGCCCAAGGACAAGGAAACAAAATTTCTTTTTCGAAAATAAAAGCATCTTTTACACTCCTTATCAGGGTAAAACAATGACTTTTTGGGAAATAGTATGTTCACCAGATGTCATCTTTAACCAGTAAATACCTGCGACTTCGGGTGCCTCTATTGAAACTGCAGAAGCACCGGGTCCCGGGTTCAGGGTAAAAGAATTTCCCGCTTTGCCGGAAACATCTATCCAATGAGCTTGTATTGGAAAAATCCCTGTTAAATAGATTTCCAAGGAAAGATACGAATGCCTGTGCACTGGCTGGGGATAGAGACGGTCAATGATAAATTGCGACTGAATAGAGGAGGGCTTCTCCTTCACACCTGTAATCAGCGAGAGGTCGAGTTTCCAGGCCGAGCATCCGTAGGTGCCAGCTACCAGGGTATGGGTGGGTTGGTGTAATTGGAGATCTGTTACGGGCACCATAGGCATTCCGCCCTGCATGCTCAGCCACTGTCCCCCATAATCATTCGTATAAAAAATTCCGGCATCGGTTCCAACGTAAAGACGCCCAGGGACCTCAGGATCAGGAACAATGACATTCACTGGCAATTGAGGGAGGTTGCTCTGAATAGCCGTCCAGTTGGTCCCCAGATCGTTAGACATGAAAACATAGGGTTGGGGTTCATCCCAACGAAAGCCTGAAACCGTGGCATAAATCGTGTTCTCATCGAAAGGATCGAAGGCTACGCGCGTAATCCATCGTAAGGGCAACCCTGCGCTGATATCGCTCCAGGAGGCGCCTCCGTTGGTAGAAATATGTACCCTTCCATCATCGGAGCCGGCCAGGACGTAATCGGGTCGCAGCGAAGAGATGGCCAGTGTGCTTAGGGTACTGAAACCAGAAACCGTAAGATTGCGCGTTAAATCTTCACTTACCGGCGTCCAGGTCATACCGCCGTTAAGGGTTTTCCAAACCCGATAAGTGCCAAAATACAGGATCTGCGGATTGACAGGGTGCATTACCAACGGCGAGGACCAATTGGTTCGCTCGCTCCAGGCAGCAATGTATGAAAAGGAATTTCCGCCATTGGTGGATTTATATAGATTACCCCACTGACTTTCAGCATAAATTACATTGGGATTATTGTAATCTACAGCCACATAAAACCCATCTCCACCCAATAACCTTTCCCATGTATCGGTGCCACCGTCGCGGGTGCCAATTGTATTGTTATCCTGGGTTCCACCGTAAATTTTATATGGATTTTGATAATCAACGGCTATCGCATAAAATTGGGTGATGGGCAGGGTGTTTATTTTCGTCCAGGTATTCCCATAATCCATTGAAGTATAAAGACCTCCATCGCATCCATGCCAGATTTTACCAGTCCCGGGTTGTATGTAATGTGCATGATGATCTACATATATTTGATCGATATTGTAGTACCCGGCAATCTGCTGGTAAGAGTTCCCCCCATCGTCCGAACGGTACATATCTACGCCCATCACATAGATTCGGTTGCTGTTATCAGGGTCCACCCTAATCTGGCCGAAGTACCAGCCAAAGTTGCTATTCATGGTAGCCAGAGATGCGTCGTTGGTGCGTTGCCACGAAGCGCCCTCGTCGAGCGAACGAAAGACGGCGGCCGTTGGACTTCCGGCAACTAACATGTCAACAAAGGCATAGAGCTTTCGGGGTGTCTGCTGCGAGAGTGCTAACCCTATGCGACCCATTACCCCACCGGTAGGGAGTCCATTATTGATGGGATTCCATGTGGTTCCCCCGTCAGTAGATTTATAAATGCCCGAGGTGGGGCCATAAGAGCGACGGTAAGTAAGCCCCCTCATGCGTTCCCACATGGCAGCATAAAGAATATCAGGGTCGTCAGGGTCCTGAACAATATCAATGCCTGAAGTGGAATCGCTCACAAAAAGTACTTTTTCCCACGACTGCCCTGCGTCAGTCGAGCGGAATATCCCTCTTTCTTCATTAGGAGTGAAAAGGTTTCCACAAGCAGCTACAAATATGCGATCACTGTTAGAATAATCGACTATCATACGACCCACATAAGCCGACTGCTCCAGGCCTTTGTGCTGCCAGGTCTGCCCACCGTCCTCCGATTTATAGATTCCATTTCCCACAAAACTAAAACTCGAGGAGTTGGCTTCACCCGTCCCTGCCCAGATCACCTGAGGACTACCCGGGTCGATAGCGAGAGAACCTATAGAAATTACCGGGGCATCTGTAAATACATTTTGCCATGTAATACCTCCATCGGTGGATTTAAAAATTCCTCCAGAAGCAGCACCTACGTATATTGTTTCAGGTTGCGAGGGATGAATGGCAATATCGGTTATGCGCCCCCCAATATTGTAGGGACCCGCAGGAACCCAATAAAATTCCCTACTGCTTGCCGCCTGATGCAAGGTATGGGCCTGCTGCAATGCCCACAAATACTCAGAATAATTGAAAGTATTGTGAGGAAATACTCTTTGCATGCCCATCCAGTCTGATGGCTCTGCGGATTCTTCTTCCTTGGCCCAAAGGTCCTTCAGTGGTTTTAAATTCCAACCATTGTTTTTCAGGAAATATAACCCGGCCCCCAGCACAAGTCCCATCGAAGCGGCTAGAAGTATGTGTTTTCCCTTCATAAACTAAAAAAAGTTATCAAATGTTTGAAATAGGTTCATCGGGAGGCAGGTCGGTGAAATGCTGCCGGGGATTACCCATTCCCTCCCTGCGAAGATAAGATTTTACCTCGTATTCTTCCTCTGGCAATAAGGGGGGGCCTGCGGGTTCAATCAATGCCCGGCCCTTAGCCTTCGGCGATTTGATATCTAGACGCAGGGGATAGGCATTCATCAGCTGGCTGTCAAAAGGTTTGAGCATCGCTGTGATGTCGGTGAGGGGAGTATCGGAGTCGAGCCAGCGTTTTTCCTGCGAGGGATGAAGAATGACCGGCATGCGGTGGTGAGGCAGCATACGTAGCAAATCGTTGGCTACTGTAGTGATAATGGCAAATGAGCGAATGATTTCGCCGGTAGATGGATTAGTCCATTCATCCCAAACGCCAGCCATAGCAAAAGGGCGCACCTTGTTCCGTAAATAAATCAGAAAAGGTTTATTCAGCTTTTCATTCACTGTTCCTTCTATGAAAGCATCAGCAATTACCAGACAGCGTTGCGAGCGAATGGGTTTTCGAAAAGCGGGTTTTTCAATAATACCTTTAGCTCCTTTAAAGCCAGGGTCATCTGCCGGATTGTGGTCGCCTTCAGCCCGCGCGTTGATAAAAAACTTATCGGTTTTCGACCAAAAGGGAGTCATTCCGAAACGCATCAATTGAAGCACCCTGGGATTGTCGGAAGCTACCACAGGAGTGTAAGTCCCCGGAGTTATATTGTAATTGGGCTCCAGCGGAATATCGAAAGCCGGAGTGACATTGAAACGTTTTTCGATGACTTCCAGTTTCTGCACCAGAATGAATCGACCACACATGAGTATTTTTTATGGGACCTTAAAATTACTTTTTATGTTTGAAATATTCCACCCGGACCATCCATTCACTAAAAAACCATAAGATTAATTGTCTTTTTATCAGTGTTTTAAGAAAAAAAATAAAAAGCCGCTCGGATGAGCGGCTTCGCAAAAAAACTTTAAAACCTGTCAGGCTATTTATTAGTACCTATAATGTTCAGGCTTATAGGGGCCTTCCACAGGTACACCTATATAGGCGGCTTGTTCGGGGGTAAGTTTGGTAAGCTTCACACCCAGCTGATCAAGATGCAGACGGGCTACTTCTTCGTCGAGATGTTTGGGCAGGCGATATACTCCCACCTTGAGGTCTTTTTGCCACAATTCAATCTGGGCAAGAGTCTGGTTAGAGAATGAGTTACTCATTACAAACGAAGGATGTCCGGTGGCGCAACCCAAATTTACCAGTCTGCCTTCAGCCAACAGAATGATAGAATGACCATCGGGGAAATAGTATTGATCGACTTGAGGTTTGATATTGACTTTGCGGATGTCATCGAGGGCATTAAGCCTATCGACCTGAATTTCATTATCAAAATGCCCAATGTTACAAACAATAGCCTGGTCTTTCATCCGCTCCATGTGTTCGAGAGTAATCACGTCGCGGTTGCCGGTGGCCGTCACAAAGATATTCCCTTCGGCCAGAGCATCTTCCACGGTGGTAACCTGAAAACCTTCCATGGCAGCCTGCAGGGCACAGATGGGATCAATTTCGGTTACCAGTACACGGGCACCGTAGCTACGCATGGAATGGGCGCAACCTTTGCCCACATCACCATAACCACATACTACAACCACTTTCCCGGCAATCATCACATCGGTAGCCCGCTTAATACCATCGGCCAAAGATTCGCGGCAACCATACAAATTATCGAACTTTGACTTGGTAACACTGTCATTTACATTGATAGCCGGCACCAGGAGGGTTCCCTGCTCTTCCATCTGATAAAGCCGATGAACCCCAGTAGTGGTTTCTTCCGAAACGCCTTTCCAGTCTTTCACGGTACGGTGCCAACGAGTGGGGTCTTCTTTCTGAATCTTCTTCAGCAGCTCTAGGATAATTCCTTCCTCACGGTTCTGGGGTTCAACCTCCAGAAGTGAAGGGTCTTTTTCTGCATAATAGCCTTTATGAATCAACAGGGTGGCATCTCCACCATCATCCACAACCAAGTTGGGACCAAGACCGCCCGGAAATTTCAGCGCCATGCTGGTAGCCCACCAATACTCTTCGAGGGTTTCGCCTTTCCACGCAAAGATGGGAACTTTGGAATCGCGCACGACAGCCGCCGCTGCATGATCCTGGGTAGAGAAAATATTGCAGCTGGCCCAACGGACATCAGCACCAAGGGCCACCAGCGTTTCGATAAGAACAGCCGTTTGGATGGTCATGTGTAGCGAACCTGTGATGCGAGCTCCTTTCAAAGGCTTTAGCGGGGCATATTTAGCCCTGATAGCCATCAAACCCGGCATTTCTTTCTCGGCTAGCTCAATTTCTTTGCGACCCCAATCGGCCAACGATAAATCCTTGACTTTAAATTCAAAGTCAAGTGAAGTTGCATGTTCCTGATACATAGTTATTTATAAGAATTTGTTGTTGTTTTCTTTAAAATGCAAATATACCTAATATTCTTGTAGATGCTGGAAATAACCATGATTTTCAGGTAACATACGAGGCATATGGTCCAGGGCTGTAACTTTGCGCCTGAAATTTCAAGGCATGCCTCTCCATCAAATTACTCCAACTGAAGGGGGGTTTACTGTGGGTCTATGGCAAATCAGCGAAGACCCCGCTACCCTGCTGGCCATGGCCCATCTTTCGGAAGAAGAACGTCTTTATCTGGTTCAAATAAAAAACACCATCCGTCAGCTTCATTGGCTGGCCTGGCGCGCCCTGCTCCGTCAAATGTTGGGAAGTCCGCATACAAAAATATTATACGATGAAAAGGGGAGGCCGTTTCTTCAAAATCAGCCTTTTCAGATATCAGTGAGTCATGCAGGCCCCTGGGCGGCCTGCCAGATACATCCTAATCAGCCTGCAGGAGTAGACGTTGAATCGATCCGGCCGCGCATAGCGAAAGTGAAAGAACGCTTTCTCTCTAAAAAAGAGTTGCAGAAACATGCCTCCTTTCTCAGCAACCTCAGACACCTGACGATTTTATGGTGCATTAAAGAAGCTGTCTTTAAATGGGCTGATATGCCAGGGCTCGATTTCCGAAATCAAATACACATTCTTCCTTTTCTCAGTCAACCCCAGGGGTTGGCTTCCTGCCTTTTAAAATCAAGCGACAATGTTGAGACTCAAATCGAATTGCACTATGAAAATATTGATGCAGAACATATTATCGCCTATGTTACCCACGCTTAAACGGTATAAAACACGGATTTTGCTCTCAGCTCTAATCCTGGTGGTGGTTTTAGCGGGATGTCATCAGCAGGAATCGACCCAGGTGAGTTCGATAATGGGTATGATAGAAGGAAGTGGAAGAAAATCTGTCAGGCTCTCGGAGCTCGACGCACGGGCACTTATCCCCATCGACTCCGTTATCCCCGGCAACGACGGTAGCTTTGTATTTGCCCTGGAAGTAAAAGAGCCTTCATTTTACCAATTAAGTACCTCCACAAGCGATCCGCTTACCCTGGTAGTTAAACCCGGCGATAAGATTATGGTCGAAGGGAAGGCCGACAGTATATTATGGGCTAAAATTAGCGGCTCTCAAGAAAGCTTATTGCTTCAGGAATATCTGCGGGTAAGCCGGCAACGACTCGACACGGCCGAACGGCTCGTAAAACATCTTGCCAATAACAGTAACACCCTTAATTTCAAGGCTCTACGCGATTCGGTGAGTAGGGCTCTTGAAAACCTTTTTCAACGCCAGAGAAACTTCACGCTCAGGTTTGTTGAGGCTCACCCGGGCACCCTGGCTGGACTGATTGCCATCAATCAACCTTTCGGCCGTAGAACTGTGCTCGATCCCATCAGCGATAGGAAAATTTTTATACAGTTCGACAGCAGTTTACGCAAAAACTATCCCCAGGGTAAACATGCGCTTTTTTTTCATCAACGAATGGCTGAATTAAATAAAGCAGAAGCTATTAAGAAGTTGCGCATAGAAAATTTAAAACCTGGAAAACCCCTTCCTACCTTTCGCATACCCACCCTTGATGAAGGCCAATGGGTAACACCCGAGGCGCTGAAAGGCTCTCCACTGATCCTTGTCTTTTGGTCGCCGGCCGAAGGCAAACAGGTAAAGAAACTCATTGCATTGAAAAAGGCACTCGGGTCGAAAAAAATGGGGGTTCAGGTCTTAGCTATCGCCTTCGATACTCAGGCCATTCGATGGCAAAATGCCGTAAAAAATGCCGGACTTCAGACCTGGGTTCACGGCTCCGATCTCAAAGGAACTGCTTCTCCCTTATATGAACTCTTTCTGCCTGATGCACAACCCTTACCTCGCTTTGTACTTACTGACGCTGAAGGCATGATTAGGAAAATCACTGACAACCCTCAGGAAATTATACAAGCCTTGCTAAACGATTAAAATAAGGTTTCATAGATATAACATTTTGAAATAAAACTTCAGGCCGGGAACCTGAAACCCAATACTTCGTTTCAGTCCGGCCTGCCGTTTTACTTTTAAATCTTTAGCAGGGAAAAGCTAATTCTTAAAGTTTAAGACCCTAGTATTGCTCTACGCTGAGATCGGAAACAGCAGATTTAACATCCAGGAAAATCTTTTTCCGTGCATGATCGAAACCAGGCGTCTGATAAAGACCTGACTTCAGCTTATCGAAGCCGGGGAATTTCCGACTAGAGAGCACCGATTCACTTTTGATCTGACAACCGACCTCCCTGGGAACCAGAACTTTAACAGAAGCTGCTCCCATTTCAATTTTAACCTGAGCCGAATCAAGCGTAGCGCCCATTTTGAGGATGGCCGAAGCCGCCCCACTGCTTATCTCGCAATTACGTACCTTATATTTTGAAAGATCGACATTAAGTTCAGCGGCACCAGCTTTAATTTCCATATCCCACAATGGTTCGGGATTAAGACGGATATTTACTTCGTTTTTAACCGAACCCAGGTCGAAATTTGACTTTTGCACGTTGATGTGCAGCTTTCGCCCCTCTTCGTCATCGTATGATTCGAGTACATAAGGTCCAACATTACCGCTCCGGTGAAAATAAATAAGCGATTGAGTGGTGTCGGCAATCTCAAATTTACCAGCTCCGGCTTCCAGTTTTAGTTCAACTCTTTTCACTGCGGTGTCCCAGGGTTCAGCCAATACTTGTTCTTCGGCAGTCCAGTCTTCTTCATTCCACTCGGTATTTTCGTTCCACTGCCACCAGGGTTTATCCTCATATTGCGGACTTTTATAATAAACCAGGGCTACAGAGAGAATGGCTACAAATAATGCTAAAATCACTTTAAGCGAAGCCCGCGCAGGGATGACGCTTATACCCCACAAAATAAGCAAAACAGGCCATAGCTGTAAGAGTGCTCTCCACGAAAAGCTGATTATTCCGAAGTTCTTAAGAGCAAGTACAATTCCCAGGATCAGTAAGATGACACCCCAGAAAACATTCCTGAATTTCGTTTCCATATTACTATAAGGTTTTCAGATTTATTGATCATCGTTTGTCTTATGATGTGACGACTTGTAATAATTGTAGAGAAGCACACCACCCACGATAATAAGAATCACGGGCCAGAGCTTACCAAAATCGAAGTAGGGAATCAATTCACCGAGTAGAAACACGACACCCAGGATAATAAGTATACCTCCGATAACCAGGTTGCTGTCTTTTCGCATTTTGATAGGAGGCTGAGGGGCTGGTTGCGACATGTCGTCAAGTGTCGCACCTGACTGACTATCTGAACCAGGCTCAGTGGTATTATTCCAGAAGGGGCGAATAGGTTCGTAGGGAAGGATAATCCACAAAATAAGGTATACCCAGATGCCTGAACCAAACACAAGGGTAACCAGGATGAACAGAAACCTTACGATGGCACTATCCATTTCGAGGTATTGAGCCAACCCGCCAGCCACACCTCCCAGAATCTTGTCGTATCTGCTGCGGGTGAGCGTTTTCGATGCATTCATGATTTTTTGATTTTAAGGGTTTTGCTTATTTCGACGTCAGTTTATGCTTAAGGTTACATTTTAAACTTTGAGTTGGCCGGTATGTTATATATAATAGAAATAATATGTAATTTTGAAGAAGAAAATTTGAAAAACATTAAACAAATATTCCTTGTAAATAATGAAAAAAATTTCAGTTAAAAACGCTGTGGTAGAGCTCGATGGAGACGAGATGACCCGGGTCATCTGGAAACTAATCAAAGAGAAGCTGATCATACCCTTTCTTGATTTGCCTATCGAATACTACGATCTGAGTATACAGAACCGTGATGCTACTGAAGATCGGGTTACGGTAGAAGCTGCCGAAGCCATTCTGAAACATCATGTAGGAATAAAATGTGCCACTATTACCCCCGATGAGGCGCGGGTGGAAGAATTCGGGCTAAAGAAGATGTGGAAATCGCCCAACGGAACCATACGCAATATCTTAAATGGGACTGTTTTTCGCGAACCCATCATCATTCGCAACATTCCCCGTCTGGTTCCCCATTGGAAAAAACCCATGGTCATCGGCCGCCATGCATACGGCGACCAGTACAGAGCTACGGATATTCTGGTTAAAGGTAAAGGCAAGCTTACCATCACTTTTACACCCGAAAATGGTCAACCCCAGACCTACGAGGTACACGATTTTGAAGGTGACGGCGTAGCCCTCGCGATGTACAACACCGATGAATCGATTCGGGGCTTTGCCCATGCCTGTTTCAACATGGCTATCCAGAAAAAATGGCCGCTTTACCTCAGCACCAAAAACACCATTCTCAAGAAATACGACGGAAGATTTAAGGATATTTTCCAGGAGGTATTTGAAAATCACTATATAAATACATTCAGGGAATTGGGCATTACTTACGAACATCGCCTGATTGACGACATGGTAGCTGCAGCCCTGAAATGGGAAGGAGGTTTTGTATGGGCCTGCAAAAACTATGATGGCGACGTTCAGAGCGATACCCTGGCCCAGGGCTTCGGCTCCCTGGGGCTAATGACCTCGGTGCTCATCACCCCTGACGGGCAAACCGTGGAAGCTGAGGCTGCTCATGGTACAGTAACCCGGCATTATAGGGAATATCAGAAAGGAAAGCCCACTTCTACCAACCCCATTGCCAGCATCTTTGCCTGGACCCGCGGTCTGATGCACAGGGCAAGGCTTGACAATAATGCCGAATTACAAAAATTTTGTGAAACGCTGGAAGAATCTGTCATTCAAACCGTTGAATTGGGTCTGATGACTAAAGATCTGGCTGTGCTCGTTCACGGAGAAAACCTCCGACCCGAACATTACCTCTATACCGAGGATTTTCTTGCCGCCATCGAGAAAAATTTGAAAAGTAGGCTCTCACTCCAAAACGACTAAAAGCCAACACTAAAATAATATAATTATGACCAAACTCAAAGAGAAACTCTACCAAAAAATTGAAATGTGGCGGCCACGCACACAGCGCCTACTGCATGAATACGGACATGTAGTCGTAGACAAAGTAACCATTGGGCAAATCATTGGTGGCATGAGGGGGATCAAGAGCCTTGTGACCGACATTTCTTATCTTGACCCCAACGAGGGAATCCGCTACAGAGGTTACACCCTCCATGAGGTTTTTGAAAAATTACCCAAACCTAAGGGAGCAGAAATGCCTTATGTGGAAGGATTGTTCTATCTTTTGCTTACGGGGGATATCCCCTCGGAAAGCGAGGTAGGCGAAGTGTTGGACGAATTCAACAAACGACGCATTCTTCCCCGCTATGTTTATGAAGTAATTGATTCGTTCCCTTGCTGTAGCCATCCCATGACTATATTTTCGGCTGCTATTACCACCATGCAGAGGGAGTCTTTCTTTGCCAAAAAGTATGCAGCAGGTCTAAATAAAAACGACTACTGGGATCCCACCTACGAAGATGCCCTTAATCTGCTGGCCAAGCTGCCCGAGGTGGCCACCTACATCTATGCCAAGCTCTATCGCGACGGTAAGCGCATCCAGTCCAATCCCTATCTCGATTTCGGAGCTAATTTTGCTCATATGATGGGTATACCAGCTCCTTATGATGATGTTTCGCGAATGAATTTCATCATCCATGCTGACCATGAAAGCGGTAATGTGAGCGCCCATACGGCCCATTTAGTGGGAAGCTCTCTGGCCGACGTTTATCTTTCTATTGCAGCTATGGTGAATGGGCTGGCAGGCCCCTTGCACGGACTGGCCAACCAGGAAGTACTGCGCTGGATTCTTAATTTCAAGAGTAAAATGAATGATGAAATTCCTACGGAAGAAGAGGTTAAACAATATGTGTGGGATACCCTTCACAGCGGTCAGGTAATTCCGGGTTATGGTCATGCTGTTTTGCGCAAGACTGACCCCCGTTATACCATCCAGCGTGAATTCTGCCTTAAACACTTGCCCAAAGACCCTGTTTTTAAATATGTCGATTTACTCTACAAGGTAGTTCCTCCTATCCTCATGGAGCAGGGTAAAGCAAAAAACCCCTGGCCCAATCTTGATGCTCAGACCGGAGTTATTCAATGGCATTACGGCATTAAAGAATTTGACTTTTATACAGTACTTTTCGGCGTAGGTCGCAGTATTGGCATTTCAGCCAATCTCATTTGGGACCGGGCCCTGGGCTATCCGCTCGAACGCCCCAAATCGGTAACCACCGAAATGCTCGAACAGATTGCTTTTGGCATACTCAAACCCGAAGACCTGGTTTCGGAATAATACCTTCTAGTTACTATAACCTTGAGGCTGTCTCATAACAGGGCAGCCTCTTTTATTTATTAATTAGCAAAACGACAGCCCTTAAACCCAGTGCATTAATTTACTTTTTAATTTCACGATAATTTTCGAAATAATAACCTGCTACCCGTGATTAGCCAATACATAATTCATCTGCCCGAATATCCTAAAGGTATTCACCTAATTACAGAAGAGGTATTCAAAGACATTGAAAGGCTACCCCGACGGGGTGTAATTCATCTTTTCCTGCAACACACTTCTGCCGCCCTGGCCATCAACGAAAATTATGACCCCGATGTTAGGCACGATATGGAAGTGCTTTACGAGAGGCTGGCGCCTTACATGCTACCAGCCTACCGGCATACCCTTGAAGGCCCCGACGATATGCCGGCTCATTTTAAAACAGTCGTCACAGGCAACTCCCTGAGTATTCCCATTGTAAACGGGAAACCCGGCCTAGGCACCTGGCAGGGTATTTATCTTTGTGAATTCAGAAGCGGGGCCGGACGCCGTATCCTGGTATGCACAATAATGGGAGAATAAAAATTTATAAAAAAACTATTTTTGCGAGAAAAAGCGACCAACCATGATAAGCTTTTTTGTAGGATTAGGAATATTATTGGCCGGGTATTTATTGTATGGGCGTTTGGCCGGAAGGCTTCTGGGAGCAGATGCCTCGCGGGCTACTCCAGCCACCACCTTAGCCGATGGAGTTGACTTTGTTCCCATCAACTGGAAAAAAGCATTTCTTATAGAATTTCTGAATATTGCCGGCCTGGGCCCCATTTTTGGTGCCATTCTGGGAGCCACCTATGGACCGGTGGCATTCATCTGGATTGCATTGGGTGCGGTATTTATTGGAGGCATTCATGATTATTTCAGTGGAATGCTATCCATGCGCAACCAGGGCCGCAGTATCCCTGAAATTGTAGGACAATATCTGGGCAACGGTTTTCGTCAATTTATGCGGGCCTTTACCGTACTGCTTATGATACTGGTGGGAGCGGTATTTATCACCGGCCCGGCTGAAATTCTCGCAGGTTTTTGGAAAGGCCAGGGAATTATCTCGCAAACGGTGTTTTGGGCAAGCATAATAGTGGTTTACTATATATTCGCCACCCTGTTGCCCATCGATAAAATTATTGGAAGAATCTATCCTTTATTTGGCCTTGCCATGCTCATCATGGCCGTTGGAATTCTGGCGGGAATGATGATGGAGGGCTACTTGGTTAATATTCCCGAGGCAGTTCCCTCCCATTTCATCAACATGAAAAGCAATGCTGCAGCCAATCCTATTTTTCCCATGCTGTTTATCACCATTGCATGCGGTGCCATATCGGGTTTCCACAGTACACAGGCTCCTTTGATGGCCCGTTGCCTAACCAACGAAAAATATGGGGTGAGGGTATTTTATGGTGCCATGATTACCGAAGGACTGGTAGCTATGATATGGGCGGCCATTGCCATGGCTTTCTTTGGATCCGTGAAAGGACTCAACGAGGCTGTGGCGCAAAAAAACCCGGCTTCTATTGTAAATGAGATTTCTCTTACACTGTTGGGAAAATTTGGAGGTTTGCTGGCCATCCTGGGGGTGGTTGCTGCACCAATCACCTCGGGCGATACCGCCTTTCGCTCAGCCCGACTCATAGTAGCCGACTTTTTAAACCTTTCTCAGAAAAAAATCAGCCACCGGATTATAATCAGTGTCCCCTTATTCATTATCGGAGTAAGTCTCACTCTTTTCAAATTCGAAATCATCTGGCGTTACATGGCATGGGCCAATCAGACCCTGGCCACCATCGTTCTCTGGGCCATAACTGTTTATCTGTACAGAGAAAGGAAGGCTTACTTTTTGGCAGGTCTCCCGGCCATCTTTATGACTACTGTGGTAACCGCCTACATTCTGATGGCTCCCATAGGCTTTGGCCTTAGCTCCGATACTGCATTGATTCTAATGGGCATTGCCACAATATTCATCACGCTTTATTTCGGCTATTTTATGCGCCGGCTCAGACCCTCTTCGCTTCATTATTGATTTGAGGGCTACATGCTTCCGTGGTCAGCGAAGCTGTAATATTTGTTTTTTCCGATAATTAAATGGTCGAGCACCTGAATGTCGAGAAATTGTCCGGCCTGTTTAAGTTTTTGAGTCAGCCTCTCATCGGCAGGACTGGGTTGCAGGTTACCGCTGGGATGGTTGTGAGCCAGAATGAGATTGACCGCTCTTTTCTCGAGCGCTAACCGCATGATAACCTTGGGATCCACTACGGTACCTTCCATTCCTCCTTTTCCAATTTCTTCTGGTTCTCCCAGGGGTTCGTTAGCCTTATTGAGAAATAGCACGTAGAAATGCTCCTCGTTACGGTCTTCCAGGTATTGCTGAAAAAGCTCATAGGCCTCAAGACTGGATGTAATACGGGCTTTCTGACGAGGTTCTTCGGCTCGCCTGCGCCGACCCAGCTCCAGCGCAGCCTTTATGGTTACTGCTTTAGCCAGTCCTATACCCCGATAGCGTCGCATAAGGTCGTTCACCTCGAGGCGGCTCAGTTCTATGAGCGAATCACCACTATCTTTGAGAATACGCTTCGAAAGCTCTATAGCATTCTCCTCAACATTCCCGGAATGTATGAGGAGGGCCAGCAACTCGGCATTACTTAGAGCTCCGGCTCCTACTTTTAGCATTTTCTCCCTTGGCCTATCGTCTTCTGCCCAGCTGTGAATACCTTTACCCTCTTTTTTAGCCATAGCCTTTTGCTTTATTACAAAAATAACTCAATGAAGCCCGAAATTAATGGGTTGGCTACCCATGACGAAAATGATCTCTGCTCCGTCCTTTAGGTCGGAATGCCGAATGAAAGGCCGCTGAATTTTTTGCCCATTCACCCACACCTCCTGCACGTATTTATTTCGTTTTGAACGATTTTTTACCTGAATATTCACATTTTTCCCATTTTCCAGCTTTAGGCTGAGTTTATCATACATGGGTTTTCCTAAAGTGTATTCCTCGCTTCCTGGGCAGAAGGGATAAAAACCCATAACACTAAAAATATACCAGGCCGACATCTGTCCGCAGTCATCGTTTCCACAGAGCCCATCGGGCGCATTGCGATAGAAGGTGGATACAATTTGTTCCACCCTTTCTCCCGTTTTCCAAGGTTGATGGGTAAAGTTGTACAAATAAGGAATATGATGCCCCGGCTCGTTGCCGTGCACATAATTTCCCATAATACCCACTTTGTCAATATCTTCCGTATTAGCATAGTACTTTTCGGGAAGATTTACCGAGAAGAGACTATCGAGGCGCTGAACGAGCCTTTCCTCTCCTCCCATTAAATCCATAAGGCCTTGCGGATCGTGAGGTACAAAAAGGGAGTACGTCCAGGCATTTCCCTCAATAAAGCCCTGTTGATGGGTATCGAGGGGATCGAAATTTTTTACAAAATGTCCGTTTCGCAGCTTGGGCCGCATAAATCTGGTTTCATAATCAAAGACGTTCCTATAATTCTTCGATCGGGCGTAAAAAAACCTGGTCAGGCTGTCATTACCCAACGATTCAGCCATTCGGGCCAAAGTCCAGTCGTCGTAGGCATATTCAAGTGTAGTAGAAACCGATACTCCTGAAGTTTGAGCCGAAATATACCCCTGTCGCATATATTCTTCCAGCCCTTCGTATAGTTTATAGGTTGCTGATTGTGTCATGGCTTTCAGTGCCTCGGGTCCATCAAAGCCCCGAATGCCCTTCATCCATGCATCGGAAATAACAGGTAGTGCATGATACCCAGTCATGCACCAATTATCGTTGGCCTGGTGCGACCAAACAGGCAACAGACCATGAACACTCTGACGGGCATGAGCCAACATACTATTTATAAAATCATTCGTCAAAGCAGGTTTCAGCAACACCATCAGGGGATGAAGGCTGCGAAAAGTATCCCAGAGTGAGAAAACCGTGTAATTCGTATATCCCTCGGCCTGGTGCACCTCTCCGTCGAGGCCCCGGTAGCGTCCGTCTACATCCTGATATACATTGGGTGTGAGCATGGAATGATAGAGCGCGGTGTAAAAGATGACCTTGTCGTTCTCGGAGGCCTGCACACTTAACCGATCGAGCTCGATATCCCAGGCCTGCCGTGCCTGATTGCGTATTTCATCAAAACTATAAGGAGAAGCCTCAGCTGTAAGATTTTTTAAAGCACCCTCGCAACTAACCCCAGAAAGGGCCATTTTCACGATCAGGGGTTGCCCGGCCAAAAGGTCGAATCTAAATACGGCTTTAAGTTTTTTACCACTTCTTTCCGGAAAATTTTCATCCATTTTCCAGCGACGCCAGAAACCACCATAGATTTCCCGGTCTTCATTCAACAAAGAATAAGAAGTGAAAGGCCGGGAAAAACTCATGGCAAAATAAATGTAGCGCTGGCGGGCCCAGCCATTGGTCTGTCGGTAGCCTGTAACTAAAGTATCATTAATCACCCGTAAGGAACTCCACACAACCTTCCCTTCATAGTTGTAAATCCCGTGAACCATGTCAAGCAAGACCCATTTTTCACCGTCGGTGTTCCAGGTATAGCGGTGTACCCCGGTTCTAAGGGTTGTGGTAAGCTCCGCCTGCACCCCATAATCTTTCAAAAAAACTGAATAGTAACCGGCTTCAGCCCTTTCGGAAGATTTGTCGTAGCGGCTACGATACCCGGCATCGGGATTACTGGCCGTACCCGGATGAAGTTTTACACGTCCCATTCCAGGCATGAGTAAAAAATCTCCCAGATCTGAATGCCCCGTCCCATGCATGTGGGTATGACTAAAACCCACAATGGTGGGGTCTTTATACTGATAACCCGCACAATATTCGTACACTTTAGGATTATATCCATCCCCGGTGGAATAAGGAACCGTGTCAGTATCAGGACTCAGTTGCACAAACCCCCAGGGCAGGCTGGGTCCGGGAAAGGTGTGTCCCATATGGTCGGTGCCAATAAAAGGGTTCACATACCGCGAATTGCCTTGTGCCCAGAGGTAGGCCTGAGCCATCCAGAAAATGATTATCAACGTAAAACTTCGCATGGATATGGATTTGTTGCAAATTTGGCAAAATACTACTACGGCAGCAAATATTGGAAAAATTGAACCAGGCCTGCCCCTCATTGGGCTATTCCCAGTAATTTTGCATCAAAAGTGTACCTATGGATCCGGTAAAGGAAACCGTCGTTTATGATGATAGTACGATACGTTCACTCGAATGGAATGAACACATCCGTTTGCGGCCTGGAATGTATATTGGAAAACTGGGCGACGGGGCCTCGCACGACGATGGTATCTATGTTTTACTCAAGGAAGTAATCGACAATTCCATCGATGAATTTATCATGGGCTATGGTAAAACCATAGAGGTTACCATACAGGATCGAAAGGTTACTGTGAGAGACTATGGTAGGGGCATTCCTCTGGGCAAAGTGGTGGAATGTGTTTCTAAAATCAACACCGGAGCAAAATACGACAGCAAGGTTTTTAAAAAATCTGTGGGGCTCAATGGGGTTGGGAGCAAGGCAGTAAATGCTTTATCTTCCTGGTTTAGAATTCAGAGCATTAGAGAAGGTCGCACACATATTGCAGAATTCAGAAAAGGGGTATTGGTACATGAAGAAAACATGCCTTGCGAGCTTAGGCCGGGGACTATTGTAAGCTTCATTCCCGATGAAGAAATTTTTGGGAAATATCACTTTCTTAATGAATACGTCGAGAGGCAGCTCTGGAACTACGCTTACCTCAACCAGGGCCTCACCCTGATCTTTAACGGGCAGAAGATGCATTCTAAAAATGGGTTGGTGGACTTGTTGGAGGTAAACATGGAAGGTGAACCGCTGTATCCTATCATCCATATCCGCGACGAGGACCTCGAATGTGCCTTTACCCATGGCACTGCGCATTATGGAGAGGAATATTACTCGTTTGTCAACGGTCAGCATACTACCCAGGGAGGCACGCATCAGCAGGCGTTTCGCGAAGCTTTTGTTAAAACCATCCGCGAATTTTTCAAGAAAGACTACGACACCTCCGATATTCGCACGGGCCTCATCGCTGCCATTAGTATCAAGATACAGGAGCCCGTTTTCGAATCGCAGACCAAGACGCGCCTCGGATCTACTACCATGTCTGACACTGGGGTGAGTATCAGCAAATATGTGTTGGATGTAATTAAAAAACAGCTCGACGACTACCTGCACATGCACCCCGAGACTGCTGAGGCCATGCAACGCAAGATTCTGCAGAGTGAAAAGGAACGCAAAGAACTGGCAGGAATAAAAAAAGCAGCCCGCGAAAGCGCCAAAAAAGTGAGCCTTCACAATAAAAAACTACGAGACTGCCGAATTCATTATAACAGCAACGACCCCCGCAAACTCGAGTCCACCCTATTCATCACCGAGGGCGACTCGGCCAGTGGCTCCATCACTAAAAGCCGTGATGTAAATACCCAGGCCGTCTTTAGCCTTAAAGGCAAACCTCTCAACTGTTACGGGCTTTCGAAAAAAGTAGTTTACGAAAACGAAGAATTCAACCTGCTGCAGGCTGCGCTCGATATTGAGGAGGGACTTGAAAACCTGCGCTACAACCAGATCGTTCTGGCTACCGATGCCGATGTGGACGGTATGCATATCCGCCTGCTCATGCTTACTTTTTTCCTTCAGTTTTTCCCCGATCTGGTAAGGGCGGGACATTTGTATATACTGCAAACACCTCTGTTCAGGGTGCGCAATAAACAAAAAACGATTTACTGTTATTCTGAAGAAGAAAAAGAACAAGCCATAGCCGCCCTGGGAAAAAATCCTGAAATCACCCGGTTTAAGGGGCTAGGCGAAATTTCACCTGACGAATTCCGGCACTTTATTGGCGCGCAAATGCGCCTCGACCCCGTAATCCTGCGCAAAGACCAGTCGATCAATGAGGTACTCGCCTATTACATGGGCAAAAACACCCCCGAACGACAAAATTTTATCATTGATAATCTCCGTTACGAGGCAGATGCTATTTTTGTCGAGTAGAAATTTTGTCATTCTAGGGAAAATCAAAACTAAAAAGCAGGTGCCTAAGTTTAACACCTGCTTTTATTAAAAATCCACAGAATATTATTATCGCTTTACATATTGGGCTTCGTAGTACTTCTGGTAATCGCCTGAGGTCACATGGTCAAGCCATTCCTGATTAGCCAGGTACCAATCGACAGTTTTTTCCAGCCCTTCTTCAAAGGTCACGGAAGGTTTCCAGCCCAGTTCTCTTTGAAGTTTGGTAGAATCGATGGCGTAGCGAAGGTCGTGGCCTGCACGATCCTTTACGAAGGTAATGAGCTTCTCGCTGGTACCCTCTGGCCTGCCTAGCTTGTGGTCCATTATCTTACATAAAAGGCGGATCAAGTCTATGTTTTTCCATTCATTGTGTCCACCAATGTTGTAGGTGGTACCATCGGCCGCTTTGTGAAAAATAACATCGATGGCACGGGCATGGTCTTCTACCCAGAGCCAGTCGCGTACATTTTCGCCTTTCCCATACACCGGCAAGGGTTTGCTATAGCGTATATTATTGATAAACAAGGGTATGAGTTTCTCAGGGAATTGATAGGCGCCATAGTTGTTTGAGCAGTTTGAAATTACCGTAGGCAACCCATAGGTATCGTGATAGGCCCTTACAAAATGGTCGCTACTGGCCTTGCTGGCCGAATAAGGGCTATGAGGATCGTAGGGAGTTTCTTCCGTAAAATACCCGGTAGGCCCTAGCGAACCATACACCTCATCAGTGGAGACATGGTAAAAGCGCTTTCCTTCGAATGAGTCTTTCCAGATAAAACGGGCTGCATTGAGCAAATTGACTGTGCCAACTACATTGGTTAATACAAACTCAAGGGGATTGGCAATGGAACGATCTACATGCGATTCTGCGGCCAGGTGTATCACCGCATCGAACTGATGCAGTGTGAAAAGCTTGAGCATCAGGTCTCCATCCTGAATGTCGGCTTTAATAAAGGTGTAATTGGGTTTATCCTCAATATCCCGCAGGTTTTCAAGATTACCCGCATAGGTAAGTTTATCGAGATTAAAAATATGGTAGTCAGGATATTTACTAACAAAAAGCCTGACCACGTGTGAGCCTATAAAACCTGCGCCTCCGGTTATTAAAATTTTCTTTTCCATAGCCATTAGTTTTTTTGATTCAATCTTTTAGTCTGCCAGCCAGCCTAAGTTCCCAGCGCCAGGCCGATAGTGTCATCTCGTCGACCGATCGCTGGGCTTTCCAGCCCAATTCCTGATTGGCCAGTGTGGTATCGGCCCAAACCTTTTCTACATCTCCAGGCCGGCGGTCCACAAATATATAGTTGAGTTTTACGCCCGATACTTTCTCGAAAGAATGAATTACTTCCAATACGGTGAGACCATTCCCTGTTCCGAGGTTAAAAATCTCAAAATTTTTCTTCATCTTTTGCTGAATCATGCGGTTAAGGGCTACTACATGGGCCTGGGCCAGATCTACCACATGAATATAATCGCGGATGGCGGTACCGTCGGGGGTATTGTAATCTTTTCCAAACACCCGCAATACCTCACGCTTGCCAATTGCGGTCTGGGTAATGAAAGGCATAAGGTTGTTGGGAACGCCCAGGGGAAGTTCGCCAATAAGCGCAGAAGGATGAGCCCCAATGGGGTTGAAATACCTCAATGCAATAGATTGCAGATGGGAGTTGGCTTTCAGGGTATCGCGGATAATTTCTTCAGAAATCTGTTTGGTATT
This sequence comes from Bacteroidales bacterium, assembly GCA_049969475.1. Classification (GTDB taxonomy): domain Bacteria; phylum Bacteroidota; class Bacteroidia; order Bacteroidales; family TTA-H9; genus UBA2030. The sequence goes on along the minus strand of JBMFOU010000003.1, from coordinate 59,971 downwards.
ACCATAGGGTGAAAAGGCTTCTTTCACCGGAGAGTCTTCCCTTACGGGCAACTCATCGGGCTGGCCATATACCGTACAAGAGGAACTGAATACCAGATTGTTAATATGATTTTCCAGCATTCCCTCCAGAATGTTCATTAGCGATTGCAGGTTGTTTCGGTAATACATCAAGGGTTTTTCCACCGACTCGCCCACTGCTTTATAGGCTGCAAAATGAATAATGCCGGACAGATCGTGGTGACGCTTAAAAAAGTCGGCTGTACGTGCCTGATCGCAAAGGTCAAACTGTTCGAAATGCGGTCGCTTGCCGGTGATTTTGGCAATATTGTCGAGTACATCGATATTGGAATTCGAGAGATTGTCAACAATCACCACTTCGAAGCCTTGTTCGAGCAGTTCCACTGCAGTATGTGATCCAATAAAACCCGTTCCTCCGGTTACCAATATTTTCATAATGATGGGAAATTAAGCTTTGGTTTTTCAAATATACGAATTAATACGACTGATTAATTTTGCTGCACAGGGAGATTCAAAAAACATAGGAGCTGATTTCCGGATTTTCATTTCAATTACGTCAGTAACTGTAAACTTTTCGGAAATTCAACTCCCTGGGGTCAGGCCAGAGCCTGACAGTTTTTTAAGTAAAGAATGGTTAGAGGCTCCAGTAGGTAAGCTGGCGGATTTTCCCTCTGTAAATACCTTTTACATCTACCAGTATACCTCTTTCGTTAGTCAATGAAAGGAAATACTCCTCCGGGAGAGCCGTGTAAGGTTTGTGCGATACGGCGACAATGATTGCATCATAGTTATGGCCAGGATTCTCTTGAAGCGGGAAGCCATATTCATGCTCAACATCCTTTGTATTGGCATGGGGGTCAACTACATCCACGGTTACACCATACGATCTCAGCTCACTGATAATGTCGGGCACGCGGGAGTTGCGGATGTCGCTCACATCTTCCTTAAAGGTAACTCCCATCACCAGTACTTTGGTATTCAGCACATTTTTGCCGGCAGCAATCAATTTTTTAACCGTTTGTTTGGCCACAAAATAGCCCATGGAATCGTTCACATAACGGCCCGATGCAATTACCTGAGGATGGTAGCGGTATTCGCGGGCCTTGAAAACAAGATAATAGGGATCAACCCCAATGCAATGACCACCCACCAGTCCGGGGAAAAATTTAAGAAAATTCCATTTGGTACTGGCTGCCTCAAGCACTTCGTAAGTATTGATACCCATTCGGTTGAAAATGATAGATAATTCGTTCATGAGGGCAATATTTACATCGCGCTGGGTGTTTTCAATAATCTTAGCCGCTTCAGCCACCTTGATGGATGAGGCCCTGTGTACACCGGCTTCTACCACCAGCTCGTAAGTTTTTGCAATAACATCGAGCGATTCGGCATCGCAACCCGAAACCACCTTGGTGATGGTTTTCAATGTATGCAACTTATCTCCGGGATTGATGCGTTCAGGGCTATATCCTACCTTGAAATCAACCCCAAATTTTAATCCCGAAAATTTTTCGAGCACCGGAATACAATCTTCTTCGGTAGCACCCGGATAAACGGTGGACTCGTACACCACGTAGTCGCCTTTTTTCAGGGCTTTTCCTACACTTTCGGAGGCCTTGATGAGAGGGGTGAGATCGGGCTGATTATGGCGATCGATGGGTGTGGGCACGGCAACAATATGAAATTGGGCCTGCCGGAGATCTTCCGGATTGGAAGTAAAATAAATATCGGTCCCTTCGAAGGCTTCCTTTTCAAGCTCTTCGCTGGGATCGATGCCCTGGCGCATAAGCTCCACGCGGTCGGGTCGTATATCGAAACCTATGACACTGATTTTACGGGCAAACTCAAGGGCAATGGGAAGACCTACATATCCGAGGCCTATTACTGAAAGCTTAGCTTCCTTGGCTAAAAGTTTTTCGTATAAGTTCATAAGGATGAATGCTTTGGGTTTTGGTTAACAATGTTTAAGCAAAAAAGGATGATAATCGCCTGTTCGGCCCAAGGGTTGGGCATTACGGATTTGATACACTATTTCTATGCTCTGACGGGCGGCATCGAGGCCAAAACCTCCACCAGCCAAAATATCCTCGTAAACACGGGTATGAAGGTCTGTAAATCCTTCACTGAATTCAAAATTCTCTCCTTCTATGGTGAGGGCTCGATATGTTCGCATACCCCTGGCAACTGCCTCTTCAGGGAGACAATGGGAATCTATACTTAGGAACCAGCGTACCCGGGCCTTATCGTACTGCAAAAATCCCGCAGCCGTGGTAGCCGACATGTGGTGCACCACCACCACCCGAATTTTACCAAAAATAAACCCGAGCATATCGAAGAAGTGCACCCCTATGTTGGTGGCAATTCCACCCGATTTAGCCGGATCACCCTTCCAGGAGATATGATACCAGCGCCCTCTGGAGGTAATGTAAGCCAGATCGATATCAAAAATCTTGTCAGCCGGGCTTTGGTCGATGCGGGTCTTGAGTTCCAGAATCTTAGGGTGGAGCCTCAGCTGCAACACATTGTAAATTCTGAATCCTGACTCCTTTTCTATCTCAGCCAGCGCATCTACATTCCAGGGATTGAGTACAATGGGTTTTTCACAGATAGCATGGCACTGATTGCGTAAAGCCAGGCGAATGTGAGAGTCGTGCAGAAAATTAGGCGAACAAATACTTACGTAATCTATACGATGTTCTCCCAGGCGACGCAATTTATCCAGATGGCGATCGAAGCGCTCAGTTTCCAGAAAAAAGTCAGCTTCGGGGAAATAAGAGTCAATGATTCCCACACTATCCTTAGGGTCGAGGGCTGCTACCAGACGATTTCCGGTATCCTTGATGGCTTTCATGTGCCGGGGGGCAATGTAGCCTGCAGCACCTATCAGAGCGAAGTTTTTCACTTTTTTATCCATGTTAGCTTTTTTATTTTCCTAATTTCCTGACCCTGCCGTTTTCGAGCAGATACTTTTCACCACTTTCAGGACAAAAGGCAATTCCACTTTCATCGAATTGAAGCCTGTGGCCATATTCGCTCATCCAACCGATCTGTCGGGCAGGATTGCCAACCACCAGTGCATAGGGCAGCACTTCTTTGGTAACCACAGCCCCTGCGCCCACAAAGGCATATTCCCCGATATCGTGTCCGCATACGATGGTAGCATTGGCGCCTATGGTGGCGCCTTTTTTCACCACGGTTCGGGCATATTGCCCCCGACGGTTGATGGCACTCCGCGGGTTCACCACATTAGTGAAAACCATGGAGGGCCCCAGAAATACGTCATCTTCGCAAATTACACCGGTATAAATGGAAACATTGTTTTGCACCTTTACGTTTCGGCCTAAGACCACTTCAGGCGAAACGACAACATTCTGACCAATGTTGCAGTTTTCACCGATGATGCAGCCGCTCATGATGTGCGAAAAATGCCAGATTTTAGTGCCGGCACCAATTTGGCAGCCTTCGTCAATCACGGCTGTCTCATGAGCATAGTAGTTTTTCTCCATTGCTGTATACAGGTTTTTTATCAGAATTCAACAAACTCAATCACATGACGGGTAATATATTCCAATTGTTCCTCATCGAGTTCGGTATGCATAGGTAATGAAAATACGTTTTTCGAAAGCATTTCGGTTACCGGAAAATCGCCTTCGGAATACCGGTCGGTTCGATAGGCTTTTTGCATATGAAGGGGCACAGGGTAATATACCATAGCCGGAATATCTTTTTCAGCCAAAAATTTGATGAGAGAATCCCTATCGATACCCTGAGCCACCAAGGTATACTGATGAAAAACATGAGAAGACTTCGAAAAGCGGGCCGGAATTTTTAGTTTGGGAATATTCCTGAAGGCCTCATCGTAAAAAGCAGCCGCACGATTTCGGGCTGCAGCATATTCATCGAGATAAGGAAGCTTAACCCGTAGTATAGCAGCCTGAATACTGTCGAGCCGGGAATTGACGCCAACATAATCATGATAGTACCTCACAAACATGCCATGATTGGCTATTCCCCGTATCATACGGGCCAGCTCATCGTCGTTGGTAAAAATGGCTCCGCCGTCTCCATAACATCCCAGATTTTTAGATGGGAAAAACGAGGTGCACCCTATATGACCTATAGTGCCAGCCTTGCGGGTCCAACCTTCATCGGAATGAAAATCGGCTCCGATGGCCTGACAGGCATCCTCAATAACATACAAATTATGCCGGCGGGCAATATCCATAATGGCGTCCATATCGGCACATTGACCGAAAAGATGCACAGGTACAATGGCCCGGGTGCGAGGGGTGATGGCTTTTTCGATCGCTGCCGGGTCGATGTTGAAGGTGTTGGGATCAACATCTACCAGTACCGGAGTGAGACCTAGCAGGGCAATCACCTCCACCGTAGCTACGAAAGTAAAGTCGGCTGTAATGACTTCATCGCCCGGCTTGAGTCCCAAGGCCATCATGGCAATTTGAAGGGCGTCAGTGCCATTACCGCAAGGTATCACGTGTTTCACCCCAAGGTATTGCTCCAGGTCGTGCTGAAAATCTTTGACTGCAGGTCCGTTGATAAAGGCTGTGGAATCTATAACCTCTTGTATGGCTTTGTCGATCGCAGGCTTAATTTTTTCGTACTGCGTATGCAGATCGACCATGTGTATCTTTCGCATAAATAATATTAAAAGTTAGCTGTTTTTAAGTACGGGCAAAAGTAAAAATATTATCCGCACGCAGAATGAATAAGGATAAAATAAACATGTGTAAGTCACTGGTGAGACAGTAAGTTAACCAGGACCATCTTAAAAGTGGGACTGTTGAACTTTTAAAACCTCATAAGACAAATAAACCGCTTATTCTGAGGGGCTCTCGCAAAAAATTAAGGAAAATTTAGTTGAGGCCTCACCATTTGCTGCTTAGTTGTCTAGCCCTATACTATCAATATATATATTATACCACAATATAAATTTCAGCTCAAATTGCCCCCAGGGCTTTCCTTCATACGTTTTTCCCTACTTTTGCGTTATTTAAAAGAGGCAAGGCTTTTGCAGGCTAATGCAGATTACGAAATTTTTAAACAACCATAATCTGATGCATCGTTTGTACTCCAGACTTTTAATCCTTGTTTTACTCCTCTCCTATATTTTCCTTTCTGCTGTTGTGGATGCCCAAAATTATTTGAAAGACTCGGTTTTGAGCATTCCTTTGATATCAGCCCGCGTGGGTGCGCAGTTGCCGGGAGCCGATTTGGCGGAGCGTTTTGGAGCCTCATTTACCGTGGGGCCGGGCTTTAGCTGGAAGACCGATAAAAACTGGGTATGGGAGGCAGGTTTCGATTATCTGTTTGGTAACAAGGTCAAGATAAAGGATTCTATTTTTAGACTCATCCAAACTTCCCATCAATTTATCATCGATGGAAACGGTACTCCGGCCGACGTTAGCACTCAGGAGCGAGGGTACTTTTTTTATGTGAGAACCGGGAAACTCCTCTCCCTGGGGAAACCTAATCCCAACAGTGGACTCCTCTTGTTGGCCGGTGGAGGTTTTCTGATTCATAAAATTGCTATTTCCGTATTGGAAAACACCGCCCCCCAACTCAAGGGGGACTACAAAAAAGGATACGACCGCCTCACAGCCGGTCCCTCCCTTTCGCAATTCGTAGGTTACCAATATTTGAGCAACAACCACAAATACAATTTTTTCGTAGGCATCGAGATGCAGGAAGCCTTCACCCATTCGCTGCGCGATTACGATTTCGACCGCATGGCCCCCGATACACAAAACCGCCTCGATTTGCTTATAGGCCTGAAAGCCGGATGGATACTACCCATTTACGGCCGGGCTCCAAAGGAATATTATTACTATTAGTATGCATTTCCTTTATAACCTGGCTCTACGAATATACGTATCCGGTATCCGGCTTGCCTCTTTTTTTAATCCCAAGGCAAACATCTGGTTAAGAGGAAGAAAGGAGGTGTGGGACAAACTAAAAAATAACATCCATCCCCATGAAAGGTGGATATGGTTTCATTGCGCTTCGCTGGGTGAATTTGAACAAGGCCGGCCGGTCATTGAAAGAGTGAGAAAAGAAGCCCCAGAATTCAAAATACTCCTCACGTTTTTCTCTCCTTCAGGGTACGAAATACGCAAAAACTACACAGGTGTCGACCTGGTTACCTATCTTCCGGCCGATTTCCCCTCGAATGCGCAACGTTTCATCCATCTTGTAAATCCGCGATTGGCAGTATTTGTTAAATATGAATTTTGGATAAATTATCTGCTTGCCTTACAGCGCAATGACACGCCTACTTATCTCATTTCTGGTATTTTCCGCCCCAGCCAGCATTTCTTCAAATGGTATGGAGCTTTCTTTCGAAAAGGCCTGTCGGCTTTCAACCATTTTTATGTGCAAAACGAAACCTCAGTAAAATTACTCGAATCGTTGGGCTTTCATAATATAACTCTCAGTGGCGATACCCGGTTCGACCGGGTAGTACAGCAGGTTGCATATTTCGAGGAGATTCCTCTATTGCAGCAATGGGCCCCAGCTCATCAGGTCATTGTCGGGGGAAGTTTATGGCCGGCCGATTTTGAACTTTTGCTGCCCTTCATCCGAAAACATCCGGAATATTCATTTATACTGGTGCCTCACGAACCTGAACCAGCCAGGTTGAGACGTATGAAGGACAGGATAGGGCCCAATGCCCGGCTCTGGAGCGAATCAGACCCTGACACAATCAGGAAGACCCAGGTAATCATAGTAGATACAGTAGGTCTCTTATCAAGAATCTATCGCTATGCAGCCGTGGCTTATATTGGCGGAGGTTTCGGGGCAGGAATACATAATATTCTTGAGGCAGCAGCCTATGGAAAACCTGTAATTTTTGGCCCCAACCACAAAAAATTCGTTGAAGCACTTGAACTGATAGAGCGAGAGGGGGCAAAGAGCATATCCGATGCCAACGGACTGGAAGAAGCTCTTTTGCATTTTGTACAATCCCAAAACCAGGGTCATGCAGGGCATATTTGCAAAAGTTATGTAGAAAGCCACGCAGGAGCCACTGAAATCATTGTAAAAGATCTCCTCAACCAGCTCAGAGACTAGCTAACCTCAGGCAAGTTATGGCACAGGCTTTGAAGGGTCTGGCCACGAAATACCTACCTTTGCTTTTTAAACCCAAGCGGATTATGAACCAACTCACACATACTGACGAGGAGGGAAAAGCCCGTATGGTGGATGTTAGCCACAAACCTCCCCTGTCCCGAAAAGCTAAGGCCGCAGGTAAAATCAAGCTGGCTGAGGCTACCGTTGAGCTCATCCGACAAAATTTAATCAAAAAAGGAGATGTGTTAACCACTGCCGAAATTGCAGGCATACAGGCCGCCAAGCAAACAGGGCATCTGATCCCCCTTTGCCACCCGCTCTACCTCAGCCATATAGAGGTTAAAACCCATCTGCTCCCCGACGGCGTTGAAGTGGAATCGACGGTAAGAACTACCGGCCAGACCGGTGTGGAAATGGAGGCACTCACCGCCGTATCTGTTGCCCTGCTCACAGTTTACGATATGTGCAAAGCTGTGGATAAAACAATGGTTATACAAGACATTCATCTCATAGAAAAAACCAAAACCCCTCCTGAAGAATTTCCCAAATAATGCCAAAAAGAAGTACTGCTCTGCTTTTGCTGGTAATGGGCTTTTGGAGCTTTGCTCCGGCGCAAATCAACATTCCGCATTTCGTATTTTCGGGCATGCACAATCTTTCGGAAGGTAAGTTTGTGGATGCCATACGAAGTCTCAATGTAGTGATCACCGCATCCCCCGAAATGTACGAACCTTATTTTTATCGGGGGATTGCCAAGTATAACTTGGGCGACCTGGAAGGGGCAGCCCGCGATTTCGACAAGGCCTTAGAAATTAATCCCATGTTCAGTCAGGGTTACCACTACCGGGCCATTGTCAGGTCGCGCTTGCGCGATTATCAGTCAGCTCTCGACGATTTCAAAGAAGCTCTGCGCATCGATCCCCTGGTACCCGAGGTATATGTGAATCGGGCAATTACCCGCATGGAACTTAAGCAATACCAGGAAGCCCTTTCCGACATCGATTCTGCCTTGCGCCTTAAAAACGACATACCTCTGGCTTATTTGGCCCGTGGCCTCATCAAGCACGAATTGAAAGATTCGCAATCGGCTATTGCTGACCTTAATAAGGCCATTCAACTCAATTTCTTTTTCACAGAAGCCTATGTCCGCCGGGGTGCCATTAAGTTCGATACAGCTGATTACCAGGGGGCTATCGAAGATTTTAACCAGGCGCTTCGAATGGAACCTGGTAACACCGCCGTCTATTTCCAAAGGGCCATTGCCTGGATTAAACTCGAGAAGAAAGACCGTGCCCTGGAAGATTTCAACAAGGTATTGGAGCTCGATCCTTTCAATGCACTCGCGTATTACAACCGGGCCATTTTGAAGGCAGAGGCGGGGGACCTGAAGGCAGCCCTGGAAGATTTCGATCGGGTGGTGGCCCTCAATCCAGACAACATCCTGGCGGCATTCAATCGAGCCCTTATTAAACATCAACTTAAAGACTACCGGGGAGCCATTGAAGATTACACCCGGGCCATCGAACTTTTCCCTGACTTCTCACGGGCCTATATGTTAAGAGCCGATGCCCGCATGGCTCTGAAAGATGAAAAAGGAGCCATGCAGGATCGCAATAAAGCCATCCTGATTGAAGAAACCATTGCCAAAAGCGATGACTCCACCCTTCGCCGGTATGCCGATAGCACCGCCCTGACGAAAATTATAGAATTTGAGGCGGATTTCAAAAACACTTCAGCCGTTGAAGGACGCATTCAATACGAGCCCGTTTATGTAGACCTCGAACAAAACTTTTTCGTAACCTATCTGTATAACGATTCGGTATACGTAGAACAAAAACGCGGCGAATACTGGCTCAAGAAAATTGACGACATCAATGCCCGGGTCGATTATAAACTCCGATTCGGGGTAACCAACCGCCAGGAAAAACTTACACCAGAAGTTATCGCCCAATACATTAAAGATATTGACTTAAGCAACAAACTCAATCCCAACGATCCGCTGGGATACTTCTTCACAGGCATACTCAACGGTATGATACGTAATTACCAGAGTGCTATAGAGGCTTACACCACGGCCATTCAGCTTGACCCCCATTTTGCATTGGCCTATTTCAACCGGGCCAATACCCGCCTGGAGATGATTGACGAACTAAGCGAAAACGATCCCCTCCCTGCTACTATCTCTTTTGGCAACAGCACTTTTAGTTCTGTAAAGGCGGCTCGCGCCCCGCTTCCGGCCTTCAAAGAAGTAATTGAAGATTATGATAAAGTCATTGAACTCAACCCCGATTTGAGCTTTGCATGGTTTAACCGGGCCAATGTTAAAGCCCGGTTGGCCGATTACGAAGGGGCATTGCAAGACTATAACCGGGCTCTGGAACTCGAAAAAAATCTGGCCCAGGCCTATTTCAACAGGGCTCTGATTCTTATTTATCTCAGAAAAAACGAACCGGCCTGCCGCGACCTGAGCCGTGCGGGAGAACTAGGTATACGCAATGCCTACAACCTCATCAAACGCTATTGCCAGAAATGATCAGGGTAGAAGAAGTGGCCACCAGCTTTCTGACTGAAACCCATCAGCTTCTTGCATGGGTCGCTACGGTTCTGCAGGTGGAGTCTTCGCATATTCTGGAATGGAGCATAGCCAACCGGGCCATAGACTCCAGAAACAAAAATTTCATCCGATTTATTTACACCCTTGATATTAGGGCAGATAATGAAGAAGAGATTGTCGGGAAACTACCACCGGAAGTCATTAAAAAACACCGGATACGAATATTTCAACCTTTTGAATATCAAATACCCAGGCATCCATTCCCATCTACCCAACCCAGGCCGGTAGTAGTAGGCTGTGGCCCTGCCGGACTATTTGCCGCTCTAGTGCTGGCCCGGGCCGGACTCAACCCCTTAATCATTGAAAGGGGTGAACCCGTAGAAAAACGTACCCAAACGGTGGAACATTTTTTTGCGAGCGGAGAGCTTCATACCGAGAGCAACGTGCAATTTGGTGAAGGAGGTGCCGGCACCTTTTCCGATGGAAAACTCTATACACTCGTCAATGACCCACGTACCGATTTTATTTTCAGGGAATTGGTGAAAGCCGGAGCTCCCGAATCCATCTTATGGGATGCCAAACCCCATATAGGCACCGACCATCTGCGCACCGTAGTAAAAAACCTTCGGAAAGAACTCGAGGCACTAGGAGCAAGTTATTTATTCTCGACCGCACTGACTGACCTGATAATTGAAAACCATCGACTAAAAGAAATTATTTTATCCAGTGGGCAGGTTTTGCCTTGCAAGACACTCGTATTGGCTACCGGTCATTCGGCCCGCGACACATTTGAAATGCTTTACAGGCGCGGCGTGCAGATGGAACCTAAAATTTTTGCCGTGGGAGTGAGAATCGAACATCTCAGGGAATGGATCGACCGCTCACAATATGGCAGAGTGGCCGGACATCCGATGTTGGGAGCCGCACGATACAAACTTGCAGTGCATCCGCAAGGACATCGACCCGTTTATACTTTTTGTATGTGCCCAGGTGGTTATGTAGTTGCGGCTGCCTCAGAGAGCAATCGGTTGGTAACCAACGGTATGAGCTATTATAACAGAGACAATGTTAATTCAAACAGTGCACTGCTCGTGAATGTTCTTCCGGAAGACCTTGGGGGACGACATCTCCTGGCAGGAGTTGAATTTCAACGCAAACTCGAAGAAGCCGCTTATAAGCTGGGAGGAGGGAAATTCAGAGCTCCAGCCCAACGGGTAGAAGATTTCCTCAAAAATCGTCCATCAAAGGGATTTGGAGACGTTACTCCCAGCTACCAACCCGGCGTAAAACCTGCTCACCTGGGTCAGTGTCTGCCCAAGCCCATAGTACAAAGCCTCAGGGCAGCCCTTCCGCTTTTCGATCAGAAAATTAAAGGTTTTTGTCATCCTGATGCGGTGCTCACGGCCGTAGAATCCCGCTCGACATCACCCCTTCGAATCATACGCGACGAAACCTTACAAAGCAACATTCGCGGGCTCTATCCGGCAGGAGAAGGTGCTGGATATGCTGGAGGCATAGTATCGGCTGCCCTCGATGGACTGCGGGTAGCGGAAGCCCTTCTTTCTCAACTGAAAAATTCCTGACCCATGAGCAAACCCAATGTGCATGTATTGATTGCAGGAGGCGGAGCTGCTGGTATGATGGCAGCTATAAGTGCCGCCCGAAGGGGAGCACGAGTTACGCTGGTAGAAAAAATGAATAAACCAGGCCGTAAACTAAGTATCACCGGTAAAGGCAGATGCAACCTCACCAATACGGATGATTTAGAGGAATTTCTGACGCATATAGGCCCCGATGCTCGTTTTCTGCGCAATACCTTCGCCCGATTCTTCAACACCCATCTGCTTGACCTACTTCATCAACTGGGTTTGCAAACCGTAACCGAAAGAGGAGGGAGGGTTTTCCCGGTTAACAATAGTGCGGTAGAAGTAGTAAATTTTCTCAACCGTGAAATGCAGCGGCTAAGCGTCGAAATTCTCAACCATACACCTGTTGAAGAAATACTTATGAAGGAAGGCCGGGCTACAGGAATTCGAACAAAAGGGGGGAAAATCATAGAAGCCGATCGGATTATACTGGCCCTGGGAGGTAGTTCTTATCCAGGAACAGGTTCTACGGGTGATGGGTACAAAATATCACGCAGACTGGGACACAGTGTGAGAGAGCCAGTTCCCTCGCTGGTGCCTTTGCTCACCGCAGGTGATGTGGCCCAGCGCCTGCAGGGGCTGACACTAAAAAACGTAACGGCCCGTGTATTGGTAAATGGTAAAAAAGCCGGAGAGGAATTTGGAGAAATGCTTTTTACCCATTTCGGTCTAAGTGGCCCTGTCATTCTAACCCTCAGCCGCACATTCAATCGTACCATCCTGGAAGGGAACAACGTTGAAATCAGCATAGACCTGAAACCCGCTCTCGATGATGAAACCCTGGACCGCCGCCTGCTGCGCGACCTGGCAGAACATAGCAAAATGCATATGAAAGGCATCCTCAAAGGCTTACTTCCCTCCAGTCTTATCCCCCTCTGCCTCGACCTCCTGCATCTCGACCCCGATAAACCCGCCAGCCAGTTTACTGCCCAGGAACGCAAGCGCCTCCGCGCCTGGCTCAAGGACTTTAGGATCCAAATAACAGGTCTGAGAGGGTTTAGCGAGGCCATAGTCACTAGTGGGGGTGTTTCCACCCGCGAAATTGACCCTAAAACCATGGAATCGAAACTTCTTAAAAACCTATATTTTGCAGGCGAGATCATCGACCTCGATGCCGATACGGGTGGATATAATCTGCAAATCGCTTTCTCTACCGGCTGGATTGCCGGCATGTCGGCCGCTGAACCTGATTATTAAACAAGATTTTGACTTTTTATGTTACTTTTATAAAAAGTCATCTATGAAAAATTTATTCACTCCGAGAAATATTGTTAGCCTTGCCCGCCCTTTTCAGGAATTCATAAAATTTGAAGCCTCTTCGGGCATTCTACTTATCATCTCAGCAGTTACAGCAATAATGCTGGCCAACAGCCAGTTGAGTGATGCTTTTCTGGGTATATGGCAAAGCTCTTTCAGCATTTCACTGGGGGAATGGAGTTTGAGCAAACCTCTACAATTATGGATCAATGATGGGTTGATGGCCATTTTCTTTTTTATGGTAGGACTTGAAATCAAACGAGAGCTGATCTCAGGAGAACTTTCCAATCTCCAAGCAGCTATGACGCCGGTAATTGCAGCACTTGGTGGAATGATTGTGCCGGCCATTCTTTATACAGCCTTCAACCATAATTTTCCCTCGGCCAGTGGATGGGGGATCCCCATGGCCACTGACATAGCCTTTGCTTTGGGTGTTCTCATTTTGTTAGGCAGGCGTATTCCCCTGGGTCTTAAAATATTTATCACTGCTTTTGCCATTGTCGACGACCTGGGTGCCATTCTTGTCATCGCTCTGTTTTATTCTAAATCACTTTATGTACCCGCATTAGTGACAGCCGGTATCATTCTTCTTATCCTCTTGTTTTTCAATTATCTTAATGTACGGCATCCTATTTTTTATATCCTGCCCGGAATCATTTTGTGGTACGCCCTACTTAAATCAGGTATTCATGCTACCATAGCCGGTGTATTACTGGCGTTAACAGTCCCGGCCATTAATAAACTGGGACCAGATTTATTTCTCAAGCGCATGAATCACTACCTGTCCCGATTTAAAGAAATTCAGCCCGGCACACCTCATAAATTAACCCAAGAGCAAATAGAGGCCTTGCAAGCCATGGAAATCAGTTGCCACCGGTTAGAATCACCGTTACAACGTATGGAACATGCTTTACATCCCTGGGTTAGCTATCTTATTATGCCTTTATTTGCCCTTAGCAATGCTGGTGTTGTACTTAAAGCAGGTATTGCGGAAGTATTGGATAGTCCTGTTTCATGGGGCATAATTGTAGGACTTGCTTTAGGAAAATTTGCCGGAGTATTTGGTTTTACCTGGCTTGGTATAAAAGCTGGACTGGCGCGGCTTCCCGAAAATGTAACCCTAAGGCATTTGGCAGGGGCGGGATTTTTGGGGGGAATAGGATTTACCATGTCGCTCTTCATTACCTATCTCGCTTTCGACGAACCCTCTTTCATTGCCAAGGCCAAAGCGGCTATATTTATTGCTTCGGCTCTCAGTGCCCTTTTAGGTATATCTATCCTGCTTACTACCAACAAAATACAAGAACCAAGAGATTAAGCAGTATTTCAACAACCTCGTACCTGTCTCAAAAAATCCATGCAAGGCATTTGGTCTTCCGCAAGGGAAGGCCTAATTTTGTAAGCGTATTCACTAACCAAAAACAAACCAATGAAAAACAGAACTTTACGTTACCTTGTAGGGATGATTGCAGCTTTATGCATCCCATGGGGTCTAAAGGCCCAAACCCTACTTTGGGAAGATTTTTCGAATGCCACCATGCCCCCGGCTGGATGGTCAATTGCCGGGCTCAATGCGCAATGGTCGATTTCAGGAACAAACCTTGCGGGAGGTTCAGCACCTGAAGCAAAGTTTACCTACATCAATCAGACCACTACCACACGTCTCATCAGTCCTGCTATTAACACTACGGGACTTACTTCCCTGAAAATTAGTTTCCGTCATTTCTACGATGACTACTCAGGAGCTGGCCCTAAAGCCGGCGTAGCCACCCGTTCAGGAGGTGGAGCCTGGACCAGCGTCTGGGAAATTAATCCCCCCGGCAACGCAGGTCCTGAGCAGATTTCTATCACTGTGAGCAACTCCGATGTGGGTAAACCTGATTTCCAGTTCTGTTTCTACCTGGATGGAAATATGTACAACATCGACTATTGGTATATCGATAATGTGCTGTGCCTGAATCCTCTGCCTGTAGACGGCTTCTTGGTAAACCTTCAAAATACGTCTGCTTATTTTGGGGTACCTACACCCGTGAAAGGCACAATCATGAACACCGGGACTCAACCTATTCAATCCATGGAGATTACCTGGAAACTCAACGACGGAACCCCGGTTACCAGCCAATTCAGCGGGCTTAACATTCCCACATTGGGCACTTACGATTTCATTACCAGCGAACTCATGAATCCTCCTGTAGGTGAATATCAATTAAAAGCCTGGCTAAATACTGTTAATGGAGCCCCTGATAACGATCCCAATAATGATACAGCTTTCACCGCTGTGTCCAGAGCCAGCTTGATTGTTGACAGAAGGCCACTGTTTGAAGAATTCACAAGTTCTACATGTAATCCCTGCGCAAGTTTTAATAGCAGTTTCAATCCCTGGACTCAACAGCACGAAAACGACATTACTCTGGTCAAATATCAGATGAACTGGCCTGGTTCGGGCGATCCATACTATACCGCTGAGGGAGGCGTTCGCCGGACTTATTACGGAGTGGGTTTTGTCCCCGACCTCTATGTCAATGGCTCCCAAACGGCTACCGACATATCGGCTGTCAATACCGCATACAATCAGGCCATTGAGCAGCCTGGTGTAATGAAAATCGTTGGTAAACATTCTATTTCCAATAAAACTATCCAGGGCGATGTGGCCATCTTGCCTTTTGCTCATTTTGCGGGCGTGAGACTTTATGTTGTGGTGATGGAAAAAACCACCCATAATAATGCTACCACCAATGGAGAAACTTCGTTTCATCATGTAATGATGAAAATGATACCCGATGCCAATGGCACACCCATCGAGCTCTTCGACCGTGAGCCCTATACCATGAATTACACAGTCGACCTTTCCGGCACACATATCGAAGAATTCAATGATCTCATTGTAGGCCTCTTTGTTCAGCACTACGATTCCAAAGTCGTTTACCAATCCATTTACAGTACTGAAAACGGCACCTTTAATAGCGATCCTTTACTTGTTGATTTGCAGGTAGATGGCACAACTATTACCAGTTTCGATCCAAACACCCTGTCTTACGATTATTTCCTCGAACCCGGTACCACACTGGTTCCGCAGGTTACCGCCACTCCCTCCGACCCCAATGCTACAGTAATAATTATCCCAGCCCTGGAACTTCCGGGCATAACCACCATAGATGTGTTTGGTGAAGATCTCCTCTCGCATCTTTCCTATGCGGTGAATTTCTACCTCAGCGGAGTAGGAATTGCTGAGCCCACCTCTGCAGCCTCCATTTTCCCCAACCCTGCTCACAACTACATCACTATCACCCAGGCCGGAAATGCCACGGTTCGTCTCCTGAGCCCCGACGGAAAAGTGCTGCTGACAGAGAAGGGTGTAAACAACCGAACTCTCAACTTGGAACACCTGGCCCCTGGGCCTTATATTCTGAGTATTGAAAAAGAAAACGGACAAATTCTTCGGAAGAAAATCGTAATAGTTCGATAATAATCACATAGTAATTGATAAAGGAAGGGCGCTCCTGCAAATGGAAGCGCCCTTCCTGTTTTCATCTGCCCCAAATGATGGGCGCAGAATTCATTAAAAAGTAAAGTCTACCTGTTGATCGCCTACTTTTCCGCTCACGTGGCCACCAGTGCCACTCGAGTTGAGGTTAATGGTCAGCTGAATGTTTTCTGTAATATCCACTCCATTGCCGGTGACACGAATACCTCCGCTAATGGTCATGTGGGAGGCGGTACCAAAAGTATTTATGCCCATCATGGTAAAGGTTCCGGTGATGCTCAGATTAGGAGCTCCATTGACGATGTAATCTTTTCCGTCCTCACCGGTCAGAACCAGATCGTTGATAGTTTCTGTGAGTCCCAACAGCAAGGTGCCCTCCAGAAAAGCACCTGTTTGATCATCAATGTTCATGGAACCTGTTACACTCCCAATCACATGAATGTTTCCTCCCTTAGGCCCCGGATTTACCTGATCTACGCTGACGTTGATAGGGACGGTTGATTTGGGGGCCATTTGCCAGTTCATGGCAGCTCCAAATAACTGGGCTACCAATACTTTCTCATCGATGGGATTCTGTTGGGAGTTCGTATTGTCATCTTTTCCACAGCCCGATATCATAAAAACCTGGGCTACTATAGCCATTGCAATCAAGAAACTCAGTTTTCTCATAATCTATGTATTTAGGGTTTGGAATTGTCATGAAAAACAAGCAGCCTCTGTGTTAATGCAGAGCGCTGCTTTAGGTAATTTCTTCCGTTATCAAGACGGATACCGGTGCTAAAATCAGCCACCGTCGAGGTCGTTGTAACCACCTCATGAAAAAACATGAGCATATGGTTTTTACACTACAAATATAATCAAATTTTTTCCTTTATCTATGCTTTGGATGAACTTTTTTTTTAAATATTTTTCCACTATTATCCGTTAAAAAGATTAAACAATCAGTGTTTGATCTTAAAAAGAGAAAAGGCCTCTTCCTTGGGGAAAAGGCCTTTTGTGAATGTTGAGGAAAGTTTATTGCAACGTAAATTTAATGGGCATGTTGAACTGAACGCGGACGGGTTTACCACGTTGTTTACCCGGAATCCAGCGGGGCATGGCTTTCACCACCCGAACAGCCTCTTCATCGCAACCACCACCAATTCCCCTAAGCACCCTTACACCAGTAACCCTTCCATCGGGTTCCACCACAAAGGTAACGTAAACAACACCCTGAATACCAGACTCACGGGCTATCTGGGGATATTTGATATTATCGCGAAGGAATTGAATACGTGCTTCTTCTCCACCAGGGAATTCGGGCATCGATTCAACCACTTGGAAAATTTCTTGTTCTTCTATAACTTCTTCTTCCGCCTTCTGCACCGGCACATATTCCTGTACCTGAGTGGTTTGGGTTGCTTCGGCGTCAACTGTGAAGTCATTGTCAATTTCTACGTTATCTTCCACAATATTAAGAACTGTGACCTGGGGAGGAGGTGGTGCCTGGGGAGGAGGTGTTTCCTGTTTGGTAATCTCCACCATTTCTTCCGGGATATCTGATGCCTGACGCTGGAAAATCTCTACTTTTTGCTTATCGTAGGTTTTCCACTCGAACCCCAACAAAACAAGGGCTAATACTACTACCATTCCTATTTCAAGGAATAGCCCTCTTTTGTTTTCGAGGTCAGCTTTGGGTGTTTTTTTCTCAATCATGATGTATGTCTTTTTAAAGGTTATCCCAATTTATAAACCCACAAAATGCACATTGTAGTATGTAGTGGGACTTCATCATCAAAAATTTAACAAAAACCTTGCCGCATCAGAGCGATTCGAGGTAAGCTTTATAAGCGTTAGCATCCATCAGATCGCCTAGTTCGGCCGGCTGGGTCAGCTTTACTTTAGCTATCCAACCTTCACCGTAAGGGTCTTTGTTGAGCAAATCAGGGTTTGTCTTGAGTTTTTCGTTAAATTCCAAAATTTCAGCGCTCACGGGCATGTAAACATCTTCAACAGTTTTTACAGCCTCAATGGTGCCTAAACTTTCTCCTTTTTCAAGGGTTTCGCCAACAGTTTCCACTTCTACAAAAACGATGTCTCCTAACTGGCTTTGCGCGTAATCGCTGATGCCGAGATAACCAGTTTCCCCTTCAACTTTTATCCATTCGTGGTCCTTCGTGAACTTGAGGTTTTCCGGGATATTCATGCTTGTTATTTTTGAATTTGGTGTTGGGCGCAAAATTAAGTTTTTTATCGGGCGTTTTTACAATACTTTAAGCAAAAATTTCAAAAAAAACATCAGAATTTATTCCTCCTGCAAAAAGCTTTGCACCGCTAAAAGGGCTTCCGAAATAGCAATATCGAGTCTGTCGTTGATAATAACCCGATCGAATTCCTTTGCAAAACCCAATTCGTAACTAGCCTTGGCTAACCGTTTTTCAATAGCTTCCGCAGTGTCGGTTCCTCTCTGTATTAGTCTTTGTCGGAGCACCTCGAGTGAGGGAGGTTGTATGAAGATTGCCAGTGCCTTGGGCCCAAAAATATGCTTGAGGTTGGTGCCTCCTACCACATCCACATCAAAAATTACATGTTTGCCTTCGTCCCACAATCGCCTTACCTCGCTGTGCAAGGTTCCATAAAAAGTACCTGGATACACTTCCTGCCATTCTACAAACTCACCCCTTTCAACTTTGCTTTTAAATTCCTCAGCAGTAATAAAATAGTAGTCTTTTCCATCCACCTCGCCAGGCCGGGGCTTTCGGCTGGTGGCACTCACCGAAAAACCCAACCCGGGTATCTGGCGCATCACTTCTTTTACGAGGGTAGTTTTGCCAGCTCCCGAAGGTGCTGAAAAAATGATGACTTTACCGTTCATGAACTATAAAATATTGAGCAGTTGTTCCTTGATTTTTTCGAGTTCGTCCTTCATTTCTATGACGAGTTGTTGAATGACTGCATGGTTGGCCTTCGATCCCAGGGTGTTTATCTCACGGCCCATTTCCTGGGCAATAAAGCCCAGTTTTCTTCCCTGTGAACTTTCCATTTGCATAGTATCTAGAAATAATCGGCAGTGCTTACGAAGTCGGACTTTTTCTTCCGTAAAGTCGATTTTCTCGAGCCAGTAAATCATTTCTTGCTCGAATCGATTTTTATCGTACGAAACCTGAGAAGGAAGAGCTTCCAACTCTTTAAGTATCTTAGTTCTGATAATGCCAATGCGCTCTGATTCATGTTTTTCTACCTCCAGCAACAAACGAAGAATTTTTTCGGTTCGTTGGGTAAAATCGCGTAGCAAGATTTCGCCTTCCTGCCGCCTGAACTGAATGACCAGATCAATAGCCTGATTCATGTGATTACTTAAGGTCTCCCATTCTTCAGGTTGAATGCTTTCATCGGGGCTCTGCATCACATCAGGCATGCGCAGAAGCAAACTCACAAAGTCAGTAGACCGTGCATCCAGCTTAAGAAGATCTACCATGTTATTTATTTGTTCGTAGTAGCTGCGGGCAAGTTCAATATTGAGCCTGGGCACATGACTAACATCGGTGCTGGCAGCTGAGATGTTGACATCAATTTTCCCTCGATCGAGGCGGTTAGCTATCAAACCGCGCAATTCGTTTTCTTTTTCTCTGAAAATACTTGGCAATCGTAGGTTGATATCGGCTTGCCGGCTGTTGAGTGATCTGATTTCTATAGTTATATTCCGACCTCCGGCTTCAAAGGATACCTTGCCGTATCCGGTCATCGATTGTATCATAAGTTTTTTGGGCAAAGTTAGGCAAATCAGGAGTAAAGCTTTTGTAAAAAGATATTACCCTGGATTTCCTTCGGATTTTTTTTATTTTTGCTAATACTATTTTAAAACAGCTTAATTCTTACATCATTGTTCTGGCGCTCCTCAATATTGGTATTACTTGCCTGCACGCTTTCAACGAGCTTGAGAGGCGAAGATTTCCGCGGTTTCTATTTTTATAACCGAAGGGAAGATAGTTTGCTCAAACTTATTGAATCGGCCGGTGGTAAGGAGGAAAGAGTTATCTATTGGCTCGAGTTATCCAAGTATTATCAACAAAAAAGTTATAATCAAGCCAAGAAAGCTATCCTGAATGCAAGGTCATTAGCCCTTGAGCTCAACAATGCCTCTTTAATGGCCAATACATACCTTATGGAGGCTCAGATTCACTTTATTGGTTATGTGGGCGATAGTGCCAGGATTCTTTTGGAACGTTCCCTTGAATACGCTGACAAAGCTGAGGACTATAAAACAAAGGCCTATGCCTTAACCTGGCTTGCTATGTACTATGTTAATACCAGCGACCGGGGTGAATTTTTACGCCATCTTGATGCCGCCGATCAAATTTTCCGAACCATTGGTGATGAGGAGGGCCATCTCTTTATTATTTCAACCTTGGCCAGGCAACTCAGTGCCGTGGGACTTTCGGGGGAAGCTTTTAACGTTTTACGCAATGCCCCGGATTTAAGTAAAGAAAAAAGGTATCTTCCATTCATTATATCCATTCGGCAGCAACTGGCTGAGGCATATTCCGCTGACGGTAAAAAAGATTCAGCCGAGCTTATTCTTCAGCAACTTTTACCATTGGCAAAAGCTGGCAATCAGAAATCGCTGGAAGCTTCTATTTTGAGGCAGATGGCTTCTATTGCTATTTCACAGAAAAAATTTAACCAGGCCATTGAATATCTCAATCGGGCTTATGAAAATACTTCAGCACTCCAGCTCCATCGTTCCTCGGCCGACATTCTTACCATGCTAGCCAATGTTTACTACGAGACAGGCAACAGCGATTTGAGTATACTGCTAAATCATAAAGTGAGGGAATTAAGGGACAAACTCAAGTTTCCTGGCATAATTATCAATACCATGACTAATTTAGGAGCCCTATTTCTTCAGAACAACAACCCCGATAGTGCTATTTATTGGTTTGAAAAAGGCTTGCAAAAGGCCAACGAAATAGGGAGTAATAGAGCTATCAATATCATTGGTACGTATTTATCAAGAACTTACGAAAACAAGGGCGATTTTCAACATGCCTACAAATATTTTGCGCTTAAAGCCGAGGCTGAGCGAAAAATTAATCAGATTATCGCCAATAATGGAGCTATTGCTCTATACAGTCGTCTGGAGGAAGAAAAAATGAAGAGGGCGCTGGAAGAAAATAGGGCAAGATACAAAACAAATACCTTTTTCTTGTATGGGGTATTGTTATTATTTCTTTTTATTTTCATACTCTTGGTTTTTTTCTGGCAGCGTGCACGAATCATT
Source organism: Bacteroidales bacterium (assembly GCA_049969475.1). GTDB lineage: Bacteria > Bacteroidota > Bacteroidia > Bacteroidales > TTA-H9 > UBA2030. Next base: position 38,663 of record JBMFOU010000003.1, on the reverse strand, counting down.
CTTAAAGAAAAGCGAAGCAAGGTAAAAGAGGAACTGTTGCGTTATCAGATGAATCCCCATTTTATTTTTAATGCCTTAATAGCTATCCAAAGTTTTATTTATCAGAAAAAATCGCTTGAGGCTGTGCAATTTCTCGAGCACTTCAGCAGTTTAATCAGGCTTTTATTAGTATCATCACAAAGCGATTTTGTTTGTGTGAGCGAAGATATTGAAGTTTTAAGTAAATATTTGAAAATACAGAAACTAAGATTTGAAGATAAGTTTGACTTTCTCATAGAGTGCGACCCGTCAATCAACATGAACGAAACAGCCATACCTCCTTTGTTAACACAGCCTTTTGTAGAAAATAGCATCGAGCATGGTTTCTCAGGCATCGAAGGTAAAGGCTTTATTCATGTAAAATACACGCTTTCCGGTGAAATGTTGGTAGTAACCATTGCTGACAATGGAAAAGGCATTGAAAATGCTCGTAACGATAGGTCGCATCAAAAGAATGGCCATATGTCATTGGGAATCAATATCACTCGTGAAAGAATTGAAATTTTGAACCATGAATTGAAAGGAAAGCCGATTAAGTTTTCCATTAGCGACAATCGATATCCGGGAGCTGTTTATCCAGGGACTCGTGTAGAATTTTCTATCCCATTAATAAAATTGAAAATGCCATGAGAATATTGCTTACTTTATTAAGCTACTTATGGGCCACTCTGATCATGGCAGGCAACTACGCGTATGCTCCCAATTCCTCAGGGAAGGATTTAGAGAATCCATTACCCGAAAGTTCTCACTCGCTTGGAAACATCGTTTACTTTAAAGAAAAGGAGCGGGCGGAAAATTTATTATATTACAATCGTGATACTGCTATTCTTGTTATAAATACCATTCTAAAAAAGGCAGAGTTTGCTCATGACACAGCATTGCTTGGTGAGGTATATTATTTGAAAGGTTTGGTGAGTTATATGAATGCAGGGTTCGATACAGCTACGCAATATTTTCTTGAAGCAGCGAGACTTGCATCAAAAAGTAACTTACCACAAAGACAAGCCATCATTTACGTAAAAATCGCCGACAATCTTTTTTTAACCGACCAAAGCGATCAGGCAATTGATTATTTGAGTAAAGGCTGGGATATTTATGAGCAGAGCAATGATTTGAATGGCCGAGCCAGGGTTCTCATTACCATTGCACGACATTTTGATAGGCTGGGGTTGGCAGAACAATATAATCAATACCTTAAGTTGCTGAGAATAAGCTATTTGCCATACATTCAAGATTCGTTGATATATGTTCAAATCTGCCAAATGAATGCAAGCCAGCTAGCCCGGAGTGGACGGCCCCAAATGGCAAGGGGTATTTACAACATTGGTCTGAAATACATGCCTAAACAAGCAGCTGTTTTAACGCAACTGGGGATTTCACGAACGCTCTCTGAAATTTATTACCATGATGGTCGAAAAGAACAGGCGATAAAAATCCTTAATGAAGCTGGTATTAAGGCTATGGGGAAAAAACAGGGGCTAGAAGCTTCCAATATTTATAATCTGATTGCCCATTATCTTCAACAAGAGGAGAAAAACGATGAAGCCCTTGTCTTTCAGCGAAAGGCTATGCGTTTAAGAGAAGCAGTTGGTTATCAGATTCCTATAATAAGTGTTTACGTAAATTACGCTATAGCTTTACGTAAGGCCCACCAATACGACTCAGTTCCCTATTATTTGCAAAAAGCCCTCGACCTGGCTCATACTGCCCACTATGTGCCCGACCAGGAGAGGGCCTCTACAGAAATGGCAGATTATTACTTCATGCTAGGGGATTTTAAAAATGCCCTTTTGCATCTCAGGAATGCAAACTACTTCGAAAATCAGCTTACCAGCCGGTTGATGAAGAATCAGAAGAAAATGCTGGTTTCCAAAATTGTAATATTCGGAACTACTCAGGAAATTACTAGCCTTAAATCCAGAATTCGAGCTAATCTTTGGTTGATGGTTCTTATCATTTTTGTTGGAGTTTTAGTTATTGTTGCTTTTTCGTTAGCCTTGAAAAACCGAAAAAGGGAAAGCGATTTGCAACTGCTGGAGATTAAGCGTAAAATATTGGTAACCAACTTGAGTCCCATATTTATTTTTAATTCGCTGGTTGCAATAAAAAATATCATTAGAAGTGGTAAAAACGAGGAGGCCGGGCGCTATCTGTCTTCTTTTGCCCGGCTCATCAGGGTTATTATGGCTTCCCCCCAGGTAGATTTCCACCCAGTGGACAAAGAGGTTGCAATTATGGAAAATTATTTCCAACTTCAGCAGATCTGGCTGGGCAATCGATTTTCCTACGAGTTAAAGGTACCTCCAGAATTACTCGGAAACCGTTACGTTATTCCTCCGTTTTTTTGTCATCCAGTGCTCGAGCAAATTATTTATTCTTCTGAGGTACAGAAGCACAGTGCTATTCATGCGAGTCTAGTTTTTTCCTTGAAGCAATCATTTATTCTTCAAGAAATCAAGTTGCAATTTTTTGATGTACCCGATCCTTCGAAGGATTTATACCTAAATCCTAAAATTGATAGAATTTTAGACTTAACCCTTCAGCGACTTGATACTATTAATAGAAGCCTTTTATCCGGTAGCCATGGAACGTTTGCCGTTGAACGCGAGGAGGCAGATAAATCGGTAATATTCAGGATTTCTTTTGCATTTCCAACCTGAGCCTTAATTTTGTTGATAAACTGAGGGTTAAAGCCAGCAATAATTTTTTATTAAATTCGGGTTGAAAAAGTATTTGTAATTTCGTTTGGCAGAAAAAGGCCTTTTATGCTAAGAGTTGTGGTAGTTGATGATGAGAAATTAGCCAGGGAAGCCATAATTGGTATGGGTCGTAGTCATCTTACCGATTTTCAGCTTGTGGGTGAGGCAGATAGCGTAAAATCGGGCTGGGAAATTATTCATGCTACCCAACCCGACCTGGTTTTGCTCGATATAAAGCTCCCCGATGGTAGTGGATTTGATTTGCTCGACAAATTTGAATTACCCCTTCCATTTAAAGTAATCTTCATAACGGCGTATGAGGAGTATGCTGTACAGGCCATTAGGCGCAGCGCCATCGACTATTTGTTAAAGCCTGTGGATTCTCAAGAATTGGTTACAAGTATTCAAAGGGCACGGCATCATTTAAGCCTGGAAAAATTTAACCAGGGTCTGCAAACCCTACGTAATTTATACCAACCTGGTAATCGGGATAGAGAAACTGTGCTTCTGAAAACCAACCAAGTGGTCAGACGCCTGTTTGCAGATGAAATCATGAGAATTAGCGGCGACGGCAACTATTGCAATATTTTATTGGTAACGGGAGAGGTCATTCGCTTGGCTAAAACTCTCAATAAATTAGAAGAAGAACTTATTCCCAAGGGTTTTATACGCACACATAAACAACATATTGTAAATATTGCGTTTGTAAAGAGTTTTTTGAAGAACGAGCAAGTCTTGATATTGGCTGATGGAAGCCGTGTGCCGGTTTCTTTTCGGAAAAGGTCGGAGGTGCTCGATGCCCTCGGCAGGTCGGCTGGTACTGAATAATCCGGGAAATTATGGATGACGAAAGGGCTGTAACCCGATATTCCGTTTATGATGATACTTTGCGCTTTTATAACGCATTGCTTTACGATATCGAACATGCAACAAAATATATTTATCTGGAATTTTACCGTTTCAGCTACCATAGTCTGGGAGAGCGATTCAGAGATGCACTAACAAAAAAATGCAAGGAAGGGGTTGAAGTAAAGATTTTGCTTGATTCGTGGGGTACTTCGCCCAATCCAGGCTTTTTTGAGCCGCTGACACAAGCAGGTGGCATGGTTCGTTTTTTTGAAAAGTTCCGTTTCAGGCTCGATTATCTGACGCGCAGTCATCGGCGCAATCATCGCAAAATAGTTGTGATCGACGGGAATATTTTGTATTTGGGTTCTGCCAATATTACCGATTACAACGTGGTGTGGCGTGAGCTAATCGTTCGCATGGAAGGAAGACTGGCCGGGGTTTTTAAAGGCGTTTTCCTCTCCATGTTCGACCTCTACGATAGCTACCGTCCTTATAACCCAGAGCTTACAACCCCCATCTTCTACGAAGGTTTTGAGATTTTACGCGATGTACCATCCATTAGCCGGCAGATAATTAAAAAGCGCTTTGTCCGCCTCATTCGATCGGCTCGCCGGCGTATTATTATCGAAACCCCTTACTTCCTGCCCAGTTTTTTGGTAAGAATGGCTTTAATACGGGCAGTAAAACGGGGAGTAAACGTGGAAATTATACTCCCCTGGCATTCTGATGTACGCCTGGTTGATATTCTGCGCAACAAGTACCTGGGGCCTATGGCTGAGAAAGGGGTTAAGTTTTTTATGTACACCCCTCAGAATCTCCACTCTAAGCTGATGTTGGTGGATAATCGCATTTTTGCCTTTGGTTCTCCCAACTTCGACTATCGAAGTTTTCGCTTTCAGCATGAAATTGTTCTGGTGGGCAGCGATAAAAGGTTAACCGTTAAGCTTATGGCACATGTTAATGATACCTTGGCCGAGTCTGTACCCTTTGACTATGAAAAATGGAAAAAACGCCCATTTATTGAGAAACTCTTTGAATGGTTGATAGTTCCTTTCAGGTTTTTGCTGTAACCTTGTTTTTTTTCACTGAAACCATCCAGGCTCCGGCCAGAATGAGAATTCCGGCAAAGAGCATGAGCCCGGTGAAGTCCTGGTATCCGGCCAGGGCGCCCATAATCCCCGCAATAAAAGGCTGAATATAGCTGTAGTAGGCGGCAGTACCTGCCTTAAGATGTCGTAATCCAAAAACGGTGAGCGTAAAAGCAAGGAGTGTTGTAAAAAACACAACATAAGCTACTGAAAACCAATCGATAACGGTCAGTTTTTCCCAGGGTGTTCGGCGTATTTCAGGGATAGATAAAGGTAAAATCCACAGAAAACCAGCAGTGAATACCCAGAACATTACCGTAGTAGGCTTGTAGTGCCGCATGAGGGGCTTCACAATTACCATATAGGCACTGTAGGCAGACATATTGATAAAAATGAGCAGGTTGCCAATGAAATGTTCGGAATGTAAATCGGGTTTGCCGCGTGAAAAAATGAGAAGCAGGGCTCCCAGGGCACCCACTCCAATACCCAATTTGTTAATCAGGTAATGCTTTTCACCCAGAAATAAGCTGGCAAAAAGCACCACCAATAAAGGATTGGCGGTATGAATAATGGCCGCTTCGAGGGGCGAGGTACGGGCCATGCCTGCAAAGAAAAAAGTTTGATTTATTGCCACTCCAGTTAGGCCTGCTGCCCCAATCCTCCAAATATCTTTTCGCTGGATGTCTAAAGAATGGGTAATGAGTCCCCAGATACCCAAGGGAATAATGCTTCCTCCCAACCGAATAAACACCAATTGGAGTGGAGTAAATATGCCTGGAACCAGCGATTTGGTAATCACATAGTTAAGTCCAAAGATAAAGGTGGCTGTGGCCAGACTCAGATGGGCCGCTCTGTCTCCCTGAAGCCGCATTTAGAGAAACCTCCCGGCTTTTATAAAAGTTCGGATATAATAAGGCTCGTCCAGGCTGCTGATAATAACGCCCTTCTTTTCAGATGCGTGAGCGAATTTCCGATCACCAGTGTATATTCCTACGTGGTAATTTTTCAAGGATATTTCAAAAAAAACCAGGTCTCCGGGCCGAAGCTGGTCGGGATCAATTCCCTGGGCTGATTCCAGCATGGCCTGGCTTGTGCGGGGCAAAGAGATACCATACACTTCGCTGTAAACTGCTTTCACAAAGCCTGAGCAATCGGTTCCTGAGCGGGTTTCTCCCCCGTATTTATAGGGTGTGCCCACCCAGCTGTCGATAACGCTCATAAGTTTATCACCGGGCTTTTCAAGGGAAGCCTGCGATTTTTCTCCTTTCTTTTTAATAGCGCAAGAGGCAAGCATCAAAACTACCAGCGCCAAAGAAAATCTCAGGCTTATGACATAGAAATCTGATAAAGGTTTGGTCCCTTTGCTTTGCATAGTTGCAAAAATACAAAAGAGGGCGCCCCCCCTGTGAAGTTCGCCCTCTAAAGTGGCAAATGTGTTACTGTAATTTTCCGGTTACCTTAAGTAAGGCATCGGTTGCTGAACAACCCCAAAACATTACTGGATTTTGATTTGCTTACTAATGGTCAGTTCTTCTTTCTTCGGAAGGTTGACCCGTAGGATACCCTTGTCAAAGTCGGCAGAAATTTTTTCAGCATCTATACTCTTGGGAAGGGTAAACGAGCGGGAGAATTTTCCGCAGGCAAATTCGCGCCGCAAATACTGAACCTTTTCATCTTCTTTTCTGCCTTCAGCAGATATGGTCAGCACGTTGCTGTCGAGACTGATTTTTAGCTCGTCTTTGTTGAATCCCGGAACGGCCATTTCAATCACAAAGCCCTTCTCGTTTTCGATAATGTTAACAGCCGGGCTGATGTGATAGGGTTCGTTTTCCATGTGTTCAGCCTGACGGTCGAACAGGCTTTCAAATACATCCGAAAGGCTCGGATAATTTCTCCAACGCATGATAGTCATAGTTGTATCCTCCTGTTTTTAGTTATTGATTTCATTTATGGTTTCGATGAGAAGACGACAAGGGTTGTGCCAGCGCGTTGGAATCCTCTTTTTGGTGTCATTTTGGCGTATTTATAATTAGAAATATGCCAAATTGACCCATTTTGTTGCCTGACTACAGCAAAACAGTCCTATTCTGAACCTCCCCCGGAGAAAATGGTTAATATTGCATAAAGGCTTCATTCATGCACGATGCAGATGCCCGCTTAAAAAAACTTTTTAGCCTGCGTAATTTATTGATTCCTGTTCTTTTAGGTGCAGGAGCCGGTTTATTCCTGGTTTTGAGAAATTTTGATAAAGAAGCTTTGAAGGCTGTTGAATGGAATTCACAAAACTACCTATGGTTTGCAGTGATTATCGGTTTGATCATGCTGCGACAATTGGCCTATATGTATCGTATCCGACTGCTCACCGAGGGAAGTCTAACCTGGAAACGTAGCTTTTATGTGATTTCGCTCTGGGAATTTGCCAGTGCGGTTACGCCAACGGTAGTGGGCGGGTCTGCGGTGGCTGTCTATATCATCAACCGTGAACATATTTCGGCCGGGCGCTCCACGGCCATAGTTCTTGTAACAGCTTTTCTCGATGAACTTTTCTTTGTCTTGATGGTACCTTTGCTGGTATTATGGGGAGGGTATCATCAAATTTTCGGATTTGCGGCGGGTGCGGGCCAATTCCAGTCTGGAGTTTTCTGGATGGGCTACATAATTATCGTGGGTCTGACGGCGTCAATGGGACTTGGGATTTTTGTAAGACCGCAGGTAGTGGCGGGATTACTCAAAGCTTTGGGCAATTTGCGGTTTTTGAAAAAATGGAAGGAGGGTTTTGCCGGGGCAGCGCAGGATATTGAAACTACAGCAATCGAACTTTCTGACAAAAACCTATGGTTTTGGGTAAAGGCTTTCGTGGCTACCCTGCTTACCTGGTCCGCCCGTTTCCTGGTAGTGAATGTTCTCATACTCATTTTTGCCGGAGCCTGCAATCATCTGATCGTTTATGCCCGCCACCTGATGATCTGGGTATTACTTCTGGTGACCCCAACACCTGGAGGTAGCGGCGTGGCGGAGCTGATCTTCAGCTACTACCTGGGCGACATTGTTCCTTCAGGCCTGGCCCATCCGATGGCCATTGTCTGGAGAGTAGTAACCTATTATCCTTATATTCTGCTTGGCCTGGTGGTGCTTCCTCTCTGGCTTCGCTCCCTCAATGCCACCCAACCGACAAAACCTTCTCATCTTCAGGGCTCTGAACACTCTCCGTTATGAGCTGGAAGGGGAGATTCCTATAGTTTAACGGTTATCACTTTTTCTGAGTTCGTTGAGGCAGGTTTCGAAAATTTTACGGGCAGCAACGTATGGACTTATATATCCGTTGAGAACAGAAATTTTCATCTGATTAAAGATCTCATCCACCACCGGGTTGACAAAAACAGCCTGATGGAGATATTCTTGCAGACTCTCAGTCATTAGATTGACTGCTTGATTGTTGCGGTTGGATTGAAAATAACCATTGCTTTGGGTCAGGTTGAAGTACTCCTGCATCATATTCCAGATTTGGTCAATGCCTTCGTGCGTGAGCGCAGAGCAAGTTTCTACGCGGGGTGCCCAACCCGAAGAGGTTGGAGGAAAAAGGTGTAAGGCGCTTTGATACTGAGCTTTAGCCTGCATGGCTTTAGGTATGTTGTCGCCGTCGGCTTTGTTGATAACTATGGCATCGGCCATTTCCATGATGCCTCTTTTAATGCCCTGCAATTCGTCGCCTGCTCCGGCAAGCATCAGAAGAAGGAAAAAATCAACCATGCTGTGAACGGTGGTTTCCGACTGCCCGACCCCTACGGTTTCAATAATAATCACATCGAATCCAGCGGCTTCGCAAAGCACCACGGTTTCACGGGTTTTTCGGGCCACACCACCCAAAGAGCCAGCCGAAGGCGAGGGTCTTACGTACGCATTCGGGTCCACTGCCAACTGCTCCATTCGGGTTTTATCGCCCAGAATACTTCCTTTGGATCGCTGACTGCTGGGATCAATGGCCAGCACAGCTACTTTATGTCCCAGCCTGGTCAGATGGGTCCCAAAGGCCTCTATGAATGTACTTTTTCCAACTCCGGGCACACCTGTAATTCCTATGCGTACGGATTTTCCGGCATGAGGCATACATTGTTCGATGATTTGCTGGGCTATTTCCTGATGTTCAGGCAAGGAGCTCTCTACCAGGGTAATAGCCTGCGAAAGCCCGATGCGGTCGCCGGCAATGATTTTCTTTACATACCAGTTGGCATCATGGATTCGTTTACGACGGGGCAAGTGTTTCAGCAGTTCCTCATTGATTTGGGGAGGTTGTTCAACACCATCATTCACTTTTAGGGCCGACTTGTTTTCGTCCTGAACCATATAGAGCTATTTACTTGGCAAAATTAGCAAAGCCTGCTTACCGGAGCTCTTTGCCTTCGCCTTTCAAAGCGGTATAAACTTTGTATCTTTATGCACGTTTCTGAAACCTATTATTCCCTTTAAATCTTGAACAATGAAGACATTTACAAAGATTTTTGCCATTGCCATAGTATTAGTGGCCATTTCGGGGTGCCAGATACGCAAGGTAAACCGTGTTGAAACAGGACAGGTGATTGACCTTAGTGGCCGGTGGAACGACACCGATGCCCGATTGACAGCTGAAGCTATGATTCAGGATTGTCTGAATAGTCGCTGGCTAACCGATTTTAACCAGGATGCAGGCCGCAGGCCCGTAGTCATTGTGGGGTTCGTAAAAAATAAAACCAGCGAACACATTGATGCCGAACCTTTCCTGAAGGATCTTGAACGGGCATTTATAACCTCAGGCCAGGTAAGGCTGGTGCAGGGTGGAGAAAAACGTGAAGCCATCCGTGCCGAAAGGGCCGACCAGCAGGATTTTGCAGCCCCTGAAACTATCAAAAAATGGGGTAAGGAAGTTGGAGCCGACTTCATTCTTCAGGGCACCATATCTTCGATTATCGACACCTACAATAACGAGAGGGTTAATTTCTACCAGGTCAACCTCGAGCTTACCAACCTCGAAACCAATGAGGTGGTTTGGATAGGCGATAAGAAAATCAAAAAATACGTCAATAAATAAATATAGTATTTCTATTCTAGGGCTGCACTGGTAATGAGCCCAGGCCGGTGCAGCCAGGTTTATTCTATTTGCCTATGAAAAAATTTCTATGGTGGTTATTCATCCTGCCGCTTGGAATTGCGGTATCTGGCTGTGCTACCTATTATCAGCAGAGCCGGGTTTTTCAGGATAACCTGCAGCGCGGAAATCTGGATGAAGCCCGCCACGTGCTTTTAAAACAAGAGAAGGAAGCACAGGGCAAAAACCGATTCTTGTACTGGTGCAACCGCGGATGGGTAGAGTATATGCTGGGCAACTTTGAGGAGAGTATTAAGTACTTCAATGAAGCCGACCTTTATATTGACGATTTATCCCGCAACTACGGGACAGAGGCGTTGGCTTTGGTTACCAACCCCGGAGTGAAGCCTTATATGCCAGAGGATCCTGAAAAGGTCATGGTGAATTTTTATAAGGCTTTGGCTTTCTTGCAATTGGGTCGATACGAGGAAGCGCTTGTCGAGGCTCGTCGTATCCCCCAAAAACTTTATGAACTCAACGATAAATACAAAAATCGTAAAAACCGATATTCCGATGATGCTTTCGCCCATATTCTTACCGGTCTCATCTACGATGCAGTGGGCGATGCCAACAATGCCTTTATTGCTTACCGAAATGCTGTAAGGGTGTACGATTCGGTGATTACTCCTCAGTTTGGGGTTGCCATTCCCAATCAGTTGAAAAACGACTTGCTTCGCACCGCCTGGCTTACTGGATTTCAGGATGAAGTATCGTTTTTCGAGAAAAAATTTGATATGAAATACGAGCCCAAACCTTTGCAGGGAGGGTATGTGGTATTTTTCTGGGAAAACGGACTGGGCCCCGTGAAGGATGAATGGAGCATTATGTTCACAAAAGTAGATGGCTCAGGTGGATGGGTAACCTTGGTGAATGAGGAATATGGGATGCATTTTCCGGTATATCTGGGCAATACGGGTTCAAAATCCTCGGGTGGTTTTTCCGATTTGTCGGTGTTCAGGGTGGCATTTCCAAAGTATATACAGCGTGTACCCTATTATTCATCGGCCGTAGTTTCTGATTCTTTGGGTACAATATCGAAACCGCTGGAAAGGGTTGAAGATTTAAATGCGATATTGCTGAAAACGCTGGAAGATCGTATGTGGAGGGAGATGGCCACAGGATTGGCCCGGTTGGCTTCTAAAAAGGCGCTGGAAGCAGCTGTTCGAGAGGGTGATAAAAATATTGGCGCTCTGGTAGGTATATTAAACGCAGCCACGGAAAAAGCGGATACCCGCAACTGGCAGACACTTCCTTTCGAAATTTCATATATTCGTCTTGTATTGCCTGAAGGAAAACATTCTTTGCAACTTCGGCTGGAGGGTGTTAGGGGCGGACGTGAAATAAGGATTCCTGTAGAAGTTAAAAAAGGCCGCACCACGTTTGTCAACTGGCGCAGCCTGGAATATGGCGGGTTTAAATAATCAGAATCGGTATCTGACATTAAGTCCAAATCCCTCGGCGGTAAAACCATCTGCATTTACAATGCCAAGAACAGGTCTCCAATCGAGTCCTATACTCAGCGGAATAGGAAAGCGGTATTCAAAGCCTACTTCACCGGCAACTCCAATACTCACATTGTCGCCAAGACTCATGATGCCACCTACTCCAGGATAGAAGGAAAAGCCGTTGCCAATGGGATAGAGCCAGTCGTAAAGCCCTGCAACAATTAGATTGTTATGACTCACCGAGAGATTAGCATGAATTCTGTCGCCATACATGGGGACGACTGCATCGAGGGCTGCATCGCCCCCATAGGTGTCTCCCAGACGAAGCCCGAGTTCAAATCCACCAGGTAGCCTGCGTTGTGCCTGAAGTACGGGAGTAGAAATAATTGTCAAGAACAAGGCAAGAATGAAAAAGGTCTTTTGCATACAAGAATTTTTTTGGGTTTTTTATGGGCTGCAAAACTAAAAATATCGTCCAAATCGGCGGATGGCGAGTATTTTTGTGGCTTTAAAATCAGAAATATGAATATTCCTGAAATAATTCTTAACAGATGGAGCCCCAGGGCTTTCTCAACAGATCCTATCCCCGCCGGGCATTTAAGGGGATTACTTGAAGCTGCACGCCTGGCGCCCAGCTCCATGAACGAGCAACCCTGGTTGTTTTTTGTGGGTCATAGGGCCGATACAGCCTGGCAAAAAATGTTTGATACGCTTGTGGAATTCAACAAATTATGGGCTCACCGGGCTCCTGTGCTTATCATGGCTGCAGGTCGTAAAACTTACACGGTTAAAAATATTGGATTCAATGATGCTTGGGCCTACGATACCGGCCAGGCTGTGGCCTATCTTTCCCTTACAGCCATGCACCTGGGAATATACACTCATCAGATGGGTGGATTCGACAAGGTCCAGGCTGCCCAATTATTTAAGCTGCCTGAAGATGTAGAACCCCTGACCATCATCGCTCTTGGCTACAAGACTGATGCTTCTGTACTACCCCCTCAACTTGCTGAATTGGAAAAAGGCCCCAAACCACGGCGTGTGCCCGAAACTTTTATTTTCGGTTCATCTTTTGGCGAGCCCTACCTCTTTCAATCCAAGTGAACGACTGGCTAAAAAAGTTACGGGGCAAGAGATTTGCTATTATCTATATTTGAGTGTCAGAATCATTTTTTATCTATATGAAATTTTTAAGTCAGATTGCGATTATTGTTGTGATGGCTTCCATGTTAGGTGCCTGCGGTCATGGAAAGAAGTCAATACCTGCAGAGGGAGAAACGAGGAAGATAGAGAAAAACCTTCCGGTTTTCAACGCCGATTCTGCTTATGAATTTGTAGCCCGGCAAGTTGCCTTTGGTCCAAGGGTAACAAGTAGTGAGGCCAGTGCTCGATGCGCGGCCTGGATTACGAGAACCCTGCGACGCTATACACCCCATGTGCAGGTTCAGGCATTTAAGGTTAGAGCTTATAATGGTGAAACGCTTAACGGAAAAAATATTATTGCTTCTTTCCAACCCGAAAACAAGGTTCGTATTTTGCTAGGTGCTCACTGGGATTCTCGGCCTTATGCCGATCACGATCCGGATCAGGCCAACCACCGTAAACCTATTGATGGAGCCAATGATGGAGCCAGCGGAGTTGGAGTTTTGATGGAAATAGCACGCCTTCTGCAACTACAGGCTCCTTCGGTAGGTGTTGACATTGTACTTTTCGATGCTGAAGATTATGGCCCCCCCAGTGACTTGCAGAGCGACGAAGGGAATGATTGGTGGGGGCTGGGCTCCCAATATTGGAGCCGAAATCCGCATAAGTCAGGTTACCAGGCACGCTACGGCATACTGCTCGACATGGTTGGTGTGCAAAACCCTACCTTTCCTATGGAAGGCTTTTCTCTCTATTATGCACCGGCTGTAGTTAAGAAAGTGTGGGATATAGCTGCAGAAATGGGCTATGGCAACTCATTTATTTCTGAGCCTGGAGGCTATATTACCGACGACCATTACTATGTCAATAAAATTGCAAACATCCCTATGATCAACATCATTCATCTGGAGAGAAACGCGAGCGGGGGTACTTTTTATCCCTTCTGGCACACACTCGGCGACTCACTCGACAAAGTGGATAAAAATTCTCTTCAAATGGTAGGTAATGTGTTGGTCGGTGTCATTTACAGTGAGTAATTACTCATTATCCTCAGCATACCATTCGGCGAATGAGGTCACCGTTTCCCTGAGTTTCAGGCTGTGCAGCTTCACACCTTCTGGCAGTAAGGGCTTCAGGGTTTGGGCAAAATAGACCAGCAGATTTTCGCTGGATGGCTGAAAATCGACCCAGATTATTTTCTCGAAAAGCTCTTCTTCGGTTTTGCAAAAGTTTTCACGGTGTCGGCTATTGAGCACCAGGGCATGGTCGAATTTGTCAACAATGACGGATTTTACGATTTTTTTCAAGTCGCCGAAATCCATCACCATTCCATTTTTGGGTGAGTGGCTATCTTGCAAAGGTTTACCAATGATGGTTACGTAAAATTCGTAGGAATGACCATGAATGTGACGGCATGGGCCGTCGTGCCCGCTGAGGGCATGAGCCATTTCAAATTTAAATTCCTTCGTTATTCGTATGTATTGCTGCATTATTGCTTGATGATTTTAATCGCGGGAGAGGCATCTGTTTTCAGAATATAAATTCCTGGTTTAAGTAAATGAGTATCGAGGGATTGGGTTTGATTGACATTTCCCTTGGCAGACAATACGGTTCTGCCCGTGATGTCCATGACCCAGATAGTAATTTCAGGATCAGCCGATGCGTTGATACTAACGTTTAAATAATCGCTGAAGGGAAGGGGCCAGGCCATTGTTTGGATGGATTGTTCAGTTATTCCTGTAGCATTGCCCCAGATGCGGTCGGCAAATAAGGGTTCATCGATAAATGGATTGCGGTTGTGCTGAATGGCATATACCGCATTGTTTCGGTCAATTTCTTTTTGACTCAGGGGATCGTCGTGGTGCCATTTGAGCAACATATCAACCGCCCAGTCATTTAAATTGGCCCCGCTAACCATCCCGTTGCTTTGCCAGCCCTGGTCTTCATTATAGTAGCGGGTACACATATAAAAGTATGTTCTGGCAAAGTCTCCTTTGTACTCATCAATAGGCTCAAACACGGTTCCGCTGTATCCGGGATAACTGCAAGGGCCCAGTTTGCTGCCATTCATCGAGGTCCAGGTAGGATTATTTACTTCCCCATAAGGGTAATTGGAGCGACGGTTATTTACATAGCCATCGGTGGGATAAATGTGAAAGAGGTCAGTGCGCATGGGCATCTGATCATTGAACCAGCTGGACGGCCAGGAGTGCTCGCGGTTGAAACAATCTCCTTCGCTGTTATAGGTTCCACATTCATCCTGGTTGTAATAGTACACATAAGGCGGAGTTCCGCCCGGTACATCGGAATACATGTCCCAAACGGTATTATTGGGCTTTTTATCCGTGCTCTGAAAATAGGTGTAGATTGATGAGTAGCTTACGGCTGTGTGGTTTTTAATTATGTCGTGCAATTTGGCTCTGAGCGGTTGGCCTGTAAGACCCTGGGTACCATTGTAATATCCCGGAGGGGCCTGAGCTGTAAGGCCTAAAGAAAATCCTAATGAGGTGGTTAAAACCAGGATTCGTACAAAATAAAGGAAGGAAAACTTTTTCATAGGTGAACAAGAATTTATGGGGTGCAAAATTATGCAGATTTCTCTCACCCCTTGTAGAAGTTAAATTGCGGGGGCCTGATTTTAAGCAGAAGAATTTGGTATCTCTCAATCAAAAAATTGTAACTTTGCACCCGTTTATAGCATCAACTCAGCTTACAGCCCATGACAAATGACAATTATGGCGATGGCAATCCGGGAGGATTCACACGCCAAGAAGGAGAGGGAGGGAATGAATCTCGCAGGGAACGCAAACCCTTATTTTCTACCTCTTTTAAATCTACTAACGAGAATGCAGGAGAGAATGGCGGGGAAGGGACGGGCCGCAAACGCCCCCCGCGCAAGCGAATTTTAATCAAACCTGGCTCTGCACCTACCAGTCATTCTACCGAAACTCCTCCTCATCCTCAGCCCCGAAGCGATGACCGTATCGACCATTATTCATCGCGCTTCTATTACAGCGGTGTTTCTGATGACACGGCCATTTCACTTGCTCCAGGCCAAAGAATGCCGACGCAAAAAAAGAAAGTGGCCAAAACAGGCCCCAAAAAATACCAGACTCGCCGGCAACCTGCTACCGGAGTGAAGAAAAAAGGTAAGTTTAAGGGGGCCCCTTCGCGAAACCCTAAAAGGCCCACGCTCAGGAAAGGACCGGGTGCCAGGTCCACCAGACCCCCTTATTTTCCTACGGTTTACGAAGAGCCTGTTCGTCTTAATAAATACATTGCCGCAGCGGGTATCTGCTCTCGCCGGGATGCAGACAAATTGATAGAAGCCGGAGAAATTACTGTCAACGGAGAAGTAGTTACTACTCTGGGTGCCAGGGTTAATCCTGGTGATGTGGTAATGTACAAAGGGCAGGTGCTGCAGAGTGAACCCAAATATTACGTTTTGCTCAACAAACCCAAGGGTTTCGTAACCACTATGGACGACCCTGAAGAACGGCAGACGGTGATGGACCTGGTGAAGAATGCTTGCAAGGAACGTATTTTTCCCGTTGGCCGCCTCGATCGTAATACCACTGGTTTGCTGCTTCTGACCAACGATGGTGAACTGGCCAAGAAACTTACCCATCCCAATCATCGCATCCGCAAAGTCTACGAAGTGCAACTCGACAGGCCATTGCTTAAGGTTGATATGATGCGCATTGCAGCCGGGCTTGAACTTGAGGATGGAATTGCCGAGGTGGACGTGATCTCGTATGTGGGAAATGGTGAGGATAAATCCAAAATAGGCATAGAGCTACACTCTGGGAAAAACCGCATTGTCCGCCGAATATTCGAGAAGCTACACTATCAGGTAAAAAAACTCGACCGCGTTGCATTTGGTAGTCTTACCAAGAAGAATCTACCCCGCGGCCGCTGGAGATACCTCACTGCTCAGGAAGTTAATTTCTTGAAAATGCTCTGAAAAGTTTTTTGGCATTCTCTTTAATTAAAAATAAAGGAGGCTGTCTCAAAAATCCGGGACAGCCTCTATTTATAATAATCCGTAAAATCCCATTTTACTTGTTCTCAGTCAGTCGTTTACGAATGATGCCGGGTAGCTGATCGATGTTTACCCTGTCCTGTTTCATCGAGTCGCGTTCGCGGATAGTAACAGTATTGTCTTCGAGGGTTTGGTGGTCGATAGTGATGGCATAAGGGGTACCTATGGCATCCTGCCTGCGGTAGCGCCGGCCTATGCTATCTTTTTCCTCGTACTGACACATGAATTCAAATTTGAGAGTATCCATCACTTCGCGGGCCTTTTCAGGCAAGCCATCTTTGGCTACCAGGGGCAAAACGGCAGCTTTGTAAGGTGCAAGCATGGGAGGAATTCGCAGCACTACCCGTTCTGATCCATCTTCGAGTTTTTCTTCATGATATGCATAACTGAGTACTGCCAGAAACATACGGTCGAGGCCTATCGAGGTCTCCACAACATAGGGCGTATAACTCTCGTTGAGCTCAGGATCGAAATACTGAATTTTCTTCCCGCTATATTTCTGATGATTGCTCAGGTCGAAATCTGTACGGGAATGAATACCTTCCAATTCCTTGAACCCAAATGGGAACTCGAATTCTATGTCGCTGGCCGCGTTGGCATAATGCGCTAGTTTTTCGTGATCGTGCCAACGGTATTTTTCAGCCGGAATCCCCAGAGAAAGGTGCCAATTCATGCGCTCCTGCTTCCAATAGTTAAACCACTCCATCTCTGTGCCGGGCCGCACAAAAAACTGCATTTCCATTTGCTCAAATTCGCGCATGCGGAAAATAAACTGTCGGGCCACAATCTCATTTCTAAAGGCTTTACCGGTCTGGGCAATGCCAAAGGGGATCTTCATGCGGCCGGTTTTCTGCACATTCAGATAATTCACAAAAATACCCTGTGCTGTTTCGGGCCGCAGATACACCGTACTGGCCTCTTCACTCACCGAGCCCATGGCAGTGCTGAACATGAGGTTGAATTGACGAACCTCGGTCCAATTGCGGGTACCAGATACCGGGCAAACAATGCCCAGATCGATAATTAGCTGGCGAATGGCTTCCAGATCGTTGCGTTCGAGGGCCCCGTAGAATTTTTGCTTGATATCGTTGATCTGTGCCGTGTATTCCAATACTCTGGGGTGGGTGCTGAGAAATTGCTCTTCGTTGAATGCCTCGCCAAAGCGTTTGGCCGCTTTCTCTACTTCCTTGGCTATTTTGGCTTCTATCTTTGCAATATGCTCTTCCACCAATACGTCGGCCCTGTAACGTTTCTTGGAGTCTTTGTTGTCAATCAGGGGATCGTTGAAGGCATCTACGTGGCCAGAGGCCTTCCATACTGTGGGATGCATGAATATGGCAGCATCAATGCCCACAATATTCTCATGATACTGCACCATGGCTTTCCACCAATACTGGCGAATGTTGTTTTTTAACTCCACGCCGTTCTGCCCGTAGTCATATACACCGGCCAATCCATCGTAAATTTCGCTGGAGGGAAAAATAAACCCATACTCCTTGGCATGGGCAATAATGTTTTTGAAAAGTTCTTCGTTGTTTGCCATGGGGCAAAATTACAGAAATGCTGTTAATCGCTCAAAAAAAGGAAAATATCACCCCGTGGGCTTAAATGTTTGAGAAGCCAAATTATGGCAGCACAACGAGCCGCGAGGTCATGGGGGCAAATCCTTCAGCAGTTACCCTTACCTGATAAATGCCTGGCCTGAGTCCTGCGTTCAAAATGCTCTCGCTGGATTTTAAGATTTCGGAAAATACGGCCTCTCCAGCAGAGTTGAAAATTTTTATCTGTGCAGGAATAGAATAACCGGCGGGCAAACGCAGAGTGATGCTGGAACGGGCTGGATTTGGAAAAATCAACAATTGCTGGGCAGAAGATGTTTTATTGCTTCCCGTGGTGATAGTAAATATACCCACCTTAAAATCATCGAAGTAAAATCCGTCTTTATTTACCTGGTCGTTGGAACAAAGCTGAAACCTCACTTTTATTTTCTTTCCTAAAAATTCTCTCAGATTGATTTCTTCTTTTACCCATGATAATTGCTGTCCATCGTATACGGGTTGACCATCCACCAGGGGATTGGGACTGGGGCGGGTGAAGCGGCCAGTAAGGGGTTTCCAGCTTGAACCGTTATCGGTAGATACGAGGAATTGCACAAAGTCGTGGCGCACCTGAGTTTCCCAGCGTGCCATAAAAGAAAGCATAGCAGCCTTTGATTCAGTCAGGTCGATTTCATCGGTAGATGAGATTATTGCATTCGCATTGCTACTGTAATTTCCGAAGCGGGAATCGGTGAGCGATGCGGGTGCACTGGTATAAAAGAAAGAAGAAATATCCCATTTGTTGGTTGTCCAGCCACTTAGAGAGTTGCAATCGCTCTGGTAAATCCATTCGGGCGAACCATAAATTTTGACCAGGGTATCGGTGTGAACAAAATATCCATCGCTGAGTCTGAGAGCCAAACGGAATTCATCCCCATTTTGAATGGAAGGATCTAGGGAAAAGGTAATACTATCGGTGTAGGTTTTGAAAAGCATCGGATCATTGAAGGTGATGGGACTCCCCGTTGTCAGCACATTAGCCGATAGGGGCTGAATCTCAACCGTATAAGGAACGTTATCTTCCAGACCATATCGTTTGAAGCTGAAACGCACAAAGCCTTCAGTTTGATTGATTACCATTGGTGAAAGGTCTTTAACTTCTCCATAGCGTCCTGCAAATCGAGCGGCCAGGAAATTGGCCGAGACTTGCTCCTGACAAAGCGGGATGATTCGGTCTATCGTAGGCCAAAATCCATCGTTTTGTCCACCAATTTCAGGTGTGTAGGCAAACATCTTGGGTTTGGAGGGATCAGCATACATCCAGTCGTCGGAGTTCCCGTTTACCGAATAAAGCATGAGGCTGGCCGGGCCAGTGCTGTATGCATTGTCGAGTGTTAGTTTTTGAGCGAATGTCGAGAATATACGTTGGTCGGGGGTTGTATCGGGTATGTAACCCCAAGGGTAAAGTAAAAGATTGCTGTAGGAATGATAGTTCAACACGAATGGGAAATGTTTCTGCAGAATAAAATCCCGGATAGCTTGTGTTTCGGGTTCGGAGAAAGGAGCCGGGCCCCGGTAGGTTTCCGACCAGGTGTTGGGTGATGAGCCTAAATCGTCGTAGCCCCACATAAAGCCGTAGTTGCGGTTGAGATCCACCCCAAAGGTGTAGTCAGGGTTTTCTCGACGGTTTTTGCGCCACATTCCGCCCCCCTGTGGGTTGGTCTGTCGGTTGAATTCGTAACCATCAGGATTGAGGCAAGGGATGAAGTATAGTTCGGTGGTATCGAGTAATTGATGTATGTAGGGATCGGTCTCGTAATTCTCCAGCAGGTGATACATGAAAAAGAGAAGTTGCTGCATGCCAATGGGTTCACGGGCGTGATGCATTCCTGTGTAAAGTACCCGGGTCTCGGCTTCATCGATATCAGGATGATCAGAAATTTTAACCATGTAAATATCTCTTCCTTCGTGAGAAGTGCCAATGGAAATTTTTTCAGTAACCAGCTGCGGATATTTGGATGCCATGTTGTCGAGGTGGCTTTCCATTTCGCTCAGGGTGCAGAAACCTCCCATAGAGCCCAGGCTAAAATCCTGAGGGATGGGTACGCTTCCATTTTGCAGATTGTCGGGTAACTGGGCTACCTGGGCATTGCGCTTCACATAATAGCGGGTTACATCTTCTATGAGAATATTCAGGGGGATTTCGGCCTGGCGGAGCTTGTGGAGTTCATTGCCAGAGATTTCCGCTATCAGGCTGCCGTCGGTGTCAGGAAAGGCTTCTTCTACAGGAATGCCCATTTGTGCCACCTGGAGTAAGTAAGTAACCGGAAATTTTATTCTATAATAAATTTCCTGTGCTTGTGAATGCAAGGCCCAAGCAATCAGCAGTGTAAACAAAAGGTTTTTTTTCATGGCTAAGGAGTTGAATAATACCCGCATCGTAGTCGGGAGCACAAATTTAGTGGCTTTTATCAGTGAAGCAGAAGCAAAAATATCATTCGATGTATCAGCGATTTTTCCAACGGAGTGTGCGGGCCATATGTTCAATGTCGGCTGTTATGAATTCAATGACGGGTTGCAGGGAGTCGTTGTTGGGTCTCACATTAA
Organism: Bacteroidales bacterium; assembly: GCA_049969475.1. Taxonomy (GTDB): domain Bacteria; phylum Bacteroidota; class Bacteroidia; order Bacteroidales; family TTA-H9; genus UBA2030. Next base: position 18,091 of record JBMFOU010000003.1, on the reverse strand, counting down.
AATAAAGAGCTCCCCTTAGAAAATGATGGGTACTATCGGTCAAAAAGAACTGGCAGGGTGAGGCTGTCTCCTGTCCTTTAATGTACCACAAGGTGCCATAAACCTTCCGGGAAGGATCTTCTACCGTGCTTTCATCGATGGAGGTGGCCCGGGGTATGTGCTTCATGACAAAGGTACGGGAATCTTCCGTAAGCGTCCTCAAATTTTTAACGACAGGTTTGTAACTCAGGTAAATGGTTGCTCTGAAACGGGGAAATTCAATATCCATCCAATAAGGATTGTCTCCTGCATGTTGGGCCGGTTTAATCAAGGCATAGGAGGGATATTCGAAAGCATAAGGGAAGGTGGTATCGAAAACACGGTATTTTTTTTCAGGAAGTTCAATCCTAAAGTAGCCTCTGGGTTTGGGCAGGTATGAGTCGCCGCAACCCGCGATCATGGCTGCCAGAATAAGCACATAAAGCATGTATTTCATGTTGCATCCTTTTCTTCATAGGCAACTTTTACCCTAATCTTGCCAATTCTGCGTTGGTCTGCTTCTTCGATGCGCATTTCCAGATTTCTAAAAAAAATCACCTCGCCTTGTTCAGGCAGACGGCCTTCAATTTCAAGAATAAGCCCGGCCAGGGTATCAAAGTCTCCTTCCAGGTCGTTGAAAAAATCGTCGGGTAGATTTACGATGCGAAGAAAATCGTGCAATAATACTTTCCCTTCAAAAACAAAAGTATTTTCATTGATTTTCTGATAGTTGATTTCGGGTTCGGTATCAAACTCATCGTTGATGTCGCCAATAATTTCCTCGAGGATATCCTCGAGCGTCACGATACCCGATGTACCCCCGTACTCATCTACCACAATGGCCATGTGAATTTTATTGTTTTGAAACTCTTTAAGCAGGGAGTCGATTTTTTTGTTTTCGGGAATAAAAAAGGCTGGACGGATGTGTTTTTGCCAGTTGTAGCCAGGTCCCTCTTCGAGATGACGCAGCAGGTCTTTAATATAGAGAATTCCGTTGATAGAGTCGGTGCTGCCACTATAAACCGGGATACGTGAATATCCGCTGGAGGTAATTATTCGTATCACTTCATCATACGAGGCATTATTGTCGATAGCCACTACATCCACCCTAGGGATCATGATTTCACGCACGCTGATGCTCCCAAAGCGAACGATTCCTTTAAAAATTCTTACTTCCTGGGGCTCTTTGTTATCTGTAGCTGCTATTTCGATGGCATCGCTTATTTCTTCAAGGCTGATGGGGTCTTCGCCCTTACGCATTCGGCGATCGATAATGCCAGTAGATTTTACAAGCAGCGTACTGATGGGCCAGAATATTTTTTCCAGAATCAATAAGGGCAGGCTCATGCGTCGCAGAAAAAACGCAGGGCTTACCGAACTAAAAATTTTCGGAGTAATTTCTCCAAATATAAGGATTACCCCTGTCACTACAATTACTTGTAAAATGAAAGTAAGTACAGGGTATAGGTTGGTGTCGAAAAGCAGAGTGGTAATATACGACGAGATAAGAACTATGGCAACATTTACAAAATTGTTGCTGATGAGGATAGTAGCCAGGAGGTATTCGGGATTTTCCAGCAACCTTACAACCCTTCGACTTGAAGGTTTGGAGTCTTTTCTGTATTCTTCGAGATTCTGACCATGAAGTCCAAAAAACGCCACCTCACTCCCCGAGATGAGGCCTGAGGATATAAGAAGCAGGAGGATAGCCAAAAGTCCCAGGTAAAAAGCAGCAGGTTGCGATATCCACAACAAAACAGCGGTCAGGGGTGCTTGAAGGCTGTATGGCTCAGAACAGACTGTTTCCAATCTAACGGAAAATTTGTTCCCTTACCGGGTGTTAGCAAATGCAAAACTATAGAAAATCTTCCTCACCTGTATGCGCGAGAACAAATATTTGATTTTTAGTATTTTGCTGGTGCTGATTACCAGGTTTGTTCCCTTTAGGTTCGTAGGGTGTAAGGAAAACCCCTCTGTGGTCTCAGAAAGGAAGTCCTTCATCTTCGGGAGAGGGAGGGGGAGGCAGCACTTCGGCTTCGGATGCTGGAGCATGAGTTCCTTCTTTGCGTGCACCGCCCAGCATAACCATATTGTCGCCCAGAATTTCATAAATGAACTTTTTCTGGCCGTTGTCCTCGTATTCTCTGCGCCGGATTTTGCCTTCGAGGTATATCTGGTCGCCCTTATGGAGATACTTTTCTGCAATTTCTGCCAATCCGCGCCAAAGAACAATATTGTGCCATTCGGTCTGATCAACACGTTTGCCCTCGCGATCTTTGTAGCTTTCGGTGGTGGCCAGGCTGAAGCTGGCTTTTTTGGTTCCATCGCTGAAGGTGTGAATTTCAGGGTCGCGGCCTAAATTTCCCACCAAGATTACCTTATTGATTCCTGCCATAATTGTTGATTTTTAAGTGGTTAATGCCTGTTATCAAAATATTTTCAAAGATAAGGTAAAAAAAGAAAGTTGTACCTGAGGATGAAAAATTTTTTCGGAGGGGGGTATTTCGTAATTTCGCAGCCTCTTTTTCAGTCCTTTGATTATGTATAGAACTCATACCTGTGGAGAACTCCGGCTGAGTGACGCCGGCAAACAAGTAACTCTGAGTGGTTGGATTCAACGCTCGCGCGACTTGGGCGGAATGACCTTTATCGATCTGCGCGATCGCTATGGTATTACTCAGTTGGTGTTTAACATGGAAACCCGGCCCGACCTTTGCGAAGAGGCCCGCAGACTGGGAAGAGAATATGTAATTCAGGTGACCGGAAAAGTTGCTGAGCGGGAAAATAAAAACCCCAAACTTCCAACCGGCGATATTGAAATTAATGTGGACGAGCTCAGGGTTCTCAACGAGTCCAAGACACCTCCTTTTACTATTGAGGATAATACGGATGGGGGAGAGGAGTTGCGCATGAAATACCGCTATCTCGATTTACGGCGCAATCCGCTTCGGCGAAATCTCGAGCTGAGGCACCGTATGGCCTTCGAAACCCGTCGCTACCTCGATCAGCAGCATTTTCTTGAAATAGAAACCCCATATCTTATCAAGTCTACGCCCGAAGGAGCCCGCGATTTTGTAGTTCCCTCGCGTATGAACCCGGGACAGTTTTATGCCCTTCCGCAATCGCCTCAAACCCTCAAGCAAATCTTGATGGTAGCGGGCTATGACCGGTATTTTCAAATTGTACGTTGTTTCCGCGATGAAGATCTGCGAGCCGACCGGCAGCCCGAATTCACGCAGATCGACTGCGAAATGGCTTTCGTTGAGCAGGAAGATATTCTAAATACCTTTGAAGGACTCATCCGGCATCTATTCAGAGAAGTAAAGGGGCTGGAATTTGGCGATTTTCCGCGGATGAGCTGGGAAGAGGCTATGCAATTTTATGGTTCCGACAAACCTGACATCCGCTTCGGGATGCGCTTTGTGGAACTTACCGATAAGGTGAAAGGAAAAGGCTTTAAAGTTTTTGATGAGGCTGAGCTGGTGGTGGGTATACGTGCTCCGGGCTGTGCTTCGTATAGCCGCAAGGAACTGGATCAGCTTACTGAATGGGTGAAAAGGCCGCAGATAGGAGCCGCAGGGCTCATTTATGTGAAATACAATGAGGACGGCAGCCTGAAATCGTCGGTTGATAAGTTTTTCAGCGAAAATGAACTCAGGGGTTGGGCCGATGATTTCGGTGCACAACCGGGCGATCTTATGCTGATTTTGGCTGGAGCTACGGCACGCACCCGTAAGGCCCTGGGCGAACTAAGGCTTGAAATGGGGAATCGTCTGGGATTGCGTAACCCCGATGTTTATAAGCCCTTGTGGGTCATCGATTTCCCTCTGCTGGAATGGGATGACGAAACCCAGCGTTTTTATGCCATGCATCATCCCTTCACTTCACCCAAATCGGAAGATATTCCATTACTCGATACCAACCCTGGTGCTGTAAGAGCTAATGCCTACGACCTGGTTATCAATGGAGTGGAAATTGGAGGTGGAAGTATCCGTATTCATCGCAAAGATTTGCAAAATAAGATGTTGAGTTTGCTGGGATTTAGCGATGAGGAGGCACAAAAACAGTTTGGTTTCCTTATGGGGGCTTTTGAATTTGGAGCACCTCCCCATGGAGGTATTGCCTTTGGTTTCGACCGCCTTTGTGCCATTTTTGGGGGCAGTGAGTCTATTCGCGACTATATTGCTTTCCCAAAGAACAATGCTGGTCGCGACATGATGCTCGACTCCCCCTCAGAAATTTCTGATGCTCAGCTCGAAGAGCTCTTCCTAGAAATTAAAAAACCCAGGAACGAGGCTTAAAAATAGTTGCGTCTTGAATGATGTTCTCCTCCTTTTGTCATAAAGTAAAAGGAGACAATAATAATGAAAACATAGGTGGGGATATTAATGTAAATTCCCTGCACTAAAAGGTTTTTTAGCAGGAGTGCGAAACTCCCTACAGCTATGAAGAAAAATCCCAGAATATTAAAATTGTGTTTGGGTGCGGCTAATACCAGAATAACCAACAGGGTATAGATTATAGCAGCAACTATCTGGGTGATATCATTCCATATTTCGGTTTCGAAACCTGGCCTGCGGGCCAGTTGCCAAAACACCCCTGACAGGTAAATTATCACACCGAAACGCAGGAAATAGTAGATGACTGTGTTCTTTGCATCGCGGCTACTCATAATGTTAAGTTTGGATCAATTAACAATCAGAATGGCTTAAAACCTATGATTTCCCTCACTTCGCGGACAGTTCTTCGGGCGCTTTCACGGGCTTTTTCGGCTCCCTGGTAAACCACTTTCCGAAGGTAGGTATCATCGCTTTCAAGTTGAAGAATCTTCTCCCTGAAGGGACGCGTAAAGTTAACAATATCTTCGGCTAATTGTTTTTTCATATCACCATAACGAATGGTGCATGTATTGTATTGCTCTTCAAAGTAGGCAAGTGTTTCGGGGGCTGAGAGCACCGACATGAGAGTGAATAGATTTTGAACAGGTTCCGATTTCGGTTGATTAGGCTGGGTAGGACCTGTGTCGGTAACTGCCCGCATAACTTTTTTGCGGATAACTTCGGGCGGATCACTCAAAAAGATGGCATTTCCTTCTCCTTCTGATTTTCCCATTTTACCGCTTCCATCAAGGCCTGGTATCTTGATGAGTTCTCGCCCAAAGTTATAAGCCTGAGGTTCGGGGAAATAATCCACCTTGTACATGCGGTTAAAGCGATTGGCAAAGGTGCGAGTCATTTCGAGATGCTGTTCCTGGTCTTTGCCCACCGGAACTTTGGCTGCCTTGTGAATGATAATGTCTGCAGCCATTAAAACCGGATAAGTAAGGAGGCCAGCGTTTACGTTGTTGGGTTGTTTTCGGGCTTTTTCCTTAAATGAAGTTACTCGCATAAGCTCTCCCAAGTATGCATTCATGTTGAGTAAAAGGTAGAGCTCAGTAACCTCGGGCACATCACTCTGGATGTAGAGGGTGGCTTTTTCCGGGTCGAGGCCGGCAGCTAAATAATTAATAAGTACCCGCTTAACGTTTTGCTGTAAATTTTCAGGCGTGGGGTGGGTGGTTAATGAATGATAATCGGCGATGAAGAAGAAGCATCGCTCAGTATCCTGCATCTGTACAAAGTTTCTAACTGCACCGAAATAGTTTCCCAGATGCAGCTCACCGGTGGGTCTTATTCCGCTTACAACTGTTTCCATGCTGCGAAATTACGAAAAAAGCCCGGTTCGAATTCGACCGGGCTGGGCAGCAATAATTATGTGCCGGCGCAATTTTCCTCAGATTCTTATTTCGTCTCCTTTAAGGTTGAAAAATCGATAATCGGTGAGATGGTAGCTGCTGTCGGGGCGCACAGGTATCCATTTTCTGTATTTGAGCACCCACTTCAACCGCAAGGAGGGTAACCCTTTGGTTAGGTATGCATAGATGAAGGGGTGGACGTGCAAGGATACGTATTTTTCGTTTTGCTCCTGAATCAGATAGCGCAATTTGTTTTCAATTTCGTCCGTCAGCAAGATGCTTGATTTAATTTGTCCGGTACCCATGCAAACGGGGCAACGTTCAAGCACCTCCACATCGGTTTCGGGTCTAACGCGTTGGCGGGTAATCTGTACCAATCCGAATTTGCTGGGTGGCAAAATAGTATGCTTGGCATTGTCTTTTGCCATTTCCTGTTTCAGATGTTCGTATAGTTTTCGGCGGTTTTGCGGATTGGTCATATCTATAAAGTCAACCACAATAATGCCTCCGAGGTCGCGCAGTCGCAGCTGGCGGGCTACTTCTGTGGCGGCTTCCAAATTTACTTCCAGCGCATTGGTTTCCTGGTCATTATCTTTTTTGGAGCGATGTCCGCTGTTAACATCAATTACATGCAGGGCTTCGGTTCTTTCAATAATCAGATAAATACCGCTTTTGATGGTTACCGTGCGTCCGAAGGAATTTTTAATCTGCTTGTCGATACCAAACGCTTCGAAAATGGGCGTTTTACTTTTATAAAGCTTGAGGATGTTGACTTTGTCGGGCGCGATGGTTTGAATATAGTTGCGTGTTTCTTCGAAAAGAACCGGATCGTTGATGTGGATGTTGTTGAACGATTCGTTGAGCAGGTCGCGCAGTATGGCTGATGTACGGTCGAGCTCACTGACGATTTTCATGGGAGGTTTGGCATCAACCAGGCGCTTGAGTGCATTTTCCCATTTTTCCATCAATTGCCGAAGGTCCTGGTCGAGTTCGGCTACCATGCGGCCTTCGGCTACCGTTCGGATAATGATGCCGAAATTTTTGGGCCTGATGCTCGAAACCAGACGTTTTAGCCGGTTTCTCTCTTCATTGCTTTTAATTTTCTGTGAAACTGATACCCGGTTTGAAAAAGGTACCAAAACGAGGTAGCGTCCAGCAAATGAAATTTCAGAGGTAATGCGGGGGCCCTTGGTCGAGATGGGTTCTTTGGCAATCTGAACTATTACCTGCTGACCCGGAGCCAATACCTGTGTGATTTTTCCCGTCTTTTCTATATCGGGCTCGGGCTCGAAGTGGTTTAGCAGGTAATCATTGAAACCAGGGCTCTGTACCTGCCGCAAAAGTTTGTTAAGAGACTGAATCTGAGGCCCTAAATCGAGATAGTGGAGAAAAGCGTCTTTTTCGTAGCCTACGTCCACAAAAGCGGCGTTGAGGCCCGTCATAAGCTTTTTCACTTTCCCGAGGTAGATATCGCCAACAGCATAATTATTGTTCACCTTCTCCTTATGAAGTTCTACCAGACTCTTGTCTTCCAACAGAGCGATGTTCACTTCTCCGGAGCTTACGTCAATAATCAAATCTCTGTTCACGTCGGTAGGTGTTTGAAATAATTATACTGTGGGATTTGTAAGGCATTAGCTCAGCCAATGCCTATGCTTGGCTTTAAAAATTATAATACAATGCACCCTCCCGAGGCATTGTATTATAATTTTATGGTTCTAAAGCAGAATGAAGCAGGCTCAATTATTTCTTCTTATGCCTGTTCTTTCTCAAGCGTTTTTTACGCTTGTGGGTGGCCATCTTATGTCTTTTTCTTTTTTTACCGCAAGGCATTTTTTTAAGATTTTGAAATTATTTAACCTTGTTTTTTACTTCATTTACAAATGATTTGGCAGGCTTGAAAGCAGGGATATTGTGAGCAGGGATAATGATAGTAGTGTTTTTGGAAATGTTCCTGCCGGTTTTTTCGGCCCTGCGTTTAATAATGAAGCTTCCAAAACCCCTCAGGTATACATTCTCACCATTGGTCATGGCGTTTTTAATGGAATCCATGAAAGCTTCTACGATCTGCTGTACGGCAACCTTTTCTACATTAGTCTTGCCGGCAATTTCTGCTACGATTTCAGCTTTAGTCATATCGTTCGTTTTTTAAGGGTTTGAAAATTAGATTTCTAATGGGCTGCAAAGATACTATCTTTTTTATTTTCACCAAGTTTTTGAGCTATTTTGTAAAAATATTGTTGTAATAACTGACTATTTTTCAATAGAATGGGTTTAACTGACACATTGTTAACGTGGTATGATCAATCGGCGAGGGTATTGCCCTGGCGTCAGACGAAGGATCCCTACCGAATTTGGGTTTCCGAAGTCATTTTACAGCAAACGCGGGTCAATCAGGGATTGCCTTATTACGAGCGTTTTGTTGCACAGTTTCCTGGCGTGGCTGTGCTGGCGGCAGCCAGCGAAGAGGAGGTATTAAGGCTCTGGCAGGGGTTGGGTTATTATAGCCGGGCACGTAATCTGCATGCCGGGGCCCGCCAGATAATGTTGGAATGGGGTGGTCAAATTCCCTTGAAATATCAGGAGCTGATAAAAGTTAAGGGAATAGGCTCCTACACAGCTGCCGCTGTGGCCTCCATTGCCGGAAATGAACCTGTGCCTGTGCTCGACGGAAACACCCTCAGGGTTTATGCCCGCTTGTTTGCCATTGAAGAACCAGTGGACAAAGCCCAGGGGCGGCGCTCCTGCATGGAGGCCGGACAACAGTTGATTTCGCATTCCCAACCTGGCCGTTTTAATCAGGCTGTCATGGAGCTAGGTGCATTGATTTGTACGCCTGGTAAGCCCAAATGCGGAGTATGCCCCATCAGGGATTTCTGCATGGCCTATGTCAGGGGAATTCAGAACGAATTACCCCGTAAAGAAAGCCAGGTGAAGGTTAAAGATATGGAAATCAATTATCTTGTCTTGCTGGTCGTGGACGAAAAGGGTTTTTCATTAATCATGAAACGACGCAACAAGGGCATCTGGCGCCATCTGTACGATTTCCCGGAACTAGAGACTATTCAAGAGACCTTTAATCATTCCCTGGAATACCTTGATTGGGTATGGAACCCCCTGGGCGAAATCCATGCCACTCACACACTGACCCATCGTTTAATTCAGGCAAAATTTTATGTTTTTGGGGGAAAAGTTTCCAGCGCCCTAGAATTGCCCGATGGTTGGATTTTAACCCGGTTGAATGAATCGTTTTTACCCGAACTTCCAATTTCCCGACTCATTCACCAGTTTTTAACGGGAAAATCCTTTCAAACCTTGGCGCTCCAGGCCATTTAGTATGAAATCTCTACCTTTGCCGCCCTATGCGGCCGAAATATCCCAACTTTTTGTTGATAGCCGGGAATGCCCGCAATGTGGGCAAAAGCCACCTGGCCATTGCCTTAATACGTAAATATTCTCTACAACATAGAGTGGTGGGGCTCAAAGTTAGTGCCGTTTATGCGGGCGATGCTTCCCTTCACGGTCACCACGACGATCCAGCCCCTGAAACCTGGTCATTGTATCGCGAAACATGGCCTGACCTTCCGAAGGATACATCCAGATTTTTACAAGCGGGTGCCGATTCAGTTTGGTTTCTGCGAGCCAGGGACGAATACCTGGTGGAGGGCTTTTCAAGATTGATAGAGGAGGTTGGCGACGATGCGCTGGTGGTATGCGAGTCACGCAGTCTGATAAAGCTCATAGAACCCGGGGTTTTTATTCTCATCGAGAAACACCTCAATGGATTTCCTGTGAAGGATGTAAGTTCTCTGGTTCCGCTGGCCCAATTGCGTATTCTCACAGGAGCCGGGAAATACGACACTCCACAGGTTATGACCTATATAGAAACGGATGGCAGGAAATGGTGGATTACTCGTCCAGCTGTACTCACTTATCCCTGATTGAGAGCCGCAAGACGGGTAAAGTTGCAGAGTTTCTGCAGAATGCGGGCACCTACGTTGGCGTCCCATTCATCCTCAGGACCAGGGGCTACTTCACACAGATCGAAACCAATGATGCGTCGCCCTGAGGTGGCTACCATTTCGAGCAATTGTACGGCTTCCATAAAGTTAAGTCCTCCGGGAACCGGGGTTCCGGTATGAGGGCACAATTCAGGACTTAGCCCGTCAATATCGAATGAAATGTAAACGTTTTGGGGCAGGCTGTCCACTATTTCCCTTCCTATTTCTGCAAAGGGCTCACCAGCCATTTTTCTGAAAGCGAGGTTATAATCGTTGTACTGCTTGACTGAGGGATTTTCGGCCGCCAGCTGCATCTCTTCCTCGCAAACATCGCGTATGGCTACCTGCACCAGCTTTTGGGGCCGGGCATCTTCCAGCGTGTTGAACATAATGGAAGCATGCGACCAGGTGAAACCTTCATAGGCTTCTCTTAAATCTGCATGGGCATCGATGTGTAATATTCCGAAACCTGGGTATTTATCGGCTACGGCCTGAATGAGGCCTAAGGGTGTGCTGTGGTCGCCCCCTACTACGGCGGGAATTCGTCCCGAATCGAGTATTTCCTGTGCTTTATTTCTGACCCAGGCATTGAGCCAGGTCGATCCTTCGTTTACCTGCCTGAGCAACTTTTTCAGTTCCGGGTCATCTTCTGTAATTCCTGCCTCAAGCCGGGTGATTACTTCTTTGGCCATGGGGCGAAGCTTGGTATTGAGTTGTAAAATTTCTTTAAAAATGGGAAGCGTAGCGATTTTGTTTTCCCAGGCCCTGGGAAGGAAAAAATCGAAAAGGTCAACCTGGGTGCTGGCCTCAATGATAGCCTGAGGTCCCCGGGCAGTCCCCGGTCGATACGAGGTGGTAACATCCCAGGGTACGGGAATCAATATAATCTCAGCTTCTTCTATAGTATAGGGTAGCCCTAAAAAGTTTCCATTGGGAATACCTATGGCGTTGGGATTGAAGGTGGTCATAAATTTTGTTTGGGCAAAGTTAATAAACCCCTCTGTTTTGGAATGAGCTTTTGGCGATGGATAAAAAGCAAGTTATATTTGTGAAAGAAAGATTGCTAAGCAATTCAAATGTTTAAGAACCTGCTGACATGGGCTGACGATTTTCTCTCGCTCGTTTACCCAAGGCTCTGTTTGGCCTGTGGGAGCAGTCTTTTTCTGCATGAGGACATACTGTGTACCCGTTGTTTATTGCATTTGCCTCAGACCGGTTTTCACCGGCAAGCCCAGGATAATCAGGTGGTAAGGTCATTTTGGGGCAGGGTGCCTGTAGAGGGAGGAGCAGCCCGTTATTTTTTCAGGAAAAGTGCGCCAGTGCAGAGATTGCTTCATAATTTAAAATACAACCATGCACCTGAAATAGGCCTTCTGGTAGGCCGCATATATGGTCGTGAGTTGCTGGAGTCGGAGGTTTTTCGGAGTGTAGATATCATAGTGCCCATTCCCCTGCATCCGGAAAAGGAGAAAAAGCGGGGTTACAATCAGGCGGCTATGTTTGCTCGGGGTCTGGCGCAGGGCATGGGCCGGCCCGTGGATGAGAGAACGCTTTACAGGGCGGTTTACACCGAAACCCAGACCAGGAAATCGCGCTTGCGGCGTTGGGAAAACGTAAAGTCAGTTTTCGCATTGCGTGATACTGCTTTTTTGCAAGGCAAGCATATTCTTTTGGTGGATGATATCATCACTACGGGCGCCACAATGGAAGCCTGCATCCTCAAATTACTCGAGATACCAGGCACCCGGGTAAGTGTGGCTGCCATAGCCACAGCAGGCAAGGTGGTTTGAACGCCCTCTGGAAGAGCAACTTATCTTGTTACAAGTATTTTATGAATAACTACCTTACCGGCGTATTCAATCCTCAGGGCATAAATTCCTGAGGTGAGAGCTGCTGGAAAAGGAAATACAATTTCAGTTCCCTGGTTGAAGCCGGCTCTTGAGGCAACCACTCTGCCCGTCAGGTCGAAAAGAATAAGCTTGTACTCTTGGATAGGTCTTTCTGGAATTTTGATAAATAGTTCAGAATGGGCAGGATTGGGATAGATTTGTAATTTATCATCAGAAGAAGGCTGGATAAAACCGGCAGAGGGGCATCGCCAGGCTACAGCAAAGTCGGCCATAGGATTGGGGCCAAGCGCTACAGGGCGAATATAAATACAGAAAGAGTCGGTAGAGAAGTTGGATGGGGATTGACCTGGCAGGAGGGAGAGCAGGGGCTGGGAGGTGGTATCACATCCCTCGAAGACGTCGAGGCGAACCTGAGAGAGTATGAGCTGAGGAAAAGAGAAGATGATAGGCCTGCCCCCCGAAGGTCTTATGCTTAGGGCTTTCGATGAATATTCAACAGGAGTGTAGGCAGGACCGCCCGCATCGAACAAGGTGTCGCTGCAGCTCATGCCAAGGGGACTCGCAAACGATTCGGCCAGGAGTTCCCATAATTCACTGTAGCCGTTGTCGTAGCCCAGGGCCCAGATACCAACGCCCTTCAGGTTGTAAGCGTGTACAAGATCGTATTTCATACGCAGGTCTTCCACCTCGTCAATAAAACAGTGGTTCCATCCATTGGCCTGGTAGGCATAGTAGGTGGCCCTCGAGGCGGGTTCATAGTGTCGGGTCTGATAGTTGAAAAGAGAGGAGTTGCCTTTAACCGAGCGGTACATAACGGCACTGCCTGCCCCACGGGTTGGGCTGGGTGCCTGAGCTGATTGAACGGGCCAGATTCGTCCGTAATAAGGCACACCCATCACTATTTTTGAAGCAGGAACACCTTTAGAAAGATAGTATTGAAGTGTGCGCATCACGCCATGACGATAACCGCTTTCCATAGGATAAATCGGTGCCACGGGGCCTGCTGTCTGACTGAGGTTCCAGTAGTAATCATAAGTCATGACCATAAAGAAATCGCAGACCTCTGAAAGGGAAACCAGGTCGAATGTGTTGCTCCAGTCGACGGCAGGAGTGGCCATGCTGAGCTGGGTCCCTGGAGCTGCCGTGTCGATGTAGTGTTTTAGCTCTTGCATAAACGCTGTAAGAGCGTTTCGTTGGGAAGAGGGTACTGCCTCGAAGTCGATGTTGACCCCTTGAATCTTTCTTTTGCGGACACTCTCCGCTAGTTTTGCACACAAATTCTGACGCGCCCCGGCATTCCCCAAAAATTGTGCATGGCCGCTGAAAAGGGTAACGCATAGGTGCACTTTAGTTCCATGAGCCAGCGCGGTATCTACGACAGGGGCGGTTTCGAACGAATTGGTCGTAAGGGGGTTGCCTGTGCCAGCATCTACCTCGTAAGAAAAATAACACAAATCGCTGAGCAAATTCCAGTCGTATAGGCCCCAACTGTTGTTCATCCAGTAGGGATGATATCCGAAAATGGTGCGGGTTGCACGGGTCTGATTTTGAGAGAGAAACTGATTTCTCGCAGGTAATGCCTCGGGCCAGGGGTGTGTTTTGTAAAACGCTGATTGTTCTGCATGAATTGAAACCACAGGAATTTCCTGCGCATGGAGGGACGTTAGTATCCCAAGAGCCATCAACAGATGAATAACAACTATTTTTCTTATTATCAAATCGATACTTTTTTTTGTTAGTTTTGTAATGAGTTCATGCATGCAAAGGAATAAATTATTGATTACCTTTAATTTTTGAGTGTGGGTATATTTTTGGTAGTCTTTATATAATCAACTTAAAGATGTTTAATTATGAAAAATCTAATAACTCTATGGCGAATAGCTATACTAATCCTGACGGTTGTTTCATGGCCGTTGGGCATCATGGCGCAAAGTAACAGTCCCATAGTTATCAGCGAAATTAATTATAATCCGCCAAATTCATCCGACGAAACTGAATATCTGGAATTATACAACAAGGGCAATTACCCGATAAACCTTTTAGGCTACCATTTCACAGATGGCATCGTTCACACTTTTTCTTCGGTTTTAATCAATCCTGGAGAATATCTGGTTTTGGCCTATAATGCCTCGGCCATACAGTCTTTCTTTGGAGTTTCGGCTATTCAATGGCAAAGCGGTAGGCTTTCGAATAGCGGGGAACTGATAAAGTTGGTCGATCCTCAAGGATTAACAGTAGATAGTGTAAACTACGGAGTGAATGCTCCCTGGCCCACAACTCCTAATGGTGGAGGGCCTTCGCTGGAGTTATGTAATCCTTTTATTGACAATGCTTTGCCTGAAAATTGGTCAGCGGCTACAATATATGCAGGCACCCTACCCACTGGTGAGCCAGTATGGGCCACACCGGGAGCTTCGTGTGGCAGCTGGTCGGGCGGACCCATAGCTAACTTCTGGGCTGATAATCTCACGGTGATGGTGGGCGATGCGGTCAGCTTTTTTGATATCTCACTGGGAAATCCCACGCAATGGTCGTGGACTTTCCAGGGCGGTACCCCAGCTTCTTCCTTAGTTCAGAATCCGGATGTAGTCTACAATGTGCCTGGCGATTTTGATGTATGTCTCACCGTTAACAACGGACAGGGCAGTAGTACTCTTTGTCTCGACAACTACATTCATGTTATTCAGCCTTACAGCGATATTGTAATTACCGAAATCATGTACAATCCGCCCGAATCAAGCGATAGTCTTGATTACATAGAACTTTACAACAATGGGGTGGATCCGGTGAATATGAACGGTTTTAAACTTACTGCGGGTAATGTTAATTATATCTTCCCGTCACTCACTTTCAATCCCGGTGCCTACCTGGTATTGGCCTACGACACGCTGGCCATGCGTCGCACTTTCGGCATTTCTTCTTTTAAATGGAACGGTGGCAAACTCAATAATACGGGAGCTCTTATTGAGCTTAAAGATAATTTTGGTTTTCTGGTGGATACGGTAAGATACAGTAAGGCCTTGCCCTGGGATACAATCGCTAATGGTTACGGGCCTTCGCTGGTGTTATGCGACCCGAATTTCGATAATGGAATTCCGGGAAATTGGATTCATAGTGTGGAACTGCAGGCTATTAATGCCAGTGGAAAGCCCATCTACGGAACTCCGGGGAGTGCCTGTGCACATACCGTCCCGGAACCCGATTTTTCAGCCAGCCCTCTAACCATCGTGGCAGGCCAGGCGGTTCATTTTACTAATCTTACACAGGGCTATGCCGATCAATTTGATTGGGATTTTGAAGGAGGAGAACCCTATGCCGATACCACGGCAAACCCTCCCGCCATAACTTACAATATCCCAGGTAAATACTCCGTGTGTCTAACGGCGGGTAATGTTTACGGTGACAATACAATTTGCAAAACTCATTATATCGAGGTGCTGGTCGCAGCCGTTCCCAAACTGGTTATCACCGAAATCATGTACAACCCACCAGAAACCCAGGACAGCATCGAGTTTATTGAAATTTATCATAATGGCACGGAGTCGATCAATCTGGAAGGATATAAGCTTTTGGCCAAGAACATTACTTTTACCTTCCCCTCCCGTAATTTTGATCCAGGAGAATATGTTCTGGTGGCATACAGCCCATCTGCCATTATGAATACCTTCGGCCTTCCTTCCTATGGCTGGAATGGAGGAAAGCTCAGTAATATAGACTCCTATGTAATGTTGATGGATAATTATGGTCAGCTGGTGGATTCGGTGTATTACAAAAACACACCTCCATGGCCCACAAAGCCCAACGGGGGAGGACCTTCTCTGGTATTGTGCGATCCTTCGCTGGATAATTCCCAACCTGAAAATTGGATATATGCCACCGAATATGCAGCTACCAATGCAGCAGGGCAGAAAATTTATGCCACTCCCATGGCTCCCTGCATCTACACCACTCCCATGGCCGATTTTTCAGCCGACGATACTTTGATTGCTGTCTATCAGTCGGTGAAGTTTACGGCCACCACTTTAGGGGCCTGCAATTATTGGAATTGGTATTTCGAAGGAGGCGATCCCCTCACATGGGATGGGGAAAATCCACCCGCGGTTCGTTATGAGGAACCTGGTCTGTATAAGGTATGCCTGACAGTAGGAAATGTTTATGGGCAAAGTGTGAAGTGCAAACCTGGCTACATTCAGGTGGGAGGAACCAGTGCTGAACCTATTGTGATTACCGAAATCATGTACAACCCTCCGGAAACCAACCCCGATAGCCTGGAGTTCATCGAATTGTATAATCGTGGAAGCCAACCAATAAATCTCAAAAACTTTGAATTTGTCGCGGGTATAGAATATGTACTGCCCGACACCACGCTCATGCCGGAAAGTTATTTATTGATTGCTGGAAATAAAAAAGCGGCGGAGAGTTTCTATGAAACCTCTTTCCTTGAGTGGACTTCCGGAGTGTTGGCCAACTCGGGCGAACTTATTAAGCTGGTAAATAAATTTGGGGTAACCGTGGACAGTGTCCCTTATAAGCCTAACAGTCCTTGGGACTCGCTGGCCAATGGCCGGGGCTATAGCTTGGAGCTCTGTAATCCTAATGCCAATAATTCATTGGGCCAGTCGTGGACAAGGGCTTCGCGTAGTACCGGAAAAATTGTCAACAACCGTATGGTATATGCTACCCCGGGTACTGGATGCAACATGGAAATACCTACGGCCGCTTTTACAAGTACAAGCACCTTCATTTTCCCTGGAGAGAAAGTAAGTTTTACCGATTTGAGTACCGGAAACCCCACCCTTTGGAAATGGAGCTTTCCGGGAGGCATTCCATCCCAATCTACCTTACAGAATCCAGCGGGCATAAAATATTCACAACCAGGAAAGTACAAAGTATGTTTGAAGGTGTCCAATGTCCTGGGCGCAGATTCTGTTTGTCAAGATAAATATGTATTTGTGGCCACACCTGGAAAGACACGTCTGGCAATCACCGAAATAATGTATAAATCGGGTATGCCCGATCCCGACAGCCTCGAATTCCTGGAAATTCGTAATAATGAGGATCATGCAATTAACCTTAAGGGTTTTTCTACCCGGGGAGTGGAGATGATATTCTCTGATAAATGGATGGAGCCTGGTGAATATTTGGTTCTAGCCCGGTCATCCAACCTTCTTGCTCAATGGTTTGGAATCTCAGCCATTCAGTGGGGGGCCGGTAATCTGAATAACTCAGGAGAGCTGGTCATGCTCAAGGACAAGCTGGGTTATACGATCGATAGTGTACCCTACAAGTCCGACTGGCCCTGGCCGTTGGGCGCAGCAGCAACCGGACACTCTATCCAATTGTGTGATCCTTATGCAGATAACTCCATGGGTTCCAATTGGAGCCGTACCGACCAATTGCAGGCGTATTTTCCTGGCGGCGACGGTCTGTTTGCCACGCTGGGGTTTGGTTGTGAACCCGGCTGGCCTGTGGTGGTAATTAGGGTTGATAAAAATCCCGCACCTGCCTCATCCCCTGTAAAATTTACTTTTGAAGATCTGGGAGGCCCAACCACCGCCTGGGATTGGTATTTTGAAGGAGGACTTCCTGCTTATTCTGATCAGCCACAGCCGATAGTTTATTTTGCAGATACGGGCTGGCATGCCGTTAAACTGGTGGCATCTAATGAGGTGGGTTCTTATACACTTTACTTTCCTCGTTTTATTCGCATAACTAAATCTTTGGGTGTATCCGAAATTCCCAAAATACGGATTACGCTCACACCTAACCCAACGCGCGGTACTTTCAGCCTTAAGGCAGATCAGGAACTCCAATTACACTCCTTGGAAATACTGAGCCCTGGTGGAACCCTAATCAGAAGATACGAAAAACCTGCATCTTCGGCTTTATACTCAGTATCCGATCTTGCTCCAGGATTGTATTTCGTGCGCCTTACATTTATTGATGGATCAAAAGCAGTCATAAAATTGATAGTATCCCCATGATGAGTCTGTCACATTTTTTTGAGGTTTATCTGCCGCTCTTGGGTTTCATTCTTACTATGATGACTTTGTTGTGGCCGCTGAGCCTGGTGCTGCGCAATGCCAGCATTGTGGACCCTTTCTGGGGATTAGGTTTTATTATAACGGCTATATGGGGTATTTTTAAATTTGGGCCTCCTTCGAACTGGGCGGGCTGGCTTATGTTGGTTCTTCTTGTCATTTGGGGAACACGGCTTTCGGTTTATCTACTCATTCGCAACTGGGGCAAAGGAGAAGACCCTCGCTATCAGGCCTTCAGAGCTCATTATGGAGCCGATCGCTATGGATATGTGAGTCTCTTTCAGGTTTTCTGGCTTCAGGGCCTTATTCTTTGGCTGGTTTTCCTTCCTTTGACGGTTTTATGGTTAAATCCCGTCGATGTGAATGAGATTTTCATGATCCTGGGTTTCATCCTTGGGCTTATCGCCTGCATCTCTTGTTGCTACAAAAATGATTCTTGACGAAGGT
>JBMFOU010000002.1:0-177326 GCA_049969475.1 Bacteroidales bacterium | reverse complement strand
AACTCAGCCCTGGGGCGAATTTCTGTTTCTACAGAAAACTGGGCATTCAGGTTGTAATTCATTGCTATAGTGAGTCCACCAAGCATCCCCAGCGTCAGCAAATAGTTTCTCATATCTTTTTTTCTTAACAAAAAACGCAAAGGTAGAGAAACCCGTGCTTCACTTAGTCGAATCTTCTGACGCGTAGGTGGCAGTATGGCCTTCCACCAGTTTTCTGGTAATAGTTTTGATGATATTCCTCGGCAGGCCAGAATATGCTGGTGGGCAGCAATTCGGTAACCACCCTTAATCCTTTGTTTTTTAATATGTTAATGAGGTGTTGGGCAACTTCTTTTTGCTCTTCATTTTTATAAAAAACTACTGAACGGTATTGATGGCCTACATCCGGTCCCTGACGGTTAAGCTGTGTAGGATCGTGAATCTCGAAAAAGAGTTTGGCGAGGCTTTCGTAGGTAACCTGAGTGGGGTCGAACACAATTTCCAGTGCCTCGGCATGCCCGGTACGTCCGGTGCACACTTGCTCATAGGTCGGATGGTCAACGGTTCCCCCTGTATAACCTACGGTAGTCTTTAGCACGCCCGGCAAGTTTTTAAAATAATATTCCACCCCCCAGAAACAGCCTCCTGCAAAAATAGCAGTATCGGTTTGAGCTGTCGGTTTCTTGAAAGGCCGAAACTCAAGAGAAATACTATTGACGCAATGTCGGGTATTCTTAGGGGTAAATCCCTCTCCTAAAAACACATGACCCAAATGGGCTCCACAGTGGGCACAGAGTATCTCTGTACGGTAACCATCGGCATCGAGGACCCTTTTCACGGCTCCGGGCACCTCGTCATCGAAACTAGGCCAACCGCAACCCGCATCAAATTTGGCTGTGCTTCGGTAGAGCTCGGCTCCACAACGTTTACAATGGTAAGTCCCTTCTTCCCAAAAGTCATAGTACTTTCCGGTGAATGGCCGCTCGGTGCCTTTTTGGACTATTACATATTCCTCTTCGGGTGTAAGTTTACGATATGGGTTCATGCTATCCGGTGGGTTTAATGGGGGTGTTTGACATCCAAGAAATAAATTCAGGATGCTAATTATCAGTATAGGTTTCATGGTCTTTCTTGTTAATGACAATTCAGCATGCGTTTTTGTTCAGGAGAGAAACCTACTTCTCTTTTTCCAGTAATTGGAAATTTTATTAAGCTCTGCAGTTTATGGCTCGAAAAAATCCAATTTTTTGAGAAATGATTTTCTACCCAATAGAACAAATAAGTATTTTTTTCTAAAAATTGTATATTTGATGCATTGAAAACCCACAGCCATGAAAAATTTAAAATGGATTGTATTACTTGGCCTGCTTAATGGTTTGAATGTCTTGGAGATTTTGGCAGCTCCGAAGTATATCATTGGAATTCAGGCTTCTTATATTAATTTTCAAAGTGGTATTTTGCCCAATGGAAAGATTTACAATATTGCTCCCAATCGCGATACTATCTGGCCTGGCGATACTATTGGTATAGCTGCAGGTGAACGTACGACTTATCTTCGCATCAAAAATCTCAGAGGTACCCCGGCCCAGCCCATAATACTCATCAATTATGGGGGGCGGGTTATAATCAGCAATACTGCCAGCGGTGGGGCCTTGGCTCTCAAAACCTGCAGGAATGTAATTCTCTCTGGTAGCGGTCATCCGGCCTGGGAATATGGGATTAAGCTGGATACTACAGCTGCCGGTAATAATGGCCTGTCACTCGATGAGTTGACTAGCGATATCGAAGTCCATCATTTGGAAATCTGTCGACAAGGTTTTGCTGGCATCATGGCCAAAACCGACCCTTCCTGCAATCCTTCCACCTGGCGCGAAAACTTTACCCTGAATAATCTGCATATCCATCATTGTTATATTCATCATACGCAGGGTGAGGGAATGTATATTGGCTACAGTGTTTATGGGCCGGTTACTCGGTCATGCGGAGGTTCCACTATTCAGGTCTATGCCCATGAGGTAAAGCATTTACGGGTACACGACAATATCGTGGAATGGACAGGCCTGGATGGGATCCAAATTAGTTGTGCTACCGAAGACGTGCTGGTATTTAACAACAGCATTAGTAGGACCGGATTTCTTGATAACACTTACTCAAAAGGCTACGGAATGGAAGGGATTTGCGTAGGGGGAGGTAGCACAGGTCGTTATTTCAACAATATTATCGCAGATACTTATGGGAGCGGTTTTAATGTTTTTGGAGTAGGTGAGGTTTACATTTTCAACAACGTGATTTTGCGTCCTGGCCGACCCTCAAAATTTGCCTGGAATCAGCATTTTGTCTACGGCATTTTCGCCGACGATCGCACTACTATACCGGGTTCTTCCTTTTATTACATCAACAATACCATTGTAAGCCCACGTACTTCGGGCATTAAAATTGCATCCACCCAAAGCCGTAAAAATCGGGTTTACAATAATGTGATACTTGATCCAGCTACCAAGCACCTGTTTGGGAACTATGGAAACAATTGGATGCAGTCCTGTTTGCAGATAGGGTCTGGGGTCAGTGCCCTGGTTTCTTCCAATTATTTCGACACGGTAAGATATTCGTCTTATTATGGCTTGTCAGGAAGTACAGATCCTTACTTCATTGCGGCTGTACAAGGCAATTTCAGACTGAAAGATAGTACTAACCTGGTGGATAATGCGCTCGCTGCAGATACTGTTGCAAGCTTTAGTTTCGATGCTGATAGCCTTCCCCGGCCCGGAGGGTCAGCTTGGGATATAGGAGCCTATGAATATCATCCACCCATTGAGCCTGGAGAGGTTGGATGGATTCCGGTGGAAAAATCGAGCAAAAGCAAATTAATGGGTATACCTAAACATGCTGAATGGAAAATAATGCCAAGAAGCAATGAATTGGAAGTGATTCCACCCATTCAGGACTCATTTTATCAGCTCTGGATTTATGATATGCAAGGTAGGTTCTTAGGCGCCTGGGAAAAACTCATCGGTTTCAGCTACGTGCCTCTACCCCTGGGTAGTCAAAAATCAGTTTTATTGATTGTTGCAGAGCAGGAGGGGAAAAAGACCACGCATCGTGTGTGTATGCTATGAGTTAGCTTGAAATGAAAGAGAGGCTGCCCCGTTTTGAGACAGCCTCTGGGTAAACATTCCGGCATCCATGCCGGTTTCCTCATATACAACAGGTTAGTTCTAAGATTTATTGAATAGAAAAACGGTTTTTCTCTGCGGATTCAAGCCTCCCCTTGAACCGATCGTAGTGATAATAACTACCAGGATCATGCTTTTTTAGGTGGCGGAAAACATATTCATTCATCAGGTAATCATAGGTGTACGACGCATATTTTCGCCCCAATGCTTCAGCCATGTTATATATTTTTTCGAGAGTCAGAGGCTCTGTCCGGCGATAATGCAAAATTCGACCGTCTTTTTCGTCCCGACCAAATCCACTGTCGAGCAGTTCGTCGCTGATGTAATTTTCAGCGTAAAGCAACCTTTTACCGGCTGGTTGGTTGAGCCGGTCAATTCCAAACCATGCATGCAGAGATACAGCCTGCAGATCGATGTCTTTCTGATAAACGGCATTGTAAATGAATTGTTCATCCGTAAGGCGGATGACAAATTCGCGGAGTTCGAGCTCCTGCATTTTTACCACGAAGGAATTTTCTTTGGGTGGACATTGCAGGGAGTCGGGGCCGTCAAGGCAAACCCTCAGTCCTAAAGCTCTTAGCTCGTCCATGTAGGCATTCACAAAACGAGTGAGGAAGGCCGAGTCGGAGACGTTTTTTAGAAAGCATGTTTGCGCCAGGCGGGCTGAGTCGCGCTGGGCGGGTGTGAGGCCCTCCAGATTATCCGTGGCACTCTTTTTTAAATTGGTTTTTTCCAGGTATCCCGCGGGAATTAGGTAAACAGCGGTGTTTTTGGAAGATTGGGCCGTAAACTCGTTGGCCAGTTCCCTTGAGGGACTGCAGGAAAACAATATTCCACTCAAGGCAATGATTATCAATATTTTGATGGGTTTCATACGGCAACTTCTCCGGGTTTTGGTTTTTTGCCAAACAAAGTTCGTGTAACTCATCTAACTACAAAAATTTTGCCACAACAGTTTTAAATAGTCATTCTTAAATTTATTAAATAATATACTGTATCTGAATAAGTTAATCGTATTTATCAAAAAAATTCCATATGTTTTATAAAATGTTTCTATCTTTGCAGGCTTTTTGCCTTAAAAAGCCAAAGTGCTGATTAATAAAATATTAATATTCAAATTAAAATGCCTTTACAGAAATTACGCAACATTGGAATTGCAGCACACATTGATGCCGGTAAGACCACTACTACCGAACGAATCTTGTATTTTACCGGGGTAAACCGCAAGCTAGGTGAAGTACACGACGGAGAAGCAACCACCGACTTTATGAAACAAGAACAGGAGAGGGGCATCACCATTGCCTCAGCTGCTATATCCTGCCAGTGGAAAGGTTATCCCATCAACCTTATCGATACTCCAGGTCATGTGGATTTTACAGTTGAAGTAGAACGCTCGCTGCGTGTGTTAGACGGAATGATTGCTGTTTTCTGTGCCGTAGGAGGTGTTGAACCGCAGAGCGAAACGGTATGGAATCAGGCTAATCGATACAAAGTGCCCCGTATTGCCTTTGTCAACAAAATGGACCGTCCGGGTGCCGACTTCGACGATGTAGTGCTTCACATGAATAAGTACCTTGATGCCAATGCTGTTCCTTTCCAGCTACCTATCGGAATTGAGGATACTTTTGAAGGTATGATAGACCTGGTGGAAATGAAGGCTTATAATTTCAATGAGCGTGAAACCTTTGAAGTGCCCATTCCTGCAGATCTGAAAGAAAAGGCTGAGCAGGCCCGTCATTATCTGATTGAGAAGCTGGCCGATTTTGATGAGGAGATATTCGAAAAATTTGTTGAAGAACAGCCTGTTTCTGTTGAACTCATAAAAAGAGCTGCCCGGCATGCCACTCTGCACTTGCTTATGACCCCTGTATTTTGTGGTTCCGCCTATAAAAATAAAGGTATTCATCAACTTTTGGATGCCGTGATAGATTACCTACCCAGCCCCCTGGATATAAGTGCCGTGGTGGGCTACGACCCGGATGATGAATCGAAGACCCACTCGCGTCATCCATCGGTGAAAGATCCCTTTGCTGCCCTTGCTTTTAAAATTATCTACGATCCTTATGTAGGCCAGCAAACTTTCGTTCGGGTATTCAGCGGCAAACTGACTACCGGCATGCAGGTTCAAAATTCTACAAAAGACAAGCCTGAGCGCATTGGTCGCATCATGCGTATCCATGCCAAGATGAGAGAAGATGTGAATGAGGCCGGTCCTGGCGATATTGTGGCACTGGTAGGGCTCAAATATACCAAGACAGGTGATACCTTGTGCGATCCCCAGCATCCCATTCTTCTTGAGTCGATTCATATACCTCCCCCAGTTATTGACCTTAAGGTAACTCCGGCCAAGCGGGGAGATCGGCAAAAAATGGGTGAGGCCCTGCATAAGCTGGCCAGCGAGGATCCTTCGTTCACTATGCGTTTCGATGAGGAAACCGAAGAAACCATTATTTCGGGGATGGGTGAGCTTCATCTGGAAATTATCCTTGACCGTCTGAAAGATGAGTTTGGTGTTGAGGTGGTGGTAGGTGAACCTTCAGTAGCATTCCGCGAAACCATCACCCACGAGGCTGAAGCTGCCTATAAGCATGTAAAGCAGACCGGTGGTAAAGGTCAGTATGCCCATGTAGTGCTTCGTATCGAACCTAACGAGGGCAAGGGTTATGAATTTGTGGACCGCATTAAGGGCGGAGTAATTCCTGCAGAATTTGTTCCCTCAGTGGATAAAGGTATCCGTCAGACTCTCGAAAAAGGCGTGCTGGCTGGCTTCCCTGTAGTAGATGTAAGAGTTATTTTGCTGGATGGTTCTTACCACCCCGTCGACTCTTCCGACTTCGCATTTCAGACCTGTGCCTCCATTGCTTTTAAGCAGGCTTTCGAAAAGGCTGCCCCCATCCTCAAGGAGCCAGTTATGAAGATCGAAATCAACTCGCCTGACGATTACATTGGTAATGTGGTGAGCGACCTTAACAAACGCCGCGGACGTATTGAATCGATGCGCCGTCATCGCAAGGGCTCCCAAAAAATCAATGGCTTCGTCCCCCTCATGGAAATGTTTGGCTATGCTACCCAATTGCGCAATATCAGCTCGGGTCGTGCCAACTATTCCATGGAATTCTATCAGTACATGCCTCTGCCCTCCGGAATGCAGGAAGAGGTTATCAAAAAAATCAGAGAAAAGAATCAGGAGAAAAATTAAGTTCTTCTCTGCCTTTCTTCAAACGGCATCCGGGCTTGCTTCCGGGTGCCGTTTTTTATTTTATACGGGTGCCCCTATTTTCATTAAACTTGCATTCGAGTGTTACAATTTATGAAATGAATAGCTGATATGACTTTTTATGCTGATTTACATATACATTCGCATTATAGCCTGGCTACAAGTAAGGAACTGACCCCGGCCTTTCTTTACCTTTGGGGCCTGCGCAAAGGAATTGGGGTGATAGGTACAGGCGACTGCCTGCATCCGGGATGGATGGACGAACTCCGACAAAACTTGGAGGAAGCGGGCGATGGTGTGTTTAGACTCCGGGAAGGAGCTAAGCCATCGGGTATTATAAAAATTCCGGGTGCTGACGAGCCGTATTTCTTACTCAGCACCGAAATCAGCAATATCTACAAAAAAGGAGGGAAGGTGCGCAAGGTGCACAATGTTCTGCTTTTTCCTGATTTTGTAAGTGCTGAAAGAATGCAACAGAAGCTCCGTTTGATGGGGTTCAACATTACCTCCGACGGACGCCCCATACTTGGATTGGACAGCTATCATTTGTTGGAAATAGCTCTGGAAATCAATCCTTCTATTACTCTTATCCCTGCCCACATATGGACGCCCTGGTTTTCGGTACTGGGAGCTTCATCGGGTTTCGATAGTGTGGAAGAGTGCTTTGGCGATCTCAGCGTTCACATTCATACGCTTGAAACTGGCCTTTCAAGCGACATTCCCATGAATAGGGTAGTAGGCCGGCTCGATGCCTACCATTTGGTAAGCAACAGTGATGCCCATTCGCCCGATCGACTGGGCCGTAATGCTAATAGGTTCCATTGCGAACGTTCATTCACCGCTATGATGAAGGCGCTTAAAGACCGTCAAAGCGAAACAGTGGATTTATTTCCCCAGGAAGGCAAATATCACCATGCCGGACATAAGAAATGTGGAGTAAGCATGAATCCGGCAGAGGCCGCCAGGCATGGATATCTTTGTCCGGTCTGTGGTAAGAAACTTACCCCTGGCGTACTCGATAGAGTGGCAGCACTGGCCGACCGCGAGCCCTTGCCCGAAAACCAACTAAGCCCTGTTTTTCATTACATCATTCCTCTTCCCGAAATATTGGCCCAGATTCATGGCTCAGGAGAAAAATCGGCTAGGATTCAGACGGCCTACCTAAATCTTCTGCAGCAATTAGGACCGGAATTGAGAATTTTGATAGAAATTTCTGAAGAGGAAATTGCTAAAAAAGGGGGGCATATATTGGCTACGGCAATTAGGCGAATGCGAAACCGGAGGGTTTACATCCGAGAAGGATACGACGGAGAATACGGCATAGTAAGCGCATTTGCCCCTGGCGAGGCCGAATTTTTTTCACAGAAAAACAAACTGTTTGACAATGAGCTGCTTTTGCAAGAACCGGCGGTAAGACCCTTGCTAAGTTTCAATCCTCTGGTCAGGGAATCTGTGCTGTCAAAGAATGAGGCGGCGGAAGCCGAAAGTCCCTGGCTGCCTAAATTGGAGGCTATGGCAGCCGCGCAGCAAAGGGCTATTCAGCATCAGGAGGGACCTGCGGTTACCATTGCCGGACCCGGCTCAGGTAAAACCTTTGTGCTCGTCAATCGTATCATTCGTCTCATCCGTGAGAACTGCTGCCAGCCTTCCGAAATACTGGCCATAACTTTTACACTCAGAGCTGCCCGTGAAATCCGCGACAGGCTCCTAAAGGAACAAATCCCTGCTTACGGAGGTGAAGGGGTTAAAACAGGAACCATTCATTCGTTGGGGCTCGAGATCATCCGCGAGGCTATGCCAGAAAAAAACTTTATCCTGCTAACCGATAAAGAAAAAAAAGAGTGGTTGAAGTCTCTGCTTGCGCAGCCTAACGGAAGTTTGAAAAACCTTATGCGGCAAATGGAGCTTCATCGCAATGGAATGAGTGTGCCCGAAATAGCCCCGCTGGCTGAGGCTTATCGTCACAAACTTTGGGAGAACGACAAGCTTGACTTCGAAGAGCTCGTATTGGGTGCGCTGGAACTTCTGCGTAAAGATTCTGTTTTATTGAAGCGGTGGCAGACCCGCTTTCGGCATATCTTGGTAGACGAATTTCAGGACCTGAATTCGGTCCAGTATGAGTTAATCCGCCTGTTGGCCGGGGCTTCCCAGACGTCACTTTTTGCCATTGGCGATCCCGACCAGTCGATTTATCGTTTCAGGGGGGCCATGCCTGAAATTTTTAGCCGATTGCATGAAGATTTTCAACCTGTAAGCACCTATGATCTCAGCCATTCTTACCGTTGTTCGCGTCAAATTGTGGAGGCTGCCTCTTCGCTCCTGGGGAAAGCAAAGCCTCTGCAAGCCTTGTTCGATGCGGAGAAGGTTAATGTGGTAGAGGTTTCCACCGATGCTTCAGAGGCAGAGTATATAGCCCGTACCATCGATCAGATAAGTGGAGGCACCCGTTTTTTTGCCCGCGATAGTAGAGTGGCTGGTTCTGATGCAGAGGCCGCCTTATCCGACTTTGCTATATTGTGCCGTACATCTCGTCAGTTCAAGCTTATTATCAAAGCATTAAATGATCATGGATTGCCCTGGCAAACGGGATTGGGAGGCCAGGCCTGGCCCGAGCAAACGATGGCGGAAGCCCTGGAATGGATTCGCTCCCACCCGGAAGGTTCGGCGAAAGATGCATTGCGCGGTTATCTTGCTTCTGCACATATCGAGGTAAAAGAAAACCCCGAAGTGTGGCAATTACTTACAGATATAGCTGAGTCTTTTGGCAACGATGTAAAGGCCTTTGCCGATTTTGTTTTGCTAAGTGCACCTACTGGGCTTTATGCAGCGGGCAAGAATGCCGTTCATGTAATGACTCTGCATGCTTCTAAAGGACTGGAATTCGATCATGTGTTCATTGCCGGATGTGAGGAAGGGCTTCTTCCCTACACGCTCTTCGAGAGTCAACCCACGGACCTGGAGGAAGAAAGACGATTGCTCTATGTAGGCATGACCCGTGCCCGGCAGTCATTATCTCTATGCTATGCCCGGCAGCGACGCCTCTTTAACCGGCAGATGAAAATGGAACCCAGTCGTTTTTTACTATCATTAGGACCGCAAATTCAACGGATTAAGGGATACGAAACCGGAAATCAGGGAGGAAAGCAACTCCGGCTTTTCTGAAAGCGTTTTTTTACAACAAAAGCACCTGCCCGGCGTTTACGAAACATGAAAAAATGGCTACCTCCTTTATTTGGGTTTCTCATAGGTAATTACCTGCATGCGCAGGTGTCTGACTATACCCTTTTCCGACAGGCGTCAGCCTGGCTTAATCCAGCGCTTACGGGAACAGGCCCCGAAAAATGGAAGCTAACAGCTCTTTTACAAAGGCGAACTGTAAATGACACGCTAAGTCATCAAAACCAGCTTTTTGCAGCGGATTACAGGTTTGATTTTTTCAGGCAACGGAGGGACTATGGATTAGTTCTCAACCGTCGGTATCCTGTGGCTCTATCCGTTGGAATTTTCTCCGAGCGTAGGTCTTCTACCCATTATGGGTATCCTTATCATCGGATGGGATTGGCTATCAGCGGCATGGTCTTTTCGGAGGCTGAGACTCATGTTCTGGCATTCTCGCTGCGACCGGTTTTTCATGAATCGGCTCCTTATACACCTATAACACAGACGACACTAAGTCCTTTTACTGACAGCATTATGCCCGGGCATGCCCATGAACGGCTCTTTACAGCAGATGCGGGAATAATTTTGGGCTGGGGGAAAATGGATTGCTGGACCGATGATCAAGCATACAGGTGGGAGCTGGGTTTTAGTGTTTTAAATCTGACCATGAAGCAGCAAACCCGCAGACCTGATGTCCACCCGGGTCGCGAATACCATGCCCATGTAGGTGTTTTATGGGAATGGGGGCAAAAATGGGGTTGGGTGCTAAGGGGTTTGTATATCAACAATGGGGAAAAGTTTTATCATCCTACCCTCACCCTTTTGTATCGTCGGCATTTTTCCATGGTCGATCGACTCCGGTTTACGCTGGGTTACAGAAGCAGCGGCCATTTATCGGTTAGTGGAGGATTCAGGGTTTTTGGCAGTGGACGCCAAACGCTTTCGGCTGACCTTGAGCTGGCCCATGATTTTCCTTTGAAGAATCAAAATATAATATGGCCCTGGCATAAAAGTGCCTGGGAGATAAGCCTTATCATCAAACCCATCAGGAAATGCTGGGGATTGGACAATTGTTCTGGAACCTACCAATACGAATCATACTGATGTGACCTTTTTTATAATATTCAGTCCAGCAACCTCGTGATTAACTCAATTCCGGCATAGAAGATGAAGTCGGGACTCAGGGAAAACTTTTTTGGATACTTTGCAGATATTAGGACTTACCCGAATTTTTTGATTTCAAACCCAGACCCAGCGAGAACATCGTCCGGGCACTTTTCTTCTCTTCTGTGGTGGGTTTGGCTTTCACTGGACGCGGATGTCCGTAAATTTCTTCATAGATGTCCTCGTATTTTTTATAGATGATGGCTCTGCGAAGCTTGAGCGTGGGGCTCAATTCTCCCGATTGCGGAGACCATTCCTCGGCCACCAGTCTGAATCGTTTGATTTGCTCGTGAGGACTGAGGGTGGCATTTACCTTGTTTACCTCTTTCTCAAAACGCTCAATCACCTCTTTATGGGTGATGAGATCTTTGTTGTCTTTGAAATGAATTTTATGCTTGGAAGCCCAGAAGTGTAAGTGATTGAAATTGGGTGAAATAAAAGCACTGGCAAATTTCTCGTTTTCACCAATCACCATAATGTTTTCAATAAAAATGGATTCTTTAAAACGATTTTCAATCACTTGAGGAGCTATGTATTTTCCGGCCGAAAGTTTAAATATTTCTTTTTTGCGATCAGTGATTTTGAGGAACTTGCCGTCTTCTATCACTCCTATATCGCCGGTATGGAAGTACCCTTCTTCATCGATTACTTCTGCGGTATATTCAGGGTCTTTGTAGTACCCCATCATTACATTGGGTCCTTTGGCCAGAATTTCCCCATCCTCAGCAATCTTTACTTCTACACCTTCAAGAATGGGCCCCACCGTTCCAAATTTAATGTTGGGCCAGCGATAGTGGCTTACTGCAATTACCGGTGAGGTTTCTGTAAGTCCGTATCCTTCCATGACCGGCAGTCCTGCGGCCCAGAAAACACGGGCTAATCGGGGTTGAAGGGCAGAACCACCCGAAACAATGACTTTTACGTTGCCTCCCAAGCCCTGACGCCATTTGCTGAAAACCAAACGGTCAGCTATCTTGAGCTTTACTCCATAGAACCAACCGTTGGCGTTGTTAAATTCATATTTATGAGCCAGGTTAAGAGCCCAGAAAAACACGCCTTTTTTGAACCCAGTAAGGTCTTTTCCCTTGGCTACTATACGGTCATATACTTTTTCGAGGAGGCGGGGTACGGTAGTGAACCCATCGGCTTTAATTTCGCGCAAGTTGTCAGCTATGGTACCCATGTTTTCGGCATAATAAATGCCTATTCCCAGCGACTGAAAATGATAGTTCATCATTCGCTCATAAATATGGCACAGGGGCAGGAAGCTCAATGCTTTATGTGAATGATTAAGGGGTTGCAATTTAGCGGTAGCTAGAAAATTAGAAACAATATTACGGTGGCAGAGCATTACCCCTTTGGGGGTTCCTGTGGTGCCGCTGGTGTAAATAATGGTAAATAAATCTTCAGGCGAGATCGAGGCTTTAATTCTTTGTAAGTTATCGTAATGCTTGTCTCGCGCTTCCTGTCCTGTTTCTACCACTTCCATCCAGTTAGGTGCACCTTCCACATCGTTGAATGTGTATACTTTGCGTATGGATGGAATTTCATCTGCAACAGGTTTAATTTTTTGATACAGAGATTTATCGCCTACAAAAATAGCTTTTGCTTCCGAATGTTCAAGAATATAGCGGTAATCTTCAGGGTTGAGTGTTGGGTAAACAGGAACGTGTACAAAGCCCCCTTGGGCCAGTCCCATATCTACGAAATTCCACTCCGGCCGGTTAGTAGTAATGGTTGCTATCTTATCCCCTTTTTCATAACCTAATTCCATTAATCCCATACTAAAAGCGTCAGCAAATTCCCGGTAGTCAGTGGCGGAATATAATACCCACTGACCATTTCGCTTAGCTCCGAAAACATCAGGGCGGGGATACTTTTCCTGCCATTGATCGATCAGGTCGAAGGTGCGTTTTATTTCCATCTTTTGTGGCCTTAAGTATAAAAGTCTGGTTTGTAGATATTTGATACAATTTTTCAATTGTAATTTTGCAAAGTTATTTACTCGATGCTGACTAATTGGTTAAACCAAATGACTCGGATAAAAATTATGCCCTAAAAGGTCTGAATATGTTGATAAATCCAAAATCTCTGCTTATATTTGTTCCATTATTAGTGAAAAAACGGAATTTTTAACCTAAAACCAATCACCCATGAAAATTACCATTGTTGGAACGGGATACGTGGGACTTGTTACAGGTACCTGTTTCTCTGAGGTAGGTATCGATGTTACCTGCGTAGATATTGATGTTCAAAAAATTGAAAATCTAAAAAAAGGAATTATCCCCATTTACGAACCTGGCTTGGAACCTATGGTTCTTCGCAATGTTGAAAAGGGCCGTTTACATTTTACAACCAGTCTTAAGGATTCCATAGCCGAAGGTACCGATGTTATTTTCAGTGCTGTGGGTACTCCTCCTGATGAAGATGGGAGCGCCGACCTCAAATATGTGCTGGGTGTGGCCCGCGAAGTGGGACAGTACATGAATGATTATGTGCTGATGGTTACAAAAAGCACTGTACCAGTGGGCACGGCCGAAAAAGTTAGGCGTGTGATTCAGGAAGAACTCGATAAGCGTGGTGTGAAAATTCCCTTCGATGTTGCTTCCAATCCTGAATTTTTGAAAGAAGGGGATGCAGTGAACGACTTTCTTAAACCTGACCGTATCGTTGTAGGTACTGATTCTGAACGGGCTACGGAAATTTTCCAACGTCTCTATAAGCCTTTCACGCTTAATGGGCATCCGGTCATCTTCATGGATATTCCATCGGCCGAAATGACCAAATACGCTGCAAATTCCATGCTGGCCACTAAGATAAGCTTTATGAATGATATCGCTAATTTATGCGAGATTGTGGGTGCTGATGTAAACATGGTGCGCAAAGGTATTGGTAGCGATAGTCGAATCGGGAAGAAATTTATTTACCCTGGCATTGGCTATGGTGGAAGTTGCTTCCCTAAAGATGTAAAAGCACTCATTAAAACCGCTGAAGAAAATGGATATAAGCTCAGGGTGCTCAAAGCTGTGGAGGAAGTGAATGAAGACCAGAAACTTGTATTGTTTAACAAGGTTAAAAAGTATTTCAATGGCGATTTGAAGGGCAAGCAAATTGCTGTGTGGGGCCTGAGTTTTAAGCCTCAAACCGACGACATGCGCGAGGCTCCTTCTATCGTAATTATCAATAATTTATTGGCTGAGGGAGCCAGGGTGAAAGCATACGACCCCGTGGCAATGAATGAAGCCCGCCACCGTCATTTTGGAGATAAAATTGAGTATGCCAAGGACCAGTACGATGCTGCACTCGATGCCGATGCACTGCTATTGGTCACCGAATGGGCCGAGTTTAAATTTCCCAATTTTGCCGTGTTAAAGAAAATCATGCGCACTGCTGCCATTTTTGACGGGCGCAACATTTATGAAGCAAAAGAAGTAAAAGAAGCAGGATTCGATTACTTCTGCATAGGACTTGATACCACCCGTCGTTAACCAAAATCCAAAACCTGCCGGAGCCATCCTCTCATGAGGGGCTCTGGCTTTATTTTTAAATTGGTAAGTCATGAAAAAGAAAGTATTAGTTACAGGAGGTGCTGGGTTCATTGGTTCCCACCTCTGCAAGCGCCTGCTCGATGAGGGTAACGAAGTCATCTGCCTCGACAACTACTTCACTGGTTCAAAGGAAAATGTGGTGGAATTGATAAAAAACCCCTTTTTCGAACTCATCCGTCACGATGTTACCATGCCCTTTTTTATTGAGGTTGATGAAATATACAACCTGGCCTGCCCTGCATCTCCGGTTCATTATCAGTATAATCCCATTAAGACGATAAAGACTTCGGTCATGGGGGCGGTTAATATGCTGGGATTGGCTAAGAGGATTAGGGCTAAAATTCTTCAAGCCTCCACCAGCGAAGTATATGGAGATCCTACGGTGCATCCTCAGAGCGAGGATTACTGGGGCCATGTGAATCCCATCGGGCCCAGAGCCTGCTACGACGAGGGAAAGCGTTGCGCCGAGGCGCTGTTTGTCAATTACCACCGGCAAAACAATGTGCGAATCAAGATCATGCGCATTTTCAATACTTATGGTCCCAACATGCACCCTAACGATGGCCGTGTGGTAAGTAACTTTATCGTGCAGGCCTTGCGCAATGAGGACATCACCATCTATGGAGACGGTTCGCAGACACGCTCTTTCCAGTATGTGGATGACCTCATCGAAGGAGCCATACGCCTGATGGCATCTGGCGACGATTTCATCGGCCCGGTGAATATTGGAAACCCTGGAGAATTTACCATTCTCGAATTGGCCGAAAAAGTTATTCAGCTTACCGGCAGTAAGTCAAAAATTGTTTTCCTTCCCTTGCCCTCCGACGATCCTAAACAGCGCCAGCCTGATATCACCCTGGCCCGAAAGGTCCTCAACTGGGAACCCAAGGTGCCTTTGGAAGAAGGACTCAAGCTTACCATAGATTATTTCCGGAAGAAAATTCTATAATACAACAAAACCACGTATGAGCGAAAATTGGGTACTGGTTACCGGCGCGAACGGCCAGTTGGGCAATGAGTTGCGCCGATTGGCTTCTGCAACGGAGGGCTGTAATTTTGTGTTTACCGACGTGAAAGAACTCGATATCACTCAACCTGATGCCATCCATGCCTTTCTAATGGAACGGCCTTTTCGCTGGGTGGTCAACTGTGCTGCTTATACAGCCGTCGATAAGGCTGAAACAGAGCGGGAACTCGCTTCCAGAATCAATGCTCTGGCACCCGGTTATCTGGCTCAGGCTTCCAGGTCTATCGGGGCAGCCATGATACATATCAGTACCGATTATGTCTTCAGCGGGAAGCATTACAGGCCTTACAAACCTGAGGATCCCACCGGGCCCGAATCATTCTATGGACTTACCAAGCTGCAGGGCGAGCAAGCCGTAAGAGACTCGGGTGTAGATGCTTTTATTATTCGTACGGCCTGGCTTTACTCCGAATTTGGTAACAATTTCGTAAAAACTATTTTAAAATACGGAAAGGAGAGGGGCCGGCTTAATGTAGTATCCGACCAGATTGGATCGCCTACCTGGGCCGCCGACCTTGCAGCTTTTATAATGTATTTGATATCCAGCCAACAACCCGGGGGAACTGAAATTCTGCATTATACCAACGAGGGCATTTGTTCGTGGTACGATTTTGCCTGGCATATCATCCAGCTAGCTGGCATCGAATGCATCATTCATCCCATACCCAGCGAAGCTTATCCATTACCTGCTCCCAGACCATTTTACAGTGTGCTCGATAAAAAGCATACTGTAGAGCGTACCGGTATTCAGATTCCTCATTGGTATGAAAGTTTGCGTCGTTGTTTACCACATATTTTAAGAACATTTTAATTCTTGTCTATTTCAGACTTTAAATTTGCAGCCCAAATACAGCTTTTATCAAAAAAACCAAAACCAGAACACCATGAATACTATCGATCCGGTAATTCTTGAAAAAGCAAGGCCCTGGACACAGCCTCCCTTTGACGAAGAGACCCGCAGCCGAGTGCAGTGGCTCATTGAGAACGATCCCGCCGAATTGACGGAGTGTTTTTATCGCGACCTGGAATTCGGAACCGGAGGTCTCAGAGGGATCATGGGCGTAGGAACCAACCGGATGAACATATATACCGTGGGTATGGCCACCCAGGGCTTTGCCAATTATTTGAAAAAAAGTTTTCCTACCACTGAACCCATCAAAGTAGTGATTGCCCACGACAGCCGTAACAATGGACCGCTTTTTGCCCAAACTACGGCAAACGTGCTGTCGGCCAATGGCATCAAAGTCTATTTGTTTGATGAACTCCGCCCTACACCTGAACTTTCGTTTGCAGTGCGCTTTCTGGGCTGTCAGGGAGGAATTGTTATTACAGCTTCACACAACCCCAAAGAGTACAACGGGTACAAAGCCTATTGGTCAGACGGGGGGCAACTCATCAGCCCGCACGATAAGAATGTAATCGCTGAGGTGAACAAAATCAAGGGCATGGCTGATGTGAAGTTTGAGGGCAAGCCGGAACTTATTGAAACTATTGGCCTCGAGGTAGATTCAGCATACATAGAAAATATCCGCAAGTTGTCGCTGAACCCTGAAATCATCCGTAGGCATGCAGACATGAAGATTGTTTATACGCCCATTCATGGCACAGGGGTAAAGCTTGCTCCCCGGGCATTACAGGCCTTCGGATTTACAAATATTATCACCGTTGATGAGCAAATGGTAGTATCAGGTGACTTTCCTACAGTGCATAGCCCTAATCCTGAAGAACCAGCCGCCCTTGATCTGGCTATTCAGAAGGCCAAAGCCACTGGCGCCAGCCTCGTAATGGGTACTGACCCCGATGGCGACCGTGTGGGCATTGCAGTGCAAAACGAAAAAGGTGAATTCGTGCTTTTAAATGGCAACCAAACTGCATCACTGCTCATTTATTATATCTTGAAAACCTGGAAAGAAAAAGGCCTGCTGAAGGGGAATGAATTTATCGTGAAAACGATTGTAACCTCAGAGCTGTTGAGTGAGATAGCCCGTAAGTTTGGGGTTGAAAGCTATGATGTGCTTACCGGATTTAAGTACATTGCCGATATGATTCGTAGATTTGAAGGAACGAAAACCTTTATTGCTGGGGGTGAAGAAAGTTATGGCTATCTGGTGGGTGATTTTGTGAGAGACAAGGATGCAATAAGCAGTTGCGCCATGATAGCAGAGACTGCGGCCTGGGCAACCAACCAGGGTAAATCCCTCTATCAGCTATTAAAAGAAATATACCTGGAATTTGGTTTTTACAAGGAAACTCTCCTCTCTCTCACCAAAAAGGGAAAGGCCGGAGCAGAGGAAATCAAACATATGATGGATAACTACCGCAATCAGCCGCCAGTTATATTGGGGGGGGTTAAGGTGTTAATTATTAAAGATTATCTGGAGCAAAAGGAAACCAATCTCGAGACCTCTGAGGTCAGGCCCATTGATTTACCTAAATCGGATGTTTTGCAATTTTTCTTGATCGATGGTAGTAAAGTTACCGTCAGGCCTTCGGGAACGGAACCTAAAATAAAATTTTACTTTGGCGTTCGCAGTGAGCTGCCTTCATTGGAAGCTTTCGATGCCACCGATGCAGCCCTCGATACCAAAATCAAGGCTGTCATCAGGGATATGGGTGCGGCCTGAACGCAATGAAAATTATTTTCCTGACGAGCCCTGCCTCCAATGTATTTTTCATACAGAGGCGGGGCTTTAATTTTGCATAAATACTCTCCGTAGGATGCATACCCAACCATTGCAGGGTTACGGCTACACTCTGCTGATGATCTCGATGCTTGTATGGCTTCCTCTTGGCCAGGCTTGGGGGCAGCAGGCCAGGTGTTCGCGGGTCGTCAACGATACTCTGTATCTCTGTCCAGGTACCCGGGTAATTGTAGAAGGTAAGCAGATATGGATATCGGAAGATACGATAGTTGTGGGGAATGATATACGAAAGGTTTTTATTCTGAACGATCCTTATGTTCGTTCCCGAGCCTTCTACGATTCGTTGAGGCAGTCTGCATCACGCAGGGGCTGGTCGAAACTTGCCTATCAGCTGATTTTCCCTGAAAGTGGGGTGGTCAGGCCAGAGGGCCGCAGCGAGGACATAGAAAAACGTTTTATGCCTTTCGAAGGAAAGCGTATTCGTAAAATTTATATCCTCACCGCCCTACCCTTTGATACTTCCTGGGGGGCGAGAGGTGAGAATAGTTTGGGAAAGTTGGGTAACTCTCTTCATCATCTCACAAGACCCGAGGTGGTTCGCAGAAACCTGTTGTTTAGCGAAGGAGAGCCCTTTTCGGTGCGCCAAATTATAGAAAACGCTCAATTGTTGCGTGCGCTCCCTTCTTTTTCCGATGTTCGTATTATACCTTCAGAAGTCCGTGGATATCCTGATCAGGTGGATGTTACTGTATGGGTGAGAGATGTATTCTCCTTGGGTCTTGAAGTTTATTTTGAAAGCGCCAGCCGGGTCAATTTTTCGGTGTATGACCAGAACTTTGGGGGTTGGGGACACAAGCTTATGCTTACTACCGCATGGCATACCGACCGTTCGCCCAATTTGCGGATCCGCGACCTCAATTACACCATCGGAAATATCGGTAACAGTTTTATTCAGGCAGGGGCTACCTTTTTAAATGATGTTTATCATGAGAAAATCGGCTTTTGGTTGGGCCGTGATTTTTACGCCAGTCAGGCTCGGTTTGCGGGGGGACTTTCTTTTAATCATCACAATGAAACCCGAACCTTGTATTATCCCCAGTTTCGCCGGGATGAAATACGCTATAATACCCAGGAACTTTGGGTGGGACGTGCTTTTGACCTAAAGCAAGGCAAATGGCCACTTCGGCTGGTACTATCAGCAAGTCTTCAAAACCGCCTTTACACGCTAAGACCTTATGTTTCGGGTGATACCAATAGAATCTATTACAATAGTACGGCAGTACTTTTCAATTTTGCTCTATCCCGAAATGGTTTTTATAGAGGCAACTATATTTATCGTTTTGGAAGGATTGAAGATGTTCCTTACGGCTTTTTGGCTGAATTTACGGTAGGTCCTGAGGGATACGAATATTATAGCCGGACATATATGGGCTTGCAATTGGGCGGGGCCCGGTATTTTGATGGATGGGGCTATTTTTCGGGCCGATGGCTTTTTGCTGCCTACAGTCGCAATGGCAAACTGGAACAAGGTCAAACAGGTTTCCATATAGAGTATTTCTCCGAACTGGGCGTTTACGGAGCCCTTAAAGTCAGACATTTCGCTACCCTAAATTACCGTACAGGTTTCCGACGACTGCCTGGCGAATCGGTGAATGTGGTTAAAGAGCTCGACCTCTGGCTCCTTCACGAAAAAGATACCCTTTATTTTGCAGGGAATAAAAAACTCACGCTCAACTATACGGGCATGCTCTACACCCCATTCTATAGCTACGGTTTTCGGATGGCGGTTTTCAACTTTGCCAATCTTGCCTTTGTGGGAGAATCCAGAAAGTTTGTGTTTGCCAACCGGCTCTATTCTGGATTTGGATTGGGATGTATGTTGCGTAATGAAAACTTGGTTATTAAAACCATTCAATTAAGGCTGGGCTTTTATCCCAACCTGCCTGATGGTCGCCTGGGTATCATGTTTCAATTGAGTGGAATTGCCCCCCTACAGTTTTTTAATTATAAACCTCGTCAGCCCAAAATAATATCTTATGAGTAATACCTTACGCGCCTGCATTTTCGACATGGATGGTACTATGGTCAAAAATCATGAGTTTCATCTGCAGGCCTGGATTCAGTTTTGGGAAAAACATGGAGTTAAGGTGAGCCGGGAGCAGATGCTGGCCCATTTTGGCCGTAAAAACCGAGAGATTATTGAGGCTATATCAGGCGTTTCATATTCGGATAATGCAGCCGAAGCCCTGGCTGCAGAAAAAGAAGAGCTTTACAGGGAATTGTATAAACCTCATGTGAAAGCTGTAGATGGATTGCCGGAACTGTTGGAATGCCTCAGAAAGTCTGGTATCAAAATTGCCCTGGCTACTTCGGCTCCTCGCGCAAATGTCGATTTTATACTCGATGCTTTAGGACTGAGAACCCTCTTCGACTGCATTGTGGATGCTTCGATGGTTGACAGGGGAAAGCCTCATCCGGATATTTTTCTCAAAGCTGCTGCCTGTGCCGGGGCGCTTCCGGCTCATTGCCTCGTCTTCGAAGATGCCAATGCTGGCCTCGAGGCATCCCGCCGTGCCGGATGCAGGGTGGTGGCACTCCTTACTACCCATAACCGCCAAGAATTGGGCGAAGCCGATTTCTATATTAAGGATTTCACCGAATGGCCCTTAGCAGCCAGGCATCTGGGTTTAAAAGGAATTTGTGAGGGTTTATGAATATTGGGTAAATAGTCCCTTGGCATGTTTTAGCCTGGTTACTTGAGCGAAAATAACCTACCGGTCAGGTCTTTCCAGGCCAAAGTTAGGTTAGCTGTTAGGTCTGAAGGGCTAAGGGTTTCCATCGTCCTGGTTTCCAGAAGTAGGTCAGCTACTTTACCGTGAAGCCACACTCCAAGCCGGGCTGCAATTTCGGGTGAATATCCTTGAGCGAGAAGCCCTGTTAAAATTCCTGTAAGTACATCCCCGCTTCCACCTTTGGCCAGGCCTGGATTTCCTGTACTATTGAAAAAAACTTGTCGCTGGGGATTGATAACCGCTGTAACTCCTCCCTTAAGTACCACGTAAACTTGGTAACGGAAGGCAAAATCGCGGGCCATCTCTATGCGTTCGTAATCGTTGGATGCCTTTCCGGCCAGGCGTTCAAATTCCTTAGGATGAGGCGTCAATATGCTTTCAGCAGGGAGAAAAGCTAGCCAGGTTTTATTCTCAGATAAAATATTCAGGGCATCGGCATCGAGCACCAAAGGAACTTTGCATTCTTGAATGAGCATTCTTAGCATTCTCGAAGCACCTTCGCCAGTCCCCAGGCCTGGTCCTACGCCTATAGCAGTATAGGGGTCCAGCGAGGGAAGGTCGGCAATTTCTTCATTATTTTCTGTGAATGAGGCCATTGCCTCTGGAATTTTTATATTCATGGCCTGAATGACCGAAGGAACAGAGTGGACGGTGAGGAGTCCTACACCCACCGACTGACACCCTTGAGCTGCTAGCAGAGCCGCTCCCGCCTTCTTTCGGCTTCCGGCCACCAACATAGCATGACCAAAATGGCCTTTGTGCTCAAACCTCCTGCGTTTTCGATAAAAAGGGCTCAGGTCTTGGATTTCCGTGTAATAGAAAGGAGTATCTGCTGATTCAATAAACTCCTTGTTCAGGCGAATATTACGTCTCTCCCAACGTCCTACCCAGGGGTCATTTTCGGCCATCATAAAACATAGCTTCGGAGGATCGAAACTTAGCGTGTAATCGGCTATAATGGCTTCTGCTTCAGCAGTTATCATCGACTGGTCCACCAAAAGCCCACTAGGGACATCAATCGATATTCTGATATGGGGTTTTTCATTTAAAAACCTGACCAGTTCCAAAGCCCACCCTCTGAGCGGCCTGCTTAGCCCCGTCCCCAAAAGAGCATCTATGATTATCGTTTCCTGAGGTATCTCCGGGAAAGAAGACTCTTCTGTAAGGTAGGTAATTATGGATGCGTCCAATTCCTTCAGCCTATTAAGATTGGTTAGAAAATCTGGGGAGGCCTGTGCCGAGAACTGGGCTACGAAAACGCGCACTTTCCAATTTGCT
Source organism: Bacteroidales bacterium (assembly GCA_049969475.1). Classification (GTDB taxonomy): domain Bacteria; phylum Bacteroidota; class Bacteroidia; order Bacteroidales; family TTA-H9; genus UBA2030. The sequence continues at coordinate 155,347 of JBMFOU010000002.1, read as the reverse complement.
TTTTTCATTTTTCTGGCTATCGCCAAACCGTCGCCTCCATTATTACCGGTCCCGCAAAACACATAATAGGCGTGTTTGTAAGAATTGGGGCGACCGCATAGCCATTTAAAGCATTCTTCTGCGGCCCGCTCCATCAGGTCGATACTGCTTATGGGCTCATGTTCGATGGTATATCGATCAGCCTCCCGAATCAGTTCTACAGGTAAGATCTTCATACTATGCAGATTTAATGAGCGTAAATAGCCAACTCAAAAATATAAAATATGCCTGGTTGATAAGATTTTAAACTTGAAAACCAATACATATCAAACATTTTTTAATTTTTTGGGTGGAAACTGTAACTTTTTACTGTAATTTTGTGTTGTTATTATAATATCAATTTAATATCATCCTGCTATGAGTAAAGAAAAATTTATTACCCCTCCTTCCGGGTACCTTGGTGTGACAGCAACCTTTGTAAGCATTGTTGCTGCAGTATTGTTGTTTGTTTACTCCAATGAGGCCGTTTATATGATCATTGCAGGACTTTTATTACTGGTTGCTGCGATATTCATGGCCATTGGTTTGATGGTAGTCAACCCCAACGAGTCAGCTGTACTTGTTCTTTTCGGCGACTATGCAGGAACAGTAGTGCGAAACGGTTTTTTTTGGGTGAATCCTTTCTACGTAAGAAAGAAAATCTCCTTAAGAGCCCGCAATCTTAATGCAGATCCTATTAAAGTAAACGACAAACTGGGTAATCCCATTATGATCGGGATTGTGCTGGTGTGGCGTGTGCGAGACACTTTCAGAGCTGCTTTTGAAGTAGACGACTACAATCATTTTGTGGAAATTCAGAGTGAGGCAGCCATACGTAAATTGGCAGGGCATTATCCTTACGACAATTTCGATGATGAGCAACAAGAAATTACGCTGCGCTCGGGCGGGGAAGAAGTAAACCATGTGCTGGAGCATGAACTTACCGAACGCCTGAATATTGCTGGCATTGAAGTGATAGAGGCACGCATCAGCTATCTGGCTTATGCCTCAGAGATTGCCAGTGCCATGTTGCAGCGTCAGCAGGCTACTGCAATAGTGGCAGCTCGGCAGAAGATTGTGGAAGGAGCCGTGGGTATGGTAGAAATGGCCCTCGATATGCTCTCAAAACGCGAGATTATAGAGCTGGACGACGAGCGTAAAGCCGCTATGGTTACCAACCTCATGGTTGTGCTTACTTCGGACAAGGCTGCCACCCCGGTTGTAAATACAGGAACTTTGCATCAATAAGGTGTAGTTTATGATTGGATTCTATGAGAGTAGGAGCGTACGTGAGTCGTGGATGGGATGGCTTGTTTTAGCAGGTGGCTTATTTTCCCTCGTCTCCGGACTATTGGCAACACTCACTCAGGCCAAGCAGGCGGTAGCAGCGGGGAGATTAGTGGAAGACGTCATGGTTCCCATTGTTTTATTGGTTGTAGTGGCTGTATTTTGTATTTATCTTTTGGTTTCCATGCAACTGGAGGTAGCAATTACTGAGAAAGGGATATCCTACCGCTTTTTACCGTTTATTAAGCAAAGGAATATTAATTGGGATGAGATTACCTATGCCTGGGTGAGGAAATACCGGGCTATAGGCGAATACGGTGGCTGGGGCTATAGGGGTATGGGAAGAAAGCACAGGGCCTTTACAATGGGAGAAAAGTATGGTATTCAGTTAATTACAAAGGATGGGAAAGATATCCTCCTGGGAACCCGCAGAGCTGAGGCTGCTGAAAAAGCCTTGCGGTGGGCCGGTAAAGGCGAAGCTCCCCAAAAGCAATGCTCCCCCAGAATTTTTTTAGGTTTAGGGAAATAAATCGCATTATTCTTTCATTCATGAGCAAAAAGAAAGTATTTGCTCTTCGACTCGACCCCGAAATGCTTAATGCCCTCCAAAAGTGGGCCGATGATGAATTTCGAAGCATCAACGGCCAGATTGAATATTTGCTTTATGATGCCCTGCGCAAGGCCGGACGACTGAAAAAAACTTCAACAGATTCCGACAATAATGGCTCAGATAATTCTGAGTAATTGTTTTAATTTCTGTTTTTTAAACAATTTGTTCATTTGTTGTGTGCTGTCCTTCAACTGAATTGGAAAGATGTAGCTTTTCTTGTGTAATTTATGGGTGGAAATTTCTTGGGCAAGATTTTCCACCCTTTTTAGCAACCTTACTTTCAGACTGAATAAAGCCGGACTTTTCATTCATTTCGTTCATATAAGTCCTGAAATAAGTATTTCCCTCCCCAAACCATAGGGTAATATCATCTTCGTCGGAGTTGATATGAGGCGAACCATGGTCGCCAATAGCCGACTATCTGGGTGACTGTCAAGGTTACGGTCTACGATTCGGAAGTCGGTCAGTCCTTTCTCAAATTGGGGAGTACTGGGTCCATTGGAAAGGGACGCATAATACTTGCGTCTGTGTCAAGTTTTTAAAGGTATGCAAGAAAGCCCCACTGAAAGGTATATTTTCTATGTGATTGCAAGATCTGATATCTCTAGAACTCTTCAAAAACCTGCGTTTTAAAAAACCGTCTGAGGAAACCCCTCAGACGGCGTAGAAGTTGGTTATACCGAAAAAACTGTTAAAAACTAAAGATTAATCCAGCACTTGCCATTATTTTATCGGCATTTCCAAGCGTGTATTTGGCTTCAGCAAAGAAGGCCATTTTTTCTGAAAGAGGTTGTTGAACCCCTGCCCCAAGGTTGACTCCAACTTCCGAAGACGTAGCAGAAACACCCATTACAGTTACCTTGCTAATGAAGTAGTTAACACCTGCTAGGGGATAAAAAGCAAAGGCATCAGCTTCACCAATCAAATAATGAGCATCGGCATTTACCTCAAGGTAGGTAACGCCAGATTTAAAAAAGTAAGCTGCGCTTGCCGAGGTACGGACTTTTTCTTTGATGCCATAGTTTACTTTAATACCTGCGGCAGGAGCTTTAATCTGGGTTGCGTAACCTCCGAAGACTCCAAGCTGGAAGTCCTGAGCCTGCAAACTCATACCTGCAAGGCAGAATAGCAGCGCAAGAAGAACAATTGATACTTTTTTCATAAGTGTTGGGTTTTGGTTAATGTGCCTACTCTATTAAAGCTTTTCGGCATCCGCTTTTTGTTTTTATAATTTACTTACCAGGCATAATGTTGTAAATGCGGGTATTCCCTTCTTCCAGTATGAACCATAACTTCGTACCACTAACGGTTTCAGCAATATATTTGATGGGCGTTACCTGTACTTGCCTGATAGTGCCAAGCGAAGACAATTCAGATTTACTAAAGGTAACACTAGCGGTATTGGCTGATACGATTTTAAACTGTGATTTGGCATCAGCAAATACACCAACAAACACTGAATCAGCGTTAGCAATTTTACCCGAAAGGGAGATGGTTATGTCTTCAGCGTTGGAAACCGTCGCAGGAAAGTTTCCGCTAAAATCGGGGAAAGAACTGGAAATTTCTTTCGTAAATGCTGGAATACTCCCAGTTCCAGATACTTCCCATTTTACAGGGGGAAACTGCAAACTGTTGACAGCTGCCTGCCCTGAATAATAGGTTTTGGAGTTCGATTCAAAATCTAAAGGTAAGTCGTTGATTTTAACCGTACCTACATTAACGAAACTCGAAGGTGAGCTTTCCCAGAAAGCAGCGGATGCTGCATTTACGGTTGCCTCGGTAAGCCCAAAACCTGGAACCTCTGTGTAGGTTACAGTTTTCACTGCTACAAGAATCCCTTTACCATCTGGTACTACTACACCCCCAGGGTTGTTGCTCTGGTTTCCATTGTTGTTATCACCTTCCTCATCCTTAGAGCAGCTGATAACAGCCACTGAAACCAGGAGTACCATTAATAATTTTGAAATATGCACTTTTTTCATGTTTTTAGGTTTTTGTTTGTTATTACAATGTACAAAATTAGAGAGGCTTATATGAAATGTATATTCGTTTTTTTAGGTAAATTTTATAAGTACAAATAGGTATTCGTTAATCTGGCTTTTTGTCCACTATTCCTGAAACTCTTGCTGTATCTGAATTGGCTGCAAACGATTCTGTGTAAGTAAATTCTGGGATGAAAAGGCCGTATAATTATTATATGCTTATTTATTGTATTCATTTTATTATACGTAGCTCTCACTTTACAGAATTTTTCGTTGAGCGTTAATGAGAAGGTTTTTAAAGTTACCTTTGTTATTCATGGCATGATGGGTTACTCTATTCATCTGGCTATCTGCAGGTTATGTTTTGAATACATACATCATTGATTGAAGAGCATTTTATAAAAACCAATGGGGTTCTCTGCATTTTTGTCAGATTATTTCGGATGCAAGATTTTGAAACATAATAATACTGGTATTCTTCCGTAAGTGTCAGACTAAGAGACAGAACCTGTGGAAAAATAACCTTTCACCCATCCCTGGCGAACAGCGTATTTAAAAAGCCCGATGGGATTGGCAATACCTGTTTTTCGTATAATCCGTTTTCGATAAGTTTCTATGGTCCTGATGCTTAAATTAAGTCTGGCAGCAATTTCTGCAGAGGTAAGCTCGAGGGTGATAAGCTTCAGAATTTCAATTTCCCTCTTGGATAAGTGTTTGTTAAGGGTTTCATCTTCCATGGCAACCGGCTTTTGATGGCCAAAATTAAAGCCGGCAGTGGGGACCTGACTATACGGATTAATAGGGGTTTAATATAAGTATAAGTAGGTATTTTTCTAGTTTATCAAATTATATTATGCTCATAGGCATACTTAATAAGGCCTACTAGGGTAGATGCATGGGTTTTCTGAAGAATGTTTTTGCGGTGCGTATCTACAGTTCTTTTACTAATGAATAGTTTTTCTGCAATTTCCTCACTTGAATATTCCTCCATTATCAGTCGGAGTATTTCCAGCTCGCGGGGCGTGAGTTTGACAGGTTTTTCTGTTATCTTTTGATTTTTAATCGACTTACGAAGCATCTCTTCCAGCACCGAGTTGCTGTAATAAGTTCCATTGTCGAGCAAGCGGGTTATGGCCTTTACAAACTCCTCTCTCGTGGCATCTTTAAGTATATATCCTTCAGCATTAGCCTCAAAAACATCCTCAACAATAGAGGCATCATGGTGTATGCTGATTACCAGTATTTTGGTATCATGAAACTTTGTTTTTACACGTTTTACCAGCTCTATTCCATCCAGTTTGGGCATTCTGATATCAGTGATTAGCAAATCTGCCGGCTGAAGCATCAATAGGTCCAGGGCCTGCTGTCCATCGCTGGCTATCCCTGTGATTTGAAGGCCGGATAATTGACTAACCAGTGCTGCCAGTCCTTCGCCAAATAATTGGTGATCGTCGGCTATAAGTACTTTTTTAATTGCTGGCTGGTTTTCATTCATTGTAATCATGATTCACTGAGGCTAAATTCAATTTTGAAAATATTCTGTTCTTCACAGGTCCTTTCCAATCTCCAGATGCCTTTAAGAAAATTTATTCTTTGTTTAAGGCTTTCCAATCCAATGCCTTTTACTGGATTATCCTGGGGTAATTCCACACAATTTCCGTTATCTCTGATTTCCAGGCTAAATCTATTATTTTCAGTTTTCATGGAAATATTTATTTCTGTAGCCTGGGAATGTTTAAGAATGTTGTTGACTGTTTCTTGAATCACCCGATATAAGGTGTGCTGGGTTTGCAAAGGCAAATCAACCGAATCATTGAGGTGAAGATTGATTTTTGCTTTATGTGAAGAATTCACCGTTTGAGCCATTTCTTCGAGGGCATGAGTTAATCCTTTTCTTATCAGGGCTCCGGGCATTAGATTGTGCGATATGCGTCGCATATCTTCAATCGCCGTTTGGATCGCTTTTTCTGCACTTTTACGGGGTTCGTATCCCTGACCGGAAGGCTGCTCGGGAAGTGCTCTTACATTGAGTAAAGCGGCCGACAAAGTTTGCCCTAACCCATCATGCAGTTCCATGGCTAGGCGCTGCCGCTCCCGGTCTTCGGCTGACATTACTTCCAGAAAAGTTTTTTGCTGAAGTTCGAGTTTTTGTCTTTCTAGCATAACTCTGGACCTATGCCTCAGATGAGCCATTACTGCTCCAAAAACTGATAAAATAATGCCCAGGATGATGATTCCAAACAAGCGGGTGTTGCGGGCTTTGTTGTGAGCATTTTCGGTCTCCAGCTGTTGAAGCTTTACCAGCTGGTTCAGACGGTTTACTTCTGCCGCTTTTTGCATGACTCCATACCTGGCCTCGGTATGTGCAATTTCTTCCTCAAGGGTTTTCCTGGCTAGGCTATCCTTTAAAGCAACCAATTCCTCATAAGCCTTGATGACACTGTCTTTCTGCCCTGCAGCTTTATGCCAGCTAATTTTAAATTCCCAGGTTTTGACCAGGCGGGGCAGTGCCTTAAGTTGTTTTGCCAACTGTAGAGATGAATCCAGATAGGCTTTGGCTCTGGGTAAATTTCCGAGTTTTAAGTATGCATTAACAAGGTTATTGTAATTGTAAGTCTTTCCTGTTTCATCGCCAGCTCTTTTGCGTGCCAGAAGAGAAAGTTCGTTGTATTGAATAGTCTTTCTGTAATCTCCTAGTAAAGCATATATTTCGGCTATGTTGTTGTAAACGATGCCTAATCCGTAATCATCTTTCAATTTGAACCTGAGCTCAGCAGCTTCAAACAAAAATTCCAGCGCTTTGGCGTATTTCCCGAGCTCCTGATAAACTAATGCAAGATTATTGAGTGAGGTGGCGATCCCTGCCTCATCCGTTAGTTTACGCCTAATTCCCAAAGCGCGCTAATGGTATTCCAGAGCTTTTTGATGTTGATGCAAATCCTCATAGGTCAGGCCGATGTTGTTGTTCACGTTGGCAATCATTTGTTGGTTGTTGAGTTTTTCGAAAACCTCCAGCGCAGCATGGTAAAGTTGAATAGCCTCGGTGTATTTTCCAAAAGCTTGCAGGATCATCGCCTTGTTGCTGAGCGCACTACCTGCTATTAGCTCGAAATGCGAGCCCCGCGCACAAGATAGGGCTAAATCGTAATAATAGATTGCACTGTCGGGAAGTCCCAAAACATCATATCCCACCCCTGTCACGTTGGCTCCTGAGGCTATTCCTTTGCGGTAGCCTATCTTTTGTGCTTCTTGAATGGCTTTCAAGCCCCAACCAATGGATTTTTTTGAATCTTTATACCACCATTCCCGGCTGAGCTTTACCATCAAATCTACTTTGAGGCTGTCGTTCTTTTCTTTGTTCAACAGATTGAGGAGAGAATCAGCCACAGAGATATTGGCTTCTGAGGAAAATAATGCTCCTGGGCTCAGGAGTATGAGCAAGAAAACGATTGTGTGGCCGGGGAATCTTAACGGCATGCAACCATATTTTTGTCCATTAAAAATAACATTTTTGGGGATTATTAGTTGTGACAAACAACATAAAACGGGACATTTGTAGTGTATAATTGATTTCCAACGGCATGGGATTGAGATCTATTTCGTTTTTTATGATCGGGTTAGCGACACATGGTTTGTTTCATAGTACAATTTTGGTGGCTCAGGATGTGCGCAAGACATACTGTAATCCTATAAATCTGGACTATGGGTTTTGCTCTATACCCGATTTTAGCGCCCAGGGCAAGCATCGCACCACGGCTGATCCTGTAATTGTCCCTTTTAAGGGAAGGTATTTTTTATTCAGCACCAATCAGAAGGGCTATTGGTATAGCTCAGATTTACTTAATTGGAATTTTATCAATCGTTCTTTCTTGCAACCTCGTCATAAAACATGGGACGACCTTTGTGCGCCTGCTGCCATGGCCAAAGGAGACACCCTTCTTGTTATAGGTTCGAGTTATTCTAATGATTTTACATTGTGGATGAGTACTAGGCCTGAATTGGGGCTATGGCAGGTTTTGATTGATTCTTTTCCTTATCCTGCCTGGGATCCCTGCTGGTTTACAGACGATAATGGAAGAATCTTTCTCTATCACGGTTCAAGTAATCTTTATCCTCTTTATGGAGTAGAATTGGATAAAACCTCCTTGCTCCCTAAAGGGAAGCCACTTTCCCTGATAAATCTAAGGGATAGTATTCATGGCTGGGAGCGTTTTGGAGAATATAATGATAATACTTTTCTCCGTCCCTTCATTGAAGGCGCTTGGATGACAAAATATCAGGATAAATATTATTTGCAATATGGGGCACCAGGCACTGAGTTTAGCGGTTATGCGGATGGAGTATATCAATCAGAAAACCCTTTGGGCCCCTTTTTTTACCAGAAGTTTAATCCCTTTTCTTACAAACCCGGCGGATTTACGCGTGGAGCAGGCCATGGAGCTACATTTAAGGATTTTAATGGGCAATGGTGGCATGTATCAACTATTGCATTGAGTGTGAAAAATAATTTTGAACGCCGGATTGGGCTTTGGCCTGCCTATTTCGACGCTGATGGAATTCTTTTCACCAAAACAGAATATGGCGATTTTCCCCATTATCTGGATGGCTCATTCACCGGGTGGATGTTACTTAACTATAACAAGCCAGTCATGGCCTCAACATGGTTAACGGCCTATCCTCCCAATTTTGCTGTAGATGAGGACATGAAAACCTACTGGAGTGCCCTCACAGCCGATACCACCGAATGGTTTCTCTCTGACCTTGGAGTAATTAGTGAAGTTCGTGCCATTCAGGTAAATTTTGCTGACCAGGATGCGGATGTGATGGGAAAAGTCGATGGGCTTTATCATGCCTATCTTATTGAAGGCTCGTTGGATGGCGAGCGTTGGTTCATCCTTTGGGATAAGCGTAACAACAAGAGCGATGTCCCGCATGACTACGTCGAATTGGATGTACCCATAAAGGCCCGCTTTGTCAGAATTAAAAACATCCATATGCCTACGGGCAAGTTTGCACTTTCAGGATTACGCGTTTTTGGCAAAGCTGATAAACCTTTACCCAGAGCTGTTCAAGATGTAGTCGTACTGAGAGGTAAGTCAGAGCCCCGCAATGCATGGATAAAATGGAAATCCGCATCCGATGCTACCGGTTATATCCTGCGATTCGGTGTTTCTCCCGATAAATTATACGGAAGTGTCATGATTTGGGGAAAAAATGAATACTGGTATAGTGCCATGACTGCCGACCAGGATTATTATTTCTCGGTGAGTGCATTTAATGAAGCGGGGGAGGGTGGTTCCTCCGAAGTCATCAAAGCAGAGGCTCCCTGAGCCTTTTTACTGCCTCTGCGATAATATTTCCACCAGAGGATGAAACCAGAAATCAGCTCAAAGGCTGCTGCCAGGCCCGTCAGGGGAACTACCAGGATATAAAGGGGGCCTAGTAAGGACTGATAAATTCTGCCAGTGTGGATTTCGAGGGCAAGCGACCAAAGAGACAAGGGCGATTTTTCTTTAATTTCCTCAGGCATTTCCATGGGAGAAGCCTTCGTTGCCAGGTCAATACAACCCCGGTTATAATCAAATACATAGAAATGATTGGGAAAGTCTGTCGAGTAGCCTCTAATAAGATAATCGCCTATGGGGGCTCTACCTTTCCCTTTGGGCTCGTAGGGTTTTCCTGTGATAAAATCCAAACATTCTCCTGTTATAAAGTTCCATTGATAAAGGCCTTCAAAACTGCCAATGAGGTAATGGGTTGAGTCTATTTGTTCAAGAACATTTACGCCCATAACACTGGCAGGGGGTTGATGAATAAAACGCCTGAGTGGACTTCTAAAATCATCTGGGCTATAATAAAAACCCTCGTAGGTGGATAATACCCAAATTTGATTAAGACTATCATAATGAATGCGGCGCAGCTGGTCGAACCATGCATTGGGTGTGTCTAGCTCTGTATAAGGTATCTTTTTCACCTTCTCTCCGGCCGCAATAATCAGAAAAGGTGGCCGCAAAAATATACCCGTAAGGCTATTAATAAGCAGGAAAAATACTGCGAGGTATCCTATTTTATTGTGCCAGCGTAAATTCCAGCTAATCCAATAGCGTTTCTTTGGCCTGTTCACGTTCCAATGGTTGTTTTTCAGTATCATTTTATCTATAAATATCTTAAGGCCTGTCAGGGTTAAAAATATGAGGGCAATACCCAGCAAATCCACCAATATTTTCCCTGGCAAACCATATATTTCCCCACTATGGATTACCCATAAGGTTTTGAAGAGATCCATCCGGTTGTCGTAATTTTCCGGTGGGGGCAGATATCTTTTATTAAAGATTTTCAGATCCATGGTGGTGAGTAGTTCGGAGCGGGTCAAAACGTAGAGGGAATCGTTTCTCGCTACTAGGTCCATTATCCATGCATTCTTGACAGGAAGGGGAATGTTCTGCCATTGTTTTTTCTCTTCTTTCCAAACATAAAGTCCTGAAAATGCTGCAGCTATAAGTTGGTTATTCCACTCGATGAGTGTTGATATTTTTCGGTTGTCAATGCCTTTCTTTAATCCTTGGTTGAGGTCCCTGCAAAGTTCTTCAGAGGGTGTTGTTTCCCAAATTCCTATGTTTCCATAAATCAATATTTTGCCATCGGAGGTCTTCAAAGTCCCTTTAACTGCCCCTAAATTCCAGTGGTTGTATTGGTAGTTTTTAGGTAAATAGTTACGATTTATTTCTATGGGCGCCAGCCATTCGCGATGATTTAAAATAATACCTGAAAGGCCAAAAAGCAAAAAGAAGAAGCTAAAAATAATGCTAATCCATTTATGGTATTTTCTCAGAAACTTATACATGGTGATACCTCAGGTTACGTTTTAAAAATTGGCAAGGGGTAATTTAGTCCCCTTGCCAACAATCAATACAGGTTTATGCCTTTTTCCTGGCCAGGAATGTTTTCTTAAGAAGGTCGATAAAGATAAGAATAGCCCCGATTATCAGCATGCTATCAGGTAAGGTACGGAGCCACATCCAGGTTTTTAGAGGCTCAACGGTTTCGCGCAGCCTGGCTGTGAAATATCCCATATCGTGAGCCATTCGCGTTTGTTCAATACCAATAATATACGTTGGAACACTAAATAACAATACACCTATTGTCATAAGCCAGAATCCCCATTGGGTAAGTTTATCATTCCAATGTGTTTTATTGGCCAGAGAAAATGTACGGGCTGTCATATATAAAAAAGCTATAGCTATATAACCAAATGCTCCCAATAGAGCTACATGACCATGAGGCATTATTAAATAAGTTCCGTGTGAATAGTAATTGATGGTAGGTAGATTGATGAGCATCCCCAGGAATCCTGCACCAATCCAATTGAGTACGGCCGATCCAGCAATCCACATAAATGGAGTGGCAAATTCGTTGGGTTGTCCTTGATGTTTTTGTTCGCGGGCATTTTTCATGGCTTCTACAATCATCAAAGCCAGGGGTAATGGTTCCAGTGCAGAGAACAGACCTCCTATAGCAATCCAGTATTCATCGAGGCCCTGCCAAAAATAGTGATGACCTACGCCCAGGGTACCACTAAGGCTGATCAGGAAAAGTTCAAATAGCATGGTGCGTACTGCCGTTTTTTGAGATATTAAACCTATGGAGGCAGTGAAGAAAGCGATCACACCGGCTGCAAACATCTCGAAAGTGAGCTCTACCCACAAATGTATGACCCACCAACGGTAATAGTCATCTACTGTGAAGTTGGGAATAATTTTATGTATTGGCATCATTCCTGCCATGTATAGGGTGGCAATGGCAAATGCTGCCCAAATAATTGTACCTACAATAGGATTGTTGGTGGCCGACTTTCGTATAAGGCTTATGATGAGCAAAAACCAAAATACAAGCCCAACAACCAGTCCAATGTCCCATATTCTACCAATATTTATTAATTCGCGTCCCTCGTTGCCCAGCCAGAACCAACTCCCGCGCATATGTCCCATGGCGCCTTGGTATAACCCATAGACAGAACCAACTGCCACAATTAGTAATGCAAACCAAAGCACATCGACCAGCCAAGGAAATTTGTGGTCTTTACCAGCAACCCAGGGCGCAATTAGCAGACCTCCCACCAGCCAACCAACGGCCACCCATAAAATTGCAATTTGGGTATGCATCGATCGCAAAACATTAAAGGGAAATATGGATTGAGGGATGAGAAAGTCATGAGAAGGATCGGTATAAAGGTGCGCAAGATAGCCCCCTATAAACATTTGCACTACCATTAATCCTGCTACAATGGGAAGATACTTTAGCAGTCGTTGTTGAGAGGGAAATATGCTATTCACTGTAATGGTCGGCACTAGCTGTTCATTCGGGTCTTTTTTAAAGAGATACTCGTACGCAATATAAATTACCAGGATGGTTAAAGTCCAGAGTAAAAGCATTTCCCAGAGGGTTACTTTATGTGATAAAAAAGTTAATCCCTGGTCGAGCCTGGGTTCGGGAGGCCAGTTGTTCGACCAAGTGCGCTGAGTGCCTGGTCTGAGACTTGAGGCAACAAGTTGTGCCCAGTCGACGAATGCAGCAATTTTTACCGCTTCTTCGGGCCTTATTATTCCTCCGGGGAATGCGCGTTGTGGATCACCATTTACCAATAGTTTGGTCAAATATTCAACGTTTCGATGAAAGGCCTGTGCAGAAGCCACAGTGTAGATGGTTGTGCTTTCCAGCAACTGAGTCTGCCTCTTCACATCTTCTTTTACTTTCTCCTTAACTGCCCCTCTTTCTACTTCGGTCAGTTGAGCATTGGTTTTCCCATAAAGTTCCTGCGCATAGTAGTCATACAAGTATTCAATACGATAATGAAGAAAATCTGTTGAGAAATCAGGGCCCATGTAAGCGCCCATGCCCAGCAGGGTTCCCCAGTCCATAAGATCAAATTCCTGAAACAAGGCCTTGCCCTTTACCACATCATCATAGGTGTAAAGTAATTCGCCTGTTTCTGATTTCACCTCGCGGGGAATAGGTGGTACTTCTTTTTGTAAATGAGCAGTGTAGTAAATAAGTGCTGATACCATGATAATGGCGATAAACCAGAAGCTGGTGCTTAAGCCCTTGTGGGTCATAAACTTGTCGAGAAGATTGGGTTTCATAGTGTTTTATTTTGGGTTAAAAGGTTATATGCTACTTAAAGGTAGTATTTAAATTGAAAAAAATTAGATTTTCACTTGTTGGTTTTGAAGTAAGTGGCTCAGTGTAGAAACTTTAAAGAGCTCCTGCATCTGTTTTCTGATCTCAGCCCAATAGGTATGAAGAGCACAAGGATGGGTATCGCTGCAGTTTTCGAAGCCGAGGATGCAATTTTGCAAAACGGCGATGTCGTTCATGGCCACCATCAGGTCCATAACATTAATTTGATCAGGTGATTTGATGAAGACATAGCCACCGTTTCTGCCCTGTTGGCTTCTGATAAAACCGGCTTTAGAAAGGCGGGTTATCAACCGGCGTACGTATTTGTTTGGGATGTTTAATTCTGAAACGATCTCTCTTGCCGTAGTCATCTCAGGGAAACGACGGGCCATGAAAAGCAATGCTCGCAAAGCATAGGCAGTAGTGATATGGATAACCATAAATGCTACCTTGTAGTATTATTTTGCAAAAATAAAAAAATTCACTGCTAACGTGCAAAGGCTACAAAATTTTTATTCGATTTTCCGGGTAACTTTTGGCTCTTCTGTATCCTTCCCATGCGCAAGGAGGGTCGTAAGTTGAAGAATTTCTGTTAAAGTATGGAGGGGTCTTTTAAGAGCTTTCATGGGGGTGGGAAGCTGGGTAAGTACCCAGGGGATGGTACTTGAGGTGGTTTCTATAGCGCGCACAAGATCCCTAAAGGAACTCTTAGAAGCCAACATTTGAATTACAGGACTGTGGAGTTCGGCCATTATGCAGCTGAGGGCGGTGATGAGTATTGCTGCTCTAAAAATCATTATTAAGCCTGCTATCAGATTTTCTCCCCATGCTTGATTGGGGGTGCTTAGGGATGTACCAAAAATAAGTGCCATGGCCAATATGGCTATAAATTGAAGCCAAAGGGCTGGCTTTTTGAAACGTCGAAGCATATTTTTGTAACGAACGAAAGCAAAAACCAAATACACGCCGGATAGAATAAATCCTGCCATAACATAGTGGAAGCCAAAAACCAGGAGAATGGTTACAAGTCCCAAAAAATGAAGAATGATGAGTAGGGGGATGGGGCGAAAGTTATTAGGAATTGTCAGAAACATGGATGTGTTTTTGTCTACCTCTGTATATTTCGCGGAATGAATAGAATTGAGTGATGCATTTTTACCCGCCTTTAGCCCCAACCAACCCGCATAGGCCCCGATGAAAGCGTAAGCAATGGGAAATGCAATGACCCAAATCAATGGATTTTCGGGCAGCCATCCAGCCTGCTTCGAAAGCCATTTATAGAGATTTAAATAAACGTTGGTAATGTTCCAGCCATACATAATTAGCAGATTTGCCACTTTATGTATGAGTGAGGCATTCATGGAGAGAATTCCTCCTGTCGTTATTCCGAAAAGGTTATTACCCATGATCCTTACAGATAGTTCCATAAGGAGGGCCTCCGACATTATGCCAATCATGGGCCCAAGAATAATGTGGGAAGGTGAGACAGACTTTAATATGGCAGTGATTAAACCGGTTTTCCAGATAAATCCTTTGTAGGGCCACAGTTGAAGAAAACCTGTCATGAGCCCAATGGAAAAGAAGGTCAGGATGCTGCCCGAGAAAGGTATTCGTAAATTGTGTAAGAATGACCCCAAAACAATCTCAATGGCCGCCCAAAGTGAAGCCGCAGCTGATGAAGGTATCCATAAGTTGCCCTCATATCTCCGGAGTGTCATCTATAATTCATTGAGTTTTTGAGCGTCGGTCGGAGTGTTTACGTTAAAAAACAGTTGTTCGTGGTATTCCGGAAAATTCTCAACAGGAAGAGCCTTGAACCCGGTAATTTGTAAGAGATCCAAAACTTTGAATTGTTTATTTACTAGCAATTCCAATACAGTAGACAGGATAGAAGTAGGATAAACCCCGCAAAGAGGCTCTAACTTGCCATCTGCATGTACAGGTATCACGGGTATTTTCACTCCTTCGGCTGCTTTTATAATGTATCGGACGTGTGAATCGCTGATAAAGGGAAGGTCTAAGGGAATAAAGAATACCTGTGGATAAGAGGCTACCTTAAGACTCGAATAAATTCCGCCGAGAGGACCGGCATTGTTAAAGGCGTCAGTAAGTATATAAGGTGTTAAATCATTGTAATCACTATGGGATGAACTCACCCATACTTCAGCACAAGTTGATTCCAGGATATGGAGCGCCCTCTCTGCCAAGGTGCGGTCCCGGAAAACTAACTTGCCTTTGGGAAACCCCATACGCCTGCTTTGCCCACCCGCTAGCAGTACTCCGGTTACCGGAAATAACGTCATGTTAGCCGCGTTCGGGCTTGTTTTGTTCGTTTTCTTCGTCCTTACCGGCCATTCCGTCTTTAAAACTTTTAACCCCTTTGCCCAGTCCGCGCATCAGTTCGGGAATCTTTTTACCCCCAAATAGCAGCAGCACTATGACAATGATGATAATAAGTTCGGTTTGACCAATCATTCCGGCAAAAATCGCAGCAGTCATGTTTCAACCATTTTTATTTGTTGATGCAAACCTACAGTATTTTGCAATACAGATGTAATAATCTTAAGCTCATATGAATGGAAAATTTCTTTTACCCATGATATTCAATCGGATTGGCGAAAGAATAAGCACGCATCGCCATAGCTAAGGAATCGGAATGATTGATCCAGGGCAAACTGATAGGCTTTTTTCCAGTTGTTGCCATAAAAGGCTGCCACTAGGAAAAGCAAAGTGCTTCGGGGAAGGTGAAAATTAGTGATGAGAATATCAGTGAATCGGAAAGTAAACCCAGGAACGATCATCAGTCGGGTAGTTCCGGTAATATTTTCGAGTTGGGCTGTTTTCAGGTAATGTAGCACTGCTTTGAGTGCGTCTACTGTTGAAGGGAAAGGACCCTGATATGCATCCCACTGCCCTATGTGCACGGCTTCCACAGGATCTATTCCCTCTAGCAGGCGTTTTCCTGCCAGGTACAAGCTTTCCATGGTTCTTACTGTGGTTGTGCCTACCAGGGTTTTGGGTTGGTGTAAGTGATTGAGAAGGTATTCAATGGTTTGTTTTTCAATCACATATTCTTCTTCATGCATCGTATGTTGCCGCACGTCGTTTGTTTCAACAGGGCGGAATGTGCCTGCCCCCACGTGCAGGAGCACTCTAAGGAGTTCAATTTCCTTTTTATCAAGCGATTGAAACACTTCGTCGGTGAAATGCAAACCGGCAGTAGGCGCTGCCACTGACCCTTTTACCCGAGCATAAACCGTTTGGTAGCGGTCTTCGTCTTCATTGGTGGCTTCACGGTGTATGTATGGAGGTAGAGGAATCTGGCCTGCTGCCTCAAGCACCTCGGCAAAACTTAAGTGCGAGGGATGCCATTCAAACTCAATCTCAAAAACTTCATTATCTCTTGAGATTTTTTCGGCATAAAGTTTTCCCTGCAATCCCTCCCGTGTATCGAAGTTTAGCACGAGTCTTCCTTCTTTCCATCGTTTGGCTCCGCCCACCAGGGTTTTCCAGCTTACAGGTGATGGCCGACTGAGGGCCTGATTAATTTCCTGATTCCCGGCAGGACCCAGACAGAAGATTTCAATATGTGCGCCCGTAAGTTTTTGAAAAACCAAGCGAGCGTGAACGACCCGTGTCTCATTGAAAATCAGCAGACTTTTTTCGGGTAAGTAGTGTGATAAGTTCCGAAAAGTATCTTTCGAAAGGCTTCCGTCGCGATGACCAATCAGCAACAGGCTGGCATCGCGGGGTTCAGCCGGATACAATGCTATGCGATTTTCCGGAAGTGGGTAATCGAAATCTTCAATGTTCAGGTTTTGAGCGATCATGGGTTATAATTTTAACACATGAAAAGGGCCCTGCCATTCAACAGGGCCTGGTCAGGTTTTGGTTAATTTGTTGGTTGGTAAATGAAGGGCTGGTTTCGGAATCAGGCTTGTACATCCGAGTGCTTCATGCGTGCCACCTCGCGAAGATACATGTCTCTGATTTTTATCAAATCTTCGAGCTTTGGATTTTTAACGTAAACACGCACAAAGTCGGCTATTCCGGTCTCGTCGTACACGAATCCGAGTGCCGCGTCAAAGGTACTAAAATCAATATTGTTTTTAATATGGTATGTGATAGGCTCAAATTCTTCCCAGGTTAGCATTTTGGGTAGCATTACATAATGATTTTCGGTATGAATCAGGTCATGGTACAGATTATCAGCTTCTTTTTCAATTTTAAAGTATCTGCGGATACGGATCAGGCTGTCGTATGGCTTTACATCAATGTGTTTGTGTAGTACCAGTCCCAGTGTTTCAAAAGCTGTGACAATTTCAGGTAGTTGGCTAATATTGGGAATGTCTAATCGGATTGCATGATAATTTTTGTTGAAAAGAGTAATGTCGGAGGGTGCTGCATCGAAGGAATAATTTTTCGACTTCTTGATGGCCATCGAAGCCCTTATAACCTGGTCAGCATCGTAGTCCTTGGTGTCTTTAATAACCAGGTAAAGCAACAAAGGTCGGGACTCGAACTGGTAATCAATCATGCAGTAATATCCTGGATAAGGTTCTATGGATTCGAGTATTAAACATCGGCATTTGTATCCTGGATAAAACGTGGCCAGTTTCTCTTTTTTAATAATGGTGCCCACAGTTTCGAAATTGTCAGTTTGGATCATGGCTGGTCGGTTTGAAATGTTTTACAAATATAAGAATTCAGGAGATTTTTTTAAACTGAATCCCAAAAATATGTAATTATTTAAAATAACGAAAGAATCCGGGTATGCCCTTTGGTTCTAATGATTAATTCAAGATGAAAGCTGAGTCCCGGGATACTTAAGGGTTTTAACTGTACTTTTGCCTCAAAATTCCTGGCATGCGAAAGCAGATACCTAATTTAATAACTTCCTTGAACCTGTTGAGTGGAATGGGGGGTATTGTTTTGCTCATGAACGGTAACATGGGCGGGGCTTCAATGATGATCGTGGTGGCCGGAATTTTTGATTTTTTCGATGGGTTGACGGCACGTTGGTTGGGAGTGCAATCGCCAGGCGGCCGCGAGCTCGATTCTTTGGCCGATGTAGTGTCGTTTGGGGTTTTGCCGGGTTTAATTCTTTATAAGCTTTACCTTTTCTATTCTCTCGAGTGGAGCGGACTCTTGTGGGTTGTAGCCGGAGGTCTTCCTCTTTTATTTCCTGTATTTTCAGCCTGGCGTTTGGCTCGTTTCAACATAGATACCGAACAAGTCGCCAATTTTAAAGGGCTTCCTACGCCTGCTGCCTCTTTGTTTGTGGCCTCGCTCGACGCTCCTGGTGGCTTTATAAACACTTTCCAGGGTATTTTTATACAACCGCTGTTCCTGGTAATAATTTCCCTGCTGTTGGGTATGCTGATGGTATCTCGTATACCTTTTTTTGGCCTGAAGTTAAAAAAACTCTCATTGAAGTACTATCCTATGCATTTGGTTTTCATAGTCTCTGGATTGGGTTTGTTAATAGGCTTGGGAATGGCAGGCCTGGGAATTGCCATGGGGATGTACATAATAATAAATGTAGGGCTCTGGTTGGCAGGCCATTCGTTGGCTAGCGCCTGAGTTCAAAATTTTGTCCCAGGTAAACCCTGCGAACCTGTTCATCAGCAGCCAGTTCTTCAGCAGTACCCGATTTCATTACGGTTCCCTCAAAAAGTAAGTATGCACGGTCGGTAATACTGAGGGTTTCGTGCACATTATGGTCGGTAATCAAAACACCGATGTTGCGGTGTTTGAGTTGAGCCACGAGATACTGTAGGTCTTCAACGGCAATAGGGTCGATGCCGGCAAAGGGTTCGTCGAGAAGAATAAATTTAGGGTCTACAGCCAGAGCTCTTGCAATTTCCGTTCTGCGGCGTTCGCCCCCCGATAGCTGTATGCCTTTGCTCTTTCGTATTTTCTCCAAACCAAAATCTTTCAGCAAGGATTCGAGGCGTTCTTTCTGTTCTTCTTTGGAAAAACGGCTGAATTCGAGAACGGCTTTTATGTTGTCTTCTATAGAAAGATTCCGGAATACAGAGGCTTCTTGTGCCAGGTAGCCAATACCCATCTGAGCCCGCTTGTACATGGGTAGCCCTGTAATATCGGTGTCGTCTAAAAAGACTTTGCCAGCATAGGGTTTTATTAGTCCTGTAATGATGTAGAATGTAGTGGTTTTGCCGGCTCCGTTGGGGCCTAGCAGGCCTACAATTTCGCCCTGGTTAACCTCCACCCAGACGTCTTTCACCACCATACGGTGGCGATATTTTTTATACAATCCTTCCGTACGAAGTTTCATGACTGCGAAAGGTTTTCCAGTTCTTCCCAAAATTCGAGGGCACGGCGGGTGTGCGGTATTACGATGGTTCCTCCTACCAAATTGGCTATTCCGAATACTTCGAAAATTTCTGCTGTGGTTACTCCCAGCTGATGACATTTTTGCAGATGGTAGCGGATGCAGTCGTCGCATCGCAGTACCATGCTTGTAGCCAGACCCAGCATTTCTTTGGTTTTGGCAGGGAGGGCTCCCTCTTCATAGGCCAGCGTATCCACACCGTAAATGCGTTTTAAGATTTTACTGTGTGGCGAAGCAAGAATCTTCTCGTTCATTCGCTGTCGGTAGGTGTTGAATTCGTCGATAAGTTTTCCCATATATTGTATAAATATTTGATAATCAAATAATCCCCTCGCGAAGAATATCGTGAAGGTGAATGACCCCTTTGTATTCATCGTTTTCCATAACCAGCAACTGGGTGATGCTGTGAGCCCGCATAAGGTCGAGGGCATCAGCTACCAGCGCCTCGGGCTGAATGGTTTTGGGATTTCGGGTCATAATATCGGCGGCAGTGAGGCTGGGGTTGGGGTCGTTTTTTTGAAGCATGCGCCTAAGGTCACCGTCGGTAATCATACCCACCAGCTTATCATCTTCCAATACTGCAGTGCAGCCAAGCCTTTTGGAGGTGATTTCAATTATCACCTCGGTGAGAGGGGTCTTAGGATTAACTCTGGGTTTTTCATTTCGCAAATAGAGGTCAGCTACCCTTAGGTAAAGCTTTTTGCCCAGGGTACCCCCCGGATGCAGGCGGGCAAAATCATCGGAAGAAAAGCCTCGTGAGGAAAGCAAGGCGACGGCCAGGGCATCGCACATGGCCAATTGAGCCGCAGCGCTGGCCGTCGGTGCCAGATTGTTTGGACAGGCTTCCTTGTCCACTACAGTCAGGAGGATGATATCAGCTCTTTGGGCCAGAAATGAATCTGGGTTTCCTACTATTGCTATCAGAAGATTACCATTGGCTTTGATAAGCGGCACCAAAACTTTGATTTCTGGAGTATCTCCACTTTTAGAAAGACAAACCACAATATCGTCGGGCTGGAGCATGCCCAGATCGCCGTGAATGGCATCGGCCGCATGCAGAAAAAACGCAGGAGTTCCCGTGGAATTGAGGGTAGAAGTGAATTTTCGGCCAATATCGAGGCTTTTGCCAATGCCAGTAACAATAACCCGTCCTTTGGTCTTAAGAATGACTTCTACGGCCCGATAAAAGTGTTCATTGATGTTTGGTAGCAAACCCTGAATTGCTGCAGCCTCTTCGCTAATCGTCTGTCGGGCCGTATCTATGATCCTCTGTTTGTTTATCGTCATAGGGCTGCTTTCTTTTCTCCGGCAAATATACGAATACCCCCCGGCTTGCGTTTATTTACCTTTGTACCAATAAGCCCCATTTTATGGTTGCTCTTTGCTTCGTGATTTAATAATTAGTAAGTTTTAATATGTTAAATTTTGTTATCAATTATACTTTTTCCCTTTTTTTCTTATTATCTTTACCCAATACAAAAGCTTTGTGCACCATGTCCCGACTTTATTAAAAGTGTTAGGTATCTCGTTCCCCTTGTCAGGAATTAAAAACCTATTATCTTTGCAAGTTCGTAACAAAAACAACTAAGTTGCTGATAATCAATATTTAACACAATAGGCCTAATCTTTCTTAGAAGTCGGTGCCCTGGTGCCGGTTGCTTTTAGAAACAAAGATTTGAGACAAATCAGAATGAAAGCAGAATTAAAAGAAAAAGTACATGTGCAGGACCCTGTTTACGACGCCTTGAAGAATTTCTTTGGGTTCGATCACTTCAAGGGAAGTCAGGAAGCAGTCATCCGTAGTGTGCTGGCAGGCTTCGACACATTTGTGATTATGCCTACCGGCAGCGGAAAGTCGCTTTGCTATCAATTGCCTGCCATTATTAGTGAAGGTACAGCTATTGTCATTTCTCCCCTGATTGCACTGATGAAGAACCAGGTGGATGCTATCCGGAACTTCGGCATGGAGATTGGCCTGGCTCATTATCTTAACTCTACACTAAGCAAAGCAGAGATTGCCCAGGTGAAATCCGATCTGGAATCAGGACGTACCAAGCTCCTATATGTGGCGCCCGAAACTCTCACTAAAGAGGATAGCGTAGATTTCTTCCGGAATATACGTATTTCATTTTATGCTATCGATGAGGCTCACTGCATCAGTGAATGGGGGCATGATTTCAGACCGGAATATCGGCGAATACGTCCTATCATTGAAGCCATTGGGCAAAATGTGCCTGTTATGGCTCTGACTGCCACGGCCACGCCCAAGGTTCAGGAAGATATCCAGAAAAATCTGGGTATGATGGATGCCAAGCTTTTCAAATCGAGCTTCAATCGCCCCAATCTCTATTACGAAGTTAGGCCTAAGACCAACGATGTGGTGAAAGATATTATCCGCTACATCAAGAACAATCCGGGCAAGTCGGGCATCATTTATTGTTTGAGCCGCAAAAAGGTAGAAGAGCTAGCAGAGACCCTGCAGGTGAATGGTATCAAGGCATTGCCTTACCATGCAGGGCTTGATGCTCAGACCCGTCGCAATAACCAGGACGCTTTTCTCATGGAAGAGGTGGATGTTATTGTTGCCACCATTGCCTTTGGCATGGGAATCGATAAGCCCGACGTACGCTATGTGATTCATCATGACATGCCCAAGAGCCTCGAAGGCTACTATCAGGAAACCGGACGGGCCGGCCGCGACGATGGAGAAGGAAATTGCATCGCTTTTTACAGCTACGAGGACATGGAAAAGCTCGAAAAATTCCTGAAAAATAAACACGTAGCAGAACAGGAAATCAACAAAATGTTGATTAACGAGACTATAGCCTATGCCGAAACCTCAGTATGCCGGCGCAAGGTCTTGCTTCATTATTTTGGAGAGCAATATACCTCCGATTCATGTGGCAACTGCGATAACTGCCTGCATCCCAAAACCCGCTTCGATGGTCAGGATTTTGTGATTACCGTGCTTGAAGCCATTCTGCAGACTAAGCAGCAATGCAAGGCTAAACATTTAATCCACGTGATCACCGGAAAAGCCACTGCCAATGTGAAAGCTGCCAAACACAACAAGCTGGAGGTTTTCGGCAAGGGCGAAGAAAAAGACGAGAAGTTCTGGAATGCCATCATTCGGCAAATGCTCATCGAAAACCTTATTGAAAAGGAAATCGAAAACTATGGAATTTTAAAAGTAACCAATAAAGGGAAAAAGTTTTTGAAAAATCCGCAACCTATTATGCTGACTGAGGATCGTGATTTTGAAAATCTTGAAGAAGAAGAATCCCTTGAACAGGGAGGTGGAACCAAACCCGGTACGGCAGATGCAACCTTGTTTGCCCTGCTGAAAGACCTGCGTAAAGAGATTGCCAGGAAGGAGAACCTTCCCCCGTTTGTTATTTTCCAGGACCCCTCGCTAGAGGAAATGGCTATCCAATATCCGATAACCATGGATGAGCTCAAGCAGATAACCGGTGTGGGTGCTGGTAAAGCCTTGAAATTCGGTAAGCCCTTCCTGGATCTTATCAAACAGTATGTTGAGGAAAATGAAATTATCCGGCCCAACGACATGGTTGTTAAGTCGGTTATCAACAAGTCGGGGCTGAAGGTCTCTATTATCCAAAACATCGACCGTAAGGTACCGCTCGAAGACATCGCAGTGGCTAAGAATCTTACATTTGACGAGCTGCTTACTTCCATCGAGCGAATTGTAGCCTCGGGTACCAAAATCGACATCAACTACTACATCGACGAATACATCGACGAGTACCACCAGGAGGAAATCTTCGAGTACTTCCGGACTGCTGAGACCGATTCGGTAGAAGATGCGCTCAGGGAATTGGGCGAAGATGAATACACCGAAGAGGAAATCAGGCTGATGCGTATTAAGTTTATGTCGGAAATGGGAAATTAAAAAGGTGCCCCCACTTGATTATTTGTGGCTGCCCCTTGGCGTGAGCTGGAGTGGCAGCTTTATTTTTTTAACTTTGCCCATTGAATCATCGTTAGTTAATATCTTAATCTTGTTTTATAATGACTAAAAGCAACATTAGTTTAGTTCTCAGTGCTCTTGCATTCATTGGAATGCTCCTTTTCTGGATTTTTCAACCTGCCGGCAGGCATTTAGCCATGCAGGGGAAAACTGACACCACTACCGGACATAGGATTGCTTACATACATACTGATTCTATCCTGGCCCATTACGATTTTGTGAAGGCAAAAGCTGATGAGTTGGCTGAAAAAGCCAAAAAGTTTGATGCTGACATCACACGCCGTCAGCGCGAGCTCGACCAGGAAGTGTCCTATTTTCAGGAAAGTGTGAAAAAGAATGCTCTTTCTGAAAAGAGTGCACAAGAAATCTATGCGCAGTTAATGCAAAAGCAACAGGCCATTATGGAACTGAAAGATCGTTATCAGCAGGAACTGGCCATGGATGAGGCCAACATCAACAATATTCTGATCGATACGGTTACCAGCATGTTGAAGCGCTTCAATAAAGACCTTCACTTCGACTATATTTTTGGCTACAATAAGAATGGAAATATTTTTTACACCCAGCCCAATCTTGATATCACCCCTGAGGTGCTTGAAATTTTGAATAAGGAATACAAGGCCGCTGCCAGCAAGACTAAATCAAAAGCCGGAAAGTGAGTCTTCGACGTAGAGTTTTTTTGGTACTATTGGCAGGAATTCTGTGGACGGCAGGTTGCAAAAACCCCGCTAAAGAACCTTCTCCTCCCGGAATACTCAACCGTGAGGAATTTACCAATCTCCTCTTCGATCTTCACCTGGCTGATGGGTGGTTTGCTATCCGGAGAGCTCAGGGCGATGAACCCAAGGTCCTTGCCACTCGATTGTACGATTCCGTTTTTGCCAGCCATAAGATAACCCGTGAGCAGTTTGAGCAAAGCATGGAATGGTATGCAGCCCGTCCGCAGGTACTCGATAAGATTTACGATGAATTGATTCACCGGATCAATGTTCTTCAGGCTTCGCCCGATTCACTCCAGGCAAGCCCGGCGGCTGCATCTGATATTGAAAATCGCTAAAAATTTGTTGCCACCGGCGTAAAACCGCTTAATTGGCAAGCTGGTTGGCATTATAATCATCTCATCTGATTTTATTTATTCGTTACCCCAGGCCCGAAACCTGCCATGTATTGTCGAAACTAGGCTGTTCGGGAACCCTTGAGGGTGTTACCTCTTGCCAGGGCACTTGGGACTTTTCTATTAACTAACTGGCAGTACTAGCAAATGGTGACTCTGCTATAGTCGAAAGGGTCAGCCCTAATTTTCCCAGTTTAGCCGTATTAAAACTTTTTGTTAGATTATCTGTGCAAAGCTGAATTTCAATGAAAGCTTCTCTGGCATCATGGCTGCTGGGCCGTGTGTCTTCTTCAAAATTTACTCCCAGTATAAGGAGGGCAAGGAGCTCAACAATGCTTATTATTCTTAGTGAACAATAATTATCGGTTTATCCTCACTTAAGGTGTTCCTTGCTTATTTTTTAAGATACCACCAAACATATAGGCTCATAATCACTAAAACTGCCAGTTGATAAGAGATAGGGGTAGCCATGATCGGTGGGGGGAGTAGAGCGATGGAAACAGCGGCCCATTTAAGAAGGTAATAGATCCCCTTGGCTACAATAATGGCCAGGGGCAAGGCCCAAATGGCCGGAATGCGAGAATACAAGGCATAGAATATCAGTACGTTGATTGTCAATTCGGTTGCCATTATTCCTGCCTTGATTTCAGCAGGATGCCCTTCTGAAAAGAAACCCAATAAGGGAAGTCCAATAGCCAGCACCAGGGCATTTATTTTTCCGGTATGAGCCAGGGCAATGAGTGTAAGCACCCGCATGGGCTCCATTAGATAGACGGGAAGGCCAGTGGTCTTTACGATTTGAGGCATAAAGACGATAACTCCTACAGCCACCAGATCTATTTGTAGGGCATTAAGAAGAAAGGTAACAATTTTGCGCATCGAAGCCATAATTGGTGATTATTGGACGCTCAAAAATAAAAAACCCCGCGCTACTCATACGTTAGCCCAGGGTTAAATTCACTTCAGTAGTTATGAATGACTTCTGACTTAAAAATTTTTCTTGCCCCAGATTTAATTAGTAGTTTCAAGTAAATTGTTCACCAGGCGGCTGGCTCCTATACGAAAAAGTTCAGGGGTGAGCCATTCTTTGCCCAATACGGTTTCTACAATATAGTAATACACCAGGGCCTGCTGAGGAGTCTGAATGCCACCGGCCGGTTTAAACCCGGCTTTTATACCGGTCATCTGATAGTAGTCGCGGAGGGTTTCGCACATGACCACCGCAGCTTCGGGTGTGGCAGCAGGGTTGATTTTTCCCGTACTGGTTTTTATGAAATTTCCGCCCGAAAGCAAGGCAATTTCTGAGGCTTTTCTAATAATAGCTGGGCTTTCGAGTTCACCCGTCTCAAGAATTACCTTTAGGTGCGCCTCTGCGCAAGCCGCTTTTATGGCTTTAATTTCGGCTCCGACGACTTCATAATCACCCTCCAGCATTTTCCCGCGGCTAATCACCATATCAATTTCTTGTGCACCCTGGGCTACAGTCCAGGCTACCTCTGCTGTTTTTATTTCAATGGGACTTTGTCCTGAAGGAAAGGCCCCGGCTACGGCTGCTGTTTTTATCCCAGTGCCTTTTAATCGGTTGCGTACCTGCCCAGCGAAAGGAGGATAGACACATAGGGCCGCCACCCCTGAAGGAATTCTTAGGGCCAGGTCGCAAAGCTTATCGATGGAGGCGCGGGTGTCATTACCATTGAGAGAAGTGAGATCTATAAATTGTAACAGGCTACGTATGAGATCTTTGTTGTCAACGTTTTTTCTGGCAAGCTCTTCACTTGCTTGTATAATTGAGGCTATTCTTTGATTATCAGTATTGTATGCCGGAAAAGTAATCATGAATCGAATTATTTAAACAATTTAACGATATCATTTCCAATCGCAAAAGCCATGATGGCCAGCAGAATGACCATGCCTGCAATTTGAGCGTATTCCAGAAACTTGTCGCTGGGTTTGCGTCGGGTAATGATTTCAACCAGGAGAAAGAGAACATGTCCCCCGTCGAGGGCCGGGATGGGAAGGATATTCATGAAAGCGAGAACCAGCGAAAGTAATCCTGTGATATACCAGAACTTCGACCATATCCACTCAGCTCCGTAAATGCGGGCAATACCAATGGGGCCCTGAATGCTCTCGGTAGCTTTCTCTTCTCCGCTTAGCACTTTGCCCAGGCCTTTAATGTTAATGTAAAGCATGTCAATAGCGTCGGAGAAGCCATAAGCCATTGCCTGCCAGGCGGTATAATGTCGCTCGGTATAAGGTATAGATGCCAGTATGCCAATTACTCCGGCTGAATCTACAGTTAGTTGGGTTTGAAGTGTATCCTGGCCCCGCAAGACGGTTAGGCCAAGAGATTTACCCGGAGACGCTGTGATCATCTCTTTAAACTGTCCATAGGAATTAACGGGTAATGAATCAATGGCCAGAATGCGATCACCTTTTTGCAAACCCGC
Source organism: Bacteroidales bacterium (assembly GCA_049969475.1). GTDB lineage: Bacteria > Bacteroidota > Bacteroidia > Bacteroidales > TTA-H9 > UBA2030. The sequence goes on along the minus strand of JBMFOU010000002.1, from coordinate 128,366 downwards.
CTGACTTGCCGGAAGTTGGGGCAAAACACTATCGAGTGTAAAAGTATAATTGAGTGGTTCGATAAACCGTAAGCGCAGTGCCTTGACTTCCTGTTTGTAGGCATTTGGAGGAATAACTATGGATATAATTTTTCCATTTCTCTCGACCTCCATCTTGCTTCCGAAAAGAAGTTTTACAGACTGGGCATCTTTAAAGCGCTCCACCGGTTTTCCATTAATCGATACGATTTTATCGCCCGTTACAAAACCTAATTGCTGACCCGTGGCTGTGGCATAAATGCCATTCTTGTTGACTTCAGATACTGGAAGATAATTTTTTTCGTAGTGAAAAAGGATAAAAGAGAAAATGATGATGCCCAACAACAGGTTGACCACCACGCCGGCTACCATTACAATAAGCCTTTGCCAGGCAGGCTTGGAACGGAATTCCCAGGGTTGGGGTTCGCGGTCTAGCTGGCTTTTATCGAGCGATTCGTCGATCATCCCTGCTATTTTGACATAGCCTCCCAGGGGAAGCCAACCTATACCATATTCTGTTTCGCCCTTTTTGAAGCTAAAAAGTTTAACATTCCATGCATCAAAAAACAGATAAAATTTTTCGACCCTGATTTTGAAAGCCCGGGCAGCAAGGAAGTGTCCCAGCTCGTGAAGCAGCACCAAAATGCTAAGTCCAAGGATGAGCTGGCCAATCATGATGAGTGTATTCATAAGTTTTTGCGAAATTTTCGGATTAGCATAACAATTTTCGTACCGCTAAGTTTGAATGAGGTGGTTGGCAAACTCGCGGGTCAGTCGGTCAGTTTCAAAGAGGTCAGAAAGGGAAGGGGATGCTATGAAAGGTAGTTTTTCCATGCACTTTTCAATAAGGGTTGGAATTTGTAGGAAGGGTATTAGGTGATTGAGAAAGGCATGAACGGCGGTTTCGTTGGCTGCATTGAGTATACAAGGCATATTGCCACCTTTGCGCAGGGCTTGAAAAGCCAGGGTCAGGCTCCGGAATGTGAGGGTATCGGGTTTTTCGAAGGTGAGGGTAGGGAAACGCATAAAATCGAAACGTGGGAAGGAAGAGGGGAGCCTGTGAGGATAGGAAAGAGCGTACTGGATAGGCAATCGCATATCAGGCAACCCCATCTGCGCTTTAAGGGAACCATCAGAAAACTGTACCAGGCTATGAATGATGCTTTGCGGATGAATAATTACTTCAATTTGTGAGGGATCGAGGTTAAAGAGAAATTTGGCTTCGATTACTTCCAGCCCTTTATTCATAAGGCTGGCCGAGTCGATGCTGATTTTGGGTCCCATGCTCCAGGTGGGATGGCGTAGGGCATCGGCCGGACTTACGTTTTTTAGTAATTCGTGGGTCATTCCCCTGAAAGGCCCTCCACTGCCGGTGAGGATAATTTTTTCCACCGGATTGAGCTTTTCTCCTTCGAGGCACTGAAAAATGGCAGAATGCTCGCTATCGATAGGTAGAATATCCACCCGAAGGGTTTTGGCCTTTTGCATGACCCATTCACCTGCCACTACCAGGGTTTCTTTATTGGCCAGGGCAATATGTTTACCAGCTTCGAGGGCATGTATTACCGAGCGCAGTCCGGCAAATCCAACAATGGCAGCCACTACCATGTCGGTTTCGGGCAGGGTACATGTGCTGGCCAGAGCCTGGTCGCCTGCTACCAACTCTATGCCGGTGCTTCCCAGCGATTCTTTAAGTCGGTCGTAATGGGCCTCGTTGGCTATGGCCACCACCTGGGGGCGAAATTCCAGGGCTTGCTTTATCAATAAATCACTGCAATTATTAGCTGCAAGCACATCTACCGAAAAATGTTCCGGATGATGCCTCACCACATCGAGGCTTTGCTGCCCGATGCTGCCTGTCGATCCCAGGATTGCCAGCCGTTTTCTCATCGGTTCAGAAATGAATGTATTTTTCGGGGTCGATGGCGGTGCCGTTGTACCAGAGTTCTAAATGCAGGTGAATACCTGTGGATAGTGAGCCCGTGTTGCCAGCAATGGCAATAGGCTCTCCGGCCCTTACGCGGTCGCCCTGTTTCTTCAAAAGCAACGAATTGTGCATATAAGCCGACACCAGATTGGAACCATGTTGCAGGGTAATGGTATAACCAGTGGCTAGGTTCCATCCTGCAAGAATTACCGTACCGTCAAGTACTGCTTTGACAGGTTCTCCTTCTCCTACGGCTATATCGAGGCCGAAATGCCCCCGTGCAGGTTCGAATCGGGAAGTGATATATCCCTTTACCGGAGGATAGAAGTTGAGCGAAGCTATGGTTGTACTCAATGCATGCGTTTCTCGTGAACCCGGGGCCAACGCATATTTTCCCCGGCTCTCTACTTCCTGCCGTAATAGGCTGTCTTCCGGTATTTTTTCATCTTTCAACCTGGAATAGTCTTTTTTGACTATAGTAGTGTCTTTACCTGTTTGAGCAGGAAGATCTCCTACGATGACGTTTCTGATATTGCCAATGAAAGCATCTCTTCGGGCCATTTCCTGCTCGAGCGAGTCAACCCGCCTTGCCAGCGAGAAGGCCTGGAAGGCCAGGCCCGGATTGCTGTAACCGGGAATAAATTCCTTGAGGGAAGTGAAAGCGATTAAGTACGTAGTACCAAAAATGAGGATGATAATGAGTGTTCCCAAATAGACAATAACATTGAGGCGCGAGAGCCGAATGACCAGTTTCTCCTCAAAGGTTTCCGAGTCTTGTATTACCAGGCGGTATTTGGCCCTCAGATTGCGGAATAGTATGGATTTTAATTCCTTGAGTTGCGCCACTTGGATAGAAATTGTTTATGCCGGATGACCCAGCACAGAAGGTTGCAAATTTACACAATTATCCGGCATTCATCAGGTAGAATATAGCTTCTTCGATGTGCATGATGGGTAAGGGAAAATGAAATATTTTTGCATCACCTGAGTTAATTAATGTGTTTAGCAGAAACCGGAAAAATAAATTTGTCTTGAAAAGAAGTACCCTGCTTTCCGCCGGACTATACCTCCTGCTTGCCCTATCTCTCTTAGGTGGTATCGCTTCCTGCTCTAATAAAAAGAATACCATGGTCAGGCGGATGTATCATAACCTGACCGCACACTACAATACCTGGTGGAATGGAAATGAAAGCCTGAAAGATGCCATTCGCGATCTCGATAAAAACGTAAAAGATAATTTTACCGAAATTTTACCTGTTTTTAAGTTAGGTAGCAAAAAAGACCTGGCCGCTATTAATCCCAAAGCTGACCGGGCCATCGAGAAAGCCAGCAAGGTGATCCAGAACAATTCGATGTATTTCAACAAAAAAGAATATAATCGCTGGATCGACGACAGTTACCTGATGATAGGAAAGGCTTATTTTTACAAGCAGGAATATCCGGCTGCGCGGCGTACTTTCGAGTTTATTGTCAACCGCTATAAAGATTCGCCTCTTCTACCCGAAATATACATCTGGACGGCCCTCACCAATAATCAGATGGGGCAATTTCCCCGAGCCGACCAGGAGTTGGATAAATTCAGGGCTGTTATGAAGCGTCAGCCTCAACCCCGGAGTCTTCTACTGTTTTATTACAAGACTCTGGCTGACTATTATCTTAAGCAGGACCAATCAACCGAGGCCATCAAAGCACTGCAAAAAGCCTTAGAATATAACCGTTCGAAGAACGATAAAGCAAGGCTTTACTATATTCTGGGCCAATTGTATTGGAAAGCAGGTCAGCTGGGGACTGCCTCCCAGATGTTTGCTGAAGTAGTGAAACGCAATCCTCGCTACGACATGTTGTTTACTGCGCAGATTAGCATGGCCCGTTGTTTTGACCCAAATACCGGCAGTGCTGAAAAGGTGGAGAAACTACTTAAAGGACTTCTGGCTGAAGAAAAAAACAAAGACTACCAGGACCAGATTTATTATGCGCTAGCCGAACTATATCTGAGAAATAATCGAAAGACAGAGGCTATTGAAAATCTGAGGCTTTCTGTGGCCAAAAGTAAAAACAACGACTTTCAGCGCGTACAGAGCTCGCTAAAGCTTGCCGATCTATATTTTGAGTTGCCTCGTTATTTCGAGGCTCAGGCCTATTACGATACTGCTTTGCAGGCTTTTCCTCGTGAAAGTTCAGAATATCAAAAACTTAATCAAAAGGTCAAGGTACTTACCGAGCTGGTCAACCATTTAAATGTTATTCAAACTGAAGACAGCCTGCAGCGTGTGGCAGCCCTTCCAGAAGCTGAGCGATTGAAGATTATTGATGGAATTATTGCCCGGGTCATGGAAGAGCGCAAGAAAAAGGAAGAGGAAGAGCGGCTCAGGCAGACGGAAATGGCTATGGGCGCCAGCGGCATGAGCATGATGGGTGACCGTAGTATGATGCCTATGGGGAATCGGGCCGGAGGTGGGTGGTATTTTTACAATCCTCAGGCCGTAAGTATGGGCTTTACCGAATTTAAGCGTCGTTGGGGTAATCGCAAACTGGAAGATTTGTGGAGGCTAAGTAATAAGCAGCTTACTGACTGGGGCACAGAAACCCAGAACACCCAGGCCAGCAACGACACCTCAACCAGCGATACTTCTGCCCGCAAGCAGGCTTCGACCGATCCGCTCAAGCGCGATACCTACCTTCAAAAATTACCATTAACCCCAGATGCCCTGGCCGAGAGCAATACCCGTCTGAAGGATGCCTATTTCAATGCTGCTTTTGTTTACCGCGAAGGGCTGGGCGATTTGCCCAATGCTTCCAAAACTTTCGAAACACTTGTCGAGCGCTTTCCTGACACAGCTTCCAATCCTTATTATCTAATGAGCTGTTATCAGTTAGTAAACATTAACGAAAAATTGGGCAATAAAGAAAAGGCCGATTTTTACAGAAACCTGATTGTGAGCCGGTATCCTACTACTGATTATGCCTTGATATTAGGAAATCCGGAGTATAGGAAAGAAATTGAAAGGAAAAATAATCTGGCGGCAACCCTGTATGCCGAAACCTATGATGCCTGGAAATCAGGGCAATATTATCTGGTAGTGATGAACGGAGAGGATGCACGCATGCGATTTGCAGGCCATAAGTTGCTGCCTCAGTTTGAGCTTCTGCGGGCTTTCGCATTGGGTAAGGTAGCCGGAAACGATTCGCTGGTAAGCAACCTGCAAAAGGTAGCTACCCTCTATGCGGCTACTGATGCCGGGCGTTTGGCCCGGGATGTGCTGGCCAAAATGGGAAAAACCTCCCCAGAGTTAGCCCAAGCGGCAAGTCTGTCTGAAAAAACGGGCGGTGAAGCTCCTTTGCCCTACACTTTCGACAACAAGGCCGATCATTTCTTTATTGCATTAGTTAATTCCAACCAGGTGGATATAAATGCCTTTCGCATCCGTATCGCCGACTTCAACGACCGTGCCTTTCGGCTCGAAACCTTTAATGTCTCCACCATTGTTTTCAATGATACCTTACAAATGATTAGCATTGGGGTTTTCAAGGGGAGCTCTCGGGCCCTGGATTACCGCAACCAATTTCTCGATTCGGAATACATTACTTCTATGCTTCAGGGTAAAACCTTTTATACCTTCGTAATATCTACACCCAATTACGCTGTGTTTTATCAAAATAAGGATATAAAGGGTTACCTCAAATTTTTTGAGACCCAATACCTGGGGAAAAAAGATTAAGGTTTAAGTGAAGCATGGATAATTCATTATAACTTTACAAAAAATTTATTATGGCCAAACCAATAATTACTGAAGCTCCGGCAGTTAACATTATAGGCCCTAATACCGTCATAGAAGGTGCGGTGAAATGCGGGGGCGATATACGCATTGAAGGAACCGTAAAAGGTGCCATTGAATGCGGAGGAAAAATCGTAGTGGGCGAAACAGGAGTCATCGAAGGAGATATTATATGTAGGAATGGTGACTTCTCGGGACGGCTCAAGGGTCAGGTCAAATCGGCCGAGTTACTTACTCTTAAGGCTTCTTGCAAACTCGAAGGAGATATCATTTGCGGGAAATTGGCCATCGAGCCAGGTGCTCGGTTCAGCGGCAAGTGTTCTATGGATCCAGAGAAATCTGATTCAGCGCCTTTGGCCGATAACCATGCAACCAAATAATAAGAAAAAGAACCCTCTTTTCAACTATGCCCGATACTCTTTCCTCGCTTTTCAGATGGTCTTCATCATCCTGGCAGGTGTTTGGTTCGGGCACAAGCTCGATGTATGGCTCAATCTCGGTTTTCCGGTTTTCACCCTCATTTTTTCAGTTATTTCCGTAGTAGCTGCAATCTATCATTCCATTAAGGATTTTATCAACCCTGGTAAAAATGAGTGACCTTAAGGCTTATCACAGTTTCCTGAGAAAATTATTTATCTTCTCCATCATCCTGGCAGCCCTGGCTACCCTGCTTCAATTTACCTTGCCTCAGCGTATGGTAACGCCAGCCATGCCCTTCATTCTTCTTTTCTTTTTGGCACATACGGCGCTGTTCCATCGTATAGCATTAAACATGATGGAGAAGAATATCAGCAGGTTCAACAATTTTTACTTGGTATCCACCATGGCCCGTCTTTTTCTGTTTATTTTGGTGATTTTGGGCTATGCATGGCTTAATCCATCTGATTTTAAGGCATTTACTATCTGGTTCTTTATTTTCTATGTCTTTTATACCTTCTTTGAATTGTCGATGTTATTACCAAGGCTCAAGCATCCTCAAAATGAAAAATGACGCTATGATCTATCTCACGCGGCGCGAAACCTTCAATGCAGCCCATCGCCTTTACAGGCCTGAATACACGGATGAGCAGAATTACGAGATATTCGGAAAATGCTCTAATCCCCATTGGCATGGACACAATTACACGCTATACGTTACAGTAAAGGGAGAAGTTGATCCACTTACGGGCATGGTGATCAACCTCAAATCGCTCAGTCGCCTTATCAAAGAGAAGGTTATTGAAAAGGTGGATCATAAAAATTTGAATACGGAAGTCGATTTTATGCAAGGAAAGATGGCTTCCACCGAAATGATATGTATAGCGATATGGGAAGTGCTAGAGCGACCCGTGCGCGAAATGGGAGCTCAGCTTCACAGTGTGCGTCTGGAAGAAACAGAAAATAATTTTGTTGAATTTTTTGGCTAAAAGATTAAACAAAATAGAGGGATGGGATGTTTAAACATCAATTTCCCTAAAACTCTAAAATTATATACATGATGGACGACGAAAAACTTATACATGAAATGATTGAAGAAAACTCCTTGGAGGGGTACAAAAAGATTGACAAGTATAATTATGAAACCATCGATAAACTAGCTGCTCACTATTATCAGATTCTACGATTGATAGGCGAGGATCCGGAAAGAGAAGGATTACGGGATACACCAGTAAGGGTAGCCAAATCCATGCAGTTTCTTACTCATGGTTACGACCTCGATCCCAAGGAGATTCTGCTTTCAGCCCGCTTTAAAGAAGATTACCGGCAAATGGTAATTGTGAAAGATATTGAGATTTATAGCCTTTGCGAGCACCATATGATTCCCTTCATTGGCAAGGCGCATGTGGCTTACATTCCTAACGGATACATAACTGGCCTTAGTAAAATAGCCCGTGTGGTGGATGCCTATGCCCGACGGTTGCAGGTACAGGAAAGGCTTACTACGCAGATTCGCGACTGTATCCAGGAAGCCCTCAATCCGTTGGGTGTTGCCGTAGTTATCGAGGCTAAGCATTTGTGCATGGCCATGCGGGGTGTGCAAAAGCAGAATAGTGTTACCACAACGTCTGACTTCACCGGAGCATTCACCCGAAAGGAGACGCGTGAGGAGTTTGTGCACCTTATTGGGTCAAAGCTTTCGTAATAGGGTTTTCGTATTTTCGTTTTCAGGAAGATATTTCGAAGCCCTCAAGGTAAGTTCAGAGGCGGGAAAGTTGCGGCTTTCCTGCCTTTTTTATACTACTAGCGCTTGCCGATTTGGTTTATCTTTGTAGCCCAACTATGAAGCATGTCAACGGATCAAATCAGTAACATATTAGCTCAGGATACCTTCTCCCGTGAAGATCTGGTCGTATTGCTAGGAGCAGATGAAGCCGGGCGCAAACTAATTTTTGAAAAAGCAGCCCGCGTAAAGCAGGAGACCGTTGGCAAGAAGGTTTATTTCAGAGGCCTCATTGAATACTCCAACCGATGCCTTAAAAACTGTTATTATTGCGGAGTGCGCTCAGGCAACCGAAAGGTGGCCCGATATCGCATGACCGATGAGGAGGTGCTGGAGGCGGCCCGTTTTGCCTTAGAAAATCGTTTTGCTTCTATCGTCATTCAGGGTGGCGAATTGTTTTCCCGCTACCACATTAAGAAAATCGGTTCGCTCCTGAAGAAAATCAAAGAAATGTCGACCGGTCGGCTGGGTATTACCCTCTCGATGGGTGAACAGACCGAAGAAACCTACCGATACTGGTACGAATGCGGGGCTCATCGGTACCTGCTGCGTATCGAAACATCCAATCCCCAACTGTATCGGAAAATACATCCTGAAAACCGACTGCATCGTTTCGAGTCAAGACTGAAGGCGCTGGAAGACCTCAAAAAAACGGGATATCAGGTAGGAACCGGTGTCATGATAGGCCTCCCTTTCCAAACCCTTGATGATTTAGCCGGCGATTTATTGTTTTTCAAGGAATTTGATATCGATATGGCAGGCATGGGCCCCTACATAGAGCATCAGGACACACCGCTTTATCAATACCGCCATCTACTCATGCCCCGCTCCGAAAGGTTTTATTTATCCTTAAAAATGGTCGCCCTTCTGCGCATTTTGATGCCCGATATCAACATTGCAGCCACCACTGCCATGCAAACCATCGATCCCCAGGGGCGAGAGAAAGCCATGATGGTAGGTGCTAACGTTATCATGCCCAACCTTACTCCGCTCAAGTATCGAGAAAACTACCTGCTTTACCAGGACAAACCTTGCATTGATGAGGAAGCTGCCGAGTGCCAGCATTGCCTTGAAGCGCGTATTTATATGGCTGGCTGCGAGATAGGTTGGGACGAGTGGGGTGATTCCCTCCATTTTAGACGCAAAAAAAATATTCAAGCCCCTGAAAATTTCTGAGGCTTACTTAATCATTCATCATGCTTGCCGACAGATTTTATATTGCTTATCGCTGGATAAGCAAGGGCAATGTATATATAATTCCTTGACTATCCATCTTAACTGAGTAAATACCACAGGGTAAACTACTAATATCGATTTGAAGATCTGTATTCAATTGTTCGAAAAGTGCCAGGCGTCCAAAGGCATCGAAGAAATAAACTGAGGCTGGCCAGGCTCCTTCAATAGTTATTGCATCCTGGGCAGGATTGGGAACGATCTTAATTTTTCGGCTGGCAGACAATTTTTCACCTGAATGGTGTTTTTTTTCTAGGTTACTATTTTCTATCTGCCGGCTAACACATAGGGCCTGCAGATTACCGTCTGCATCTTTATAGTAGGAATACTCGGTCTGTACCTGCATACTTCCCGTTCCCCCCATTGCTGTTCCACAATGAGTTGGGTTGCCATTGATTGGGGCTTCCTCGAGGTCGTAAAGGCAATATCGCGGATGAAATCCGGCCGGAATTTGGGCCTGGGCGCTTATTAGCAGACACAGGCAGAATCCTAATACAATAGTTTGCCTGAATGACTTCACAACTGGCGTTTTCGCCCTCAAATGTATAAAGTGTTTATTGAATAACAATAATTTTCATAAGTTTTTGTTTTGTAATCTAAACAGTATTTAATATTTAAATGTTTGTATTTTAGCATTACTAAAAACCATGTCCATGGAGTATAAAAACCTTTTACCGGATTTGGGCGGCCCCATAGGTTTAATAACGCTAAACCGGCCTGAGGCCCTCAATGCACTTAATACTGCTACTTTCGATGAACTGAATACAGTGCTGGATGAAGTGGAGCAACTCAACAAACTGCGGGCACTCATTATAACTGGTTCTGGAAAGGCATTCGTGGCAGGTGCCGATATTGCTGAAATGCAAAACAAAACCCAAGGCGAAGCCAAAGTATTTTCGGAAAACGGGCAGCGAACCTTCGATCGTTTGCAAAAACTCAAGATTCCTGTTGTTGCAGCCATTAATGGTTTTGCTTTAGGAGGAGGACTCGAACTGGCCATGGCCTGCGATATCCGGATTGCCTCAGTAAAGGCAAAAATGGGGCAGCCGGAAGTCAATTTGGGACTGATTCCTGGTTTCGGGGGCAGCCAGAGATTGCCTCGAATTGTTGGGCTGGGGAATGCCCTTTATATGTTGCTAACAGGTGAAATGATCGATGCACAAGAAGCCCTCCGAATGGGGTTGGTATGGAAGGTAACAGAACCTGAAGATTTGTTGCCCGAAGCCCGTCGTGTGGCTGAAGTTATAGTCTCACGCGGTCCGCTGGCAGTGGAATTGGTTAAAAAAACCGTGCATGAAGGCATGCAAATGACCCTAACGGAAGGCCTGAAACTGGAGGCCGAATATTTTGGTCTTCCCTTTGGTAAAGGAAATCAAGGATGGGAAGGCATGAGTGCCTTCCTTGAGAAAAGAAAGCCTAACTGGTAAATTCAAATCAAAAATACATTTATATGAAAGCAGAGGAAAAGCTGAGAAATGTAGCAGTGCTGGGAGCCGCCGGCAAGATGGGAAGTGGCATCACCATGCTAACAGCCCTCGAGATGGCCTCTCAGAGTGTGTTGCCCCAAAATCGCGGGCAGCAATATATTCTTTATGCAATCGATGTAAACAACGAAAATCTGGCCGGCTTACTTAAGTATATTGAAAGTCAGGCCTTAAAGTATGCTGAGAAAAATACTGTGTATTTACGTAAAGTTTATGCCGACCGGGCTGACCTTGTGGAGAATGAAGAAATTATTAGGGAATACGTCAAGCATGTGCTGAGCATTGTTCGACCCGTAAACCGGATTGAAAATGCGGCTAGCGTCAACCTGGTTTTTGAAGCTGCCAGTGAAAATCCAGAGCTCAAGGTTCAGCTTTTCCGTCAAATTGAAAAGGTCAATCCGCATAAACCCTGGTATCTGACAAACACTAGCAGTATACCCATTTCCTGGCTTGAAAAAGAAGCAGGTCTTGAGGGGCGTCTCATTGGGTTTCATTTTTATAACCCTCCGGCTGTTCAGAAGTTGATAGAAATCATCCCTTCAGCAGGCACCAGCGCCGAGCTCAGGGAGTTTGCCCTTGAATTTGCTCAGACCCTCAAAAAGGTTATCGTTTTTTCGAACGACAAGGCAGGATTCATTGGCAACGGGCACTTTATGCGCGATATTCTTTTTGCCACCTCGCAGGTAGAAAAGTTGACCGCCAAAGGCATGCCCGAAACCCAGGCTATTTATCTTCTCAATAAAGTAAGTCATGAATTGTTGGTAAGGCCCATGGGTATCTTTCAGCTGGTGGATTACGTGGGTATTGATGTGTGTCAGTACATTATGAAGGTAATGAATCCTCATTATCCGAATGAGAAACTTCATAGCGACTTGCTCGACCGTATGCTGGCCGTTGGGGTGAAAGGAGGTCAGTATCCTGATGGTTCCCAGAAAGATGGTTTTTTTAAATATGAAAAGGGACGTATTGTAGGAATATTCGATCTAAATTCCAGGTCTTATCTGTCTGTGGATGAGTTAGAAAATGCGGTAAGGCAATGGGGAGCTCCCTGGCCTGAAGGAGCCCCGCAATGGAAAACTGCCATTAAAATATCTGATGCGAGTAATACTTTAAAGCCCTATTTCGACAGCCTGAAAGGGCATGCTTCGGCTGCTGCCCGGCTGGCTATCGAATACGGCAGAGCTTCGCGCGACATTGCCAGGGCTCTGGTTAGTACTGGGGTGGCTCTGAGCGAGGAAGACGTGAACACCGTCTTGAAAACCGGTTTCTACCACGTATACGGTCCTGTTAATGCATATTTCGATTAATCAAAGAAAAGAAAGGAACTGAAGATATGAAACCCATGCGTAGAAGAGTTTTTATGGCTGCCGGATACAATACCATTAGTTTAGGAACGGGTCGTAGTGAGTTCAATCCACGCAAACCCCGGCCGGGCATAGAGCACTACATGACAGAGGCAGGCCGGGCCACGTTGGAGGCCATCGGGGGAGCAAAGAATGTAGATGAATGCGTTGTGGGCAATTTCATGGCGGCACGCTTCAATCGCCAGGCCCATTTGCAGGGCTTTTTCCCGGCCATCGATCCTGGCTTGCAGTTCAAACCGGGCGTTACCGTAGAAGGGGCCTGTGCTTCGGGAGGTCTGGCCCTGGTAACAGGCCTGCGAAGCATTCTGGCTGAAACTGCCGATGTGGTGCTGACCTTAGGGGTAGAGGTTCAAAACACCGTGAAAGCCATTTATGGGGCCGACATCCTGGCTGGTGCAGGTTGGTATCAGAAACGTAAAAGCGGCCATGCGTATTTCTTTCCCGGTCAATTTAGCGATAGGGCAGGTGCTTATTTTGAAAAATATGGAAGGGAACGTACCAGGCGTTCGTTTGCCCGATGGTACCGCAACGCCATTGAGAATGCCCGGCTTTGCCCAACTGCGCAGGAATACGAAAACAAAACTACCGACCTCGAGGCCCTGGCCATGACAGAGCCCAATGGAAAGTATTTTGTGGATCACCTCAATGTCTATGATTGCAGCAAGGTAAGCGATGGTGCTTCCGCTATCGCAATCATGTCGGAAGAAGGTTTGAGTCGGGCGGGTATTCCTTTATCCGAGGCAGTCGAAGTAGTGGGATGGGCCCAAACCGAGCGCGACATCACCCAGGACCCACCTGACCCCACGGAACTCACCAATATCAAATATGCCGTTCAAAAAGCCCTGCAAATGGCAGGCATTGGTATTCACCAGATTGGAACCGTTGAAACGCATGATTGTTTTACCATAGCAGGCATTTTGGGTGTGGAAGCCCTGGGTCTGGCTAAACCCGGCCAGGGGCCCGATTTTGTGCTGAGTGGTGAAACCTCCCGTAATGGGAGTGTCCCCTTTAACACTACCGGAGGTCTTATTGGTTGGGGGCATCCCACAGGCGCTACGGGAGTTCACATGGCTGTTACCATTTGGGAACAGCTTACCGGTAAAGCTGGAGCCGCGCAAATCAACCTAAAACCAGACAAACCTTACGGCATTTCCATTAATATGGGTGGCGACGATGTTACCGCCGTAGTGTTGGTATACAAACGGGCTGATTTATAATTTATTAATGATTTTTTGTTGAATATTTTAAGTTTTTTTTCTAAAAGCTTGCATTTTTTCGAAATGTATCTTATATTTGTTGCGGCTGTTCCATTCCATCCTCATGTGTCGGGATTGACACTTAGGCAATATTTCCTCATAGACAATAGGTTAGTTCTACTCTCTATAATACAAACCGAAGGAACAGCCATGGCTTTAACCCCTTCCGGCCCCCGGTTCGCCCGGGGGTTTTTTTGATGTAGATCCAAACTGAATAATCAAATGATGGTCACCATGAATCGAATCACCGAATTACTAGGTATCCGCTATCCCATCATACAGGGAGGCATGGTATGGTGCAGCGGCTGGGAACTAGCTTCAGCCGTGAGCAATGCCGGCGGTCTGGGTGTCATTGGCTCGGGAAGCATGTATCCCGATGTGCTTCGGCAGCATATCCGCAAATGCAAAGCTCACACCGATAAGCCTTTTGCAGTCAATTTACCGCTTTTGTATCCACAAATTGGCGACCATATCGGTATTATCCTCGAAGAGAAAGTCCCGGTGGTTATTACTTCAGCCGGAAGCCCCTCCAAATACACTTCTTTGTTTAAATCGGAAGGAATCAAGGTTATGCATGTTGTGGCCGGGGTCAAGTTTGCCCGTAAGTGCGAGGAGGCGGGTGTAGATGCTATCATTGCCGAGGGATTTGAAGCAGGTGGGCACAATGGGGCCGATGAAACGACCACCATGGTTTTGATTCCGCTTGTAAAGCGTCATTCGCATTTGCCTTTGATTGCCGCAGGTGGAATTGCTACGGGTAGGGGCATGCTTGCTGCTATGATACTAGGAGCCGAGGGCGTGCAGTTGGGTACCCGTTTTGCAGCATCCCAGGAAAGTAGTGCTCATCCTGCTTTCAAGCAAATTATCACCCAAACGGGTGAAGGAGGTACCATGCTGGCGCTTAAAAAGATAGGTGCGGTAAGGCTAATTAAAAATGCATTTTACCAGAAAGTTGCCGAGGCCGAGGCCAGAGGAGCCTCACCCGAAGAATTATCTCAACTGTTGGGTAGAGGAAGGGCTAAAAAAGGGATGTTTGAAGGGGATCTTGAAGAAGGTGAGCTGGAAATTGGCCAGGTAGCAGCCCTGGTGGATGATATTAAGCCGGTAAGCCAGATTTTTAGCGAAATTCTTGAAGAATACCTGACGGCTTTGGATGAAATGAAGAATCTATGGAGGCCTTGACGAAGGATGATCACTGGTTAAAGTGTAATGATTCGACGATTTATGTCCACACGGTCAGTCCTCCTGCTCAAAAAACTGAACGAGTAATTTTGCTTCTTCATGAAGGGCTGGGAAGTGTGAGTCAGTGGAAGGATTTTCCGGAAGTGCTTGCCCGAGAAACCAACTGCCGGGTTATAGCCTACGATAGGCCTGGTTACGGTTGCTCAGAACAGGTGCGTTTGCCCCGGAGTTTACACTATCTGGAGGAAGAGGCCGACACTATTTTGCCTTGCGTGATAGATGAGTTTTGCAGAGCTAAACCTTACGTACTTTTCGGGCACAGCGATGGCGGCAGCATCGCCTTAGCTGCAGCCGGTCATCTGTATCCCAGGCCGATAGGCATCATTGTGGAGGCCCCCCATGTGATGATTGAGGAACAAACCCTACAGGGTGTTCAACAGATATACTTCCTTAGAGACAACGATGATTTTTTGTCTCGTTTTCAGAAATATCACGGTGAAAAGACTTCCACATTACTGAAATGGTGGACTGATACCTGGCTTCACCCCGATGCACGTAGCTGGAATATTTTTGAGCGGCTTTCAAAAATTGACATGCCTTTACTTTTTATTCAAGGTGAAGAAGACGATTTTGGCACCCTGCAGCAGTGGGAGGAAATTTATCACCGCGTAGTGGGTCGCAGGGAAGGAGTTTTTATTCCAAAGTGCGGACATATTCCGCATTTGCAGGCCAGAGAAAGAGTCGTGGACGCCGTGAAGCACTTTCTCAAAGGTTTGTAAACAGTTGACCTGCCAAACTTGCTGTGAATTGGATTTCTTTTTCAAGTGAAATAAACTCTATATATGATAATATTGTTATTTTTGAAGAACCCATGAATGAACCTAATTACCAAAACCTGACATTATATGGATTTCCAATTCACTGAAGAACAGTTAATGATTCGGCAGGCAGCCCGCGATTATGCCCAGCGGGAACTATGGGCCGATGTACTGGAAAGAGACGAAAAGGCCATTTATCCCGAAAAACATGTAAAAGCCCTGGCAGAACTGGGTTTTATGGGTATGATGGTAAGCCCTGAATACGATGGGGGGGGCATGGATACCATTTCGTATGTACTGGCAATGGAAGAAATTTCGAAAGTTGACAGCTCGGTATCGGTCATCATGTCGGTAAATAACTCACTGGTATGCTGGGGTCTTGAGACCTTTGGTACGGAAGAGCAAAAGCAGAAGTACCTGCGGCCTCTGGCCCGGGGGGAAAAGATTGGTGCTTTCCTGCTTTCGGAGCCTGAGGCCGGCAGCGATGCTACCTCGCAGCGAACAACAGCTGTGGATATGGGAGATTACTACCTGCTTAATGGAACCAAAAACTGGATTACCAACGGTAACACGGCATCTACTTATCTGGTTATGGCCCAGACTCATCCCGAAAAAGGTCACAAGGGTATCAATGCTCTTATCGTAGAGCGTCATTGGGAAGGCATTAGCGTGGGCCCGCACGAAAATAAAATGGGTATGCGCAGCAGCGACACACATAGTGTCATGTTTACCGATGTAAAGGTGCCCAAGGAAAACCGGATTGGAGAAGATGGTTTCGGATTTAAGTTTGCCATGCAGACCCTGGATGGCGGACGTATAGGCATAGCCGCCCAGGCGGTTGGTATTGCAGCAGGAGCACTGGAATTGGCGCTGAAATATGCTAAAGAACGTAAGGCATTTGGTACAGAAATTATCAATCACCAGGCTATTGCCTTTAAAT
This sequence comes from Bacteroidales bacterium, assembly GCA_049969475.1. Taxonomy (GTDB): domain Bacteria; phylum Bacteroidota; class Bacteroidia; order Bacteroidales; family TTA-H9; genus UBA2030. The sequence goes on along the minus strand of JBMFOU010000002.1, from coordinate 112,168 downwards.
TGGCCGATATGGCTGTTAAAGTGGAAAATGCCCGCAACTTGGTGTTAAAGGCCGCATGGCTTAAAGACCAGCATAAGCCTTATGGCGTGGCCAGTGCTATGGCTAAACTCTATGCCGCTGATATTGCCATGCAGGTAACCACTGAAGCGGTCCAGATTCACGGTGGTTATGGTTATGTAAAGGAATATCATGTAGAAAGACTCATGCGTGAAGCCAAGCTCACACAAATTTACGAAGGAACCTCAGAAGTTCAGCATATAGTAATTTCAAGGGCCCTGGCCAAGGGCGAATTGTTACCTTAAAAATTTTTTTTCTATGAAAATAGCAGTTTGTATAAGCAATGTTCCTGATACAACTACCCGAATCAAACCCGATGTCTCGGGGCAAAAGATTGACCTGAACGGCGTGCAATGGGTGCTTAATCCCTGGGATGAACTGGCACTTACCCGCGCCTTAGAGCTCAAAGAACAGAATCCCGGACAGGTGAGCGAGATTATTGTGGTGATGGCTGCTCCGGCTGTTGGGGAAGCAACGTTAAGAAAAGCGCTGGCCGTGGGAGCCGACCGGGCCGTCCGCATTGATATAGATCCTGCCGATTCTTTTGAGGCAGCCCGGGAATTAGCTCATTATTTTACCTCAGAACCGGCTGACATTATTTTTACCGGTATAGAATCGGCCGATTTCAACGGTTCGGCTACGGGGGCCATGCTGGCCGCTTTATTGAATGTGCGGTTGATACCCGGAGTATCAGGAGCCTTTTTAGAAAATGGTCAACTGCTTCTCCAGCAGGAACTTGATGGAATGAGTTTGAAGCTTTCTTCAGCTACCCCAGTAGTATTGATTGTACAAAAAGGAATTGCCATTGTTCCTAAAATACCTGCCATGAGAGGCATCATGGCTGCACGAACTAAACCCCTGAAGGTACTGGCACCGCAGCAACCTGGCCCCAAGGCTGTGGTTAAAGATTTCCTGCCTTTACCTCCCAAAGCCGCTGTAAAACTCATCGATGCGGAACATGCATCCGAGCTTATCGATCTCTTGCACAACGAAGCTAAAGTTATCTAATGCCTGATAATCATGAGAATATTTGTATTTACAACAACCCGCGATAATAAAGTCCCTCGTTCATTTTTCGAAGCCCTTACTTTTGCCCATGCCCTCGGCGAAGTTGAAATCTCTGCTTTAGTTGCCGGTCCGCTTTCGGATGAACAGATTGAAGAAATTCGTCAGAAAGGAAGAGGACAGATTTTTCATTTCAACTCAACTTTGCCTCAGTGGCACGATGCAGGATTCTACCTCAGCCTGGTCGAATTATTCTGGGCCGATAAGGGAAAGCCTGACGCTGTGATACTTGGGGCCAGTGCCATCAACCAGGTGTTGGGACCTATGCTGGCTATAAAACTGGATGCCGGATATGCAGCCCGGGTGATTGCGCTTCCAGAGCAACTCCGACCTATGATCGTAAAGCGCTATGCATATTCAGGGAAAATTATTGCCCGTACAGAAATAAACACAGAAAGGGCTGTAGTGCTGCTGGGTGCCAATGCGCTTTCTCCCGATGCAGGAGAGGGGGCAGCCTCGCTGAGTGAATGGTCGGCCTCCCCAGAGTTTACTTCGGGGGTCGAGGTTCTGGAAGTGAAAAAACCTGAATCTCATCTGCTGCTCACGGAGGCACGTGTCATTGTATCAGGAGGCAGAGGCATGCGAGGACCAGAATTCTGGAAGCCACTGGAAGACCTGGCCGAAGCCCTCGGGGCTGCCACAGCCTGCTCCAGGCCTGTGAGCGACGAGGGTTGGCGCCCGCATCATGAGCACGTAGGCCAAACCGGCAAGATTGTAGCTCCTGACCTTTATATTGCCTGTGGAATCTCAGGTGCCATTCAGCATTTGGCAGGAATAAGCGGTTCACGCATCATCGTGGCTATTAATAAAGATCCAGAAGCCCCTATATTTCAGGCCGCTCATTATGGTATAGTGGGTGATGTGCATAAGGTATTGCCTGTGCTGGCCGAAGCCGCCCGTAAGCTGCACTAAATCATTTTAACTTTTATAATTAAAACTCCAGGTTCAGCTGTATGCCCTTAGGCAAAGGCTGACCTGAGGGTTTTGCCGGAGTGGGGGGGGGTTCGCTTGTTTCAGGAAGGGAGGTTTCTTCCTCGTGGCCTTCAAGTACTCCATTATCGCCGTTGGGTTCAGCCTGCAATATCTCAGCCTCTTCCTCCACAGGCTCGTAAGGTAAGGGTTCTATAAATTCAACGGAAGTAACAGGCCACTGCGAAACACGCTTCCCCTTGGCCTTGTAGCTTTTTATATCGATAAATTCGGCCACATTAATAATCTGGGGATCCCTGGGTTTACGCCCCGACTGTTCAAACTCCAGCCGAATCTGCGGTAAGTAATCGAGGCTGAAGGCCAGCATGCGGGTCTCGGGATGCTCGTTGAGGAAAAATATTTTTTTGTCTGATGGCTCTGGCCTGAAGCGTTTGATATAGATATGGCCATCCTCTCCATCATGATAGAGCACGCTAATTATACGTTCTTCGTCGTACCGTGATATGTGTACCAGCTCATCTTCGAAATGGGTGGAAAGGTCATTGCCGTAGATGCGGTAAAAACCGCTTTGCATCAAGGTGAATATCTTATCCGATGGCATAAAGGCTCCCAGGAGGATGCCCCGCTCGTCGGTGTTGAGTCGTTTCACCGTGTCGTCCCACCAAATATTGCGTGCACCCAGAGTCGAGACGCCAGCTTCTTTTTTTACCACGTTTTTCACCAGATGACGGGAAAGAATGTTTCCCCTTGAGTTTCTGCCTTTAATGGAAAGCGTAGCAAAATCAAACTCGAACTGTAGTTTTTTAAGTTTGGGTTTTGGACGAAGGAACAGTTTCACTACCTCCGCCTCACCATTGGGGTTGGCAGTGAAATACAGTACTTTAGTGCCCGGATTTCCGGGTGTAAGATCATATTCCTTATCGCGGGTAACTCCCAGTACAGCAAATCTTTTTACATAGACCGGCCCCGATTTCCCGTCCTGATAAATCATGTTGTAAATGGTGCGGTCATCATTGCGTCGGAAGACATCGATATGAATAATATTTTTGCCAACAAATACTTTTTCTGACACACGGGTTACCAAAAATTTTCCATCAGCCCGGAATACGATAATATCGTCAAGGTCGGAGCAGTCGCACACATATTCATCTTTTTTGAGGCCTGTGCCAGCAAAGCCTTCTTCCCGGTTTACGTAGAGTTTGGCATTGGCTACAGCTACAGCGGCCGCTTCAATGGTGTCGAAATAGCGTAGTTCGGTGCGGCGCTCCCTACCTTTACCATATTTACGCAAGATGTGCTCAAACCACTGAATAGCGTAATCCGTAAGATGTTCCAGGTTGTACTTCACTTCGGCCATTTCTTTTTCCACCCCTTCAATGTGTTTATCCGCTTCAAAGGTGTTGTAGGCCGAGATTCTTTTGATTTTAATTTCGGTGAGCCGGATGATGTCGTCGCGCGTTACCGGCCGGTGGATGAGATGCATGAAAGGTTTCAGCCCCTCTTCGATAGTGGTGATTACTTCCTCGAAACTCTTACAGGTGCGTATATGCTGATAGATTTCGTTTTCAATAAAGATTTTCTCCAGGGAGCTGTGATGCCAGTCGTCTTCCAGTTCGTCGAGTCGAATAATGAGCTCCTGTTTTAGTAGGCTGAGGGTGTTTTGTGTATTGATACGTAATATATCTTTCACCCCGATGAAGGCTGGCTTTCCATCGAGGATGACACAGGCGTTGGGAGAAATACTGATTTCGCAGTCGGTAAAAGCATACAGGGCATCGATGGTTTGGTCGGGTGATACACCCGGGGCCAGATAAACTTGTATTTCAGCATTTTCCGAAGTGTTGTCCTCTATCTTACGGATTTTAATCTTTCCTTTCTCGTTGGCACTCAGAATGCTTTCGATGAGGGAGGGGGTGGTGGTACCGAAGGGTATTTCGGTGATGGTGAGGGTTTTGCGGTCGGTTTGAACAATACGGGCTCTCACTCTTACCCTTCCCCCGCGCAAGCCGTCGTTATATTTGCTGCAGTCGGCCATACCTGCGGTCTGAAAATCGGGGTACAGCTCGAAATCCTCACCTCTTAGTATTTTGATGCTCGCTTCGATGAGTTCCTTGAAGTTGTGAGGCAGTATTTTAGAAGCCAATCCTACAGCAATACCATCTACCCCCTGGGCCAGCAAGAGTGGAAACTTCATGGGGAGGGTTACTGGTTCGCGATTGCGACCGTCGTAGCTGAGTTTCCAACGGGTGGTTTTGGGATTAAAAGCAACCTCGAGGGCAAATTTGCTCAGGCGGGCCTCAATATAACGGGGAGCTGCCGCCTCATCTCCCGTGAGAATATTTCCCCAGTTCCCCTGAGTATCTATCAAAAGGTCTTTTTGACCTAATTGTATCAGCGCATCCCCGATAGAGCGGTCGCCATGAGGGTGATATTTCATGGTATGCCCGATAATGTTGGCCACCTTGTTGTAGCGACCATCGTCGAGCTCCCACATAGCGTGAAGTAGACGGCGCTGTACGGGTTTGAGCCCGTCGGCCATTTCGGGAACCGCCCTTTCCATAATTACATAAGTGGCATAGTCGAGAAACCAATTCTCGAACATGCCGCTTAGTGTCATGGTTTTGTACTCGGCCGAGGTTTCTTCGCTGCTAGGCGAGCTAAGTTCCGGTACAAAGTCTTCCTGTGCGTTGTTTTCTTCTTCGGGTATGATGTTTTCTTCCATTTACTTCAGCCCCATCCCTAAAAATTAATTTCTTGGATAATCTCGAGGCGAATTATTATTGTTTACGATCGGCTTTTAGCCTGCGGGCCATGGCCCTTCCCAGTTCCATGAGCTTTTCAATATCGGTAGGCCTGGGTCCGTGTTTCACTTCAATGGGTTCGCCCACCAGTTCCCATTTGATATTTTCGGCAAATTTCTGCAAGGTGCGTACTCCTCCGCCTCCCCAGCTCATCGAGCCAAAAATGGCCAGGTAATGGTTTTTAGGCATGATATGCTCCAATTCCAGAATCAGGTCACGCATGGGAGTGAATATGCCTCCGTTGTATGCGCTGCTGCCAAGAATTACTCCTCTGTATTTCCAAATATCGTTGATAATATAACTACTATGGGTTTTGCTCACATCATATATCCTTATGTTGCGAATACCTTCCTCTGCAATGGCCCGGGCGATGGTTTCGGCCATTTTCTCAGTGTTTCCATACATTGAGCCAAACACAATCACCACGCCTTCTTCGGTTTGGTAAGAACTCCATTTGCGGTACCAATCGAGAATCATGGGAATGTGGCTACGCCAGATGGGGCCGTGGGTAGAGGCAATCATTCGAATATCCAGCCCCTGAATCTTATCGAGGGCTTTTTGTACCTGAAGGCCATATTTGCCAACAATATTGCTGTAATAACGCCGCAGCTCTTCCTGATAAAAATCAATATTGGTTTCATCGTCGAAAATACCCCCGTCGAGTGTTCCAAAGCTGCCGAAGGCATCTGCCGAGAAGAGTATCTTATCGGTTTCGTCCCAGGTCACCATGGTTTCGGGCCAGTGCACCATGGGGGTCAGGAAAAAATGAAAGGTGTGGCGACCGGTATTAAGGGAGGATCCGTCTTCCACGGGCATCAGGTTTTCGTGTATGCCGTAAAAACCTTCCAGCATGGGAAAAGTTTTCGTGTTTCCAATGATTTTTACCTCAGGAAATTCATTGACTACGGCTTTTACGGCTCCTGAATGATCGGGTTCCATGTGATTGATAACCAGATAATCAATCTTACGGCCATCGAGAATTTCTTTTAATTTTTCGAGATACGAGTCCATGGTCCCCATCGATACAGTGTCGAGCAGGGTAACTTTTTCGTCGAGCACCAGATAAGAATTGTAAGCCACGCCATTGGGAAGGGGCCAGTAGTTTTCGAATAGGCTGGTGCGACGATCGTTGGTGCCAATCCAGTAAATATCTTCCGAAAGTTTAATGCGAGGATATAACATATGAATAAGGATAGTTTATTATTTCCAAAATCTCAGCAAAATTACTTCACTTGTCAGGAATAACAATGCAGCCCAGGCGAGCCAGTGTCGGGGAAGGCGACGGCCCCCGCCTGCCTCAAGGGCAGCTTTTATGGGCACTTCGTCAGTTGCATCGAGTACAAGAAAGTTTTTCCAGCCCAGGTTTTCGAGCATTGCGCGGACTTCTTCAGGGCTATATACTTCAGGATTGGACTCATTGCGCGAATAATTCACGGCTATTTTTCCAAGGGATTGCTTCTGGGCTAACACCTGATAAAATCCATCAAACGGAACTTGATTTCCCATGAGAATCTGCAATTGTCCGTTTGATCTTCTGAAAGGGGGAATAAATCGTATATCGCGGTCGGTGTTAACCAATTCTGGTGCTTTGTCAGTGCTACTATTCTCCTGGTTTTCAAACAAAAACAGACTAGGCTTACCCGCTACCGCATATAAAGGGTTCTGGAATTGGCCGGCGAAAGCCATATTGAGATAAGCAGGCACAAAGAGATTGTTATGCATGAAATTGGTCAGCTCTTCGCGCAGGGAGCAAGTCTGAAGGAATAAATGTCCTTTACCGATTTGCCAGGCCAGCAGGAAGGGATCATCGTTTTTCAGCTTGAGTTGAATCTCGGGGGGGGTCTGGATCCCTGATTTCACCTGTAAATAGCTTTTAACCGTGGGTAGCTCCGGATACTCGGGGAGTTCTTCAATGACGTTTTTAAACAAAATGCTCTGGGTGTTTACTTCTCCTACCCCAACGGATTCATCCTTCAATTGAATTTGTGCTTCTATACCCAATTGGGCAAGAAAAGCCTGTAAGGCTTCATGTCCCTGGGTTGGAGGAGGAATAATGGCGACGCTGTGACCCTCCTCGAGGGTTTTTTTTAAGGCCATAACCAGACCTGAGGGGTACTCTGTAAGTTCGTACAACAGCGTGAGAGAAGATTGGCCAATGAGTGAAAAGTCAACCTGTCGGAGCATCTGGCGGGTAACAAAAATGGAGCTGTCAGTAGCGTAGAGTCGTTGCAGGTAGGGGTTGAATTCAGAGCCTCCGATCATCAATACATGTATGGGAGGTTGTCCGCGAAATGAGAAATACAAGCAATTATCGAAAGGGAACCAGCCATCGTTGATTTCGAGTTGCCCTTCAATGTAGCCTGTATCTGACTGAAGAAAGGGCAGGGATACTGTGGTGGAAGCAGAGGGATTTACGGTGAGTTTTTGAAATCCACGCTGGAGATTGTTGAGTGAAAGTTTCAGCCCCACATCTGCAGGGTTACGAGCTGAATGGTTGGTGACTTTGACCCTGAGATTGGCCGTAAGCCCGGGATAAATGAGAGGTTCTTCGAACCAGGCACTGTCTATGCTCACATTTCCCGGGGCCGTTGATTCCACCGGGACGAACACCCAGTATAGATTGGTGTCGGGCGGCGGGCCTGGGTTAAAAAATGACTTCGAAAAATCGGAAACGAAAAAGGCGATGCCTCCCTTTTTCCCGGAATTTTGAAGGGTAGCAGCCTGTAGATTCAGTATTTCTGAAATGGAGACTTCCCGGGCAGAGGGTAGGGTCTCATTCATCCAAAGCTGTGCCTGGGTTTGGGTAACAGGGCGTTGCTGAAATCCCATTTTTTCATTGGTTATCACGTGAAAGAGGTCTCCGCTGGTGAAAAGACTTAAAATTTCCAGTGCTTTGCTTTTGGCCCGGGCCAGTCGGCTCTCCGGTAGCTGTGCATCGAACATACTTAGAGAATTATCCAAGTAAATGCTGACAGGGCGCCCTGAGCCGGCATTGAGTAAGGTTGGATTGCCCAAGTATGGCTGGGCAAATGCCAAAACCAATGCGGTAATTAGCAACAAACGAAGCGCCAGCAGTATCAGGCTTCGTAGCCGCGAGGTGCGTCGCGTCTCGGTTTGCAGCACTTCCAGAAACCTGACATTGGTGAAGTAGATTTTTTTGTAGCGGTGAAAATGGAAGAAGTGTATGATTATCGGTATGGCAAGGGCGAAGAGCCCCAGCAGGTACCATGGATGAAGAAAATGCATGATTATGACGGGCTTATGAAAAAATCAGAATGCTTGCAAATTTACGCATTCGGTTGGTTCAGTCGGGAGAATAGTTTTCAGCGTGCTCCATTAAAAACGAATTGAATAAGGTTGGCACCCATCTTCAAAGCCTTTAGTCGTGTTTCCTCGCTATCGCCGTGTACGCGAGGGTCTTCCCAGCCATCGCCCAGGTCGCATTCATAGGTATATAAACATACCATGCGTCCGTTGAGATAAAATGCAAAAGCCTGGGGTGGTTTTCCGTCGTGTTCATGAATTTTGGGCAGGCCGTTGGGAAATTTAAATTTTTGATTAAAAATTGGATGCGAAGGTGTTAATTCCTTGAATTCCTGGCCGGGAAATAATTTGGCCAATTCGCGACGAATGTAAGGGTCCATACCATAGTTGTCGTCGATATGCAAAAATCCACCGGCTTCGAAGTACCTGCGAAGGTTTTGTACTTCGCTTTCACTAAAGATTACGTTGCCATGGCCAGTCATGTGGATGAAAGGAAGATTGAAAATCGAAGGATCCCCAGGTTCTACCGTAGCCGGTGTTGGGTCGATGCAGGTGCCCAGCTGGTTGTTGCAAAAGGCAATAAGGTTGGGTAATGAGGTGGGATTGGCATACCAATCGCCTCCACCGCTGTATTTCAGTAATCCAATGCGTAATTTCTCCTGAGACTGGCCAGGTAAATAAAAAATTAGCAATAGGGCAAGGAGAGCCAGGGCAATATTTCTCATAGATTCCGGCTTTGGATTTGAAATGCAAAGATACTTACCAGGCCGGCTGTTTCGGTGCGCAAGCGATGCTGACCGAGGCTTATGGGTTGAAAACCACGCCTCTGGGCTTCCATGGCTTCTTCAGGGGTGAAATCGCCCTCCGGGCCAATCAGTATTATAGCATTCTTTTGACCGCTAAGCTGTTCCCACAACAGGGAATTTTCGCCTTCGCACCAGGCTATGAATTTTTCTCCTTCCTCCGCCCTACTGAACAATTCGTTGAATCTTAAGGGCCCTTCCAATATAGGTAGCCAGGCTCCGAGTGATTGTTTCAGTGCAGCTACTGAAAGCCTTTTCAGCCTTTCCAGATTCACGCGGGGTTTTTCTGTCCTCTGAGTTTGTATGAAAGTGATTTTATAAACTCCCATCTCTGTGGCTTTTTCAACCAACCACTCCAGGCGGTCGGGGTTTTTGAGGGGAGAGATGGCCAGATGCAGGCGTGGCCGGTCGAAATCGAACAAGGCTTCTGCTTCCGTCAGCCAGACCTCCAGGTTTTTACCCTTGATACCCATGATATGCCCTCGATAATGGTACCCCCTGCCTGACGTTACCTGCATTTCGTCTCCCGGCTGAAGTCTCAGCACTTTCTGTGCATGTCGGCTTTCTTCCTCATCGAGCATTATTGCCAACGGTGGAACAGCATTTTCGGGTATATTTTCACAGTAAAACAGGTTCATTGCTCCAGAAGGGAAATTAATTCTTTGAGATGACGGATATGATATAGTGCCTGGGGAGGTACTGAAACTCCATTGATATTGTAGAAAACGGTATCCATGCCCGCTTCATAGGCGCCCCTTATATCACCTTCAGGATCGTCTCCCACCATAAGACTTTCCTGGGGATGGGCTCCGGCTTTTTGTAGCGCAAGTTCAAAAATCCTCCGGCAAGGCTTCAAGCATCCGCACTCCTCCGATGGGGTGATGGTGCTGAAATATTTAACCAGCCCCGATAGTTCTATTTTGGGGAATTGCACATCTATAAACCCATTGGTAATAATATGAAGCCGGTAACGATTACGCAGTATTTCCAAAACTTCTTCAGCCCCATCAATGAGGCGGGTTTTTAGCGGACTGCGCCGGATGTATGCCTCAGAAAGTACCCTGGCTAGAGATTCATCTGCCAGGCCCCAGTGATTCAGCGTTAATGCGAAACGCTTCAGCGCTACATCTTCTTTGGTGATTTGGCCTTTCCGGTACTGTTCCCACAGTTCGTGATTGATTTTTTCGTATACCTCTATAAATGTCTCTGCTGTAATAGGTAGGTGATGCATTATGTATTCCCGGAAAAGCTCCCGAAGGGTTTCCGCAGAATTATTATTAAAATCCCATAGGGTGTTGTCGAGATCGAAAAAGAGATGCCGGTAATTTTTCATCCTAAGATTAAATCAAAACGACCACAGGTCGCTTAGTAAAATAAGATTCCTGCTTTGTCGGCAAGGTAGATGAGCATTAAAGTAATGGCCAGGGCAAACAAGGGAGCCGTTAGCCAGACCAGCCAGAAACGTTTTACAGTGTTGTTTTTCAGTGTTTTTTTGAATCCGATTTGTTTGACGGAAATGGCCATGATGGCCAGGCTATTGAGCTGAACCAATGAAGTGGGTATGCCCCGGGTAACCGAAGCAAGCAGGAGGAGGGTCGCTGTTATTATGGAGACCAACGAAGCATGCATGGGCCCCAGAGGGGTAATGTCTTTTCCGGCCGACTTCAATACTTTGTATCCGAATACACTACTGCCTATACCAAACAAAGGAGCAATGACCAGTGTGGTTAGGATCATGATTAGCCGGAATTTTTGATTGTCGTCGGGAGAAATTTTCAGCTCGTTGATGAGCATGGATACCAGGGGGCCGGTAGCATTAGCTACATTATTACTTCCAATGGAAAAAGCCACATAACATCCTGAACCTATGAGTAATAGCCGGGGAAGCGAAAAACGTCCCAAGCTATGATAGTCGCTATATTTCGGATCTTCGAGATATTTACGGAATATTCGGGCTGCCAAGTAAGTGAGTACGAAACCCAGGACAGGCAAAACGAGCCACATGGGTATAATCTCAACAAAGATCTTGTGATAATTCACATGGTCCAGATAGGCTGCTGCACCGGCTACCGCAAATACGGTGGACTGGCTGGTAGATTGAGGTACGCCTAATAAATTGGCGATGAGTAAAGACATTGAGATTGCCAGAAGGATGATGGAGGAAACCACCATGGTGAGGTACTGTGCAGGCATAAGGCCTTTGCCAATGGTAAGCACTACCTTCTCACCTGCAATAATGGCTCCTGCAAAAACAAAAATTCCGAAGAGACCTGGAATGGCGAACTTTTTAATCACACTAGCACCAAAAGCGGCCGAGAACGAAGGAGCCGTACCACTACCGCCCATATTAAGGGCCAGAAACATTCCGATGAGCATGGGAACCAGTATCGGAAGAAGCATGGTGGAGAGTATTTGGGTGTACAAACGTATGAAATTTTGAGGTAAGTGAAAAAAGCCTCCGAGATCCTAAATCTGGAAGAAAAGCGGGGAAATAGATACAGGCATAACTAAATAAAATCAAAGCAGAGTTATGTTTGCCGCTTAAAATGTTGAGAGAAAGTAGGTATAATATTATTGAATGCTTGTATTAAGAAAATGCTAAGGCTTTCACTTTCCTTAGGAAGATAAAGCTGATTTAAAGGGATTTATGAAGCTTTAGGTTAGTTGGAGAAGGAATATAACTTCAAAATCTGCCAGGTAATATAGCCTGGGAGGAAGGAATATCATAGCGTTTTGCGATAAGCATAGTTCTACTATGTCCCACTGGGACCTGTTAGGAATGTCGGTGTCCGACACAATTTTTAAAAGTTCTTTGAACCTTTCAATTGAATTTACCCCTTCTTCAATAGATCGCGGATTTCGGCCAGGAGTTTTTCCTCATTTGAAGGCTGCGGCGGTGGAGCAGGGGCTGCTGGTTCTTCGTTCTTTTTGCGGTTCAATGCATTCATCCCTTTAATCATCAAAAAGATGGCAAAGGCAATTATAGTGAAATCAACCAAGGTCTGAATAAAACTCCCCAGATTCAGGGTTACTGCCGGAACTATTGAGCCATCAGCGGCTGTTACTGCTTCTTTAATCGTAATTTTAATGTCGGTAAAATTTACTCCACCCACCAGCAGACCTATGGGGGGCATGATAACATCGTTAACCAGCGATGAAACGATTTTTCCAAAGGCTCCACCGATAATGATACCTACTGCCATGTCTACAACATTGCCTCGCATAGCAAAGGCCTTGAACTCTTTTATAATACTCATAGGTTGTTATTTATAATTGAGTTACTATGCAAAATCATGTGCCAAAGTTGGAATATCCTATTAAACAAAGGTTTAAAGATTATGGGAGCGCAAAGTTCTTCAATCGGTGGATGAACTTTCCAGAATTTTCTTAAGAATCTTTGTAAGGTAATCCTCAGCATCCGGATGATTTTCGGGTGGGGCCCAGGAAGCAAAGATTTTATCGGTAGTTGGATCATAAGGGCCGTGCTTGAATTCAAAAACCACGGTAGCAGGCTCTAACGCTGCTATCATATGCCAGGTGCGTGCTGGTACTTCCACTGCCAATTGCCCTCCCTTTGCATCCAAAATTATGAAATCTTCAATTTCCCCGTTATTGCCAAAACTTATAACTGTCAGTCTGCCTTTGAGGATTACGAATACTTCGTCTTTATCAGGGTTTTCGTGCTTATGAGGCTGCACGTAGCTCCCGGGTTCCAGGGCATTGAGCATGCGCTGAAACACGTCCCTGTTTTGAGTATGAAAATTAAGATTGTGACGGCGTCGGGGAGCCTGGGCTGCTTTTTCCGATAAATCAGCAATTAATCCTGCATCAACTTTTTTAAGCGGCATTATTCAAAATTTTCTTTCTGCGAAGGCCTGAGGTTTGTCGTCGTCATTGTATTTTGAAGGGCATTTCAGCAAAATCGACTGGGCCTCAAAATTTTCATTTTTCATTCTACCAACCAGAACTATTTTTTCAGATTTCTCAAAGTCCTGGGGTTTGGCATTATGGTATTCCACGCGTTGCACCTGCCCTTTATCGTCTTTTACGTAAAAAGAAAAATAATTGGGCTCCAGTGGATTGTAAATAATGGGACGGGTGGTATCTAGGGTCCCAATTACATGAAATTCCCGTTCGGGATTTTGTGCGGCCATGGTGAAATCAGCGTAGGGATTGGCATCGGTGAAAGTGCTAACCACAACTCCCAATGCGATAGCCAGGATAACTATTAAGAGAATATGCTTAACTTTCATGGTTCTATATTGTTTTTACGCATCCATTCTTCCAGCTTTTGTTCCAGTCGGCGGGTTTTTTTGTCGAGCAGAAATAGATAGATAAATAAGCCGATAAGGATGAGACTTATGACTCCAATTACAACGAACAGTTTATTGGCAAACATTGGATTTCAGGTTTATAAATTAACTTCTGATAGTTTCCTTTGAATGTTGCGGAGGCGTATACGGACCTTCCAAATCCATAAAGCGGTAATGATCCACCCTATAACAGCCGGATAAAATATGAGTCGCATGGTGGGGTCGAGACCTTTAACCCCCAGGGCGGGATTTCCGCTTTTCCCTGGATGAATGCTATGCTCGGCCAGGCGGGGCATAATGCCAATAAATACCAGCATCAGCACAAAAGCAAAAATATTGTATACAGCCGATATTCTTGCTCTTTTTTCTTCATCCTGTAAAGATGATCGAAGTACAAAATAGGCTAGGTAAACTAAAATCGCTGTGGCTGCACCATTCAGCTGAGGATCGTTGGTCCAGGGTTTACCCCACGTAAAGTTGGCCCACATCATACCCGTTATCAGACCCAGCCCACCAAAGAACAAACCTGTGGCCGCAGCTTCGGAGGCAGCAATATCTCTACCCATCGTTGGATGCCGCAAATAAGAGATGCTGTATCCCATGGAAGTAGCCATTAAGGTGGTCATTGTAAACCACATGCTAACGTGGTAAAAAAGATTACGTATGCTTTCATGGATGATGGGTAACTGAGGCACAGGAACAGACAGGCCAGCGATGATGCTATAAAGTATTAATACTACGCCTAAAATTTTCCATCCTTCGGCCTTCCAACTCATACGAATGATTTTACCAATTAAACAAACATTATCCTTTTTTGCTCATTTTATTCTTTCCAAAGATAAGGAAACAGGATCCAGGCAAGGGCAATGCTTATTAAATCGAGTAAAAGTAAAGCCAGAATCAGTCCTCCCAGGTTGGTAATAGCTAACGGTTGGAGTGATAGGCTTGAAAGCCTGATGAGGAGAAGCAGCATTGGGGCACTGACCGGTAAGCTGAGGATGGCCATCAGGGAAAAATTGCGGCCCTCTTGTGCTGCAAGTCCTGAAGTGAATGTTAGAATTCCACTCAACCCTATGGTACCCAAAATGAGTGCAAGGGTAAAAGGCAAAAAATGCCGGATGGGGTTACCGTTAAATAAAAAATATAATAAGCTGGTAATCATCCCCAGCAAAAGAATCAATAAGGTATTGTAAACGATTTTAGCCAGAATGATATTGCGAGGAGAAGCTAATGTGTAGTAATAAAGTCTGCGACCGGCTGAATCGCTGCCAAAGGTACGACCTGTAGCGTGAATGGCTGAAAACAGAAGGATGACCCAAAGTAGACCATTCCAGGTATCAGGAGGTATCATGCCTTTGAAGGCCAGATAAGTTATCCATACCGATCCCAGCGCATGTAGCACGATTCCGCTTAGCAACTGAGGCTGTCGGAGTTCCAGTACAAAATCTCTCCTTATGAGCCAGAGTAAGTGTTTCAAGGGGGGTGAAGTTTAATTATCAGTTTGCTAAATTAATGAAAGGGATTTATCAAAGAAAAGGCCCCGGTGGGTATGCTACCGGAGCCTTTGTTAAACTGTGAACCAGGAAAGGAAGAATAGATTATTTTTTGATGACCCGGAATGTCTGAACTGTGTTGTTGCTTTCCAGCGATACCAGGTAAACTCCATTTTTAAGCTGGTTCAATGGCAGGTCGATTACATGGGTGCCCTGGGTTAGCATACCCTTTGGCATGCTTATGAGCCGACGACCATCTACTGAGCTGATGAAGATGTTAACCTGTGTGGACTGATTGAGTGTGAGCTGGATATACGATTTATCGGTAGTAGGATTAGGATAGGGCCCCTCTACAACAACCTGGTTGATAGGTTTTTCTGCAACACCAACACCTAGCTGGTCTTTGGGAACTTCTACGAAAAGCTGATGGTTATCCACGGGGTCATGATCTCCATCTAATGCAAGGCCTGGATTGGGGTCGACGTTATAAACCAGGTACAGGTTATTATCGCTAATTTGAGCCAGCTGTGGCCAAATGCCTTCGTCGAATATATGCGTAATATCACCCATCAGGTCAGTGAAAGTGCCCGACCAGGTTTCACCTTTGTTGGAGGCAATGCGCATCCAGATGTGTTTGTAATTGTAAACTCCATTATCATAACCTTCCGTTGTTGTGGCGAATGCAAGGTAAACATTGTCCTGGTCGTCTACATGCAGACTGGGCATGGTAGATAAACCCATGGAGCGATAGTAATAAAGGTCATTGGTAAAATCAATTTGTCCATTACCATTTACATC
The DNA here is from genome assembly GCA_049969475.1 of Bacteroidales bacterium. Taxonomy (GTDB): domain Bacteria; phylum Bacteroidota; class Bacteroidia; order Bacteroidales; family TTA-H9; genus UBA2030. Next base: position 96,644 of record JBMFOU010000002.1, on the reverse strand, counting down.
CTGGGTCCAACCCACCAGGTTGTAATCGGGTATTAGTTCGCTACCTTCGTATCCCCAGGGGCACAGACCCATCTGACTATTGGTGAAAACAGGTCTGTTTTCGTTCCAATAGACGATTCCATCAGTTCCTGGCCATAAAGAGTAAGTGCCATCAGCATGACCCTGCACTTTGCTTACACCGAAGGCTACATGAACCATACCGTCTTTATCTATGGCAAGAGCTGCAGAATTATCAACCGTATAGAAAGTATCTGTCTCGGAGGTAAAATCATAGAAGGGATAAGGGTGCTGCCAGATTACGGTTTTTTCCCAGGTATCTCCATTATCATTCGATTTCATTAGGACAAGGTCAGTCCAGGCACTGGCAATGAGGAAAGCAACGGTATTGCCTCTTGCAGCCATGGGGTAAACATCGGCACGGATTGAATAATAGTAATCGGGTCCCAGGTCTGCAAAGGTTTCATACTGAAAATCCCAGGTCAGACCTCCGTCGGAGGAACGGGAGTATAGCAAGGCCATATCCTGGTTATTGTATGTATTGTAGCTGTTTGAGAGGATATGTAAATATTGGAAGTTTTCACCAGAAGCCACCATTCTAGGCCATGCAGGCTCTGCACCAGAACCAGCCGGGCCTGGCATCAAAGTGAAAGACCAATCACCGCTGAAACGGTTCTCTCTTCTTGAAAAGTTAAGGTCGGTGGCGGTATGAGCGACTACGGCCTCGCCTGTGGCGCCTGCCGGAGCGTAGGAGGGCCAACCTGTTCTTAAATTCTCAATACGAGCAGTGGGGGCACTTTGCCAGTTGGTTCCGTTGAAGTAGTTGTACCCCGTTCCTCTGTCGGGATAAGAGGAGGGAGTTAGCCCCATGGTCCACACATCGGCCATGTATCCATCAGGATAGGCAAAGAATCGGTTGCTTACTGTTGCATTGCTCAGTAAATCATATTTTGTCACTCCTAAGTCGGTCTCATTATATGCAACGATGCTCTTAAGACCAGGATTACTCAATTGAGTAGCTACTGAATTGAGGTCTTTAATGGGTTTTGATTCTTTAACAATTTTTTGATTTTGACGAAGCGATTTTGAAGGGGTAACTCGGTTGGTGCCCCAGGCTATCGTAGTTAAAGCAGCCAGTGCGATAAGGGCAAGAGTTTTTCTCATAGGATGTTGTTTTATGGTGTTTGCTTAGCAAATATAAAGTAAATCGTCGTAAAATTATTTTTCTAAAAAAATTAAAGACGCTGGTTTATCCGGAGGAATTCTCTCAATAAGTAGAAATTTAAGGCTTACCTAAATAAAAAAGTTGCAGGAAAATACTTCCTGCAACTTTTTAATGGTATAACAGGTAAAATGCTAATCATTTAACCATAAGCTTACGGGTGATACTCTGGTTGTTAATATTCAGTTTAACCAGATAAACACCAGCATTTAGACGATCTACAGGAATATTTACATAGGAAGAACCCGAGCTGAGGTTGATTACATTACTTTCAAGCATTTTCTGTCCGGAAGCACTGAAAATGGTGTAAGTCAAACGGGTAGGATTCTCAACAGTAATCATTATGCTTGCATTTTCTCGTGCCGGATTAGGATTAATTTCTGAAACAGATGCTTCGATACGGTTTACCGGGCTAATACCCACGCCGGGATTACCAACGGGGAACACGAAGTCAGCATCAGTGTAATAGAAATCGGGGATATACTTGAATTGAACGGGGTTGGTGACTCCGGCAGGATCAGTCAGGCCTTCGACAACGAAAGGAATGATGAACTTATCATTATCGGTAAGCGTATAGCGCGACATGCCGAAGAAATATGCCTGGAAGTAAACATCGGAGAAGTAGGTTACATTGTTTGGCTGATCCAGATAGCCGGCTCCCTGGGCAACGCCGGTGATTTTATTCGCCATCAGGTCGAAGCCACGGCAGTATATGTCAGGCTGGTTGTTTTCCTGAGCGATAGAGGGATCGGTATCGAGCCAGGCCACAAAAACTTTGTCGCCGGTCCAGTTGCTGGCAATTTGGATGCGATTGTCTTCGGTGAGGTCGCCGAAAGTTCCGCGGAACTGTTTGGGATAACCCATGATTTGTCCCATCCAGGTAGTTCCCCCGTCGATACTATAAATATCCATAGCGGCAAAGGCTCCATGGGCTGAGACAATACTGTAATCGCTATTACCCGTTACGCCCACAATGACACCAATGTGGGGATTTCCAAACTTATCAACTACAATGTCGCAGTCGAAAGCGGTAGTGTAGCCAATCTGAGTCCGATCGGGCAGGGGGGGATTGTAAAGTGCAGCAATCATAGTGTCGTCAAGAAGTTCATAAACTACAGCCTGGATACCATTTTCTCCATCCAGTTGTACTTCGATAGGTCCTTCCCAGGTTTGACCGGCATCGGTGGATTTGTAGAGTATGGGGTAATAGTTGAGCATGCCGGGAGTTGTGAGGTTACCCGTGTTGCCAAGGGCTACCATCCAGGCAGTTTGGCCGTCGGGACTGAATGCTACTCGATCGTCAGCAGGGCGGCTATTGTCAAGGGTTGCCACAGGCAGAAGGATGTCTTCATAAAATACATCTTTTTCAACAGCGTCCCATACTCCTCTGTAAATGATGATATTGCCTTGATAAACAACACTTCCTGTGCTCCAGTCCTGATCGATGTCAGATACCAAAACTACTCCCTGTTTGTTGATATCCATACCATCGGGAATGTAGGTATAAGGCGGGGGATTGTAAGCCCTAAGGTGCTTGGTGGAGTCAGCATTATTCATCAAATTGGCAACTCCATAACTCAATCCACCCCAGGTCGAAGTTGTGTTAGAGAGGTTGGGTGCAAAAAATACTGTATAAGCATTAGCCGGATCGGTGTTTCCTTCTGGATTATAAATTACACCCTGAGGATAGCGTGCTGCGTCGAGGTAGTATTGCCCACCAGGGATCAATGCGGCATAAATCTGCATATTGTTGGTCCAATCCCCTGGGGTAGCACCCATATTAAGCCCGCGGTCAACAGCTAGATAACCTGAGAGTGAGGGAGGCGTAGATCCGGGACCCATGCGGTGGGTGTTGATAACCGTTTTAAGGTTATCGTCGGCCCATACCAGGGTTTTCTGCCCACCTGCATATCCGTATCCATAAGCATTGGCAGAGGTTCCAATGGGAATTACGGAAACGATACCCTTGCTTCCATTATGGCTACCCTGGCTAAAAGTTGCAGCCGGAAGGGGGGTGCTGCTCATGGGTTCATAGGCTTCCATGATCTTTTGTGGTTGGAAATTCACAGGTACCGACTGTTTCAATTGTGGGCCTTTCTGGCCAAAGAGTGAAAACGTGAACACAGTCAGAGCTACAAATAGTAAGGTTTTCTTCATGGTCTTGGAGTTTTGGTTAAACAATGCGCTAAAATAAAAAAACTTGATGGTTTTACGAGATTTTTTGTGGAAGATTTTTATCGAGGCCTGTTTTTTCTGAAAAATTAGCCATCGAGTATAATAGTCAATTAATCAAAAGACGGTATGATTTTTATAAAAGAAAAGAGGCTATCCTTAGCGATAGCCTCTGATAATTAAATAGCCTCTGATGATATTAAAAATGAAGCTAATTATTTAACCATCATTTTGAGTGTGGTCTTTTGTGTGCCTGCATTCACGGTGTAGAAGTAAATGCCAGGAGTAAGGCCATGGGTGTTGATATCGAAGATATGAGTACCGGCGTTCACCTGACCTTTGTTGATTTCCATCACTTTTTGGCCGGCAAGATTGGTCAGGGTGAGGCTCAGGTTGGTATTTGCATTGGTATTAACCATAACGCGGGTGAGTCCGTGGGCTGGGTTAGGATAGTTTTGGCTCACGTTGATATTGGTTTTCTGGCTATCATTTACACCCACATAATTATCAATCACCATGTAAGTAATGTAGTTGGTTGTTGGAGGATCGCTGTCGCCCCTAACAGAGAGACCGGGTTCGTTGTCGCGCTGGTAGATGAGAGCAGGGCGTCCGTTGTCAAAGGTTGGGCTGATAGAGGGGAAAACACATTCGTCGAAGATATGGAAAATGCCGCCGGTAAGGTCAATGAAATCACCCCAGGTAGCTCCATTGTCGTAGGAGATTCTGGCCCAGATATGGCGGTAGTCCTGCGTGCCGTTGTTGAAGGTTTCAGTTACGCTTACAAAAGCACAGTAGAGAATATCGTTTTCATTGTCATAAATTAACTGAGGCATGGAGGTGGGGCTGAGGTAGTAGAGCGAGTAACCACCACCCAGGGAGACAAGGTCTAATTCTCCGTTTCCATTGATATCCTGCATCCAACCGATAAGGTTTCCATGGTTGTAAAGGGTATCCGGATTGAGGGCACTGGTGTCGCCACCCAGCCAGGTAGGCATATCGCTATTCCAATAAGCTACACCGTCCACCCAGGGGAACCAAAAAGAGCCTGAGCCATCGGAATAAGCCCTATTGACACCAAAGGCCAAATGAATTCTACCATATTTGTCGATGGCGCCATGTGCAGAACCATCGGGACAATAGAATTTGTCGGTAACCATGGAGCTGCTAAAGAAGGGATAGGGGTGTTCCCAAACGATGGTTTTTTCCCAGGTATCACCATTATCAGCTGAATGCATGATAATAAGGTCTTTGTCATTATCAGCAATAACAAAGGCAATATGATTTTCGTAGGGGATGAGCCAGCTATAGGAGTCACCACCAAATCCGAGGTAGTAGTTGTTGGAGAGTTCAGGGAAGAGTTGCCAATCACTAAAAGTAACCCCGCCATCCGTAGACCGGCAATAGAGGAGAGCTCCGTCTAATCCCTGATAAACGGTTCCCCCGTTTCCGGTGGGTGCAGTGAGTGCTATTACATGAATAGTATTGTTGTCGGGACCTGTGGATATCATGCGCGGCCATAGCATTCCTGAAGCACCCGAAGGGGTTGGAATCGTTGACTCAATCCAGTTACCTGTACCTTTTGTCTCACGACGTGCTACTAACAATGGGGTTGTGCCACTTTGATGAGCGATTACGATTTCACCGTTTGGTCCACACGGTGCATACGAAGGCCATCCGGTTCTTAAACTTTCAATTCTTGCAGCAGGATCAGGTCCCCACTGGGTACCATTGAAATAGTTGTATCCTGTTCCGCGGTCGGGATAGCTGGTAGGTGTTTTTCCCATGGTCCATACCCCGGCTTTTGTACCATCGGGATACACATAGAGTCGGCCGTAAGGTGTGCACGAGTTGGATTGTAAATCGTAAATCGTAGTACCGATGTCCTCTTCAATCACGTCGCTAACGGGATTAACATAGGGATTAATGTCCTTGGAAGGACTCATCCCTTCACTCATTGCCAACGCAATTTTAGGTGCTGCCAGGTTTTCAAAACCCGTCTTTTTAGGAGCCATCTGGCCCATGAGGCCGGCGGTCACCATGAGAGCTACAATAAGGGTAGAAAATCTTTTCATGGTTTTGGAATTTTGGTTAAACGGGGGGCTAAAATAGTGATTTTTTATATAAAATCCAAATTAGCTTTAAATTTCATACCTCCACATAACAAAAAAAAGAGAGCCACGTCGAATGGGCTCTCTTTTTGAAATAAAAATTCAAAGTGCCTATTTAACCATCATTTTGAGTGTGGTCTTTTGTGTGCCTGCATTCACGGTGTAGAAGTAAATGCCAGGAGTAAGGCCATGGGTGTTGATATCGAAGATATGAGTACCGGCGTTCACCTGACCTTTGTTGATTTCCATCACTTTTTGGCCGGCAAGATTGGTCAGGGTGAGGCTCAGGTTGGTATTTGCATTGGTATTAACCATAACGCGGGTGAGTCCGTGGGCTGGGTTAGGATAGTTTTGGCTCACGTTGATATTGGTTTTCTGGCTATCATTTACACCCACATAATTATCAATCACCATGTAAGTAATGTAGTTGGTTGTTGGAGGATCGCTGTCGCCCCTAACAGAGAGACCGGGTTCGTTGTCGCGCTGGTAGATGAGAGCAGGGCGTCCGTTGTCAAAGGTTGGGCTGATAGAGGGGAAAACACATTCGTCGAAGATATGGAAAATGCCGCCGGTAAGGTCAATGAAATCACCCCAGGTAGCTCCATTGTCGTAGGAGATTCTGGCCCAGATATGGCGGTAGTCCTGCGTGCCGTTGTTGAAGGTTTCAGTTACGCTTACAAAAGCACAGTAGAGAATATCGTTTTCATTGTCATAAATTAACTGAGGCATGGAGGTGGGGCTGAGGTAGTAGAGCGAGTAACCACCACCCAGGGAGACAAGGTCTAATTCTCCGTTTCCATTGATATCCTGCATCCAACCGATAAGGTTTCCATGGTTGTAAAGGGTATCCGGATTGAGGGCACTGGTGTCGCCACCCAGCCAGGTAGGCATATCGCTATTCCAATAAGCTACACCGTCCACCCAGGGGAACCAAAAAGAGCCTGAGCCATCGGAATAAGCCCTATTGACACCAAAGGCCAAATGAATTCTACCATATTTGTCGATGGCGCCATGTGCAGAACCATCGGGACAATAGAATTTGTCGGTAACCATGGAGCTGCTAAAGAAGGGATAGGGGTGTTCCCAAACGATGGTTTTTTCCCAGGTATCACCATTATCAGCTGAATGCATGATAATAAGGTCTTTGTCATTATCAGCAATAACAAAGGCAATATGGTTTTCATAGGGGATGAGGAAACTGTAAGAGTCACCGCCAAAACCAAGATAGTAGGAACTGGAAAGTTCAGGGAAGAGCTGCCATTGGCCAAAGGTTTCTCCCCCATCTTCTGATTTGCAATAAATCACAGCACCGTCAAGGCCCTGATAAACAGTTCCACCATTAGCAGTAGGAGCAGTAAGCGCAATAACGTGAATGGTGTTGTGATCGGGGCCGGTGGATATCATTCGAGGCCAAAGTAAACCGGAAGCACCTGCGGGAGCAGCAAGCTCTTTTTCTGTCCATGTGCCCGTACCTTTGTTTTCGCGTTTAGCTACCCACAGACCTTTGGTTCCACTCTGGTGAGCAATTACAATTTCACCGTTTGGTCCACACGGTGCATAAGAAGGCCATCCGGTTTTTACGGTTTCAATTCTTGCAGTGGGATCAGGACCCCATTGGGTTCCGTTGTAATAGTTGTAACCTGTTCCACGATCAGGATAGGCGGTGGGATTTTTACCTATAGTCCATACACCAGCTTTCGTTCCATCCGGATAAACATACAAACGGCCGTAGGGTGAGCAGGAGTTGGACTGAAGGTCGTAATTAGTAGTGCCCAGATCTTCTTCAATTACATCTGTGGCAGGATTAACAAAAGGGGTAACTTCCTTTACGGGGCTAACACCCTCAGAAATAGCTTTTTCTTTCTTAACTGCAATGGTGCTGCCATTCAGTTTTACCCGGGTACTTTGGGCCATCACGGCACCTACCACGAGCATGCACAATGCTACAAGTGTAAATTTCCTCATAATGACAATAGGTTTTTTATTTTGACGCTTCAAAAATACCAAGAGTATTCAAGGAAACAACAAAAACAGGGTAGAAAAAGCGAATTTTATTTAAAAGATTTTTTGGCTAAAGTCTAAGAGATGACAAGTAAATAATTTGTAGTCATTCGATCACACGGGTATCCCTGGGAATTTCGCGAGCAGGGCGGAAAGGAAGGCTGGGGTCGAAAAGTTTTCGAAGGGTCCAGTGTTCTTTCGCCTTCACCCCTCCCACTGCTTCGAGCATGGCCTGCATTTTAGGATTAAAATCTCCAACCCAGCTGATTTCGAGTTCGCGATACCAGCGCCGTTTTTTCATGGCTTCATTCAGGTGCCATATCATGCCAGCATCTACCCCGTAGCGTTGCACCCGAGGGGCAACCCCAAAAATAATCATACGAGCCCTGTCGAGCTTGTGAGTTTTTAAGCGATAAAGCAGCCTGATCTTATTGAAAAGGTTAAGCTTGCCTTTGAAGGGTTTGATGAGTTGATTAAGATCGGGAAAAACGACCAGAAATCCGGCAGGTTCTCCCCGGTGGTAAGCAAACCAGATAAGTCCGGGATCGATGATGAGGCGGTTTTCTTTAAAAGTTTTAATAAGCGTGCCTATTTCTATAGGTGTAAAATTCTCATGCCATTGCCAGGCCTCGTCATACACTTTTTTGAAGTCGGCTGCAAATTTCTCAATCTCTTTTAGATCGAGTGAACGAAAAGTAAATTCAGGCTTTTTAAGAATCCAATCGGCTACCTTCCAGAATCGCTCAGAAAACGGGGCATGAATGTCGAGATGCTTGGTTACCTGGCTATAGTAACGTTGAAAACCATAAGTTTCGAATAACTTTTTATAATAGGGCGGATTGTAGTTCATTCCAAATCCTGGCTGGGTAAAGCCTTCCACAAGCAGGCCCCAGAAGTTGTCGTTTTCCCCGAAATTGATAGGTCCATCCATGGCCTTCATGCCCCGCTGTTGCAACCAATCGCGACAAGCATCAAACAATAGATTGGCCGCTTCCTGATTATTAATACATTCAAAGAATCCCATGCCACCTACCGGATATTCGCCAGCCCACGCCTTCTTATGATTGATGAAGGCTGCCACCCGGCCTATCAGTTGGCCCTGGTGCATTAATATCCAACGGGTGGCTTCTCCATGGCTAAAAAATACATTCACCCTAGGGTCAAAAATATTATTAATCAGCATGTCGGGTGGGCATACCCACTTTTCGTCGTTTGGGTATAGAACGCGGGCTACATCGAGAAACAAACTCGCTGTTTTACGGTTGGTGACAGCAATGAGTTCCATAGCGATAGGTTGGGTGAGGAGGCAAAGGTAGGAAGAATGACTTTTTGCTTCGGCTGTTGGCTATTTATGTGCATAGGATGGCAGTAGGCTATTGCAAGTGCGCTACTATTCCTAACTTGCAGGCGATGAATTTTTTGGGTATGAATAAAAGTATTTTCTGTCTTATTGCTTCATTTACATTTGTTTCAGGGCTCTGGGCGCAATCTACCGATGTTTCCAGCATAAAGGATTTTCATAGAAGGCTCCTGACGCTTGATTCGCATACCGACACCCCTTTGCGGCTGGTAAGAGAGGAATTCGATTTTATGGCCGATAATCGGGGGAAAAGGGGAAGTAAGGTAGATTTTCCCCGCATGGAAGAGGGGGGGCTCGATGCAGTGTTTATGGCTGTTTTTACGCCCCAGGGAAGAACCGACTCGCTGGGTTACGCTAAAGCCTATGCGCAGGCAATGAATCTCTTCGATGCTATTCACCAGATGGTATCCGCTCATCCTGATAAACTGGCTTTGGCCACGCATCCGGCGCAATTAAGGGAAAACGCTGAAAAAGGAAGGCTTTCGATTGTCATTGGGGTGGAAAATGGTTATCCTTTGGGTCAGGATATCCGTCGGGTAAAGCAGTTTTACGATAAGGGAGCTCGTTATATCACCCTGAGCCACACAAGAAACAACCAACTTTGTGATGCTTCTACCGACCAGTCATCAGCTTTGGGTCTGACCCCTTTCGGGAAGGAAGTGGTTGCGGAAATGAACCGGTTGGGAATAATGATCGATGTTTCACATATTTCTGATGAGGCGTTTTATGACGTGCTAAAAATTACTTCCAAACCGGTAATAGCCAGTCATAGCAATGCAAGAGCCCTTTGTAATCATCCGCGTAATCTTACCGACAATATGCTGAAGGCATTGGCTGCAAATGGCGGAGTAATTCAGGTATGCCTGCTTAGCGATTATGTGAAAAGTTTTCCTCCCGACCTGGCTCGCGATTCAGCCCTTAAGGCTTGGGAAAGCCGTTATCCCGATATGAGCCAGCTGGATGAGGCTACTTTGGCCGAAGCCCGGGCTGCACGCATGCAAATGGAGGAGCGCTTTCCCCGTCCTCTGGCTACCGTGAGCGACCTAGTGGATCATATTGATTATATTGTAAAAGTGGCAGGCATCGATCATGTGGGTATTGGCAGCGATTTCGATGGAGGTGGGGGATTGAGCGACTGCATCGACGTGTCGCAAATGTGGAAAATCACCCAGGAGCTGATCCATAGGGGATATTCCGACACTGATATTCAAAAAATCTGGAGTGGAAATTTCCTGCGGGTATGGAAGGCTAATCTCAGATGACTGCCATTGCCCTTACCGGCGCTCCGTCGGCATTGCGGAAATGAAGCGGTAGGGCTGAAAATCCAATCATTCGCCCTGCGGGCAGAGGCTCCAGACCTCGTAAATTCTCCACCAGTAAAATATTATTTCCCAATAAGCAAAGATGATTGGGATAGTCGGTACTATCGAAGGTGTCGAAAGAAGGGGCATCGATGGCAATTCCTTTGAGGTATAATCCTGTCAAGAATTTTGCTGCTTTTTCTGTAAGCACGGGGAAGGGACCGAAATAGGCCGGATGTCCCCAGTAGCGGCTCCAGCCTGTATGCAGGAGCACCCAATCCACTTTAAAACCAGGGTTTTGCAGCACTGCCAGGTCTTCTTCCTCTATAACCCAGAGGCGGTGTGTCAAATCTATTTTTAAGGCTATACCTGTGAAAGCGCTGATGTTAAATCGGTCGAGCGTGAGGCCGTTTTTGAGCATGTGGGCGGGTGCATCCATGTGGGTTCCGGTGTGCGATACCAGATGTAGCCCGGATTCCATAAATCTATGGGTGTCCACAGAAAAGAGTTCCTCGATGCGAGGACCCGGAGTTCCTGGCCACACCTGTATGTCTTCTCTTATAAGATGCGTTAAGTCGTAAACCATGCTATCTTATTTTGGGGTTTGAAGAGGTGTTGCGAAGCATTAAAAAAATACCCACGGCAATAAATGGAATGCTGAGCAATTGCCCCATATTGAGTATCATGTGCTGTTCGAAACCCACCTGGGGTTCCTTAAGAAACTCGATCAGAATACGGAGTGTAAAAACCAGAACAAGCAACATTCCCATCATCCAGCCCGTTTTAAGGGTATTGCCCTTGCGCATGCGATTGCGATATATCCAGTACATCCAAAGAAATACGGCGAAATAGGAAAGGGCTTCATAAATCTGAGTGGGATGTCGGGGAATTTCGTCCACTCGCTCGAAAATAAAAGCCCAGGGAACATTCGTCGGTTTGCCGTAAATCTCGCTGTTGAAAAGGTTACCTGTACGAATAGTTAAGCCCGCCAAACCCACAAGTATTGCCAGTCGGTCGGCCACCCACCCAAACGGAATTTGAGTTTTTCGGGAAAATAGAAATAAGGCAATAATTATGCCTATGGCCGCACCATGGCTAGCCAGTCCTCCTTCCCAAATCTTAAGGATACGGATGGGATCAGACAGGTAAACCTCGGGCTCGTAAAAAAGGCAATGTCCCAGCCGGGCTCCCACCACCGTACCGATTACTATGTAAGTGAGCAGGGTATCGAGGTGTTGCAGGGGCTGGTTTTCGCGCCGAAACATGTCGCGCATAATATAATAACCCACGGCAAAAGGTAGGGCAAAAAGCAGTCCATACCATCTTACGTGGATAAAGCCCAGCGAAAAAGCTACTGGATCAGGATTCCAATGTATGTATTGAAGCAGCATCGGGGTAGATTTGGTTTACAAATTTCCAATTTTATTATTTATCAAACATTACTTACAGGTAAAGTAAGATGGAATGGCATGCATCCTCAAGCGCGGATGAGTTGTCGGGATAAGTACTACGAGTTTCGTTGGAAGAAGCTATAAGGTCCTCTGGCCCAAGAACCTCGATTTCTTGTTGGGTAAAAACTCTGAAACCGGGTTGCTGGTTATGTAGTCGGGCCAGATATTCCTGCTCAGGTTGGCCGGGGGTAGGTACCAGCACAGCACCCCTTTGCAGGACATAAAGATCCATCAGACTTGAATAGCCAGAGCGACAAATGATTTGCCTTGACTGCCGGATAAGTTGAAACAACTCATCATCAGATAAATGGGGAACAAGAGTCAGGTAAGGCGATTTTTGTATGATATCTCCATTGCCTGGAATTCCTCTGAGAAGTATGGTTTTCCCTGGGCCGTTGAGGAAAATACGGATGAAAATGTTTTCAAGAATCGTTCGCTGGGGTTCGGGGCCAGATAGTAGGGCCAGGAAATCGTAAGTGGGGTTTTCAGCTACGGGTGCAGGCTGTTTAAATCTCGACAAAGGACCGATATATCTGAAATGCGGAGAGGGTTTTTGGGGGTGTGAGAGTTGGCCGGCCAGGCCGGGCCATGAAGGGAAATCGGGTATCCAGATTTCCTGAAAATGGCTAAAGAACCATTGAGTGATGGTGCGTAGAAGCGGTGTACCTGCTTTCCAAAGCCCATTGACCCTTATGTTGATCTGATGCGTTATAAGTACCGAGGGAACTTCCGGATGCCACATTCCGTAACGATTGTCAGACACCACAAATCCTATTGAATATTTTTTTATGATGGGATGAAGTGCCTGATGCTCGCGATAAAGGCTGAGCGCATAACCCGGCAGGCCCTTAATAACCGGCAGCATGAGTTGCCTGCCCCTGGCCTGATAGCTAACGATATGGTCTGGGAGCAGGATGAGAGGATAGTCGGGAAAGCGCTTGAGAAAAAAATCGTATACGGCACCATAACCGGCCAATACTACCTCGGCGCCCAGTGCTGAAATTTTTTCGATAAGAGGAACACAACGGGTGGCGTGTCCCAAGCCCCAGTTGAGCGGAGCCACCAGCACTCTTTTCATGGTTTTACTTTTTACATGCTACCCCGGGCATAGGGCGCCAAATCCTGGCTGGCCCAAAGACCCCGTTGATATTTTAGGTACCCGGTGATGGCAACCATAGCGGCATTATCGGTAGTGAAGGCAAATTCGGGAATATAAACTTCCCAGCCTCTGTTTCGGCCTTCTTCCATAAGGGTGCTGCGCAGTTCGGAATTGGCCGAAACACCTCCGGCCACTGCAATCTGACGTATGTCCGTTTGCCGGGCTGCCAGTATAAGTTTTTCCAACAAAATCTCTATAATAGTGTGCTGAAGCGAGGCGCAGAGGTCGGCTTTATGTTTTTCGATGAAGAGCTCGTCTTCTTTCAATCGGTCGCGCAGGAAATAAAGCATACTGGTTTTTAGTCCGCTGAAACTGAAATCCAGTCCAGGGACTGAAGGTTTGGCAAACGAGAAAGCAGTTGGGTTTCCCTGGTTGGCCAGGCGATCAATTACAGGACCTCCAGGGTAGGGTAGGCCCATGATTTTGGCTGCCTTGTCGAAGGCTTCACCGGCTGCATCGTCAATGGTTTTTCCCAGGACACTCATGCTAAAATAATCATCCACCCGCACAATCTGTGTGTGTCCGCCAGAAACTGTAAGGCATAAAAAAGGAAACTCGGGTGTGCGGAATTCTTTGCCTGGCTTTCTGATAAAATGGGCAAGCACGTGGGCCTGCATGTGATCAACTTCCATCATGGGAATTTGGCGGGCCAGGGCAAAGGCCTTGGCAAACGAAACCCCTACCAGCAGGCTGCCCAGCAATCCAGGACCCCGGGTGAAGGCTATGGCCCCGATATCGGTGGGCGTGATGCCAGCCTCCTTGATGGCCTGATCAACTACGGGTATGATGCTTTGCTGATGCGCCCGCGAGGCTAACTCGGGTACCACGCCACCAAACTTACGATGTACCTCCTGATTGGCTATAATATTGCTCAACAGTTCATCGTTTTTTAAAACGGCTGCCGAGGTATCGTCACACGAAGATTCAATTCCCAGAATATAAATTTCCTTCACTGAACGTTTTAAATTTTTCTACAAAGGTATCCATTTTGCCTTTAAGCCCTATCTATGCAGTAATAATGCAGACAGGGTGAAAGTTTTTTTCTTTCTTTGCAGAATCCTGGATTCTTAATTTCTGTGCATTAATTATCAAGCTATTATGTCAAAGTCCATTCTTGCCTTTATCGTACTGTTTACTGTAGCATGTGGCACTTCACAGAAGGCCCCTCAGGAACTTCCGGCCTTCTCGCTGAAGGACGTTCAAAAGCGTTCTTTTTTGTATTTTAAGGAAACAGCCGACCCGGTCACCACCCTTATCCCCGATCGTTGGCCAACACCTTCCTTTTCGAGCATTGCTGCTCAAGGCTTCGGTTACGCCGCCTGGATAGTCGGAGTAGAAAATGGTTGGGTGAGCCGTCAGGAAGCAGCCGGATGGGTGTTAAAATCGTTACGTTACTTTAAAAACTTACCTCAGGGGCCTGAATCTGAGGGTAAAGCCGGTTATCGGGGCTTTTTCTATCATTTTCTTGAAATGAAAACCGGTCAGCGTTTCAAGCAGGTTGAATTATCGTCGATCGATACAGGGCTACTCATGGCGGGTATTCTTACCTGCATGAGTTATTTTGATGCCGATAATGCTGTCGAGGCCGAAATACGCAAGCTTGCCGAAGAACTTTATCTGGCGGTCGAGTGGGACTGGATGTATGATAAAGACAAACAGGCACTGAGTATGGGGTGGCATCCTGAGAAAGGTTTTATTCCTGCCTGGTGGATTGGGTACAACGAGGCGATGGTGCTGAATATTATGGCAATGGCTTCGCCTACCCATCCCATACCTTCGCAAGCCTGGCAAAGCTGGGTACAACCCTATCTTTGGGCAGATTTCATGGGTTATCCGCACGTTAATTTTGGTCCACTCTTTGGCCATCAATACAGCCACATGTTCATCGATTTCAGGGGAATTCAGGATGAGTACATGCGAAGCAGGGGTATCGATTATTTTGAAAACTCGCGCCGGGCTACACTTGCAAACCGGGCTTATTGTCTGAGTGTGAAAGACCGTTTCCCGCACTACAACGACTCGGTGTGGGGACTCACTGCTTGCGATGGTCCTCGCGATACCGTCGTCCTACATCAAGGCAGGGAACTGCAAATTATGGGTTATTCGGCCCGTGGAGCAGCAGCTAATTACCAGGTAGATGATGGTACGATAGCTCCCACGGCTGCCGGAGGGTCTATTCCCTTTGCTCCAAAAGAATGCATTGCTGCCCTTCGGGGAATGTATAACACTTATGGCTCCCGGATTTATGATAAGTATGGGTTCAAAGATGCCTTCAATCCGCTTTTTACTTATGGAAAGGGCAACGAACAAGGATGGTTCGATGGAGATTATCTGGGCATTGACCAAGGACCCATTGTAATCCAAATCCAGAATTACCAAAATGAGTTGATTTGGAATATCTTGAAAAAAAATCCCTACATCATTGCCGGACTCCGCAAGGCTGGGTTTAGTGGAGGCTGGCTCGAACAGGCTAAACCGTGAAATCGAAGTTATCCTTCCGGGTTACTTCATAAACATCCTGGCTAAACATGTAAAAACGGGCAGGTTTATGGGGTACATTCGTTTGTTTTTCGTTAATGGGCACCACACAACTGATCTGGGCTATTTTTTTGCGAAAGTTTCGTTTGTCGAAACTGGTACCCAGAATGATTTCGTAGAGTTTTTGCAATTGGGTTAGGGTGAATTTTTTAGGTAAAAGTTCGAAGGCTACTGGGTTGCGTTTGATCTCGTTGTGTAAGCTTTCAATTGCCTTATTTATGATTCGGTTATGATCGAAGGCAAGGATGGGGAGGTTTTTCACGGGTACCCAACGGGCGTTGCTGGTGGGTGTGTAATCAGGTGATTTAATCTGGTCGAGGTTGAGCAGGGCAAAATAGGCAATGGTGATAACGCGTTCTTCGGGATGGTCGATGCTGCGTAGCCATTCAAGGTCGCGGGGCTCGCGCTTGAGCCGGTCTACCTCACCAAAAGCTTGCATTTGCTTCAAATAAACGTTGCGTAATCCGGTAAGATCCTGCAATATGCGATGGGCGGCAGTATCAATGTCTTCGTCCCAGCGCACCAGATCCCCTGGAAGTTTCAAATCCAGGTATTCCTCGCCCTGATAAACCATCCTGCGTTCGATTAGCAAAACATTCAGATCTTCCAGATTGTACCCCAGCACTACACAGTCGATCGATACATGCGGAATAACATTGGGATCCATGGCAGCCCTATTTTATATTGATTTTTGCTTTATTTGTTAAGCAAAGTTAGAAAAAATGAATCCTCAAAACGCAAAGCTTCGCCAAATTGTAATTAAAACAATTTTTAAGCTTGGTATTTTAAAAAGCAATGAAGTTTGCTTGTATAATTGTTTGTAATATAAATCTTTATTAAAAATCTGATTTTTTTTTTAGAATTAAGGTGTAAAATCAGCTTTTTATACTCTAACTTTGTACAGTGTTAATATAACACTTTAAAACCGGCTTGCATGTTCACTTCTTTTTTGGGGAAACGGTTGATAATGTATCCTCCATGCTCATGAAATTCATGTACCGGAGTTTTTCTTTTGCTTAAATTTAAACCTTCATATTAATCGAGACAGAATCCTGAATGTTAAACCTTAAACCCAAATCATCATGAGAAAACAGATGCTTACTCTTGCCTTGTTGCTCACGCTGGCAATTACGGGGATGGCCCAGCAGGTCATCAACGTAAAGGGCCTTGTGAAGGACAAGCGTGATGGAACGACCCTACCCGGAGTTACGGTTATGGTGGTAGGTAAACAAACCGGTACTGTAACCGACATCAATGGGAATTACTCCCTGAGCGTAGAAAACAACGCTATACTGCGTTTTAGTTTTGTAGGTATGAAAACGCTGGAGATTCCGGTGAATAACCGGACGACGATTAATGTAGAGATGGAACCTGCCGTTTCGCAACTCGATGAAGTGGTGGTAGTAGGTTATGGTTCTACCAAGAAAATGGATTTAACGGGCTCAGTTACCACGGTTAAATCAGATAAGCTGGGATATCAGCCGGCAGCCAACATCGGGTCAGTGCTGCAGGGTAAAGTAGCTGGGGTACAAGTTACCAACAGTGGTGCCCCCGGTGCTGCACCCACCATTCGTATCCGTGGTTTGGGAACGGTAAATTCCTCTGCTGACCCCTTATACGTGGTTGATGGAGTGGTAACCAACGATATCAGCTTTTTGAGTCCTACCGATATTGAAACTACCACAGTGCTAAAAGACGCTTCGGCATCAGCTATTTACGGGGTAAAGGCTGCTAATGGAGTTCTCATCATCACCACCAAGCGCAACACGGGCAATAAGCCTGCTATGACTTATAATGCTTACACTGGTTTTCAGACCGCGGTCAATCAGCTACCTCTGGCCAACAATTCTCAATACATTGAGCTGATTAACGAAAAGAACTCGTTGCAGGCCCAGGCTGCCGGACAAAACTACACACCGCTGGATCCAGCCAATTTCCCCGATTATACGAATTGGTATGATGAGGTGATGCGCAAACAGGCTTTTGTGATGAACCATGATGTGGGTTTCTCAGGGGGAACGGGTAAAAACCTTTACTATTTCGGAGCCGGGTATTTTAAACAGGAAGGTCTTTTGCTTAATCAGGTGTATGAAAGACTCAATCTACGTTCCTCCATCGATATGGAAGTGAATAAGCACGTTAAAGTTGGATATTCAGCTACGCTTTCCGGTTTCCGCACCAACGATGCCCCCTCGGTTTTCTACGAAGCCTATGTGGCTCCTCCTGTTTTCAAACCTAAAATGGCTGACGACAGCACCTTTACCAATCCTGTGGATCTGGGGCTGGGTAACTTCTCTAACCCTGCTGCTTCCTTGTATTATTACAATAGTAAGAGCAATGGCCTGCGACTGGTAGGTAGCGTTTATGCTGAAATTGGATTCGCCAAGTATTTTACTTTCCGCTCGCAGTATGGAACTGACCTAGGCTATGCCCGCAATCGGAGTTATACCCCATATTACTATGTTTCTCCCACCCAGAAAGATACTACTCGCACCCTTGCGCGCACTTGGTCATACGACTACAAGGGAGTATGGGACAATACCCTGACTTTTGAAAACAATTTTGGTCCTCATCGAATTAAAGCAATGGCCGGTATGGCTGCCCAGTACGAAAGGACGTTGGGAACAGGTGGTTCGCGAATGGGAGTACCTTATCTGGGAGACAACACGCTTTACCTGAATCTCGGTCGTTCCAAAACCAGCCAGATTTACGACTGGGGAAGCAAGGTTACCGCACTTTCTTATTTTGGCCGAATCAACTATTCGCTCTTCGATAAATATTTGCTCACAGCTACCCTGCGAGCTGATGGCAGTTCTGTGTTTCCCAAAAACGACCGGTGGGATCTCTTTCCTTCTGCAGGCCTGGGCTGGGTTATCACTAGTGAAGAGTTTATGCAGGGCCAGCGTATTTTTGATTTCTTGAAACTCAGGGGAAGCTGGGGTTTGAACGGTAACAACCGGATTCCGGCCAATGTATACACGCTTACCGTGGAACAGGGAGGGATTCTCAATACTGCTTTCGGACAAGGCGGTAATGTTGTAATTGCTGAAGGGGCCAACATCACCTCGGCCGTTCCTCCTCAACTCAAATGGGAAAAAATGCACGAAATTGATGTGGCCCTCGAAGGTCAAACCCTCAATTCCCGCCTCAACTTCGAAGTGGATTTGTACTGGCGAACAACCAAAGATGCCATTTTCCCGCTCACCTTATCTTCCACCGCAGGTACCTCGGGTTCCTACCTTTCCAACAATGCCGACATACTTAATCGCGGGGTTGAACTCACCCTCGGTTGGAAAGATAATATTGGAGAGTTTAACTACGATTTGAGTTTTAACTACGCTTTTAACCACAACGAAGTGAAAAAGCTCAGAGAAGGTACTCTGGGTATTTATGGAGGTAATTTGCCCGTGGGTGGTTTCTTTAGCACTTACACCATTGTGGGTATGCCCATCGGAAGTTATTATGCCCGCAAGGTCATAGGTATTTTCCAGACCCAGGAGGAGGTAAATAATTATGTGAATGCAGAGGGTAAAAAACTGCAACCTAATGCCAAACCTGGAGATTTTAAGTATGAAGATGTTGACGGTAACGGCGTGATCGACAACAAAGACCGCATTTTCATTGGCAATGCTATACCCAAGTCTCAGGCTGGTTTCTCAGCTACGCTGGCTTACAAAGGCTTCGACTTCACGGTTGACGTCTATGCTCGCTGGGGCAACATGATATACAATGCCAAACGGGCTCAGCGCCTGGGTAATGAAAACTATGACCTCGATTTCTACAACAACCGTTGGCACGGCGAGGGCACCAGCAACACTTATCCCTCTGCCGACCTCACCGGCGACAATATGCTGCCCAACACCTGGTATTTCGAAGATGGCGCATTCTTGCGTGTCCGTACCATTCAGTTGGGTTACTCCATCAACAAAGAATTCCTCAAAAAGCTGGGTATCAGCAGTCTGAGGTTTTATGCCAATGCCACTAATCCCATTAACCTTTTTGGATACAATGGTTTTAACCCTGAAATACCTGGAGGTTCAAGCACTTCCCAGGGCATCGACCTGAATGTATATCCCATGTCTGCTACCTATAACTTTGGTGTAAACCTCAACTTATAATGAAAGGAGAATTGAATATGAAAAACTATAAATCAATTTTGTCGTTTTGGGCCGTTTTGTTGGTCCTTTCGCTAACAGCCTGCAAGGACTATCTGGATTTTGAACCTGAAGGGCAACTGCCTGCTAAAGGATTTTTTGAAAAACCCGAAGATGCTATCAAGGGGGTAAACTCTATTTATGCCCACCTCAGGGCCTGGGAAATGGTCTCTTTTGCTTATATTATCATGCAGGAAATACCTTCCGATAATGCAATCAAAGGCAGTGAGACCGGCGATGCAAGCTTTATTAATGATTATGACCAATTCACCTACACTCCCAACCAATTTGTGCTTAATGATTACTGGAGAGGTCGTTACAGGGGAATCAATCTGGCCAATCAATGCATTACCAATATCCCTAAAATTCAGATGGACGAGGCATTGAAGGCCCGCTTGATAGCTGAAGCTAAGTTTTTGCGTGCTCTTATTTATTTCGACCTGGTGAGGGCCTTTGGAGACGTCCCTATGCCTTTGAGTGTGCCTGTAGGACCTGAAATTTATGTTCGCACCCCTAAGGCTGATGTTTACAAACAAATAGAAAAAGATTTACTTGAAGCAGCTGATGTCTTGCCAGCTACCTATGGTGCAGCCGATAAAGGACGGGCTACCAGTGGTTCAGCTAAAGGATTGCTGGCCAAGGTCTATTTGTATATGCAGGACTATGCCAAAGCCAACGAAATGGCTACCGATGTCATCAATTCAGGCGTTTACAGTCTTGAGCCTGATTTTTATAAGGTGTTCAGGGTTGAGACCGAAAACGGACCTGAGTCGGTTTTTGAAATTCAATGTCAGGAAGTGGAAGGACAGTGGGATTTGTCGTTCAGTCAGCACTCAGAAGTACAATCCGTTCGCGGACAGTGGGGATGGGGATTCAATATTCCGACCGACGACCTGATTGCTGCTTTCGATGCTGCTGGCGACCAGGTTCGCAAAAAAGTAACAGTGCTTTATAAGGGCGACACCACCCCCGATGGAGATGTAATTCAAGGCGTAAATGCCCTTGAAGGGGTAATCGGGTTGCCACGATACAATGGAAAGGCCTATTATCCTTCGTGGCGTCAAGTTTTTGGCCCTTATGGTGCCGGACAAAACGTCAGGGTTTTGCGCTATGCTGAAATCCTGCTTATTGCCGCCGAAGCCAGGGTAAGATTGGGCGATGTAAGCGGCGCTGCACAGGCTCTTAACCAGGTAAGGCAGAGAGTGGGATTGGCTCCTATCAATAATCCTACCCTGGATGATATCCTTCGCGAACGCCGGCTTGAATTGGCCATGGAGGGCGATCGTTTCTTCGACCTCGTAAGAACCGGTAAGGCGGCGGAAGTGCTGGGGCCCCTTGGATTTACTCCCAACAAAAATGAAGTTTTCCCCATTCCTCAGCAGCAAATCGAGCTGTCGGAAGGAAAACTCACCCAAAATCCTGGATATTAAGATTTAATCGATTAACTTTGAGGCTGTCGGTCAAGGCCGGCAGCCTTTTAAATTCTCATACTAATGAAAAAACTCCTATTCATCGGTTTGTTTATTGTGGGGTTATTTCCAATGCTAATGCTTCAGGCTCAGGTAGAACCTCCTGTTAATCTTCGGGTAAATGGATACGAAAGGCATAATGTGCTTCGCTGGGAAGCAAGTCCTTCGCCCAATTTAGCGGGTTATCGAATTTATCGCTCCAAAAATGGTGGGGCTTCTTTCCAATTTATCGGAGCCACCACAGCCGATGAAAGTTCCTATTTGGATTATCTGGGTACGGTGAGTCTGCCAAGCCAGATTGTATACGGAGTAAAGGCCTACAATCAGGCAGGGGATGTTTCAGAATTGTCGGTAGTTGATACTGCATTCATGCGCCAACTCACCGACGAGGAATTGATGGACATGGTGCAGGAGGCCACATTTTACTATTTCTGGGACCATGCTCATCCGGTCTCCGGTATGGCCCGCGAAAGGTTAGGTTCCGGTGAAACGGTAACTGCAGGTGGAACCGGATTTGGCATTATGGCCATTTTGGTGGGCATTCATAGGGAATTCATCACCCGCGAAGAAGGGTTGGCCCGAATACAGAAGATTTGCAATTTTCTGGAAAACGCTGATCGTTTTCATGGAGCCTGGCCCCATTGGATGAATGGTACCACGGGCAAGGTGATTCCCTTCAGTACTTACGATAACGGGGGCGATCTGGTAGAGACCGCATTTTTAGTGCAAGGCTTGCTTACTGCTCGTGCTTTTTTCGACGGAGAAGGTCCTGAGGCTCAATTGCGTAGTCAAATAACCGCACTTTGGAAATCGGTAGAATGGGACTGGTATAGCCGGGGTGGAAATGTACTTTATTGGCACTGGTCGCCTAATTATCAGTGGCAAATGAATATGCAAATCAGGGGATTCAACGAAACTATGATCGTATATCTGCTAGCTATTGCCTCTCCCACTCATTCAGTTCCTGCCTCCCTCTACCATACAGGTTGGGCTGGTGCCTCGTATTATCTTAACGGTAAAACTTTTTATGGTTACAAAATCGATGTGGGCTGGGATTATGGCGGTCCGCTGTTTTTTACCCATTATTCCTACCTTGGTTTCGATCCCCGAAATAAAAAAGACAAGTACACCAACTATTTTATCAATAACCGCAATATCGCTCTGATTCATCACGCCTATTGTGTAGCCAACCCTCAGCACCATGAAGGTTACAGTGATGAATGTTGGGGTTTGACGGCCAGCGACGACCCCGATGGGTATGCGGTTCACGAACCCATTGCCTCCCGCGATAATGGAACTATCAGTCCTACAGCAGCCCTCTCGTCCTTCCCATACACTCCAGAGGAGTCCATGAAAGCCCTTAGGTATTTTTACCGTAACCTGCCTCGTTTGTGGGGTAAATATGGATTTTACGACGCATTTAATCAGGAACGTAATTGGTGGGCTACTTCCTATCTGGCTATAGATCAAGGACCTATTGTTTGTATGATAGAAAATTACCGCTCAGGGCTGTTATGGGAGAAATTTATGTCGAATCCCGAAATTAATCCAGCCCTTCAGGCCATCGGCTTTATAAATGATCCTCAGGGAATTCCTCAAAATAACTCTTTTGGTAGTAAAGTGAGTGTCTTCCCTAATCCTGTCATAGATCAGGTTTTTGTTTCTTTAGAGTCCTTGCCTATTGGCAAGGTACAGCTCAGATTTTACAACAGTCTTGGGCAATTAGTCCTCGAAAACACGCAGACTTCTAATGATGACGGTAATGTCATTAGTTGTAGTGTGAAGAAATTCAAACCTGGAGTTTATTGGTTGAAAATTTCAATGAATGATATTCAATATGTTACAGTTAAAGTGATAAAATTATAAACATGCTCAGAAAAAGATTTACACAGTGTGTATAAAATTTAATTTTTTTATTATATTTGCACGCACTAACCATGTTAAACCTAAAATTCAAGATTATGAGAAAATTTTTACTTTCGTTTTTCTTTGTAGCCGCACTCATGAATTTAATGGCTGCACCAGTGCAGGTCACCTTTAATGTGAACATGGCACCTGCGGGGCTCAATGGTGAGCAAGTGTGGATTGCCGGAAACTTTGGAGGAGACTGGGGAACCTGGAATGAACCTGGTACCAATCCCAACTGCGAGATGACCGACCCTGACGGGGATGGATACTTCAGCATCACCATGCTTTTGGAACCTGGAGATTATCAGTTTAAATTCTTCAAAGGCTCAGGTTGGGCTGGCGGAGAATGGGATGGAGAGCCTAACCGTGTGGTTACCATCACGGGTGCATGGGATCACTACTATACCTGGGGACAGAAAATTCAGGATCAGCAGGTATTGGCTGATTTTGAAGATGGAACCTGGGGGATTCTGACACCCCATGTTATGGGTTGCGGCGAATATGATGATATTAACGTCCATGCCATTGAAGAAACTTTTATGGTGGTAGATAACCCTGCCCCCGATGCCATGAACTCAAGTGCCAAGGTATTGAAATTCAAACGTTGGGGTACTGCTGTAAGCGCATCACCTTGGGGTGGTTTCTGGGCTAATCTTATGCCTTATGCTGATGTTCAGGTTAATAAGTATGTTCACGTTAAACTTTGGAAACCCGAAGTTTCTCCTGTGAAGTTTAAACTCGAAAATGGACCTTCCGGTACGTTAGAAATTGCCAGTGTCAATGCTCAGCAGCTTACCGGGCAGTGGGAAGAATTTGTATTTGACTATTCCGAAAAATTCAGCCAATTCAAAATTGCTGTATTGCTTCCCGATTTCCCTGATTCATTCACCCGCGTAGATCCTATCGATATTTACATCGACGATATCGTAATCAACAGCAATCCCAATACTTCCAACGGTATCATCAACAACAACAAAGTTTTCATGATGTATCCCAATCCGGTGAAGGATAAGCTCTACATCGAAAACTTTGGCCGCGTAGAACGCATAGCTATTTACAACCTTGCCGGCCAGATGGTTAAAATGATGGAGCCCCGTACCTCCTCCAAGGTTAGCGTTGACTTCAGCGACCTCAACGCAGGTCTTTACCTGGTGAATGTTGTGAACAGCGAAGGCAAATCGGTAACTCACAAGATTCAGAAATAATTAATTCCATTTTATGCTTGCTGCCCGGTCATGTTCGGCCGGGCAGTTTTTTTGTCAGACCATTTAACTGATTGATTATGAAAAACATTGGTATTTTATTCATCATCTTTGTGATGTGGACAGGATCGATGGCCCAGGCACCTTCGCCAGGGGTTCAGGTATCAGCCCAGGGGGAAACAGTTTTTATTAAAAAGGCGCTTGCTTATCCCTATCTGATTTTTCTCCCCAAAGATTATAGTGCCAGCCGACAGGAAGGTTTCCCTGTTTTGCTTTTTTTACATGGATCCGGTGAAAGGGGTACTGATATTTCCCTCGTCAAAAAAAACGGTACTCCCGGTTTTGTGGAGTCCATGAATGATTTTCCTTTTATCCTGGTTAGCCCTCAATGCCCTTCCGGTGAAGTATGGGACAGCGAGCGCTTAATGGCTGTGCTGGATGAGGTGGTCTTAAACTATAAGACCGACACTTCCCGCATTTATTGCACAGGACTTAGCATGGGAGGCTATGGCACGTTTGCTCTTGCAGCAGCCTATCCCTGGCGTTTTGCAGCTATAGTTCCTGTTTGTGGTGGTGGTTTTCCGCTCACCGCCGAGAAGTTGAAAAATGTCCCTGTATGGGCTTTTCATGGCGACCAGGACCCGGTGGTACCTCCTTCAGAATCTCAAAGGATGGTGGAGGCTATCAACTTTTTTGGAGGACAGGCTAAGCTGACGCTTTATCCTGGAGTTGGGCACAATGCCTGGGAACCTGCCTATAGCGACCCTGAATTGTATCGCTGGCTGCTTCAGCACAAAAAGATAAATCATTGATTTTTTATAAAATGAGTTTCATCATGCGAAAAACATTAATTATCGGACTATCGGCTTTAGGGCTGATGATTAGTGGCTGTCAAAAGGCTAAGCTTGCTCAGGACGATCAACCTATCGAACGACGGGTGGATTCGGTGCTCAAGTTGATGACCCTTGAAGAGAAGATTGGGCAATTGACTCTATTTACCAGCGACTTTGATGTCACAGGGCCCTCGATCCGTGAAAATTATAAAGAAGACATAAAAGCCGGGAGAGTAGGAGCCATTTTCAATGCTTATGGGGTGGACTATATTCGCGAGCTTCAGCGTATAGCCGTGGAAGAAACCCGCTTGGGTATACCTTTGATCTTTGGCTACGATGTCATTCATGGGCATCGTACTATTTTCCCCATTTCACTGGGCGAATCCGCTAGCTGGGATACAGCTATGGTGAGGAAGGCGGCACAGATTGCAGCCAGGGAAGCAACAGCCGAAGGGCTTAACTGGACCTTTGCCCCCATGGTCGACATTGCCCGCGATCCCCGCTGGGGGCGAATTTCGGAAGGAGCAGGCGAAGATGTTTTCTTGGGTAAGTGCATGGCCGTAGCAAGGGTGAAAGGCTTTCAGGGTGTGCGTCTGGATGACCCCCGCACACTGGTCGCTTGTGCCAAACACTACGCTGCGTATGGTGGAGCTCAGGCTGGCCGGGATTACCACACGGTGGATATTTCGGAACGCACCCTTCGCGAGGTGTATCTGCCTCCTTTCAAAGCAGCTGTAGATGCGGGTGTAGGTACTTTTATGACTTCCTTTAACGAAATTGGTGGCGTTCCTTCTACTGGCAACTATCATCTGCTCACTGAAATTCTTCGCAACGAATGGGGATTTAAAGGATTTGTGGTCACCGATTACACTTCCATCAACGAAATGGTTGCCCATGGTTTTGCCCGCGACGAAAAGCAGGCTGGCGAATTGGCCATCAATGCAGGCGTGGATATGGACATGCAGGGTGCCGTTTACTATAACTACCTCAAAAAATCTATCGAAGAGGGCAAAGTAAGCATGGCTACTGTAGATGAAGCCGTTCGGCGCGTTTTGCGCATTAAATTTAAACTCGGTTTGTTCGACAATCCCTATCTCTATTGCAATAAAGAGCGAGAGCAAAACGAGATAATGACGCAGGAACACCTGGATTTTGCCCGCGACATGGCACGCAAGTCCATTGTATTATTGAAAAATGAAAAACAGGTGCTCCCGCTTTCTAAAGAAGTTCAGACCCTCGCAGTAATAGGCCCTCTGGCAGATAATCGCAGGGAATTGATTGGTTCCTGGTCGGCTGCCGGCGATTGGACTAAAGCCGTTACTATCCTGGAGGGTATCCGTCAGGCAGTGTCAGCCCACACAAAAATACTATATGCCAGAGGTTGTAACATCAATGATGACACCACAAGTTTTATTGCTGAAGCCGTAAATAAATCACGGCAAGCCGACGCTGTAGTGCTTGTGGTAGGCGAGGCGCATTGGATGAGTGGTGAGGCTGCCAGCCGAAGCGAACTCGGACTCCCTGGGGTGCAGCAGCAATTGGCCGATGCTATCATGGCTACAGGAAAGCCTGTAATTACAGTACTACTGAGTGGCCGACCTCTAACCCTAGGTAAGCTAAGCGAACAAACCACTGCACTGCTTGCAGCCTGGTTCCCTGGTACCATGGCAGGTCCAGCCGTTGCCGACGTGCTTTTTGGTGATTACAATCCCTCCGCCAAATTGCCTGTTACTTTTCCGCGAAACGTGGGTCAGATACCGATTTATTATTGTATGAAAAATACAGGTCGGCCCATGGATCCCAATAACAAATACACCTCCAAGTACCTCGATGTACCCAACACTCCGCTTTTTCCCTTCGGGTATGGGCTTAGCTATACAACCTTTGAATATTCAGGGCTTAAGCTAAGTTCAGACAAAATTTCTGCGAACGATACTTTGCGCGTCAGCGTCAGGGTGAAAAACACGGGACAGTATGCTGGGGAAGAAACTGTGCAACTTTATATACGCGACTTGGTGGGTAGTGTAACCAGGCCTGTAAAAGAGCTCAAAGGTTTCCGCAAGGTATTTCTGCAGCCAGGAGAGTCGCAGGAGATAACTTTTAAACTCACAGCCCGGGATTTGGCTTTCTGGAATATCGATATGAACTATACCTGGGAGCCCGGTGAATTTAAGGTGTTTGTGGGAGGAGACTCCGAGAAATGTATGGAAAGCGGGTTTGTGCTGCAGTAGTCGATTTATGAGACTTCGGGGTTTCGAAGAATAATTAAACCCATCGGTTTATTGTGTTGAAAATAAGAGCCCCGCATCCCGAAAAATTTCTTTGGGTGCGGGGCTCTCTTTTGGATTGAATTTATTATAGCCTAGAATGGATTTTCGATAAAATATCGAATCTGGCTCATCATTGGCTCTACCACCCACTGGCCAACACATCTACAATGTGTATAGTTTTCAGAGGGATTTGATGCTTATCGATATAACCCTGCAAATGCATCAGGCAGGAGGCGTCGGTGCTCACTATATATTCGGCGCCAGTGCTCAGGGCGTTTTCAATTTTTTGCTCGGCCATGGCGATGGAGATGGGTTCGAATTTTACGGAAAAGGTTCCCCCAAACCCACAGCATACATCGGCCTGGGGTAAGGGAATTAACTCCAGGTCGCGCACATGGCTTAGCAGATGCATGGGTTCGTCTTTGAGTCCGTATTCTCTTAGGCTGGCACAGGACGAATGATAGGTTACCAGATGAGGGAACCGGGCTCCTACTTCGCTTACATGTAATACATTCACCAAAAAGTCAGTGAACTCAAACATGTTGCTTTTAATTTGGCGATATTCGTTATGCTGAGCGGAGTTATGAAAAAGTATATGATAGTACTTTTTAACAAAGCCAGCACACGAAGCTGAAGGGGTAACAATGGGTCGGTCTTCAGGAAAGTCGCTGATAAATTTGGAGGCCACCTTGCGGGCTTCGTCCCAGAAGCCGCTGTTGAAGGCCATTTGTCCGCAACATGTGTGCCTTGGATTGTAATTCACGGCCACGCCCAGTCGTTCCAAAATTTTAATCATGTTGCGGGCCGTGTCAGGGTAAAACTGATCGATAAAGCAGGGAATAAATATATCGACGTTCATTGTATGTCTGATGAGGTTTGCAAAGGTATCCGTTTTTGCCTAAAAAACCGGCAGATACTTCGTGAAAGTAACCTTAATCCCTCTGTCGGATAAGTGGTTCCAGAAATGGGGGTAGGATTTGTTTACCGAGTCAGGGTTTTCAAGGCAGAGTTTTCCGGTAAGAAGCACCAGGGGGGCGAATGCCATTGCCATGCGATGGTCGTTATAGGTCTTAATGAATGGGGGAATCGTTTGGATTTTTGTTCCGTGAAGAATGACTGAATGGTTACCTTGGGGCGTTGCTTTAATCCCCAGATTAGCAAGTTCCCCTAACAGGCCCTGAAACCTGTCGGACTCTTTCAGAGAGAGGGTCTGAAGCCCTGTAAAAGTGCCCCTGCACCCGGAAGCAGCCGCTGCCGTAATGAAAGACAAGGCAAGGTCGGGAGTGTAGACGAAATCGTAATGGATTTCGGCTGGTAATTGACATCCGTCATTCGTACTAACTGTCAATCCTTTGGGCGTAAAGGAGGTATGAAATGATGGGTTTTCGAAAAAATGCAGCCCCGAGCTGTCTCCTTGCAGTGAAGGTGACTCAAGTCCTTGCAATAAAATTTGAACAGGTGCCGCCCAAAGACTGAACACCAACCAGGGTGCGGCTGCACTCCAGTCGGCCTCAATTTTTATATTTTCTGGGAAGTGGTAGTTTCCGGGATGGATTCTCCATTCCCAGGGTCGGAATGTCACCTGAATACCTCCCTGTCGCATCAGTCCTATGGTCATGTCGATGTAGGGTAAAGAAACAGGCCGTTCTGTGGTTTTTAGTGTGAGTCCCTCAGGCAGAAGGGGAGCTATCATCAGAAGAGCTGAAAAAAATTGACTACTAAAGGAAGGGGCTAATTCTACCGTACCTGAC
This sequence comes from Bacteroidales bacterium, assembly GCA_049969475.1. Classification (GTDB taxonomy): domain Bacteria; phylum Bacteroidota; class Bacteroidia; order Bacteroidales; family TTA-H9; genus UBA2030. The sequence goes on along the minus strand of JBMFOU010000002.1, from coordinate 67,748 downwards.
TGAAGCTTTCCTTTTCCGAATTTTAGAGGTAAAAATCGTTCATTGCCAGCAAATTCTATACGGGCACCCAAAAGGCGCAAGGCATCCACCAGAGGTCCTATAGGCCTTTCCTGCAAACGGCGGTTTCCAGTGAGTATATGTTCTTGGCCTAGCCAGGCAAGGTATGCAGTGAGAAACCGGGCTACCGTTCCGGCTTCGCCTGCATGGATTTCTTGACGGCCCTCCCTAATGTCCTCAAGCGCCTTCATCATGATGCGGGTGTCGTCGGCTTCTGAGAGATTGTCGATGGAAAAAGAATCCTGGGCTAACTCCCTGAGCAGGAGCAAGCGATTGCTAAGGCTCTTGGAAACCGGCAAGATAATATTGCCCCCCTTTACAGGTCCGGTTCTTTCTAATACTACATATTTCATGACAAAGAGTGAATTCCGGTAAGGGTTGCTTCGAGGGCCCATCGTATGCGTTCTTCACGTGCAATCACTCCCGTGAGTGCTTTGCCTGGTTGGGCTAATAGGCTGAAGCGGATCGTAGAACTCCGGTTTTTTTTATCGTGGATCATCAATCGAATAAGATCATCGATGGCTGAGAGCGGGGGAATTGGGGCATGAATAAAACGCTGCAGAATGCGGTTTGCTTCATTGGCAAAATTTTCGTCAAGTCCCGCCAGATCCTGGGCCAGGCGCATCTCGGTCATCAGCCCCAGTGCAATGGCTTCCCCATGCAGCAAAGGCCCTTCCTCTTGCTGCAACGACCAGGATTCAATGGCATGCCCTATGGTATGGCCTAGGTTGAGAATCTGGCGGAGACCCCGATCATAAGGGTCTTTCCTTACAATTTTCATTTTAAACCGAGCCGCTTCGTAAATGATTTCAGGCTCCTCTATGAGGGTCTCAGGCATCCTGCGCGACGCGTTCTTCCAGGCTTTTTTCCCGGCTAATAGCGACTGCTTTAGTACCTCAACATAACCTGCCCTGAGTTCGCGGTCGGGAAGGGTTTGTAAAAAACCCCAATAAACAACTGTACTCGTTGGGAACCAGATAGTTCCCATGTTGTTTTTGATTCCATTGAGGTCTACGGCGGTTTTTCCCCCATGTGCGGCATCGGCCATGGCAAGTAGGGTTGTGGGAAGGTTTACATAGGGCATGCCTCGTTGATACAATGCAGCAGCCAATCCGCCAATGTCGCTTACGGTCCCCCCGCCCAGATTAATCAAAAGATCGTTTTTCTGAAATCCCTGCTGGGAAAGCTCGCTCAGAATGCCCAGCAAGGTTTCTGGCTGTTTATACATCTCGCCGGCCGGAATGATGTGGATATGGCAGGGTCGTTCTGTGAGTGCTCCGGCCACCAGCGGAAAACAATGATGCCATGTGTTGTTGTCGCAAAGCGCGAATAGTTTTTCGCCTGGTAGTTGGCGGAGAACCTGCATAAATTCATCCAGTGTAGAAGGGGTCAGTAGGCTGCCAGCTTGCATGAGGATTTGAATTCCTGACAAAAATAAGCAAAGCCCTGGTTTTATACATTTATGAAGTTGTATATAAAAATGAATTAGTTTTGCAGTTCGAATAGGTTGAATATGAATAATAGCCAAAATTCCTCTCCCCGTAAAAGTAAGCTGCGGCTTTTGATCTTGACCCTTGGTGTGCTGATTGGGGCTGTGGGTGGTTATCTTTACTATATTAAAATTGGTTGTAATTCAGGAAGTTGTCCAATAACCAGCAATCCCTGGATGAGTATTATCTGGGGGGCTATCATGGGATACCTCTTGGCCGACCTTGTGCCCGTAAGTAAAAAAAAAGAGTCTAAAGCGTAGGTTTTAGTTTTCTTGGAAGGCTCTCAACGACCAATTGGTAGCTGTGCATAATGAGTTCCTTCAGCATATCATCTGATACTGAGCCATCGCACAGGATGTTTATCCAGTGTTTTTTATTGAAATGCCAGGCAGGTTGTATGGAGGGGTAATGTTCACGAAGAGAAAGGGCTCGTTCGGGGTTGCATTTCAGGGTAATAGAGAAAGGCTCAGCGAGATCGGTCAGGGCAAACATTTTGCCGCCAACTTTAAAAACCAGTGTCGTTTCATCGAATGGAAAGTCTTCATAAGTAGAATGTTGGCTAAGACAAAAGACACGAAAATCCTCTATATTCATCTTTAACTTTTTTTAACAAAGATAGGTAGTCTGTGTAAATATCACACTTCCAAATAATAAGGCGGAGAGGGAGAGGCAGGCAGTGAGGCGGGGCGTTGACAAGGGGATTTTTTGGGTTAACTTTGCCATCCTTTGGCAAAATTCCATAAAAACGCCTCACACACTAATCAAAACAACTGGTATGACACTTAGTCAGAAGATTGCCGACCTCAAAAAGAGGATGCGCGAAGCATCGCAGGGGGGTGGGCAAAAAGCCATTGAAAGTCAGAAAGCGAAAGGAAAACTTACGGCCAGGGAACGCATTTTGTCCCTGCTCGACCCCAAGTCGTTTCACGAATACGATCTGTTCGTAGCTCACGCAGGTAAGGATTTCGATATGGACAAGAAATTTCTGCCTGGCGATGGAGTAATCACAGGTACGGGGACCATTAATGGTTATCCGGTATGTATCTACGCTCAGGACTTCACGGTTGCTGGTGGATCGCTCGGATACGCCCATGCCAAGAAGATTACTAAGATCATGGATCATGCCATGAAACTGAAAGTGCCCATTATTGGAATCAATGACTCGGGAGGAGCTCGTATCCAGGAAGGGGTGAATGCCCTGGCAGGTTATGGCGATATTTTTTATCGTAATACCATGGCCTCGGGTGTAATACCTCAGATTTCGGTCATCTTGGGTCCTTGTGCTGGTGGTGCAGTGTATTCTCCAGCCTTGACTGATTTTGTGTTTGTGGTGGACAAAATCAGTCAGATGTTCATTACGGGGCCTGAAGTTATTAAAACAGTATTAGGAGAAGAAATATCCAAAGAGGATTTGGGCGGAGCCAAGGTGCAGGCTCAGATCACCGGAAATGCCCATTTTTATGCCCGCAGTGAGGAAGAATGCTTTGAACAGATTAAGCAACTCATGAGCTTTATTCCTTGGAACAATGAAAATAGGGCTAAACCCTTCCCCAAAAAGCCACCCAAGCGTCAATACAAGGTTGACGATATCATTCCGGTGGACCCCACCGAACCCTATGATGTGAGAAATATCATCAAAGCTATAGTGGACGACTCGGAGTTTCTGGAAGTACAGGAACTTTTTGCTCCCAACATTGTCATTGGATTTGCGCGGATAGCCGGACAAAGTGTGGGTATTGTGGCCAATCAGCCCATGGTATTGGCCGGCGTGCTTGATGTGGACAGTTCCGACAAGGCGGCCCGTTTCATCCGCTTCTGCGATGCTTTCAATATTCCTCTGGTAACTCTGGTTGATCTGCCTGGTTATTTGCCCGGAATCGATCAGGAGCATGCCGGAGTGATACGCCATGGGGCCAAAGTTTTGTACGCCTACAGTGAAGCCACAGTGCCCAAAATTACTGTAATTCTTCGTAAAGCATATGGCGGAGGCTATATTGCTATGTGCTCCCACCATCTCAAAGCAGACTTTGTGTTTGCCTGGCCCACAGCAGAGATTGCCGTTATGGGGCCCGAGGGTGCTGCCAACATTATTTTCCGCAAGGAAATCATGGAGGCCGATAATCCTGAAGAAATGCGCAAAAAGAAAATCGAAGAATACAAAGAGAAATTTGCCAATCCTTATGTAGCCGCAGCCTATGGTTATGTAGATGCCGTTATCGAACCGGCCGAAACCCGGCATTTTATTAGCCATGCACTGGAAATTTCGATGTCGAAATCGGAGTCATTACCCAAGAAAAAGCACGGAATTCCCCCGTTTTAAACTCGTTTCTTATCCAAACCAAATCCATGTTATATGGAAAATAATGATACCCTGAATGTTGTCCCAGTTCAGCCAGAAACTACTGAAGAACTGGTCGAGGTAACCGTTGAAGGGTCAACCTTTAAGACCACCTTAAGCGAAAAGTATAAACGCAAAAAGCCCTACACGCTCGGTAATCCCAACCAACTTACAGCCTTTATCCCTGGTAATATTGCCGACGTGTTTGTTAAGGAACGCCAAAAGGTGGTAGCAGGCGAAAAACTGCTTATACTGGTGGCTATGAAAATGAACAATCAGATCCTTGCCCCTTTCGATGGAGTCGTTAAAAAAGTTCATGTCAAAAAAGGGGATGTAGTGAAAAAGGATCAGGTGCTTATCGAGATTAAACCCACAGTCAACGGCAAGAAATAATGAAGAACCCGGGTTAGCTACCCGGGTTTCGTTTTTGGGGAAGTGGCTTAAAAATTTTGTTGGTTTCGGCAATAAATGAGAGAATTTCTTCGCGACCTGCCTTGGTAATAGCCGAAGTGACGAAATGTTGAGGCAGCTCTTCCCAGGTGTCCCTCATCTGGTCGAAAAAGTTATGAATAGTTTGTTGGAGTACAACAGGGCCTAGCTTTTCGGTTTTTGTGAAAATAAGAGTAAAGGGTAGTCTGTTTTCCCCGAGGGCATTGATAAATTCTATGTCGATGGCTTGAGGCGGGATACGCGCGTCGATCAGAACAAAAGTATTCAGCAGATTGGGCCGGTTGATCAAGTAATCGTTGATCATGCGATGAAGCTCTTCGCGGTTAGACTTAGAGATTTTGGCGTATCCATAACCGGGCAGATCGGCAAGGTACCAGGTGTTGTCGATAAGAAAATGATTGATGGTGAGTGTTTTTCCTGGTGTGGCAGAAGTCTTGGCCAGACCCTTGCGTCCGGTAAGCATATTGATGAGTGAAGACTTTCCTACATTGGAGCGGCCTGCAAAGGCATATTCAGGGTGGGTAGGCGGAGGGCATTGTTCCGATCGTGTACTGCTTTTTAAAAAACGGGCCTCATGTATGATTATCATGCGACCTCCTTCTGATTCTCAGATTAAGTTTGGGTAATTTGATTTTGGGAACGTAGGTGGCCAGGTGGCGTTGTTTTTTCTTCTCGTAAACATCCCGTATGGTGATCAAAATGCCCGACTCTTCCACTTCTCCGAATTCGTGGTTAAGGGCAGTACCAAAAAAACGCATGGTGGGCGAGAGATTCATGTAGGCATTTACCAAAGGAGGAATGTTTTCTCCGTAGTTACGGATGGATTGGTTGAGAATCTTGTAATTTTCTTCATAGGTGTTTCCGGTGAAAAGGGAGACATGGTCGCAATCCAGGCAACGAACTTCGAGTTCAGGGTGGGGCCGGACCAAATTGTCGGGGTCGGGGAAGAATTTTTTGAGGAAATAAAGAAGGATATCGCGGGCCGTGCGATTGTAGTGTGTGTACATGGTCATTTTCCCGAAAAAATAACGTACACTTGGGTATTCTACTACCAGGGCACCGAGTCCGTCCCAGAGGTTATCAAGCGAAAACATGCCTTTGCGAATATTGTAGGAAGCCTGATAAACCGGTTGCACAAACGACCTACCCAACTCAATAGTATGTGGAATGTAGTCCTTCAGAAATTTTTCGGAAAATTGAAATAAATGAGCGGTTGGAGAGTCTGGCTGTCCATTGGGGAGTAGCGATAGGTCGGCCATATGAATAAAACGGTAGCCCCCCACAATTTCTTCATCCTCAGGGTCCCAAACTATCAGCTGTTTGAAAGGAATCTTGGCCGTGTCGAAAATGTCGATGTCTATTTCCTTGCCTGTGCCACCCCCTGCGTCGCGGAAAGATATTTCGCGCAACCTGCCGATTTCGCGCATCACGTTGGGCGAGTCGTGGTAGGTTACGATAAAGATTTGCCGGTTACCGTAGTTAGTGTTGCGCAGGAACTTCGATTCAGTTAACTCCCGTTCAATCAATTCGCGGTCAACTGGAGGAATGATGGGTTGCATTTCCATAGATATCGGTTTTTCCTTCGGCAAATTTACGGTTCAAAAATGGCATTAGGGTCGTCTGCCAGTCGGTAAACGTGTTCCTTGATGCGGGCGGCCCATTGGCTATCACTATAGCGTTGATCCAGAAGGGTATAAGAAATGGGTTTGCCAAAGCGCAGGGTAAGTGTTTTCCCTTTCTGCTTTACCATTTCGTCCACCAGGAAGAGCATTTCAATGTTGAATTTGATGCCGAGCCTTTTGCGAAGGTTAGCCAGACGATAAAAGAATTTGGAGTTGCTTCCTTCGGCATGCACGGGAATGATATCGCGGTGATGAAGTCGGGCCTTGGTTACAAAGGTTTTTTTCCATTCCAGATCCATTATACGCCCCCCCAGGCGCCGGGAACAAAGGCCTGCCGGAAAATACAAGAGCGTGCGGTCGCCGGCAAAGGTCTCATCCAGTTGCTTTACCAGATGTGGGTTTCTCCCATGTTTGTTGATGGGTACAAAAAGACTGCGCGTATTGGGAATAGCTAATAAAATATCATTGACCGGAAAAACAATATCGGCCATGCGCTTTCCCACCACCATCATGAGCGCCAGGCCATCCATGCCTCCCAGGGGATGATTGGCCACAAAGATGTAGCGTCCCTGCGGATCCCAGTCTAAATTACCTTCGGCTATCACTTTCAGTCCCAGTTCATTCAGCGTGGCTTCAATAAAAGGAAGACCTTCCAAATCACGATACTTGCTCAGGATGTAATTCACCTCATCCTCATGCACCACCCGCTTCAGCCAGTTGATTATAAAGCGAGGTAACATACGGTAGAGCCGCTCGCTTTTATTGCGAATTACCTGAGCAACATCCACGAATTTTTTGACCTCAAAATTTTCCATTTCTGATTTATCAGGGGCAGGGCCGCAAATTTAACTTTTTCGTTTCACCTGTCGACAGGACCTTTACCACTATTTCCCACAAGGGATTGAAAAAATGTGAATCTCCTGAAATCCTTGTTCTGGCTTGTGTTTCCGAAGTTTAGCGCACTTATAGAGGAAAAAGTTATTAACAAAGTGTTGATTTTGGTGGAAAAAAATGCAATTTTGTGCAACAAAGTGGGGCAACTCATCGTATTTTCGTACAGACACCTGAATCAATATGTTGAAGTTCACGGGCACGCACGAATGCACGCTTGACGGAAAGGGCAGGATTCAGCTCCCGGTGAGTCTGCGCAGGCAGCTTACGGGCGAAGGATCAGCCGAATTCGTGCTGCGTCGTAGCATATTTTCGAAGTGTCTGGAGCTCTTCCCTAAAAGTGAATGGGACCTGGAGCTTGAAAAAATCAATCAGCTAAACAGGTACAATCCCGACAATCTGGCTTTCATCCGGCTTTTTATGGCTGGCAGTAAGCCTGTGGAAATGGATGCCACCGGTCGCATACTCATTACCAAGGACTTGCTGACTTACGCAGGAATCACCAAGGATGTGGTCGTAGCCTCGCGGGTGAATGTGCTAGAGATATGGGATAAGGAAGCCTACGAAAATACTGTCAGCAGCGTAACGCCCGAAGCGTTTGCCGAGTTGGCCCGTAAGGTGATGGGTAATACCCCCGGTGGAAACATTGGCTGATTCGATTTTAACAATATGTCCTACCATTTGCCTGTATTACTGCACGAAAGCGTTGAAGCCCTACTTGAGGCAAAGGGAGAGGTTTGGGTGGATGTTACCTTCGGTGGTGGAGGACATACGCGTGAAATTTTACGACGCATGGGTGGAGGTCGCCTGCTGGCTTTCGACCAGGATGCAGATGCCCTGGCTAATCTGCCCGACGATGATCGTTTGATTTTTATTAATGAAAATTTCAGGTATCTCAAGCGTTTTCTGCGTTTTTACGACGCTATACCGGCCGATGGCATATTGGCCGATCTTGGAGTCTCGTCATGGCAGATCGATGAGCCGGCCAAAGGTTTTTCCACGCGGTTCGATGCACCTGCCGACATGCGCATGGATCGTCGCAATGGCCTGACAGCTGCTCGCATCCTTGCAGATTACAACGAGCAAGCGCTTATCCGTCTTTTCCGTGAATACGGGGAATTGCCTCAGGCCCGACAGATTGCGGCACGCATAGTACAACACAGAAACACAGAGCCCATTGAAACCACAGGAAAACTTCGGGAGATATTACTTCCCCTCAGTCCTCGTGGAGCTGAAAACAAGTTTCTGGCTCAGGTATTTCAGGCCTTACGCATCGAGGTTAACCAGGAATTGGAGGCATTAAAGGATATGCTGAGGCAGTCGGCTGAGGTGTTGCGTCCTGGTGGACGACTCGTTGTCATTTCTTACCATTCGCTTGAAGATCGGATAGTGAAGAATTTCATGAAGACCGGAACCTTCGATGGCGAATCTGTTAGAGACTTTTACGGAAATCTGGTGGCCCCCTTCCGGCCGGTTACCCGAAAACCCCTGGAGGCTAGTCCCGATGAGATAGCCCGGAATCCCCGTGCCCGTAGTGCTAAACTAAGAGTTGCAGAAAAGCTATGAAAACCCCCTCGAAATCTCCAAAGACCAGCAAAAAGAGAGGCTTCCTGAAGCAGGTGCTCTCGGGTAGTGCCCTGGCCGGCCACGAACAGGCTGTGCTGCGTCTGCTGGCTTTTCTGGCTTTTCTCGGACTCATTTATATCGCCAATACGTACTGGGGAATAAAAACCCTCAGAAAAATTAATGCCCTGAAAAAGGACCAGAAAGAGTTGGCCTACGAATACACGGCTGCCCGCTCGGCCTGGAGTGATAGTACCAAACAATCTAAACTGCTAAGGCGGGCAAAGGCATTGGGCCTCATTGAAGCTCCTGAACCCCCTGTAAAAATTACAATTTCCAAAGAAGACCTGGAAAAACTCGAAGCCTATCGTAAATAACCTCATGGACGAATTCAGAACCAAGAAAATAGCGCTGTTGTGGATAATATACTGGCTGATGGTGGCCATCGGCGGGTATATTATTTACAGGGCTGGGGTTGTCATTTTCGTCGAGGGTGAAAAATATCGCAGTCATGGCAGAGAGACTACCCTTAAGCTGGGAGAAGTGGAAGCAGCCCGAGGAAACATTTTATCGGCCGATGGTAATGTGTTGGCCACCACCGTTCCTATCTTCGATATTCGCATGGATGTGGCCAGTCCGAATATTCCCACGGTTCTTTTCAAAGAAAAGGTAGATTCCCTGGCCACTGGCCTGGCCCGCATTTTTTCGCAAAAATCAGCCCGTGAGTGGAAAAACGATTTATTGGAAGCCCGGAAAAAGAAAAACAGGTACTACCTCATCAAGCGCAATGTAGATTATACCACGCTTAAGGCTGTAAAGAAATTGCCCATACTTCGGCTGGGACCCAACCGCGGTGGCTTAATTCTCATTCAGAAAAATGTGCGTCGTATGCCCTATGGAATGCTGGCCCGGCGTACGATTGGCTATTTCAATCCTGAAAACAATCTCTATGTTGGTCTTGAAGGTGCTTACAATGAGTATCTGAAGGGAACCAACGGGCGGATGTGGATGCAACGGATTTCGGGTGGAGAGTGGATACCTGTGTTGAACAACCAGATGGTGCAGCCGGTCAATGGAAAAGATATCGTTACCACACTCGACATCAAACTGCAAGACGTGGCTGAACGGGCCCTGCACGAACAACTCGTGGCCAACGATGCTGCCCAGGGCTGTGCCATTGTCATGGAAGTAAAAACAGGCGACATCAAGGCTTTGGCCAACCTTTCCCGATCGCCGGAGGGCACTTTTGAGGAAAGATATAACTATGCTTTGGCCGAAAGCATAGAACCTGGCTCCACCTTTAAGCTCATGTCGCTGGTGGCGGCTATGGATGAAGGAGGCCTAAACCTTAGTGACAGCCTTCCTTACCTGGGAAGTGTTGTTTGGGCCAATGCGGTCATGAAAGACGACCACCCTCTCAATAAGCGGTATATCACGCTCAAGGATGCCTTTGCCCACAGCAGCAATGTGGCTACTTCGTTGTTTGTCAGCAAGGTTTTTGGCAAAAAACCGCGCAAGTTTAGTGAAAAACTCTATGAAATGGGTTTAGGCAAACCGCTGGGGGTGGAGATCCCGGGCGAGGGAAATCCTTTCATCCGAAAATCAGATGATAAGCGCTGGTCGAAAACTAGCTTGCCTTTTATGTCGATTGGGTATGAGTTAAAAATAACACCACTTCAGATCATCACTTTTTACAATGCAATTGTGAACAATGGCCGGATGATGAAACCCCGGTTTGTTAAAGAGATCAGGGAGGGCGATAGGGTAGTGAAGACTCTTGAACCTGAAGTGCTGGTGTCATCTGTTTGCTCTGAAAAGACGGCCCGCAAGGCCCGGGAGATGATGGAGGCTGTAGTAGAAAAGGGCACAGCCAAAGGCGCTTTCAACGGAGCCCCCTATACGGTGGCCGGAAAAACCGGTACGGCTCAGATTGCCGTGGGAGGTCGCTACAACAAATCAAACTACAATGCCTCCTTTGTGGGCTATTTCCCAGCCGATAATCCGCAGTACACCCTGATGATTGTCATTAGTAATCCGCAAAAAGGGAGAATTTACGGAGGAGCTGTGGCTGCCCCGGTTTTTAGAGCCATAGCCGACCGCATTTATGCTACATCGGTGGGCGTGCGTAATGAGATTCCTCAGATGGCTGCCCCCATTGAATTTAATCTGAAGGATAGCACAAGCCTGTCAACAGAATGGGTGGTTAAAGGCTGGCTCCCCGATCTATGGCCTGTTTTAAGCCTGATGGGAGCAAATCATGCAAAAGTTGATACCAGTCAATCATGGGGCGTGGTAAGTCTGAAAGACAGCGAGGCCCGTGTGCGCCCATTGGCTTATCCTCGCAACCAGGTTCCTGATGTAAGGGGTATGACTGCACGCGAAGCCGCTTATCTGCTTGAATCTCGTGGAATGAGGGTAAGCCTGTCGGGTAGAGGCAAGGTGAAAGACCAATCTGTACCGGCTGGAAGTCCCATCACCCGGGGTCGTATCGTACAACTAACCTTAAGCTACACACCATGAAGAAGTTAAGTGATTTATTGTTGGATATAAAGTTTGAGCGCATCCTAGGACCATCCGAGGCCGGGATCGATGGCATTGTAATAGACAGCCGAGAGGCAGGTCCTGGAAAATTGTTCGTGGCTCTGAAGGGTACACGGGTGGATGGACATGATTTTATTCCCCAGGTAATTTCCGCGGGTTGCACAGCTATCGCCGGGATGCAGGTTCCAGCCTCCTTGCCAGACGGGGTCACGTTTATCCAATTGAGCGATACAGCCCGTGTTGCCGGTCAGCTGGCTTCGGCTTTTTACGACTATCCTTCGCGAAAGCTGAAGTTGGTAGGAGTTACGGGTACCAATGGTAAAACGACCATAGCCACCCTACTGTATCGTCTTTTTCAGGCCGCAGGCTATAACTGCGGTTTGATATCCACAGTTGAAAATCGTCTGGGCGACCGGATCATTCCGGCTACCCACACCACTCCTGATGCCATACGCCTCAATCAGCTGCTGCATGAAATGGTAAATCAGGGCTGTACTCACGCTTTTATGGAGGTAAGCTCCCATGCCGTAGATCAGGGGCGTATTGCTGGCCAACATTTCGCAGGGGGAATTTTTACTAACCTCACCCACGATCACCTGGATTATCACAAAACATTCAGTAATTACCTGGCAGCCAAGAAAGCCTTTTTTGATGGCCTTTCCTCAAGAGCCTTCGCCCTGAGCAATGCCGATGACCGCAATGGACAAGTGATGCTACAGAATAGCCGGGCAGCGAAATATTATTATGGGCTTAAAACCCTATGCGACTTCCATACCCGGGTCATGGAGCTTCATCTCGATGGCATGCTCCTGAACATCAACGGTAGGGAGGCCTGGTTCAGGCTTACGGGCGAGTTTAATGCCTACAATCTTACCGCTATTCATGCCGCATCGGTATTGTTGGGTATGGATGCCAATCATTCGCTTGAATTGCTCAGTAATATTCCTCCGGCAGAAGGTCGCTTCGATACCATGAAAAATGCGACCGGCGTTACGGGCATTGTGGACTACGCCCACACCCCCGATGCATTAAAGAATGTCATTGAAACCATCCATGCTATCCGTAGAGGCAACGGGCGGTTAATCACCATAGTAGGAGCAGGCGGCGACCGCGATAAGACCAAGCGCCCCGAAATGGCAGCTATTTGCGCCCGATTATCTGATAAGGTTATTCTTACCAGCGATAACCCGCGCACGGAAGACCCTGAACAAATAATAGCCGATATGAAGGCGGGTTTAGACCCCACTCAGCTCCGCAAGGTGCTGGTCATTGTTAATCGCCGTGAAGCTATTCGAACGGCCGTTGCCATGGCCGATCCAGGAGATGTGATTCTGGTGGCCGGCAAAGGACACGAAAAATATCAGGAAATACAGGGGGTGAAATATCCTTTTGATGATAAGATAGAACTGGCGCAAGCCCTGGAAATTAAAAACGATTAGAAAACATGCTGTACTATCTTTTTACCTGGCTCGACAAAACCTATGACTTCCCCGGTGCAGGACTGTTTCAGTACATCTCGTTCCGGGCTGCCGCTGCTGTTATTACCTCCTTGCTGATCACCCTGGTGTTCGGCAAATCAATAATTAACTTTCTTAAAAAGAAACAAATAGGAGAGGAGATCCGTGACCTGGGACTCGAAGGACAATTGCAGAAAAAAGGCACGCCCACCATGGGCGGTCTGATGATTATTGCGGGTATTCTCGTTCCCACCCTCCTTTTTGCCCGCCTGGGCAACATTTATGTGATTCTTATGATTATTACCACCTTGTGGCTAGGGTTCATAGGTTTTCTAGACGATTATATCAAGGTTTTTAAAAAGAATAAGGAAGGCCTGCGCAAGCGTACCAAACTCATGGGCCAGATTGTATTAGGCCTTATCGTGGGCAGCACACTCTATTTTCACCCGGCTGTAGTGACAAGGGAAAAAAGCGAAACCCATGCTTTTGTTCAGAGCAACAATGTACTACGTGAAAACGCTTACGAGAGAGCCAAGGAGAAGTTTTCGGCCGAATCGAAGAAATCGACTAAGACTACCATTCCCTTTGTTAAAAACAATGAATTCGACTATTCCACATTGATAAGCTGGGCAGGGCCTGGAGCAAGGAAATATGTATGGCTGGTTTTTATTCCCATCGTAATTTTCATCATTACGGCTGTGTCCAACGGGGTGAACCTCACCGATGGTCTTGATGGACTGGCGGGAGGCACCACGGCCGTGGCAGCCGCTACACTGGGTATTCTGGCCTGGGTTTCTGGTAACATCATTTTTGCTGATTACCTGAATATTATGTATATCCCCAACACTGGAGAACTGACCATTTATATCAGTGCCCTGGTAGGGGCGGCCATTGGTTTTTTGTGGTATAATACCTATCCGGCTCAGGTTTTTATGGGCGACACCGGCAGTCTGACCCTGGGAGGAATTATTGCGGTTATCGCCATCATACTTCGCAAGGAATTGCTTATCCCTATTCTGTGTGGCATTTTTCTCGCCGAGAATCTCTCAGTAGTTCTTCAGGTGAGCTATTTCAAATACACCAAAAGGAAATACGGTGAAGGGCGGCGTATTTTCCTCATGTCGCCCCTGCATCATCATTTTCAGAAAAAAGGCTATCACGAGGCCAAAATAGTGCAACGGTTCATGATCGTTGCCTTTATGCTGGCAGTGGTTACTATTATTACCCTCAAAATTAGATAATAATGACTAGGAAGGAATATCCCGTGGTTGTATTAGGGGCTGCCGAAAGCGGCACTGGTGCTGCGGTTCTGGCCCAGGCCAAGGGACTCGGGGTATTCGTGTCGGATGCCGGCAGAATTAAGGATAGATACAGGGATTTGCTACAGCAATGGGATATTCCTTTCGAGGAGAACCGGCACAGTGCTGATATCATTCTGGGTGCCGAAGAAATCATCAAAAGCCCGGGCATACCAGAATCGGCTCCTCTGGTGGCAGCCGCACTGGAACGTGGCATTCCGGTTATCTCTGAAATTGAATTTGCAGCCCGGTATTCTACCGGAAAGTTCATTTGCATTACAGGAAGCAATGGTAAAACTACTACCACATTGCTAACGCATCATTTGCTGGTGAAAGGTGGTATTGATGCCGGGCTGGCCGGCAATGTGGGACAAAGTTTCGCTCTTGAATTGTTAAAAGGAGATCATGCATGGTGGGTGCTTGAAATCAGCAGCTTCCAGCTTGATGGTATGTTTCGTTTTAGACCCCATATCGCCATCCTTACCAATATTACCCCCGACCACCTCGACCGTTACGGAACCTTCGACCGGTATGTGGCTTCCAAGATGCGAATAACGCTGAATCAACGGCCTGAGGATGCCTTCATCTACTTCGCCGACGATCCTGTGATACAGCGCGAGATAGCCCGCCGATCGTTTCATCAACGCCTTTTCTCATACGGAGAGAACCCCCCTCAGCATGGAGAGGGTGCCTGGATTGAAAACAACCAAATAATAATCAGTATAAATAAAGACATCATGAACTCAACCATTGAAAATTTAGCCCTTCAGGGCAAGCATAATGTCTATAATTCCATGGCTTCGGCCATTGCAGCCCGATTGGCTGAAGTGCGCAAGATGCGTATAAAGGAAAGCCTTTCCAACTTTCAGAACGCGGAGCACAGGCTGGAGTTTGTGGCCACTGTGCATGGCATCGACTTTATCAACGACTCCAAAGCAACCAATGTGAACAGTACCTGGTATGCCCTCGAGAGTATGACCAAACCAGTCATTTGGATTGCAGGAGGTAAGGACAAAGGCAACGATTATACCATGCTGGCTGAACTAGTACGGCAGAAGGTAAAAGCTATTGTTTGCCTGGGGGTGGATAATACCAAATTGAAGACCTTTTTCATGGGAATGGTACCTACGCTCGTGGAGACTACTTCGGCAGAGGAAGCGGTTCAGACAGCCTTTAGGCTGGGGCAGAAAGGCGATGTGGTATTGCTATCGCCCACCTGCGCCAGTTTCGACCTGTTTGAGAATTACGAAGATAGGGGTAATCAGTTTAAAAAGGCAGTTAAAAACCTTTAGGAGCTTACTATGGACAACCTGGCTTCCAAAGTATCCGGCGATCGTACCATCTGGGTGGTAACTATCATTCTTTCGGTTGTATCCCTGTTGGTGGTTTACAGTGCCTCGGGTTCCCTCTCCTTTGCTTCTAAAGGTAGTTCGGCTGAATACTACCTCCTGAAGCATGGTTTGATTACTTTGGCCGGGTTGGCCCTCATGTATGGGGTTCATAAGATACCTTACCGTAAGTTTGCTAATGTATCACTCTATATCCTTTTGCTGGCCATTATCTTGTTGGTTTTTACTCTTTTCAGCGATACCTCCATCAATGAAGCCAAACGCTGGATTAAAATACCTATCATTGGTATTACCTTTCAGACCAGCGAGCTGGCCAAGGTGGCCCTGATTGCCTATGTGGCCCGCGAATTACATCGGCGCCAGGATTTACTAAGAAGTTTTAAAAACGGATTTGTCTTTGTTTTATGGCCCGTCATTGTTGTAGCTTTACTTATTCTGCCAGGTAATTTTTCCACCTCGGCTCTCATCCTGCTGGTGAGTTTCATGATGTTTATGGTAGGCCGGGTGTATTGGAAACATCTGCTGGCTTTGATGCTGGCTGGAATTATGCTGATGACTTCTGTGATAGTGATTGGTAAAAACTTCCCCAAGGTTTTTCCTCGGGCAGCTACCTGGAACGAGCGAATTACAGCCTTCTTGGAACCTAAGCCTCAAGATGTGGAAGCTCGTCTGGCCGACCCTGATGATTTTCAGCAAGAGCAAGCCCGCATTGCTATTGCCAATGGGGGCTTGCTGGGCCTGGGCCCGGGAAAATCGGTGCAACGCAATTTTCTACCCAGTGCCTATAGCGACTTCATCTTTGCCATATTCATCGAAGAGTATGGTTTGCTTGGAGGAATATTTTTAGTACTGCTTTATCTGATTTTGCTCTACCGGGGCATTGCCATTGCCGTGCGAAGCAATACGGTTTTTAGCAGCCTTCTGGCATTTGGCATCACCTTCAGCATTATAGTAAATGCTTATGTGAATATGGCTGTAGCTGTGGGCATTGGTCCCGTGACAGGACAGACATTGCCACTGATGAGTATGGGAGGTACCTCAGTATGGTTTACCTGCCTCATGCTGGGGATGCTGCAGAGCGTGGCTCGCGGTGGTGAAGCGCCTGAGACCCTTTCGTTTGTGGATGTGGCCGGGCATGAGGAAATGTCTGGCGAGGAGAATGACCTCGCAGATGCTGAAAACTTAAAACAGGAGGCTGTATGAGAATCATAATTTCAGGAGGAGGTACCGGTGGACATGTATTTCCGGCCATTGCCATAGCCCAGGCAATTCGGCGCTTGCAACCTGATTGCGAGGTGCTTTTTGTAGGAGCCCTGGGTCGAATGGAGATGGAAAAGGTGCCTGCCCAGGGTTTCCCTATCAAGGGTTTGTGGATTAGCGGTTTCAGACGATCGCTTAGTTTTTCCAATCTGTTTTTCCCGCTAAAGTTGGCGGTGAGCATGGTTCAGGCCCTTATTTTATTGATAAAATTCCGTCCCCAGGCCGTTGTAGGAGTGGGGGGATTTGCCAGTGGTCCGGTGATGCGGGCCGCTTCGTGGCTGGGTATTCCCATTTATATTCAGGAACAAAACAGTTATCCGGGCGTTACTAATCGCATAATGGCCCGACGGGCCCGTCTCATTTTTACGGCCTATCCTAACATGGAACCATGGTTTCCTCCGCAGAAAACCCTTCTGGCAGGCAATCCCGTTCGTCGCAATGTCATTGCTATAGAAGGCCTGAAGGAAGAAGCGCTTCAATTCTTTTCCCTTGAAAAAGATCTACTTACTGTGTTGGTTATCGGCGGTAGCCAGGGTGCCGTCTCCATCAATCGGGCAGTTATGAACTGTTTGATGGTGGAAGACATGCAAAATCTTCAGTGGATTTGGCAAACCGGGAGTAGTTTTGCTGTCGAAGCTAATGATTTTGTGTCAAAAAATCAGTTGGCGCGGGTGCGGGTTCATCCTTTTATTCAGCGCATGGAACTGGCCTATGCAACTGCTGATGTCATTATTTCGCGAGCCGGCGCCATTGCCATCAGTGAATTATGCAATATTGGAAAACCCGTCATCCTTATTCCCTATCCTTATGCAGCTGCTAATCATCAGATGTATAATGCAAAACGTATTGCAGAAGCTGGCGGAGCCCAGCTCATCGAAGATTCACGGGCTGCTGCAGAGCTTTGTCCTGCCTTACGAAAACTCATAGCAGACAAAGAATTAATAAATCGTATGGGCTCTGCTATTCGGCATATGGCCATCCCCGATGCCGATGAGCGTATTGCTTCAGCCATCCTGGATGATTTGAAAAAACTCAAAAATCGTTGATTATGAAACTGGAACAACTTCAGTCGGTATATTTCCTGGGTATTGGTGGTATAGGAATGAGTGCGTTAGCCCGGTTTCTGCACCAAAGAGGGGTTAGGGTAAGTGGATACGACCGCACACCCACCCGCCTGACCTCTGAACTTATGGCTGAAGGCATTTCCATACATTTCGATGAAAACCCAAATGCCATTCCTGAAGATACGCAGTTGGTGATCTATACTCCGGCTATTCCAAGGGAACATAAGGAGTGGAACACTATATATCAGCGAGATATTCCCCTGATGAAACGGGCTGAGATGCTAGGATTGATTTCTTCTTCCATGCCTTCGGTAGCTGTGGCCGGTACGCACGGCAAGACATCTACTTCCACCATGCTGGGCCAGATTCTTTATGGCTCTGCACAGGGTTGTCTGGCTTTTCTGGGGGGAATATCCAAAAATTTTAATACCAATTATCTGAATGCTCCGCCCGCCCGATGGATGGTTACTGAGGCCGACGAGTTCGACCGTTCTTTCTTGCACCTCAATCTTCAATTAGCTGCCATCACAGCTATCGATGCCGACCATCTGGATATTTATCTTACCTATGATAATTTAATGGCTGCATTCCAACAGTTTGCGGCAAATATCAACCCTTCAGGGGCACTTGTTATTAGGAGGGGCCTGAAGCATCTCGTCCAACACCATACCCAGGCAAGTATTTTTACCTATGCCGGAGAAGATACCACAGCCGACTACTATGCCACCCATATCAGGAACGAAGGCTTATCTTATCGATACGATATTCATACCCCCGATGGTAAATTGGAAGGGATAGAAATGCACATTCCGGCGCGCATCAACATCGAAAATAGCGTGGCAGCAGCCGCTCTTGCGCAATTGGCGGGAGCCTCGGCAGAGGAAATTGTTAGTGGGTTGTCAGCCTTTCGCGGTATCCGACGCCGTTTCGATATTATTTATTCTTCGGGCGATTTTGTGTATATCGACGATTATGCCCATCATCCGGAAGAAATCCGCGCGTTGGCTCTCTCACTTCGCGACCTGTTCCCCAATCAAAAGCTTTCCGCCATTTTCCAGCCGCATCTTTATTCGCGCACCCGCGATCTGGCCGATGGTTTTGCCGAAAGCTTGAGTCTTTTCGATGAGGTGTTTTTGCTCGATATCTATCCGGCCCGCGAAAAGCCCATCCGCGGGGTTACCTCAAAAATGATTGCCCGGCGCATGAATCCCAATCCCCCCATCATTACTCATCAAGCGGCTTTCAATCTTATACTTTCCCGCCAGCAGGGGATCATGGTAACAGTGGGTGCTGGCGATATCGATAAATTGGCCCAATTGGCCTTCAGTCATTTTAATGCAGGAAAAGTATGAAGCGTAAGTTGATACATATTCTGATTGTTGTCTGGTGGGTGTTGGCTGTGGCTGCCTCCATAACCGGTTTGGCTTTTGCCAACCGCTGGCAGGATCAGGTTTTATGCAGGGCTCTTCTTGTGCATATCGACAAGGGCAACGCTTCACCTTTGATCAGTGAAAAAGAAATTTTAGATATAGTGGAAAAAAAATGGGGAAAAGCCGTCGGTAAGCCTCTGAATAAATTGAACTTCAGAGCGCTCGAGGACGAGCTTCGCAACATACCAGTGATTGAGTCTGCCGATGTATTTGCCTCCCTTTCGGGAATTACCGAAATAAAGGTTGTGCAGCGCAAGCCTTTATTAAAATTGTTTTTCCCTAAGTCAGGAACCTGGTATCTTGATGGATTGGGCTATTTCTTTCCTTTAACTCCGGGTTATTCTGATCGTGTTTTGCCGGTATCCGGAAAAATACCTTTCAGTATCAGTCGATATTATCGTTTGCAAGATATTCCGGAGACCTCCCCCGATCGACAGCAAGCTCAGAACCTTTATGAGGCCGGGCTTTACATTCATTCGCACCGATTGCTACGCTCGCTGGTGGCTCAGATCTACTACAACGAGCAAGGCGAGGTTGAACTGATCCCCGCTACGGGTGATCACACAGTTTTGCTGGGGGATTTTACCGATTTGCAATGGCGACTTGACAACCTTTTGCTTTTCTATACCCGTACGCCCGGACACATCAACTACCGTCAGTATCCGGTCATCAACCTTAAATACCTGAATCAGATTATATTAACTCAAAAATAACTCAACCATGGAAATATCCAGAAATCAGTCAATGAATCCTTCAGCCAACGGTGGAGTTTATATTGCCAGTCTTGATATTGGAACTACAAAAATTGCGGCCATGATAGCGCGTCGCGACGGTGCGGGCAAGATCGAAATCGTCGGTTTTGGCCGCAGCGATTCGTTTGGGGTGAGGCGAGGCGTGGTGGCTAATATCGAAAACACGGTAGATGCCATAAAAAGTGCAGTATCTCAAGCTGAGGAGCAAGCAGGCCTCCAAATTAAATATGTGCATGTGGGCATTGCCGGCCATCACATCAAAAGCCTTCAACACAGAGGCAACATCATTCGTAAGAATGGAGATGAGGAAATTTCTTCAGAAGATATTGAAAAGCTCATCAGCGACATGTATAATTTAACCGTTAGTCCTGGAGAAGAAATCATCGATGTGATTCCCCAGGAGTTTACGGTAGATGGAGAACCGGGCATTAAAAACCCGGTAGGTATGCAGGGTACACAAATCGAAGCTAATTTTCATATTATTGTGGGCCAGAGTGCAGCAGCCAAGAATATTTACAAATGCGTTCGCAGAGCAGGGTTAGAAGTGGTAGATCTTATTCTTGAACCATTGGCCTCAGCTGAGGCAACGCTGTCGGATGAAGAAAAAGAAGCGGGCATTGTACTGGTGGATATTGGCGGCGGCACAACAGACATCGCAATTTTTCAGGATCACATCATACGGCATACGGCTGTAATCCCTATAGGAGGGGATATTGTTACCGATGATGTTAAGGATGGTTGCTCAATCATCCGCAAATATGCAGAGGAAGTGAAGGTGAAATATGGATCGGCTTTGGCCAATGAAAACAGCGAGAGTGATGTGGTTGCTATTCCCGGTTTAAAGGGCAGGGCACATAGGGAGATTACCCTTCGCAATCTCTCTTCTATTATTCAAGCCCGTATGGAAGAAATTATAGAGTTGGTTTATCGAGAAATAAGGAATACCGGTTTGGAAAAGAAACTCATTGGTGGCATCGTGCTTACAGGTGGAGGGTCCCTGCTCAGGCATTTGAGCATGCTTACAGAATACAAGACGGGAATGGAAACCCGAATAGGATTTCCTAATGAACATCTATCGGCCAATACGCCTAAACATTTGAATTCACCGATGTATTCCACAGGAATCGGCTTGTTGCTTATGGGCTTCAACCGAATGAATAAGGACTTGAAGCGGACCGCTAATTTTATGGATGACCCGGTAGTTGATAATCGATCTGAAGAACCGAAAAAGGCTGAGCATAATCCTAACAATAAGCCAGCACAAGCCCCAGAACCCGAACCCATCCAGGAAGTTCCAGTGCAGGAAGAGGCGACCAAACCCGCCAAATCCCGCAAATCATTTTTAGAACGGATGCAGGAGTGGTTTAATGATAGCAATGAAAATTATTGATTTTGAGAATCTTAGAATATGATTTTGTTAACAGTTTTATGTTTATAATTTTTTTACTGCCTGAAAATAAATAAGAAATAAGAAATTATCTTTATGCTACTTAATAACACAGGTGATATGATAAAATTTGAAGCACAGGGCCGCAGGTCTTCGATTATAAAAGTAATAGGAGTGGGAGGTGGAGGCAACAATGCTGTCAACCACATGTATAACCAGGGTATAGTGGATGTTGATTTTATACAATGCAATACCGATAAACAAATACTGGATTCCAGCCCTATTCCCGTTAAAATACAATTGGGTACTTCAGGGCTTGGAGCCGGCAATAAGCCAGAGGTAGGACGCAGGGCTGCGGAGGAGTCGATCGAGCAAATACGTGAAGTACTCGAAAAAGACACCAAGATGCTCTTTATCACAGCAGGAATGGGAGGAGGTACCGGAACGGGAGCAGCTCCGGTGATAGCCAGCGTAGCCCGCGAGCTCGATATCTTAACCGTGGGTATTGTAACCATCCCTTTCACCTTTGAAGGCCGTAAGAGAAAACAGCAAGCCGAGATGGGTATTGCCGAATTGCGTAAATATGTGGATACCTTGCTGGTGATCAATAATGACAAACTTCGTGAATTTTGGGGCAACCTTTCCCTGCGTGAGGCTTTTGCCAAGGCTGACGATGTGTTGACACGGGCGGCCAAGGGTATCGCCGAAATTATCACGGTGAAGGCCTATGTAAATGTTGACTTTGAAGATGTGAAGACGGTGATGAAAGACTCCGGGAAAGCAATCATGGGTTCGAGCCGTGCCTCGGGCGAAGGACGCGCACTTAAAGCTGCCATGGATGCTCTTAATTCGCCTTTGCTCGACGACAATAACATAATCGGTGCCCGCAACATGCTGCTGTATATTTCCAGCGGTAAACAAAACGAAATCACCATGGATGAAGTTTCGGAGATCACTTCCTACATCCAGGAAAATGCGGGCAATGACGTGGATATTATCTGGGGTGTTGGCTATGATGAGGAGTTAGGAGAAGATATTGCCATTACGTTAATTGCAACTTCCTTTGAGCCGCTGAAAGCACCCGAAACTAAAATACCCAAGGTGGTTCACACCCTCGATGAAGAAGTTATTCCCCCAAAAGCAGGTCTTGACACGAATGAAACCCTCCCTGCAGAACCTGTGCTGAAAAAGATGACCCAGGAAGGTACTGAGAGGGATCGTCCGGCTGAAACCCATTCGCCCAAACGGGTATTTACCCTTTTTGATGACCCTCTTACCCCGGCTCAAGAAATGCAGCCTGAAATTCAGGCAAAGGTCCCCGAGCAGGAGCCCTTTCTGAAAACTTCGGTAGAACATCTGCCTGAATCCCAGACTGCCGGAATCACTACCCCTTCAATAGATCCCAAAAGACAAAGCGACCGGATTGAAAAACTTCGGCAAATGAGCGGCATTTTCAATGAGCCGCTCGACGACGATACTCTTCAAACCCTGGAATCTATTCCTGCCTATAAAAGGAGGGGCGCCCAGTTAACTCCCCCTCCGCCCGCTACAGAATCTCTGGCTCCCCGAAGTATTATAAGCAAGGGACCCAGTGGCCCCGAAATTCGGAGCAATCCCTACCTTTTCGATAACCCCGACTAATCCCCCGCATTCATTAATTTTGCAAAAAAAAGTCCTATGTCGCTCGAAACCATCATCAACAACGATATGAAGGCTGCCATGATAGCCAAAGACATGCGCAAACTCGAGGCTATCAGGGGCATCAAGGCAGCCCTGCTGCTTGAAAAAACGGGAAAAGACATTTCGGGGGGAGAAATACCTGCCGAAGTAGAAGTGAAAATGCTGCAACGACTGGCCAAGCAGCGCCGTGAAGCCGCTGCCATTTACGCCGAAAAGGGACGCAATGACCTGGCCGATGAGGAACTTTACCAGCTTTCCATTATCGAATCTTATTTACCCAAGCAGATGTCGGAAGATGAAATCAGGGAAAAACTCCGTGAAATCATTGCCCAGACCGGCGCCGCTTCAATTAAAGATATGGGAAAAGTAATGGGTGTAGCTTCTAAGGCTTTTGCGGGTCAGGCCGACAATAAGTTGGTTTCTGAAATCGTTCGGCAGATGTTGGGTGCCTGATGCTGTGAGCCTTTTGCTTCAGCGTTCCTTTATCTATAGGCTATTTTTGAAAAATGGGAGTGATACCTGAATACATGGAAAGAGCCATTAGTATAGTTTCAGTAAATATTTCAGAACAAAAGGGAACTGTAAAGCATCCCTGTGAAGATATTGTCCTGGGTCCATTGGGAGTAGAGGGAGATGCTCATGCAGGTAAATGGCACCGTCAGGTCAGTTTACTGGGGGTAGAGAGTATTCGACGTTTCGAGGAACAGAGTGGTCGTAAGGTGGTCTATGGTGAATTTGCCGAAAACATAACCACCGAAGGTTTGGAGCTTTACAAAACCCGTCCCGGCGACCGTTTCGTGGGCGAAGAGGTGGAACTGGAGGTAACCCAGATTGGGAAAAAATGCCACGGCACCTCTTGTGCCATCTTTGTGGAGGTGGGCGATTGTGTAATGCCCCGCGAGGGGATTTTTTGCCGGGTCCTAAGGGGTGGTCGACTGACTCCTGGAATGAAACTACTTTACATACCTAAGGAGAACTGACCTATGACCTTTGAGCCAGACAAGCACGTTTTTAAGGTATGGGTAATTACCCTGAGCGACCGTGCCAGCCAAGGTGAATACGAGGATTTGAGCGGGCCGGAAGCCGTTCGCCTGCTGGCTGACTTCTTTGATAACATGGGTTGGAAAGCTGAATTTTCTCCTTTTATAATTCCCGACGACGCTGGAAAACTGCGTGAGTTAGCCCGAAATGCCATGGATGCTGGCATCGACCTGGTGATAACGTCCGGCGGAACCGGTATTGGCCCCCGAGATATTACCCCGGATACCCTGATGCCTTTGCTTGATAAGCAGATACCGGGGATCATGGAATACATACGGCTAAAATACGGGGCACAAAAACCTGCGGCCCTTCTTTCCAGGGCTATTGCCGGCGTGGCAGGCATTACGCTTTTCTATACCCTCCCGGGTAGCCCAAAGGCTGTTAGGGAATATTTGGCAGAAATTCTGCCTGGACTGGCGCATACGGTATACATGCTTCATGGAGTTGACCGTCATGGATGAGAAATTTCAAATAACGTTGGCAGAAGCCACACCGGCCGATGTTGAGGACATGGTCTTGCTAATTCGTGAATTGGCAGCTTACGAGCAAGCGCCCCTCGAGGCCACTATCACAGCCCAAGATCTGCTTCGCGATGGATTTGGCCCCCGGCCTTTTTTCCATGCCTTGTTGGCCAGGGTAAATGCTCAGACTGTGGGAATGGCTTTTTGGTATTACACCTATTCCACCTGGAAAGGCAAGGTTCTTTACCTGGAAGACTTGATTGTGAGGGAACCCTGGAGGGGTAAAGGTATTGGACAGAAATTATTTGAGGAGCTCCTTCGCATAGCTGCCAAAAATGAGGTTAAACGCATGCAGTGGCAGGTACTTCACTGGAACGAACCCGCCCTGGCTTTTTACCGCAAATACCAGGCTGCCTTCAGCCATGAGTGGCTAAACGGCATGCTTACTGAAGATAAGATTAAATATTGGGTTGAAAAATTGCATTTATGATACTCGATAGAGAGAAGGCGCTGGAATTATTGCATACGCATATTAAGAATCCTCGCATGATCATGCATTGTATGGCCTCTGAAGCTGTGATGCGGGCCCTGGCACGTCATCTCGGCGAAGATGAGGAAAAGTGGGGGCTGGCCGGATTGCTGCACGACCTCGATGTGGAGTTCACCAATGCCGATCCTCTTACGCATGGTCCCACTGCTGCCGCCTGGCTTGATGAAATGGGTGTAGACCCCGACATCACCGATGCCATTCGTACGCACAATGAAATGGCCACCGGCTTACCG
Organism: Bacteroidales bacterium; assembly: GCA_049969475.1. GTDB lineage: Bacteria > Bacteroidota > Bacteroidia > Bacteroidales > TTA-H9 > UBA2030. Next base: position 42,834 of record JBMFOU010000002.1, on the reverse strand, counting down.
CGTACCACCCGGTTTCAGCATGCCCTTGCAGCCGGCGAAACCATTACTGGACTTATCAATGCTACGGTGCTTGTTTACCCCGATAAAAACATTCTTTCGGTGAAGCCCAAGTCCATAGTCAAGCGCATGAAGGAGAAGGCTTTTGCCGCCAGTGTGAAGCGCGAAAACATTATGGAATGCGAGGCCATTGGCCTGACTATTGATCAGTTTGCCTCCCTAGCTCTGGAAGCTATGCAGCAAATGCCCGACTATACACCTTAAAAGAAATTACCATGGAAGGCCCTGCTTTTACAAGTCTTGCGCGATGGCCCTTTCAGCACTATCGCTGGATTCTTCTGGGGTTGTTTCTAGTTTATATGTTTTTTTTCGATCGCTACAGCGTTATTAACCAGGTGAAGATTCATAGGGAATTGCGGGAGCTGCAAAGCAAATCCGAATGGTATAGGCAGCAGACCGACAGTTATCGGGAACAGCTTCAGCAGGTGCTTAACAATCCTGAAGCAACTGAACGCTTTGTGCGGGAAAACTATCTCATGCAGCGCCCTGGCGAAAAAGTCTTCATCATCGACCGCTAAAGTATCAAACCACCGGGTGCCAATATGTAAGCTAACTGCCTACATACTAGTGCGTTTTTGTCATTGAGCCCGGAATCATCAGAATAAAATCCGCTTTCCCCTTTGTTTCTTCGTCGGGCTTATCCAGGTCTTCGGTTTCTATTGAACTGATAGTAAGTATCTTAATTTCTGGTCGGTATTTTTTAAGGTACCATACAATGCCTTCGTAATTGTCGGAATGATAGGACCCATTGAAGTGGAGGAACACCTGTCCGGGGTGGAGATTTTTCAGGATGAACCAGGCCATGGTGGCATCCTTTGCTGCCTGGGCTTTGGGCAGATTGACAGAGGCATGTCCACCCATGTTGAGCATAGCTCGGTATCCAGGCAGGGTAGAATCGTACGGCATGGGCAGAGGTGCCATGAGTCGCAGGGCTTCCGGAGTGAGTTGGCCCAAGGCCTCAAAGCCACCTTTGTTCACCAGCGCTGCATAACGTCGGGGAATGTTTGTGCCTTTAAAACTTAATTGGTTTTCACGGGCAAAGTCCACAAGGGGTTTATAGTCGGTTTTGTAGTTAGGCCAGAGCTTGGCTTCGGCCTCAAAATTTTTAACACTTATCTGCTGGTTGATATATTCGTCGAGCAGCAATTGATTGTCGGTTTCAAACATCTCTGCACCGAGCACCAGCTGTTTCCCCAGCTTTTTAAAAAGGTCAGCCGTGAGTTCATATTGCAGCCAATGGCAGATAGGATTATTGTGCAGTTCTCCGAAAAGTATCACCTGGCTGGAAGCTGCTTTTTGGGTAAGTTCATTCCAGGTAGCGGGGCTTCCATCGCCATGAAGCAAACGATAGGCTGGTTTGTCCTGGGCTAGGGCAATGAAGGAGAGCCCGGTAAATACAAGGGCAAGTAGGTGTTTCATGACTTTTAACGTTTATAAAATTCAATGGAGAGATCATCGATCCAGAGGTTGCGGTGGTCGTGGTTCCAGATGAAAACCTTCAGTTCATCGTTTATAGAGGAGGGATGGGGTAGGTCGGCTGTGAGGAATGCGGTGCCCCACTGACCCGGTATCAGATAATGCTCCAGCTTCCCGCTGAACCATACATATTGTTTCCCGAAACGGTCGGTGATGGTGATAATAACCGGCGTATCGGTAAGGGTGCTATCGGCCAGGGCTCTCACTTTAACTTTGACCCGCGAGGGGAAGCGAAGCTCGGCTTCCCCTGTTTCTATTTTAATGCCCGGGCCCCATTCTATATCCGGTGTCATCTTTAGGGAATATTTGCCTGCGTAAGCTAGCGTATCGAGGTTTGCTGAGTTTACACCAAACTTTTCGTCGGCCTGTTCAAAATCGCAGAAGAAACGGCTTACGGGCTGAGGCAAGGCCAGTCCTTTAAGGCTGGTATCCCTGGCGAATAACCAGGCCTCAGCTTGACCGGCAAAGTCCTTATGATCGAGTATAACGGGGTATGTCTCCCTGATCACGTCAGGTATTACGACATGGGCAGGTTTCAGCCGGATGTAGGCAAAATAGGGAAGTCTGCAGGTGCGCAGGGTTGAAGCCAGATCAGCCAGTTCCTGTCCGTTTTTGCTTTCAAGCACAAAAATGGAAGGCGACTTCCTGTGGGCATTCGTAAAATAATATTCCAGATAATACGGATGATTAATGGCGGAAGATAAGAAGATGCTATCCGCTCCATATTTGTTTTCCCACTCCATATATGTTTTGGCGCACCCCTTAAAATCTGCAAACTGCGCATTGCGATAAGGGGTGGCAGCTTCCAGTGCTACCCAGCTACCGCCGGCAATACCTGCCAACGTTAAAACAATACCGGCCACAGGTTTTATCTTCTCAAAAAAGGAAAAGAAAAAGAGTAGCAAAAAGGGAAATGCGAACAGCATTACGCTGTATTGAAGTACAGGGTTAATTTTTACACTATAAACGAAACCCACAATAAAGGGAAGGAAAAATAGTCCCAGACTAAGCCATTGCATGCGGGTGATGCGCAGCTCCTTCGAGTAAATCCACAGGAGAAAAACCACCACAAAGCTCAGCAGGAGGATAAGATGGAAGGCCGAAGAACCCAGGGCAAAATAGATGAAATCGAAAATCCAGTCCCACTGGGGCTTGTCTAGCCATCCCTGTTCTCCGCCAACACCTCCGAGGGAAAGCTGATGCAGAAAAATGCCGGTGTAGGGGAGATACATCAGAAAAATAGCGCCCAGAGAAATCAAATAGGGCTTCCAGTTTTGGCGGGTAATGAATAGAAAACCTGCTAAAATAAACAGTCCCGACATCATAAAACTGAAATAGTGGGTGTACATGCCCAAAGCCGCCGAAAGGGCAAATCCGGCGAGTATGCCAGGCCGGTTCTGCTTTTGCAGGAAATATCTTCCCCAAAAAAGAGCTGTAAGTATGGTGAAGAGCAGTCCAAAGCTGTAGGGTCGAGCCAGGTGACTGTAAAGGATAGGGTAGGGCAGTACGGCCAGGAAAAGAGCCGAAAAAAGTCCGGCCGGTTCGTGAAACCATTCCTTTCCCACTTTCCAGACGAGCCATATAGAGACAATGCCGGCCAGCACAAAGGGCAACCTCACCCAGAAAGGACTTAGGCCAAAGACCATGGTCCAGAAATAGAGAAAAAGTTGTGTAAATGCCGGATGCCCGTCTGGGCGAATGCCATATTGTATGACTTCTCCCACCGAATTGAAGCGAAGCCGGTTGAGGGCACTCAGTTCATCGTTGCTAAGCGACCAGGCGCTGAAATCGTACAATCGCAGGATGGCCCCTGCAGCCAATACAAGCCAGAACAGGCTCTCAAAGGGTTTTTCTTTGAACCACTGTCTGAGTTTTTCCATAATGTTCAGAGATTATTGCGTTGTCGGACTACTTCATACATGAATATGCCTGCGGCCACCGAAACATTCAGAGAGGCAATCTCTCCCAGCAAAGGAATTTTGCATATAGTATCGGCCATTTTTAGCACTTGAGGGCTAATCCCGTTTTCTTCGGAACCCAGGATTAAGGCAACGGGGCCTTTAAGATCTGTATGGGTATAAATTTCACTGCCTTTTTCTGATACAGCGATAATTTTTAATCCACTTTCGCGCAAAAACAGCGTGCTTACCCTCAGGTTTTCTGAGCGGCAGACAGGGATTCTGGCCAGGGCTCCGGCCGAGGTCTTCAGCGCATCAGCATTTATCATGGCTGATTCGCGGGCAGGAACTACCAGTGCATGAACTCCTGCACATTCAGCCGTGCGGGCTATGGCTCCCAAATTGCGTACATCGGTAATTCGGTCGGCGATGAGTATGAATGGTACTTCACCTCTCTCATAAATGCCAGGTAACAAGGTTTCAAGCTCCACGTAACTGATTTCCGATAAAATGCCTACCACCCCCTGGTGCTTTCCCTGAGTCAGGCGATTGAGTTTTTCCACGGGTACCAGTTGAAAATGAATTCTGCGCTGAGTGAGCAATTGTCTCAAGTGTCGGAGGCTTTCTCCTTCCAGGTTTTTTTGAATGTAAAGTCTTTCAAAATCGCGGCCGGCTTTCACCGCCTCCATTACCGGATGAAGACCAAAAATGAGATGGGTGTCTTTCAAAAGTAGTTCTGTTATTTATGGGTGAAAAAGTGGATTTTCTTGAAGTGGCAAAGATACAAAACGCATTTACATGGTTTTTTTACCGTCGGCGTCGTTCCACAGCCTGCAACCAGGGTTCGCGGTAGAAAGATTTTCTTCGGAGCTGGTAATGGTTGATCCCTAAACGACTGCGATGAATATCGAAGTCGAAAACCAGCATCTGGGAGGTTCCGCTTGGGAGATATTTCCACGTCTCGGTAGTAAGGTCAGTTACTACGATGGCTGGAGGGCCAAATACCAGATAAATCATTCCGCGATCGGTAAGGGCACCGGGCAGGTCTTCGCTGAAAAGCTGGCATGCTTCAACAACCAATTTGCGAAAAGCCGAGGAGAGCTGAACGGCACGCTGTGTGCTGCCGGCTACCGACTCCCAGAACTCCCAGGGGTCGATTCTCCCTTCTATCAGATCGCTATATTCCTCCTGGGTGGTAATAAATCGTAGTCCATACAGGGTAATTAGGTCAAGTATTTTATCATCTATGATGCTCAGATATTTTCCGCCTTCCCGGGATGTGTCGGTCTGTATTAAATAAATACCGCCCCTGGGAAGTATCAATGGATGAGTTTTTGAACCATCAAAGCTGAGCTGACCCACGGTGCTAATAGAAGGATTGCAGCGTCTTTCAGTCTCCATAAAGGGCGGGGCCGGCTGGTAGGCATTCATTTCGAGTCTCCTTATAAAGATTGTATTACTGGAAGGCTCTGCAGGTTGGATTATAAAAGGCTGAATAACAAAGTCTTCAGGGTTCAAAATAGGATTTGCTTTTTCGTCGGTGAGCAACCATTCTGCATCTGCCTGAGAATTACTGCGGTCGATGCGGTAAAAGCGGGTGGCCTGTCCTTCGGGCCTTATCCATAGTTGATACATTTTACCCCATGGTGCTTTCAATTTGATTTTCTCCAATGGTTTTTTACCTGGATCTGCCAGAGGATAGGTAAAGCGCACGGAGAGTGTGTCGCTGATGTCTGAGGGTTTAAAATCTGTAAAAACTCCAAAACTGAGGCGTACCGTTCGATTAACATCCTCCGGACCCCTTCGCACAGCGGGCAGACGTTCGGGGTCATTTTCAATAAATACCACTACCGAATCATGCGAATCAGCGGATATCATAACATGCGTAGGACCTTGCCACCTGTTCCCCGGCCAGGTCTCTGCCAGATTATTGGTCTGAAACAGCAGTGGAGAGCACCCGGTAGCCATCCCTGTCAATAGCATCAAAAGCCAATATATCAGAATGGCACAAGGAGAAGAATTTCTTCTTTGTATTAAACGCAGGAAAGCTGACATTTTCAAAGAGATTGAATGTGATTTGAAAGTATCATTCATACGGGCTCTGGATAATCAAAGGTAAACCCAGGTGCTGGAATAATGTAATTTTATAACAAAAATACCACGCATGAAACGATTAGGAATTTTAGGGCTTATTCTCTTTTGTTCCATTGCAATGGTGGGACAAAAGGCTGTTCCCGGCGGAGGTTGGAGGGGGCTGAAAGATTTTTTGGGACGTCAGATGATTTATCCTGAGCCCTTACTGAAAGAGGGGCGGGATGGAAAAGTAGTATTGGAATGCATCATTGCTGAAGATGGCACCCCGGTGAATCTGAGAATAAAAGAGGGGATCGACTCCTTGCTGAACCGGGAGGCCCGACGCCTGGTTTGGGGAAGCCGCTGGAGCCCGGCACTGAAAGCGGGTAAGGCCATCCGGGATACTGTAGAGGTGAAAGTGGAATTCGATGCCCGGAAATTTCGACGAATGGCCGAAAAACGGGGATGGTTCTCTCCCGATACCACATGGGACACGAGTATGCGCATCATGCCTGTATCCAGAATTACTGCAGCTGCCAAACCTCTTTTACCTGAGGGAATGAGTTTTTCGGCGTGGGTAAGTAAAAACCTAAAAACCCCCGATGCAGCACGCCGTATGGGTATATCAGGCCGTGTGCGCCTGCGTTTTATAATCGAACCTGATGGTACAGCTACCAATATCATTCCTGAGGAATATTTGGGTATGGGCTGTAGCGAGGAGGCAATCCGTCTTACAGAAATGCTTCGCTGGAAGCCTGCCGAGGTGGGAAACCGTAAGGTACGCACCTGGGGACAGGTTACCTTTTGGTTTGGTGAGGGAAAACAGCAATACGACTTCCAGCCCGTGTACAATCCGGGTTCTATGCTGTGAAATAATAAAATGGAAGACGTGCTCCTGTGAAGCCATGGACAATGTCAAAAGGCCGGCTACGGTCTTATATCGTTAGAAACCAGAAATGAGAATATTCAGAAAGTAACTGTCAATACACCGGTACCGATTTTACGCGTAGCGCCGTTGGATTGTTTGCTTTTGAAAGTAACTCTTATGGCCCCGGAGCATTCACTTAGCAGCGGGTACTCCATTTCCATTTGATTGATCTCAAAATCGGGCATTTCAAGCAAAGCCTGGCCTCCTGAAAGATATCGGCAGGGAAACCGTAAAGAAAGGGTATCTATGGTTGAATAGACAAATCGGTCGTAATCCGCTCCACGGCCTGAGGCCTGTCCATAGATTCTGAAAACATCATCCCACCAGGTCAATGGCGTATTAGCTCCACCCGATCGCCTTAATGAATAAGAGCCAGTGTATTGTACCTTACGATGATAGGTATCGTTGAGAGTTATCCGGACCGTGTCAATATTCAAAGCAAATTTTAGGGTTTTGAATTGTAATTGCTTGATTTTGATTTTTCCTGAAATTTCTTTCCCGTTAGTTATATACCCCTGAAAAGAAACCTGGGCCTGGGCTCCTGAGTCAATAAGGGGAACATTCCAATGAATGAGGATTTTGCCACCTCTTTGAGAGCCATCCGGTGTTTTTTTCCCTACCCCATAGTCAATCACCCATTCCTCGCCAACCCTTGTAATAAGGGCTGAGTCAACGGTTCCGCTACCTTGGTTCAGCAGCGCTGTATCGCACGAAATCTTGTAGACCTGCCTGAAAACATCACGACTGATATGTTCGGCCATGAGAAAATCGATAGTGGTAGCCTTATTAAAGCTCGTGTCAAAGCGATACTCCTCTGATTTGTTGCATGAAATCCCCATTAAGGCAAGGAAGGCCAGCAAGGGTAACCAGGTCAGGGTGAGTGGAGCAAAGGGTGGTTTCAAGCGGAATGCTAACCTTTTCATCGGGTGACAGGGGATTTTCTCACGTAAGTTAAATACGCATACGGAATGGGATTAGTTTCGTCTTCAGGGTAATTTTCCTCAGCCACGAGTTCCCATTCATCGAAGTTGATATCAGGAAAGAAAGTATCTGCTTCAAACTTCTGGTAAATCCTCGTGATGTAGAGTTTTGAAACCCAGGGAAGGAAAATCCGGTAAATCTCCGCTCCGCCGATCACAAAGCATTCGGTATTTAACGGACACTTTGCGAGGGCTTGCTGTGGGTTGTGTACAACTTCTGCACCTTCGGCAGTGAAATTGGTTTGGCTGGTAAGCACGATGTTGGTGCGTCCGGGTAAGGGCTTTTTAGGCAGCGACTCCCAGGTTTTGCGGCCCATAATTACCGGATGCCATAGAGTAAGGTCTCTGAATCGTTTTAAATCGCCCGGAATGTGGCACAGCAATCGGTTTTGATAACCAATAGCATTTTCATTAGCCAGGGCTACTATGATGCTTAAGTTGGGGTGCATAGGCTTAAACCGATATTTCTCCGCGAATGTGAGGATGAGCTTGATAATTAATAATTTCGAAATCTTCGAATTTGAAATCGAAAATGGATTTTACTTCAGGATTCAATCGTAAAGTAGGCAGGGGATAGGGCTCGCGGGTAAGCTGAAGCTTAACCTGTTCCAGATGGTTGTTGTAAATATGCGCGTCTCCCAGGGTATGAATAAATTCTCCGGGTTCCAGGCCTGTTACCTGCGCCATCATCATGAGTAACATAGAATAGGAGGCGATATTGAAGGGTACGCCGAGGAAGATATCGGCGCTACGCTGATAAAGCTGGCAGCTGAGCCGGCCATTGGCTACATAAAACTGAAAAAGGATGTGACAGGGAGGCAGAGCCATTTTATCGAGGTCGCCCACGTTCCAGGCACTCACAATGTGTCGCCTTGAGTGGGGGTTGGTTTTTATAGATTCTACCACCTGGCTGATTTGATCTATCGTCCGGCCGTCGGAAGCCGTCCATGAGCGCCACTGGTAGCCATAAATGGGGCCCAGGTTACCCTCGGCATCGGCCCATTCATCCCAGATGGTTACTTTGTTGTCATTCAGATATTTAATATTTGTTTCGCCTTTCAAAAACCACAGGAGTTCATAAATAATGCTGCGCGTGTGCAGTTTTTTGGTCGTTAGCAGGGGAAATCCTTCCTGTAGGTTGAAACGCATCTGGTATCCAAACACGCTCAGGGTTCCCGTTCCCGTGCGGTCGCTTTTGGGTACTCCGTGTTTCAGCACATGTTGCAGAAGGTCAAGATATAGTCGCATATAATCTATTACTTATTGAATTTCTATCATTGAAAAGATAAACTGCCAGGTTTTTGTTGGGTCGGCCCAGGTTAAGCTTTGGGGGTTTGCTTTATAAACAGTTAAAGCCAGGTTTTTCTCCACTTGTTCAAAAATTTCGGGAAATACCATGGCCATTTCTTCCGGTGTTTCGGTTCCCGCCAGCCGGTCGGAGGGGTCGGCCGGTGCTGCCAGCAATAACACCCTGGGGCCGTCTCCTGTTTGCATTCGGAGCATTCCCAGTGGAATTATTTTGAGCACAGTGCCCTGGGTTTTAGGGGAACTCAGGAGCAATACTTCTACCAGCCGATAATTCTGCTCTGCTTTCTTTTGGGAGCCAGCAGGAACAAAACCCAGGTTCCAATTCTCAGGAAGGCTTTTGTTGAGTTGGACAGTGGGAATAAATATTTTGTTTTCAGAGTCATACCTCGAAACGAAATTTTGCCCTGCAGGGGTCTCCACCACCATCCGAATCCAATGATCTTCCCCCATGGGGGGGAGGGTCGAATAGTCCGTGTGATGACAGGCGAAAAGTAAAAAGAGCAGGAGAGGTGAAAAACGACGGAGCAGCAAGCTGAGCATAAGATTTAGCCAGTGATCATTCCTACAATGGTTGCCGACATAAGGGCAGCCACTGTGCCTCCCATGAGAGCCCTGAATCCGAAAGCTGCCAGCTGGCTGCGCTGATTGGGCGCCAACGATCCTATGCCTCCGATTTGTATGCCGATAGAGGCAAAATTGGCAAATCCGCACAGAATATAGGTGGAGATGATGATGCTTTTGGGGTCGCTAAACAGGTTGGCAGCTTTGTATTGAGCCAGGCTGATATAGCCAACAAATTCTGTAAGAATCAGCTTTTGCCCCAGTAGACTTCCTACCAGTGTTATGTCGTGAATATTTACCCCAATGAGCCACATGAGAGGGGCAAAAAGGTAACCCAATAAAAATTGAAGGGTCAGGCCATTGTATTTACCGGCGGTCATGGCAACAATCTTTTCATTAAGTCCCGTATAATGGCCTACCAGGTCACTTAGGATATAATTGAACATGGCAATGAAAGCCACAAAAACTATGAGCATGGCAGCCACATTGGCGGCCAGTTTCAGACCTTCTGTAGTTCCGTTGGATATAGCATCCAGAACGTTAGAGCCCACCTTTTCTCTGGGTACATTTACTGTTTGATCAACAGTTTCGGTTTGCGGCACAAGAATTTTGGAGATGACTACTGCGCCGGGAGCCGCCATGACAGAGGCAGCCAGTAGATGTTTGGCGAAAATAAGGCGCTGCATGGGGTCGGTGCCCCCCAGAAAACTGATGTAAGCAGCCAAAACTCCTCCGGCCATAGTCGCCATGCCGGCCGTCATCACCAAAAATATTTCTGAGCGTGTCATTGAGGGGAGGTAGGGTTTAATCATCAGTGGGGCTTCGGTTTGTCCCAAAAAGATGTTCCCTGCTGCACATAGGCTTTCGGGACCGCTAATTTTAAGGGTTCGGGCCAGCACCCAGGCAAAGCCTTTTACCACAATCTGAATTACACCCAGGTAAAATAAGAGGCTCATCAGGGCTGAAAAGAATATAATAGTGGGAAGTACCTGAAAAGCGAATATGAAACCAAACTTCGAAGTGTCGAGCAGGCCTCCCAGCAAAAATTCGCTGCCTGATTTGGTAAAGTTGAGGATTTCCACAAACACTTTTCCTCCTGCCTCGAAGACCAGGCGCACCGGGGGCACATATAAAACTCCAACAGCCAGCGTAACCTGAATGGCCAGACCGGTCAGCACTACTTTCCAATTGACCGCTTTACGATTGTTACTCAACAGCCAGGTTAAAAGCACCAGCATGGCCATCCCCATCAGTCCTTTGAGTAGCGAAACCAAGTTGAAACCTCCCAGTTCTGGCAGGGATGCCCTGGCAGGTGGGGCTGCCGTGAGGGAAGAAGAATCAGCAACGGCCTGCCGAACCGTGTCGGCAGTTGACGACAAAGGGAAAAAAGTTAGCAATAAAAAGCTGATGATGAATACAGTAATTAGGCTTTGAGACTTTTTCATTCCTCAAAAATATAGGTTAGTAGTGATAAAGTATGACGGATTATTTTCTGCGTTTGAGTTCGTCTCGAATTTGGGAGGCTTTCTCATAATCTTCCATTTCTATGGCTTTCCTCATCATATCTTCCAATTCTTCGTCGGTATAAACGGCCCAAGGGTTTCCTTCCTCTTCAGGAGTGCTTTCGGAGTCTTCAGTATCCATTTCAGCTTCATCCATCTCAACTCCGGCTGCTTTCAAAATGGTCTCGGTAGTGTAAATAGGACAGTTGAATCGCAGGGCCAATGCAACGGCATCGGAGGTGCGGCTGTCAATCTCTATCAGGTTGTGTCCGTCGTCGCAAACCAACACAGCATGGAAAACCCCATCGATAAATTTGTTTATGACGACTTCGGTAACGTTAACACCGAAGGTTTCGGCAAAAGTTTTAAAAAGATCGTGGGTGAGCGGCCGCGCAGGCTTCATTTTTTCTAAAGCTATGGCAATGGCTTGTGCCTCAAAACTCCCTATGATGATAGGCAACCTTCGTTTTCCGTTGGCTTCTCCCAGGATGAGTGCGTAGGCCCCGCTCTGCAACTGGCTGTACGACATCCCCACTATTTCCATTCTTATCTTATCCATCTGATCCTATCCAAGGATTTTATTAATAACTTATTTTCAGGCCTAATCAATAGATAAGCCTAAGGGTGGTCTTTTTTACAAAGAAAGCAAATCTATGCAAAATTGCCTAAACATTTTCTTTTTTTAGTGAAAATTTCACTGATTCTCAGAGATGTTTTTTTTGTCAGCCCAATTTTTTATCCGCAAACGTTTGCGGGAAGAAATAAATCTTTTTACGTTTGCAGCATGAAAATATTTAATTTTCCAACTATGAAAAAAATAGGGTTGTTTACTGCAGCAGTTCTCTTGCCAGCTATGCTTCTGGCCAGCGAAGCTGATTTGAAGATTCCAGAGCTGAAAAACCAGTTTTTTGCTCAGACCTTCACAGGTTCGCAACTCCTTTGGTATGCTTCCATCATTATTTTACTTGGATTGTTTTTTGGCGTTTGGCAGTATCTGCGCATTAAAAAACTACCGGTTCATTACAGTATGCTGGAAGTTTCCGAGACTATATATGCCACCTGTAAGACCTATCTTGTTCAGCAGGGAAGATTTCTTTCCATTTTGTTAGGAATTATTGCTGTTATTATTTTTTACTACTTCTTTTTCTTGAGCCACATGACCATCGATAAGGTACTGCTGGTACTCATGTGGACTGTGTTGGGTATTGGAGGTTCATACGGCGTAGCATGGTTTGGCATTCGAATTAACACCCTGGCCAACAGCCGCACCTCGTTTGCTTCATTGAAGGGGCGGCCCTGGGACGTAGTCTCTATTCCCCTTCAGGCAGGTATGAGTGTCGGCTTGCTCCTTATCAGCGTGGAGCTGATAATGATGCTCATCATTTTGTTGGTAGTTCCAGGAGAGAGTGCTGGAGCATGCTTTGTAGGATTTGCCATAGGCGAATCCCTCGGCGCTTCGGCTTTGCGTATTGCCGGTGGTATTTTCACCAAAATTGCCGATATAGGTGCCGACCTGATGAAGGTGTTTTTTAGCTTGCCTGAGGACGATCCGCGAAACCCAGGCGTCATTGCCGACTGCACCGGAGATAATGCCGGTGATAGCATTGGGCCCACAGCCGATGGATTTGAAACTTATGGAGTTACGGGTGTGGCCCTCATCTCCTTCATCGTGCTGGCCGTTGCTGAACTTCCCTTCCAGTCTATGCTGATCGTCTGGATTTTTATGATGCGAATACTCATGGTATTCACCTCAGTATTTAGCTATGGCTTAAATCACGCCATCAGTACCAAAATGTATGGAAAGAGTCTGAAATTTAACTTTGAAGAACCACTTACCCGTCTTATCTGGATTACCTCTATTGTATCCATCATCGTTACCTATACCATTAGCTATTTCCTCCTAAAAGATTTAACCACAACCGATGGCAAAGTACTGGGCAATCTCTGGTGGCAACTCTCTACCATTATCAGTTGTGGAACACTTGCTGCTGCAATCATTCCTGAATTTACTAAAGTATTTACCAGTAGCCGTTCGCGACATGTAAATGAGATAGTAAATGCAAGCCGAGAAGGCGGAGCCTCTTTGACCATTCTTTCAGGTATGGTAGCAGGTAATTTCAGTGCCTTCTGGAAAGGCATGGTAATGGCTGCCCTTATGTTCATCGCGTTTATGGTTACCAAAACCTTTGAGGCCCCCATCTTCGGCGAATATCCAGCCATCTTTGCCTTCGGCCTGGTAGCTTTCGGATTCCTGGGAATGGGACCAGTTACTATAGCCGTCGACAGTTACGGACCCGTTACGGATAATGCCCAAAGCGTTTTTGAACTATCCAGAATTGAATCTAGAAAAGGCATATCTGAAGAGATTCAACGCGATTATGGCTTCAATCCTGACTTTACTGGCGGCAAACACTACCTGGAGTCCAACGATTCGGCTGGTAATACCTTCAAGGCCACTGCCAAGCCCGTGCTCATTGGTACGGCGGTTATCGGCGCTACTACGATGATATTTGCTATTATTTTGATCCTTAAGAAATTCGGTTTGCTCGCCCTTCAACTAACCGATCCTATGGTGGTGCTGGGCTTCATCACCGGCGGAGCAGTTATTTATTGGTTCTCGGGTGCCTCTATGCAGGCAGTTACCACGGGTGCCTATAGGGCTGTGGAATACATCAAGAAGAATATACGTCTGGATAAAGAGGAAGCCAGTGTGGAAGACAGCAAGGAGGTCGTCCGCATTTGTACCCGCTATGCCCAGTATGGTATGTGGAATATCTTCGGAGTAGTGTTTTCCCTCACCCTGGCTTTTTCATTCTTCGATCCTAATTTCTTTGTTTCTTATCTTATCTCTATTGCGGTATTTGGCCTCTTCCAGGCTATTTACATGGCCAATGCCGGAGGAGCCTGGGATAATGCCAAGAAAGTGGTGGAGGTTGACCTCAAACAAAAAGGTACCGATCTGCATGCCGCAACAGTGATCGGCGACACCGTAGGCGACCCCTATAAGGATACTTCCAGCGTGGCTCTTAATCCTATCATCAAGTTTTCTACGCTCTTTGGTCTGCTGGCTGCCGAAATCTCCATCCATATGACCGTGAATGCCCGTGACACCGGAGCGACCAACTACAGCCCCTATATCGGTATAATCTTCCTGATTATAGGTCTCTTCTTTGTTTATCGTTCGTTTTATAATATGCGCATCCGAAAATAGCGTTTCTTCTTACGATTGGGTTAGACGTCATGGCGGTTACACGCCTGAAGGCTGCTCCGAATGGGGCGGCCTTCGTTTTTAATATATCAGCATCCAGGAGATGGGACGCTTTGGTTTTTTCTATAGAATATCAACATAAAGTGATAATCACAGATTATTGAAGTTGTTTTTATCTGCCGTATTCCTTGTGATAGAGATTCGATCTGAATAATCGGCCAAAGCTTGATGTACCCAATTGTTTAAAAACTTCCATAAAAATTCACGAATAATCTTAAGGTGACCTGCACCGCTAAACGCTCGCCTCAACCCTCGGCTGGATACTTTTTGTCAATCAATCAGAATTTTAGCTCTATTTCCTGAGACAGGTAGACCAGGGAAAGAACTTATATTTTTCCCTTCTGAATACTTGGGCTGTTGCTTTATTTCTTTTAGCTTTGCCTGTTGTTAAACAGAAAACATTCATACCATGGCCGATCTTACCACTTCATACATGGGGCTGAAGCTCAGAAGTCCACTCATTGCCGCTAGTTCCGGACTCACCAATAATCTGAAAAACCTCGAGGAACTGGATCATCAAGGCATAGGGGCCATCGTGCTGAAATCACTTTTCGAAGAGCAAATCAGGCATGAAGCGCATTCGGTGCTCAATCATCAGGAATTTCCCGGATATCCGGAAGCCTATGATTATGTCAAGAATTACACCGAAATCAATGCAGTGGACAAATATCTGAACCTGATCCGCGAGGCAAAAAATCGGATTTCGGTGCCGCTAATCGCTAGTATCAATTGCGTCAGTGCAGGCTCCTGGACAAGTTTTGCTACTCAGCTTCAGGATGCGGGTGCCGATGCCCTCGAGCTTAATATTTTTATTCTTCCCTCCGATCCCTTCCGTTCAGGTGAAGAAAACGAAAAATTATACTTCGACATCATTGGTGATGTTCTCAATAAAGTCAATATTCCTGTATCAGTAAAGCTAAGCTGGTATTTTTCTGGCCTGGCCAAAACCCTCACCCAGATGTCGTGGACAGGTATTAAAGGCATGGTTTTATTTAATCGTTTCTACAGCCCTGACATCGACCTCGACGATCTAGACGTTACCCCTGCTTTTGTTTTTAGTGATCCGGCCGAAATGCACCTCCCGCTGCGTTGGATTGCCATGCTGAGCGATAAGTTACATTGCGATCTGGTCGGCTCTACGGGAGTACATAATGGCGAAAGCGCTCTGAAGCTTTTACTGGCCGGAGCCAAGGCTGTTCAAATTGCCAGCGTTCTTTATAAGTATGGTCTGAGCAGAGTGAGCAGCATGAATGAGGAGATTAACGATTGGCTGGACAAACAGGGTTTCAAGTCCCTGAATGAGATTATTGGAAAGCTGTCGTACCACAGGGCCGAAAACCCCGCCGCTTATGAGCGTATGCAGTTTATGCGTTATTACTCAGGTATCGAATGAGGTAAAGCCAGGTGATTGTTGGCTTGTGATTGAATGGCCGACTGTTCAGAGTAGGCGTTGTTCCCATGTTTAAAGATTTTCAACCCCTAATATTTTATTAGGACTATCATTTCCTCTTGCTTTTATGCCCTGCATAACCTTCTATGAATTATTAATTCATGGATTTTGGTCCAGTGCCCTTAAGGTGCGGTTGATATATCAAAACTTGAAATAATTTTCATTGGAAAATTCCCTGAAATTCTTTATAGGCTCATGCTATGGGGCGTAGCAGCCTTAGGAGGATGATTTTTTGTGGAAAGATTTTCAGAAATCGGGCAACATCTCCCTTCTTTGTATGAGAGACAAAAGGGGTTCTACCCACAGGGTTCAAGGGTATCTGCCAAGCCTTGAGCCAGGGATACCTGTAATTTCATTTAAAACTTATCCTGGCTCTTACAGGAAGGTGGTCGGCAAAGCCCCCTTCGTAGCGCATGCCATTGTATGTGCGGTAGACCTTTCGCCCCGTATAAGCCTCATCAGCCACCAGTAAAAAATCGGGAACAAAGATTTCGGCTTGTTTTAAGCATACCTGGCTTCGGCATGTAGCCATGGCGTGGGAGACGATAATATGATCAATAATATCCCATTGCCCCTGATATTTGTGCGTACCTAAGTTTTGTCTTTTCATAAGGGGCGCCATTTGGTCGATCAGGCCTGATGGGCAGTGAGAAGTGGTATCGGGGCAGGCACCCAATACTTCCTTTACCGAGAGGTCAAAGGGATTATCGTTGAGGTCGCCCATAATGAGAATGTTTAAAGTGTTGGATTTCTGCAAAGAATCGGTAAGATGCCGCAGGGTGCGCGCTGCGGCGAAGCGTCGGGGCATACTGCCAGCTACCCCACCGTATTTCGATGGCCAGTGATTGATAAAAACATGCAGGGTATCCCCTGTAGGAAGAATTCCACTTACAAATAATATATCTCTGGTATTTAAAGGAATGCCTAAAGAGTCCCTAATCGGCACTGCCCTATGCTGAATGACTTTAAACAGTTTGGGAAGGTAAAGCAAGACTACATCAATGCCCCGGGGGTCGGCTGATTCGTGGTGAATGAACTGGTAGCCTGTACTTTTAAGTGGCGTATAGTTTAGCAGCATATGGAGTACCCGGTCATTCTCTACTTCACACAGGCCCACCAATCCCGGCATCTCCCATTCCCCTGCCGCAACAATTACCCTTGCCAGATTATTTAGCTTTCGGTACAATCGGCTTTTGTTCCAGTGATAAACCCCTTCGGGTGTGAAACCTTCATCGGCTTTCAGCGGGTCGTCTTCAGTATCGAAGAGATTTTCCGTATTGTAAAACATCACATAGAAGCCTTGGTCCTGGGCCGGCAGCTGAAGCAAAACAACCACAAAAACCGTTAAAAGCAAGAGCCTCAGCATAAGATGGATTAAGGAATTGATTTCAGCATTCGGATGGCTTCGATGGGGGCATCGTGTGCAAAGATGGTATTTCCGGCCACCAGTACATCAGCTCCGGCTTCGATGAGGGGGCCAGCATTATCAAAGTTTACTCCTCCGTCAATTTCAATAAGCGCCTGGCTCCCGGCTTCCTGTAACATCAGTTTTAATTTTTTGATCTTCTGGAAGGTATGGGCAATAAACCGTTGGCCTCCAAAGCCCGGATTGACCGACATGAGCAAAACGAAGTCCACATCGTTGAGGACATTTTCAATGAGCGCCAGGGGGCTGTGTGGGTTGAGTACCACCCCGGCCTGCATACCAAGCTGCTTGATGGCATAAATGGTACGATGCAAATGTACACAGGCTTCTGCATGAACGCTGAGAAGGTCGGCCCCTGCATCGCGAAAAGCTTCCAGGTATTTTTCAGGTTCCACAATCATCAGATGTACATCGAGGGGCTTCCGAGTTTTGGGTCGTATTGAACGTATGACCGGAAATCCGAAAGTTATATTGGGCACAAAGCGGCCGTCCATAATGTCTAGATGAATCCAGTCGGCTTCGCTTTGATTGAGAAGTTCAATCGTTTCGCCCAGGCGGGTAAAATCGGTGGTTAGAATGGAGGGGGCTATTAGAGGCATGCCTGCAATGTTTTTTTCTTCGCAAAGTTAGAGATTTGCTTTCAGGAGCCCGCGGCATTTGAGTATTTCGTGCATAGGGTCTGATGAGTTGCTGAAACGTTAAACTGCCTCGGAACTCGCTTGTTTTGAGTGATGCAGCCAAAAACGTAATTTTGCTATCGCTTATAGTCCTGAATTAGTGAAATTTTTTAAAGCTCCCGGCGTTTCTTAATCACTATGAATAAGGCTTTTCCCCTGATTATAGTTTTTTGTCTTCTTCTAAACCTGGCCAATGCTCAGCTTCTCCCGGTGGACCTGGTTTGTACCTCTGTGGAGACCAATGGCGATGTGACCCTTACCTGGCGTCCCAAATACTCTACCTTCGATTTTGCCCGTTATGAAGTTTGGTATTCCGTAAACCGGGCTTTGCCTTTCAACAAAATTGCCGAAATAACTGATATAGCGCAGAATCAATACACGCATGCAGGAGCCAATGCCCATTTGCAAAATGCATTTTATTATGTGAAAACCATTGCGATTTCGCAAGCTACTGCGCTATCCGATACCATTGCAGCTCTTTTGGTTGAGGGGCAGCTGGTTAACCAGACCTATGTGCAACTAAAATGGAATGAGTTAATGCCTCATTTGCCGGCCAGTAATTATGGCTTTTACAGAGTTTACTGGCAAAAATCCGGTAATCAGTGGATTTTGCTGGACTCTGTGAGTGAAACCAATTTCTCACATAAGGTTCTTCCCTGCAGCGATAATTATTATCGTATTGAGATGGGGGATCAGAGCTGTATTTCCCAGTCGGCCTCCATTAAGGTGGATCGCGATATAGAACAGCCACCTACGCCCCAACTCGACAGTGTGTCGGTGGTCGATGGCAAGGTGGTTATTGGATGGAAGCCCAGCCCGGCCCCCGATGTGGCAGGTTATGTTATCTACCGACAAAATGCAGGTATATGGGATACTTTGGTTTTACTGGATGGAGCCAGTCAGAGATTTTATGTTGATACATCGGCCCTGCCTCAGCTTTATAGTTATAGGTATTGCGTAGCGGCTTTCGATCGTTGCGGAAATGCTAGTGCCGATATGGGCATCCCCCAGGCCCAGCAAACGATTTATTTGCAAGAGCCTACTTTTGATGTGTGCGGCGACAAGATTACACTCAACTGGTCGCCCTATTCCAATATGACGGCAGGGTTGAAAGGCTATCGCGTGTTGGTACGCGAATCGGCCGATTTAGAGTACGTGCTGGCCACTACCGGCCCTCAAACCCTTCAATATATTTTCAATCAGCCTTTGAACGGTGTGAGCTATTCTTTTCGGATTCAGGCATACAACGAAGGAGATACCATTACTTCTTCATCTAACCAGCAGTCGCTGAGCGTACGTAAGCCTCCCTTGCCTGCCTTTGCTTACATCCGCAATGTCACAGTGTTGCAAAACCAATATATTGCCTTGCAGACATACGCCGACACTATGGCGCCTGTAACCGAATACCGCCTTTATCGAAGTAATCCTTCTAATGGTAATTTCGACCTTTTGGATGTCTTCGATGCTAACCATGTGATGCTTCCTTATACCGATACCGCAGTGAACGTTCACAAGCGGCAGTATTTTTATAAACTTGCCATCATTGACAGTTGCGGAAATACAGCGGTGGTTTCCAACGTGGCAAACAACCTATTGCTGAGCAACCCCACGGGCACCACTCTCGAATGGACCCCATACGAAGGTTGGGATGCAGGGGTGGATACTTACCAAGTGTACAAAATAACTGAACAGGATACCTCCCTGGCTGCCGATGTAGGTCTGGCCACCACTTGGACCGATGATCAGATGGATTATGCCACGGATGCCTCATACTTTGTAAAAGCACTGGAATCTGTTGGAAATCAATACGGTTTTAAAGAGGAAGCAGTCTCAAATACGGTTCAGGTTTTGGCTAAGTTCAGCATGGCTATTGCTAATGCCTTTACCCCCTGGCGTGAAATTAACAATGTGTTCAAACCCCGACTCATCTCTTTCGATCCCACGGAATATTACTTCGCCATTTACAATCGCTTCGGACAGAAAATTTTTGAAACAACTTCTCCCGATGAGGGTTGGGACGGAACGGTGAAAGGTAAACGGGCGCCTTCAGGGGTTTATGTTTATTATCTCAGAGTGTTAACCAACAAGGGCCGCTACATCGACCAGCGTGGGGCTGTTGCCCTGATTGACTAAACCACCCCATTAGGCTAATTTTTATACATTTGCAATCCCAAATATCCACGTTATGAGTCAACCCAAATCATCAGGACTCAGGGAAGGGCTTACCTACGACGATGTATTACTGGTGCCTGCATACTCTGAAGTGATGCCCCGCGAGGTAGATATCTCCTCCTGGTTCAGTCGCAACATTCCGGTGAAAATTCCTATTGTAACGGCTGCCATGGATACAGTTACTGAATCCACTATGGCCATAGCCATAGCCAGGGAAGGGGGTATTGGCGTATTGCATAAAAATATGAGCATCGAGCGTCAGGCCCTCGAAGTGCGGAAGGTAAAAAGAGCTGAAGCTGGAATGATTTTGCAGCCGGTAACCGTAAATGTGAAGGCCCGTGTAGGAGAAGCCATTCACCTGATGCGTGAGCATAAAATCGGAGGTATTCCTGTGGTTGACGACCAACAGAAATTAGTAGGCATCCTTACCAACCGCGACCTGCGTTTCGAACGCAACATGAATCGTCTGGTATCGGAGGTGATGACCCGCAACGTAATCACTACCACCGAGTTTACCGATTTCGAAAAAGCTGCTGAAATACTTCAGGAACACAAAATCGAAAAGCTGCCTGTGGTGGACCCGCATGGCAAGCTTATCGGGCTGATTACTTACAAGGATATTATTAAACTTAAGTCGATGCCGAATGCCTGCAAAGATGCCAAGGGGCGTTTGCGGGTAGCTGCAGCTGTGGGTGTAACATCGGATACATTGAAACGGATAGAGGCTCTGCTTAAGGAAGATGTGGATGCTATCGTCATAGATACGGCTCATGGACATTCGAGGGGAGTGATGGATATGGCCCGAAGAGTAAGGCAGGAATTTCCTGGTGTTGACCTGGTGGTGGGCAATATTGCCACAGCCGCGGCAGCCCTCGACCTCGCAGCCCTTGAAGTTGACGCCATCAAGGTGGGTATCGGCCCGGGCTCTATTTGCACCACACGTGTAGTGGCCGGCATAGGAGTACCACAGCTTACAGCTATAATGGATGTACATGAAGCCCTCCACGAATCGAACATTCCCATCATTGCGGATGGAGGAATTCGTTACACAGGCGACATTGTAAAAGCGCTGGCAGCCGGTGCTTCTACTATTATGGCCGGATCGCTTTTCGCTGGTGTGGATGAATCGCCGGGAGAAGCCGTAATATACGAAGGCCGCAAATACAAAACATACAGGGGTATGGGCTCACTGGAGGCTATGCAACAGGGTTCTAAAGATCGTTATTTCCAGGACATGGAAGACGATATCAAGAAACTGGTGCCTGAAGGCATTGTGGGCCGTGTACCCTATAAGGGGTCGCTCAATGAAGTTGTTACCCAAATGATAGGTGGACTCAGGGCCGGAATGGGATATACCGGATCGCGCACGATAGCCGAATTGCGTAAAGCTACCTTCATGCGCATCACCCAGGCCGGCGTTGTGGAAAGTCATCCCCACGACATAACCATCACCAGCGAAGCCCCTAACTATAGCCGTTAACCTTTTCAAGAAATTATCCAAACCAAAATCACTGAATATATGAGGAAATCCTTTGTTTTTGTATGGGCCCTTCTTTTGTTGCCTTTTCTGCCGCTTGAGGCTCAGAACGTGGGCAACGATGAAGTACTTATGATCATTGATGGTCAAAAGGTGACAGTTGGCGAGTTTCTGAACATTTACAATAAAAACAATGTACAGACCGAAGTCGCCGACCGTAAATCGATGGATGAATACCTGGATCTGTTTATTAATTTCAAACTGAAGGTCAGGGATGCAGAAAGAGAAGGTCTTGATACCCTGAAAAGCCTCAAGGAGGAGTTGGCTGGATATCGTAAACAGCTCACGGGTACTTATTTTATTGATAATGAGACATTAGAGGCCCTTGTCAAAGAAGCATGGGAACGCATGCAGTATGACCTGAGGGCCAGCCATATTCTTGTCAGGGTCGATCCTATGGCCTCTCCGGCCGATACCCTGGCTGCCTATAAGAAGATTCAGGCGGCCCTGGAGCGGGCTCGTAATGGTGAGGATTTTGGAAAGTTGGCCCTTGAGCTTTCTGAAGACCCTTCAGCCCGCGACCGCGAGGCCACATCCCAGCGCCCATTCCTCAAAGGGAATAAGGGGGATCTGGGCTATTTCACCGTCTTCAACATGATTTATCCTTTCGAAAATGCAGCTTACAAAACCCCTAAAGGTCAGGTATCCGATATTATAAGAACCAATTATGGATATCACATCATAAAGGTATTCGAAAAGCGACCAGCTTTGGGGCGTGCCCAGGTAGCCCATATTTTTTTCCAAATACCCGCCCACGCTACAGCCCAAGATAGTGCACGCATAAGAATGCGCGCCGATTCCGCCTACCAGCGTTATGTAAATGGAGAAGATTTTACTAAACTGGTGAAAGAACTTTCTGACGATAAAGGCTCGGCAGCCCGCGACGGCGTGCTTCCCTGGTTTACCTGCAACCGTCTGGTGCCTGAGTTTATGGAGGTGGTTTACGGCATGAAACCAGGCGATGTTTCCAAACCCGTTCTCACTTCCTACGGCTGGCATATCATCAAAATGCTGGATCATAAACCTGTAGGCAGCTTTGCTGAAGTTGAGCAAGATATCCGTCAGCGCATTGAGAAAGACTCACGCTATAGTCTCACTAAATCCCGCCTCATTGACAGGCTCAAAAAGGAGTATGGTTTCAGCGAAAACCTTAAAGCGCTTGAAGACCTCAAACCCCTGGTGGATACCAATATTTTCCATGCCAAATGGATAGTTCCCTCTTCTAAAAAACTCAAAAAGGAGCTTTTCACCCTGGCCAGAAAGAAATATACCCTGAACGATTTTGCCCAATGGCTGGCCGCAAACCAAAAGAAAGTTCAAAAGGCCGACCTTGGCATGTTTTTGAATGATAAATATAAAGAATATGTGAATGAGGTGATTACGGCCTACGAGGACAGCCGCCTTGAAATCAAATACCCCGATTTTGGAATGCTGATGAAGGAGTATCACGATGGTATTCTTCTTTTCGAAATAACGCAGAAAAAAGTGTGGGACAAAGCCATACAAGACACTACAGGGCTGCAGGCTTTCTATGAAACTGTGAAAAACAATTACATGTGGCCGGATCGTAAGGAGATTACCCGTGTTAACATCCGTAACCTCAAAGATAAGAATCTGGCCGGTCAACTGGCCAAACAGGTGGTGGAATGGGTCAATTTTGCTGATATGACGCTGAATACCATCAAAGATAAAATATGGGAGAAGGACTCTACCTTGCTGGTGGATATCACCCGGGAACGGGTGGTAGCTGGTGAGGAGCCGCGTGTGGATGCCCTTACTCAACCACAGACTTTCGATAGTAAAGACGAAACGGATGAAAGTGGACATATTACGCTTAATGTAATTATTCTTAATCGCTTGTTGCCTCCTATGCCCAAGGAACTCGATGAAGTTCGGGGACATGTTACCGCCGAGTATCAGAATTATTTGGAAAATGAATGGATTAAAGAACTCAGGGCTAAATATCCGGTAGTAATCAATCATGAAGTATTTGAGAAAATTAAAAATCAATAAACCTGAGAAACACTTTGCAGATTCCCGTTCGCTTTTCACCCTGGCGGTGGGGCGGACGGGAACATCTGCTTAAGTTAACCCCCTTGAGGATGCATAAAAGACCTGTTGTTTTAGTTGTTTTATTTCTTTCGGTTTTGTTGCTCGCAAGCTGTCATTACCTGCGTCGTAAGTTGCGAACCGATGAGCCTGTACTGGCCCGGGCTGGAAATGAGTACCTCTACCTTTCCGATATTCGCAACCTGGTACCCAAAGGAACCGACCCGGCTGACAGTATCCTTATGGTGAAAAACTATATCGACATGTGGCTCCGCAATAGGGTGGTGTTGCGCTATGCCGAAAAAAACCTCGACGCCTCGGAAAAAGATTTTTCTAAACTCATCGAAGAATACCGCAATTCATTGCTTATTTATACTTACGAAACCAAGCTCATCCAGCAAAAACTGGATACTGTAGTGAGCATGCAGGAGATCGAAGACTATTACGAAAAAAACAAAGAAGTCTTCAAACTCAGAGATAATATTGTGAAAATGATCTACTTCAGGTTACCCATAGATAGTGTGAGGGCAGCCCAGACCGCCCGTAAAATGCTTGAAGCCGATACCATCATCGATTTCGACCGGCTCGAGCAGTTTTGCCTGCATCGTACTTCTGCTTATGTGGTTAGCCTTAACTCCTGGTATTCCTTCAGCGATCTTCAGAAGCTGGCCCCCATCACCACCTACAATGAAGAGCTCTTTCTGAAAAATAATCGTCTGATAGAACTAACCGACGATCAATGGCGTTTTATGATACGCATCTATCGCTTCTTGACGCGTGAGGCCACTTCTCCTTTGAGCCTTGAAATACAAAATATTCGCTCCATTATTCTCAACGCCCGCAAGCAAGAGCTTATCGACCGGATGCGCAAGGAGCTTTTTGAACAAGCCTTGCGAAAAAAAGATATCGAAATCTATAATTAGGTTAAAACATGAAGAATCTCAAAGAACTGGCTCTTTTTTTAGGTTGTATTTCTATAGCAACTTACTCCCTTGCCCAGAATAACAGCAAGGTCATTGATGGGGTGGTAGCTGTAGTGGGTAGCAAAATGATTACCCTTTCGGATATTGAAAATCAGTATCTTCAATATAGGGCCCAGGGAAATATCAGGGGAGGCGAAAAGGAGACCAAGTGCGCCATACTCGAAAGCTCTTTATACAATAAACTTTTGCTTAATCAGGCAGATATTGATAGCGTGGAAGTTACCGACAAGCAGGTGGAATCGGAGCTCGACCGCAGAATCCGCTACTTTATTCAGCAAATTGGGAGCAAAGAAAAGCTGGAAGATTATTTCAAGAAATCTTTGGCTCAAATAAAAGATGAGTTTCGCGATATCATCCGCGATCAGATGCGCGTAGAAATGGTCCAAAACAACCTGACCAAAGATATTAAGGTGACTCCATCGGAAGTTCGATCTTTTTTCCGCAGTATGCCCGAAGACAGCATACCTATGGTGAATGCAGAGTTTGTAATTGGCCAGATAGTGAAAAAGCCAAAGACCAGCCTGGCCGACGAAATCGAGGTGAAGGAAAAACTAAGGGCCTTGCGCAAACGAATTCTGGATGGGGAGAGTTTTGCTACATTGGCTATTCTCTACTCAGAGGATCCTGGTTCAGCCGCTAAGGGAGGTGAAGTGGGCTTATTTGGGCGTGGAGAACTCTATCCTGAATATGAGGCTGTTGCCTTTAAACTAAAAGAAGGAGAGATTTCCGACATCGTACAAACCAAAGCCGGATTTCACATTATTCAGTTGATAGAACGTCGTGGCGATTATATCAACACAAGGCATATTCTTATGTCTCCAAAGATATCGCCTGAAGAACTACAGCGCTCCGCCCAGTTCCTCGATAGTGTGGCAGGTTTGGTGAAAAACGGGAAAATGTCGTTCGAAGAGGCAGTGGCCAAATTTTCGGACGATCCCAATAAAATGAATGGCGGGCTTATGATCAATCCCTATACAGGGACCACCCGGTTTGAACCCGACCAGCTCGATGCCAAGGTATATTATGTGATTGATAAACTGGAAATAGGGCAAATTTCGGGCCCGGTGCCATTCAAAACCGACGAAGGGAAGGATGCCTACCGACTGCTGTTTCTTAAAGAACGTTCCCGTCCTCATAAAGCCAACCTTAAAGATGACTACGATAAAATTCAGAATTGGGCCCTGGAATCGAAAAAAGAAAAGACTCTTCAGAAATGGGTTACTGAACGAATAGGGAAGACATATATACGTATTAGTCCTGAATACCTGTCCTGTAAATTTAGGCATAATTGGTTAGGCTCTAAGAATAACTAGTCAGGTCAATCGTAAATGCACTACTAAAATCTTCTTGCCGGGTATCCGGTTTCCCCATTAATACAAAATCTAAAATCATTCAGATGAAATATACGGTAGATGAAGCCAAGTTGAATCAGCTCAACGAGGCCTATCTCAAGATGAAGGCCGAAATCGGGAAAGTTGTTATCGGTCAGCAGGATACAGTTGATAAAGTACTTACAGGTATTTTCAGTCAGGGACATTGCCTGCTGATTGGCGTGCCCGGGCTGGCCAAAACATTGCTGGTGAATACGGTAGCGCGTGTGCTTGGGGTTAACTTTAGTCGCATACAATTTACTCCCGACTTAATGCCTTCCGATATCCTGGGTACTGAAATTCTGGACGAATCCAGAAAGTTCAGGTTCATCAAGGGGCCGGTGTTTGCAAATATTATTCTGGCTGACGAGATCAACCGTACCCCACCCAAAACCCAGTCGGCCTTGCTGGAAGCCATGCAGGAAAAAGCCGTTACAGTAGCCGGGAATACTTACAAATTGGAGGCGCCTTTCTTTGTGCTGGCTACCCAAAACCCTATTGAGCAGGAAGGTACTTATCCGTTACCCGAGGCCCAGCTCGACCGTTTTATGTTCAATATCCTCCTCGATTATCCTTCGTTGCAGGAAGAAATTAGAATTGTAGAGACCACCACCGGCAAGGGTCTTCCAGAGCCCACGCAAGTTATAGGAGCTTCTGAAATTATTGATTTTCAGAATTTTATTCGCTCTTTGCCGGTCATGCCGGCCTTATATGAGTATGCGGTGAAGTTAGCCCGCAGCAGCCGCCCCGAAAGTCCCGATGCGCATCCCTGGGCCAGAAAATACATCACCTGGGGTGCGGGTCCCCGTGCTTCGCAATACCTTATTCTGGGTGCCAAATGTCATGGAGCCCTCAACGGTCGACCGGCTCCCCAAATGGAAGATTTGAGATCCATTGCGCATGCAGTTCTGCGGCATCGCATTGTGCGCAATTATAAGGCTGAGGCCGAAGGAATTAGGGTGGATGATATTATCGATGAATTACTTAAAGCATAGATGTTAGTCCCTATGAAAAAGATTGTTTTTTGGGTTGTACTTAGCTTTGGGTTGACCCTGAGGCTTTGGGCCGATGAGGGTATGTGGCTACCCTTGTTGCTGGAGCAGCTCAACGAGAAACAAATGCATGCTCTGGGGTTGAAGCTTACCGCCCGCGATCTTTACGACATAAACCATACCAGCCTCAAAGATGGCATTGTACAATTTGGTGGAGGGTGTACTGCCGAATTGGTTTCTCCCGAAGGATTGCTACTAACCAATCATCACTGTGGTTACGGTGAGATACAAAGGCATAGCTCACTCGAGCACGACTATCTTGCCAACGGTTTCTGGGCCATGAGTAGGCAGGAGGAACTTCCCTGTCCGGGCCTCACCGTTTCTTTCCTCATCCGCATGGAAGACGTTACAGCTGAAGTAATGACTGCCCTCCAACCCGAGATGAATACCAAACAAAGGAATGCGGCTATTGATGCCGTTTCGCGTAAAATCGCCGACAAGGCTACCGAAGGTACCTGGTATAAGGCTCAGGTAAAACCCTTCTTCAGCGGTAACCAGTTCTATCTATTGGTTTACGAAACCTTCGAAGATGTGCGGTTGGTGGGAGCTCCCCCCTCAGCCATTGGTAAATTTGGGGGCGATACCGACAACTGGATGTGGCCCCGACACACCGGCGATTTTTCAGTTTTCCGCATTTATGCTGACTCGGCTAATCGTCCGGCTCCCTATAATCCTAATAACCGGCCCTTCCGTTCAAGGCATTTTTTCCCCATCTCCCTCAAAGGTGTGGAGCAGGGCGATTTTACTTTTGTTTATGGATTTCCGGGTACTACCCAGGAATACTTGCCGGCTGTAGCCGTGGAAACCATCACCGAGGTCATCAACCCTATTCGGATTAAGCTCAGAGGCATAAGGCTCGATATCATGAACCGCTACATGGAAGCCGATCCGGCTACCCGCATTCAATATGCCTCCAAAAACGCTGGTATAGCCAATGGCTGGAAAAAGTGGCAGGGCGAAAACAACGGGATACACAGACTCAAAGGCCTCGATCGGAAGCGGGCCTACGAAGCCCGTTTTGAAAAATGGGCCCAAGGTACACCTTACCAGGATTTGCTGCCCGCCTATCAAAAAGTTTATGAAGACTTTACCCGGCTCAAGCGGGCCGAAACCTGGCTGATAGAAGCTGGCTTTGGCGTGGAAGCCTTGTCTTTGGCCCAGTCCTTCAGCCGCTTGGTAGAAGCATCTCAAAGCAAATCTGCCGACCCTGAAGCCATGGAAAAAGAACTGAACCGCCTTCGGCAAAACCTGCCCGGTTTCTTTAAAGATTATAACGCCCGACTTGACTGTGATATCTTTGTTGCCCTAATGCGGCAATATGTAGCGGCTTCCAGCGAAACAGAGGTTCCTGAGGTGGTGATGAAATTTATGACCCAATCGGGGGACAAGGTTGGAGAAATTTTTGATAAATCGCTCTTTACCAATAAAGAACGCCTGACACGCTTTCTGGACGATTACAAACCCTCGCACGTAAAAAAGATTGTTAAAGACCCGCTGTGGCAGTTAGCATCAGGGCTCAGGGAATATCTGACGGCACGCATCCGGCCGGCATTAACGCCCCTTAATGAGAAGATCGACAGTCTCCAACGCCTTTATATGCAGGCCCAGATGCTCATGCAACCGGAACGGGTTTTTTATCCCGATGCTAACTCTACCCTGCGGATAACTTACGGTAATGTGGAAGGTTATCAACCCCGCGATGCCGTTTATTACATGCATTATACCACTCTCGACGGGGTTATGGAGAAAGATAATCCTGAGGTTCTTGATTATCAGGTGCCTGAGCGGCTGAAAGAGCTTTGGAATAACAAGGATTTCGGGCCCTACTCCGATAAGGAAGGAAAACTTCGGACGGCCTTTATCGCTACCAATCATACTTCAGGGGGTAATTCGGGAAGTCCCGTGCTAAATGCTGATGGGCAGCTAGTGGGTATCAATTTCGACCGGGTATGGGAAGGCACCATGAGCGACCTTATGTATGACCCCCAAATGTGCCGCAATATCAGCCTCGATATTCGCTATTGCCTGTTTATCATCGATAAATATGCCGGTGCCAGCCACCTGATTCGCGAAATGACGATAATTCAATAGCCATGAGATACCAACGCTTTTTATTAGTTCTTGCTCTCCCCATGCTGTGGGCTTGCCAGCCTTCCAGGCAGATGCAGCAGGCTGTGACTCACGAGGTGTATTATGCTCCGATCCGTTCAAAAACCCATGAACTGACTCAGGAAGAAAAGCAAAAGGTGGATGAGCTGGTAACCCGCAAAATTAAATTACAGGGTGAGATAGATCGCTTAACAGAAGCCTCAGATTCTGGTAATCAGGCAGATGCAGGACAGTTGGAAAATTTACAGCAACAGCGGCAACAACTCGACGCAGAAATCAAGGACTATCTGGTTACACCCGCCCGGCAGGCCTATTTCGACCAGCTGTGGCTGGTTTACCAGAAGTAAATTTGCCCATGGTAGGAAAAATAAAAGGGAGGTCCTTTGGCGGGGCCTCCCTTTTTGATTTTTGGGGTTTAGCTAAAGGGCGAGCAGGGCTTTTACCGGCCGGTGGTCCGATAGGCGGTTGAACCCATTGTTGTTGTCTATAATTTGATAGCTTTCTACTTTGATATTTTGCGAAACCCAGATAAAATCGATATGCTCACAGTCTTTTCCATCAAAGCCCGTGTAAGTACATTCTGTGGTGGGTTGGTAATTCTCGACCCGGGTGGAGGCTTCAGCGAGCCCGCTGTTAGCAGAGATAGTCCTTATTACATCACTTTCTGGGTTGGCGTTGAAATCACCTAAAAGGATCACGGGATGTTTGGCTTGCATTTCTTTGGCTAAATCCGATACGATTCGGGCGCTTTCCCTGCGTGCGGTTTCTCCCTGATGATCAAAGTGTGTATTTATGATGTAGAACCGATTCCCTGTTTCCCGGTTTTTAAGCAACATCCAGGTAACCACCCTCGGACAGGCTGCATCCCAGCCTCTAACTCCAGGAACATCGGGTGTGGAACTTAACCAGAAGGTTTTTCCGTCCAGGCGCTCAAACCAGGTAGAATCATAGAGAATAGCGCTGAATTCTCCACCCGTTTGGCCATTGTCTCTCCCTTTGCCAAACCAGGTCATACCAGGTAATCCTGCTTGCAACTCGTTCAATTAATTGATAAGCGCCTCTTGTAAACCTATTACAGATACCTGTTCCCTTTGCAACATCTGGATAACGGCTTCACGTCGATGCGGCCAGGCGTTTACACCATCTCCCGGATTATCGAAACGAATATTAAACGTCATGAAACCCACTTGTTGGGTGCTCTGAGCAAAAAAAATTCCCGCGGAAAGGAAAATGAATCCTCCCATCAGGAATCCTTTCATTTTTTGGAACATAATTTCTAATTTGAATTAAGTCATATCCACATATATCTTCTTCAGAGGAATCTTATGTCCTTCCTTCTCACAGTATGGACAGTAGTTAAAAGCTTCGGTGAAATAGTAGTTGCACCGCCTGCATTTGTAACGGGCCTCTTTGTATACTTTGATGGGTTTAGCGCTCTGATACCTTATAAAACCCGCTACAGGAGTAAATAACAAACTCACCAGCAATGTTATAAACCAGCTGATTCCTTTTCGGTAGGATAAAAAAGACAGATAAAGAGCCAAAGCAAGATAAACAGAGACAAAAATTAGTAAGTCCATAAAATCAATTAGTGTCCTTAGGTTTTATTTGGGAATGCAAAGTTCCCAAAAAGGACTTTCAAAAAGCGTGAAAGAGTTGTATGGGTGTATCAAATTTTTTACCAAAAATTAATCTTGCGATACCGGCTATGAATCTCTGTTGTTAATCATTTGTAAATAACAAGCATGAACATTTCTTTTTACCTTTTGTTTAGAATAGGTCTAAAAAGCGTTTAACTTAAAACTCAAAAATCACGAATAACTTATGTTTTCAGACTTTTCACCTTTAGAAGACAAGTTGTTTCAGGTGATGGATAATGAAGGGCGGATAATCCGGCCGGAGTACATGCCTGAAATAGACAGTCAGCGGTTGGTGAAGGCTTACAAAGACATGTTGTTTGCCCGCACCGCCGACCTGATGGCGGTTTCATACCAGCGTCAGGGTCGAATGTACACCTATCCTCCTAACTTTGGACAGGAAGCCATTGCGGGAGCCATGGCTGTTGTAATGCGAGAGGATGATTGGCTGGTGCCTGCATTCCGCGAACTGGGTGCCTGGCTGGCTAAAGGCGCTACCCTTAAAGAAGTTTTCCTTTATTTTATGGGTTATGAAGACGGAACTGTTTTCAAGAATGCCAAAAACATTCTCCCCATCTCGGTTCCTATAGCTTCCCAATACCAGCATGCAGCCGGATTAGGCTACTCCATCAAGTATAAAAATGAGAGCAGTGTGGTGTATGCTGTGGTGGGCGATGGCGGCACTTCGGAAGGAGACTTCTCCGAAGCTATCAATTTTGCTGCTGTGTGGGAAGCACCGATAATATTTCTGGTTCAGAACAACCAATATGCTATTTCCGTTCCTTTCAAAATGCAAACCCGCTCCATTAACATTGCGGTGAAGGCTTACGCCTTTGGTATTCCGGGTTTGAAAGTGGATGGAAATGATTTATTTGCCATGGTGAAGGCTTTCCAGGTAGCACAGGAACATGCCCGCTCGGGTAAAGGCCCTGTGCTTATCGAAGCGGTAACCTACCGCCGTGGCTCGCACACCACGAGCGACGATCCCACCAAATACAGGACAAAGGAGGAAGAAGAGGAAATGACTAAAACCGACCCCATTGACCGCTTGCGGAAATACCTGGTGAGCCAGAATCTCTATGATCCTTCGGGCGAAGAGGAGCTCATTGCACAATACAAGAAGGAAGTGGATCGGCAATTTTCTGAAGCCGAGAATTATCCTCCTTATCCGCTGGATGATGTCTTTAAATACACCTATGTAGAATTGCCCGACGACTTGAGGCAGCAACAGATTGAACATGAAAAATTCCTTAAATGGAAGGAGGCTTTGAAATGAAAGTAATGACCATGGTATCGGCGATTAACAACGCCATTGATATAAAACTTGCGGAAGACCCTATGGTAGTAGCCTATGGTGAGGACGTAGGCGTGGAAGGTGGAGTTTTCCGCGTAACCGAAGGTTTACAAAAGAAATATGGTGCTCACCGGGTGTTCGATTCGCCTCTGGCTGAGTCGGCCATAGTGGGTACAGCCGTAGGAATGGCAGCCAATGGCATGCGCCCCATCGTTGAAATGCAGTTTTGCGGATTTGTTTATCCGGCTTACAATCAGATAATCAGCCATGTGGCCCGCTTTCATAACCGTTCGCGCGGCCGCTACCGCATGCCTATTGTCATCCGCTTCCCTTATGGTGGTGGCATCAATGCCCTCGAGCATCATTCCGAGAGCATGGAAACCATTTATGGGCACATACCTGGAATCAAGGTGGTGATACCCTCCACACCTTACGACGCTAAAGGTCTGCTTATCTCGGCCATCGAAAGCGACGACCCTGTCATCTTCATGGAACCCAAACGCATCTATCGTGCTATAAAACAGGAAGTTCCCGAAGAAAAGTTTAGTATCCCCCTGGGCAAGGCTAAAGTGCTCCAACAAGGCGACGACCTTACCCTGATAGCCTGGGGTGCCATGGTGCGCGAAGCTCAGAAAGCTATCGTTATGGCCAAGAAAGAAGGTATATCCGTTGAATTGATCGATTTGCGCTCCATTTATCCCATCGATCGACAAACTATCGTGGAATCGGTAAAGAAAACCGGACGGGTGGTCATTGTTCATGAAGAACCTTTGACTTTTGGCACCGGTGCTGAGCTTACAGCCATTATCAACGAAGATGCTTTCCTTCACCTGGAAGCTCCAGTTAATCGGGTAGGTGGTTTCGACACCATTGTTCCTCTGCCCCGTGGTGAACATCACTACATCATCTCACCGGAGAAAATCTATTACAACATTCTTAAAACGATGAAATTCTAAAATTTTCATCCTTAGTAAATTATGCAATTATGAGATACATCTTTAATTTTCCCGACATAGGCGAAGGACTCGACGAGGGAACCATTGTAGAATGGTATGTCCAGAAGGGTCAGCGGGTAGAATCCGGTCAGCCACTGGTAAATATGGAAACAGATAAAGTGGTTACCGACATACCCTCCCCCAAAACAGGGACTATTGTAGCCACCTATGGTAAGGTGGGAGAGACCATCCATGTGGGGGCACCTCTGGTTGAGATCGAGATAGAAGGCGTAGAAGGGGCTGCTGCTGTAGAAGAAGCCACCCGTATTGAGCAGGTAGAGGAAGAAGGAGCTGGAGTAGTAGGTACGCTGGAAGTAGCAGGCAACAATGCCTTTCTGCCCTCAAGCACTGAAGGGCTGGAAGCAGCGGCCAGTGCTGCAGAAGATCGCCCCCGTCGTAAAGCTCTGGCCACTCCTGTAGCCCGAGCCATGGCTAAAGAGTTGGGAGTGGATATTAATACCCTTACAGGAACAGGTCCTGGTGGAAGGGTAACCACTCACGATATTGAGAACTATGTAAAAAAATCCAGTCAGGCTCCTGCTCCCAAAGCAGCTACCCAGTCCACCGCCCCCGAAACTGCTGGACCTCTTGTTGAATACGAACCCCTTACGCAAATACGCAAGACCATAGCCCGCAATATGATTCAGTCGAAACACAATGCGGCGCATATGAGTGTTTTTGACGAGGTGGAAGTAAGCGAACTGGTACGTATCAGGGCCAAATACAAGACCGCTTTTGCCGAGAAAAACGTAAAGCTCAGCTATTTGCCCTTTATTCTTAAAGCCCTGAGTCTTGCCTTGCGTCACCACAAGGTGCTCAACGCTCAGCTCGACCTCGACAATAACCGGATCATTTATAAAAAGTATTTCAACATTGGCATTGCCGTAGATACTGAAGATGGGTTGGTTGTTCCTGTAATTCGTAACGTGGACAGGCTTAGCATTTTTGAGATTGCGTCCCAGATTAACCAGATCTCCGAAAAAGCCCGTCTGCGTAAGCTCACACTCGATGACATGAAAGATGGTACCTTCACAGTAACTAACTACGGTTCTATCGGTGGGCAGTTTGCGGTTCCTGTTATCAACTATCCGCAGGTAGGTATACTGGGGGTTGGTCGCATGGTTGAAAAGCCGGTCATAAAAGGCGGTGAAATAGTGAAAGGCACGGTGTTGCCCTTGTCCCTCTCGGTCGATCACCGCATTGTGGACGGAGGTGAGGTAGCCCGCTTCCTCAATCGCCTGATGGCTTACCTGGAAGATCCCATATCTTTGATTATGGAGTAAAAACGAAAATCAACAACAACTATGGAATACGATGTGATTATAATAGGTGCCGGGCCTGCAGGTTATGTAGCTGCTATTCGTGCCGGACAGGTAGGGTTGAGGACTGCCCTTATTGAGAAAAAACATATTGGGGGCATGTGCCTCAACTGGGGCTGTATCCCCAGCAAGGCAGTCATCGAAAGTGGAAAGCTTTACCGGCGCATCCGTAACGATGCGGCTACCTTCGGAATTGCCGGCATTGATAAGGACAAAATACACTTCGACTGGAAACAGGCTCGCGATCGGGCCAACCAGATAGTTAAAAAATTAACTTCGGGTGTTGCTTATTTGCTCAAAAAAAATGGAGTCGAAGTAATTGCTGGCGAGGCACGCATTACAGGGGCGAATTCAGTAACCGTGGAGAACCGAAGCCTCACTGCACGGAATATCATCATTGCCACTGGGTCGTACCACGAGCCGCTCAAAGCAAAGCTACCGGCCGAAAAGGTCATTGAACTCGACCGTTTTTTCCAGCTCGATGAATTACCACAAAATGTGGTAGTGGTGGGCGAAGGTTCCATTGCTGTAGAAATGGCCCAATTCTTTGCGTTGATTGACCGTTCGGTAACCCTGCTTGTTCCTGGCGATCGCATCATGCCTCTGGCCGACGAATATCTGGCCCATTGGATGCTCAATCGCCTGAAAAAAGACAAGGTAGAAGTCATTTTCCATGCCGCTGCATTGGCCGACAACAGCCATTTCGAAGGTGACTACCTGGTATTAGGCGATCGGAAGGTGCCCTGCGATGTGGTTATCAACTCCAAATCGCGTAGGGGAGTCATTCCACCCATGGACATCCAGCTTACAGTTAAGGATGGTTTCATTGTAACCAACGAATATTTCCAGACCAACTACGAAAATATTTTTGCCGTGGGTGATGTCAATGGTCAGAGTATGTTTGCCCATGTGGGTTCAGCCCAGGGTTACCATACCATCCATTTCATCAAAGGAGTGAAAGAGGTGCTTGATCCGGCCCGCTATCCGCTCAACATGTACAGCGATCCCGAAGTGGCTCAGATCGGAAAAACTGAGGCCCAGTTAAAAGAAGATGGCATCGATTACAAGATAAGTGAGTTTCCGCTCTCTGCCAATGGAAAGGCTATGACCGAGGGAAGCACCGAAGGATTTGTACGTATTCTCTCTGAGAAAAAATACGGGCAGGTATTAGGTGTGCAGATTGTATCGCACAACGCTACCGATATGATTGCCGAAGCCGGCGCCTTCCTTACCATTGAAGCTACGGTTTACGATGTAGCGCAGACCATCCACGCTCATCCCACGCTCTCTGAGGTGTTTATGGAGGCCGGATTTGCTGCTGTAGACAAAGCCATACATATCTGACCGCTTTCTTTTCATCGAGAAAATAAGTAATGGGAGCGCTTTCAATTGTATCAGTTGTAAGAAACTGCTGAGAACTGTTTTCCGAAGCTGCTCTATCAAGCGAAATCTATTCCGATAAAATATAACGAGGCTGCCTCGAATTATCTGAGGCAGCCTCGTTTGCTTTATATCAAAGTCATATTTACATTACGATGTTTTCAACGGTTCCATTATGGCGGCTTCGCTCAGCGGCAAATCCCATTACATGACTTTCAATGCTTTGAGCTATAGTAGAAGTCAGCAGAGATGGGTCCTGCTTATCGACGGCCTGCACCCAATTGGCAACCAACCGCCAGTCGCCACCCCCATGACCAGCATGTTTGTATGTTTCAATCTCAATGGCGTTGCTTTGCACGGTTTCCGACTTTCCAGTTCGGAAGTCGTAATGCGTATATTGCCCCATATCCCCTTCAATGAATCCCATACTACCCATAACACGGGTGCGGCGTCCACCCCAGGGAGTGAAAGCCTCCATACTGAAAGCTGCCGTAATACCTCCATCGAATTCAATGTTGGCTGTATAGTGGTCGGCCTGGTCGTTGTCCATCTGATATACACAGCGACCGTAATTGGTGGTTTTTAGATAGTTGAGAATTGCATCGCCCTGCTTTTCTTTTTCTTCTGGCAGATCGAAAACGTAGAGCCATCCCCGGTTTCTGTAATAAATTTTAAGAGCAGAATAGGGGCAAGTGCTTTCTACAGGGCAACCATCGGTGCAGCGGGGAGGAGCCCCGGTCGGCATGTTTTCGCGACGGAACCATTTCAGGCTGCCAAAGGCCTGAATGCGACGTGAGGGTTTATCCACCAGCCAGCGCATAATATCGAGGTCGTGGCACGACTTAGCCAAAATAATTGGCGTAGTCTCGCGGCTACTGTGCCAGTTTCCTCTGACATATGAATGGCTCATATGTATATGCTCTATGGGTTCCATATGCTGTATGCTTACCAATTCACCCACCGCTCCTTCCTGAATCAATTTGCGCAGGCGTTCAAAATAGGGTGCATAGCGAAGAACATGGCATACTGCTACTATGCGGCCGGTTTTTTCAGTTAGTTCCAGTATGTCCCGACATTCTCTCTCGCTGGGTGAAATGGGTTTTTCAAGCAGTATATCGTAACCTTTTTCAAGGGCCGCCATAGCAGGCCCATAGTGCAGGTTGTCGGGGGTAGAGACAATGATGGCATCGGCAAACTTGGTCCGTTCAAAAACATGTTCCCAGGTTACGAAACGGTTAACATCGGGAATATTGTGCTTACGGGCATAGCGTTCGTTACGGATAGGAATGGGCTCTGCTACCCCAACGATTTTTAGTTGCTCTGGAAAATTCAGGGCATAGTCGCCATATACATTACCCCGGGAACCGGCTCCCAATGTAATGGCTGTAATGGTGCGAGAAGTGGGGGCAAATCCTTCTGCAGGAACCATGAGAGGATAAACCGGTTCGCTAACCGTCCACGCCTTGCGGGGTATGAGCGCCCCTCCCATGGTAAGCCCCATTAGCCTGAGAATCTCTCTGCGTGAGTATTTTTCTGCCATAGTTCCTTTGAATTGGATGGTGTAAAAATAACATTTTTCCTTTTTTAAAATTGTTAAAAACTCACACTTATAGGGATTGGATTCAGAAAAATGGGCATTAAAGAAAGCTTCTATTGAATCATTTTTCACAACCCGTTAATAAATCCTTAATTTTGTTGAGTTTTAAATTACCTATCATGAGGAAGCTTTCAATTACCTGGCTCCATCTTCTTGCTACTATGGCAGCAATAGTTTTATCCCTTGCTTCGCAGGCTCAGACCTTTAATGGAGCCGGAGGTGCCATTCCCGACAATGGAAATCCAGGATTTTATTCCCTGGAAGTAAGTGGACTCAATCCAGGAACACTGGGTACGCCCTGGGGACTTGAGGCGGTTTGTATCAATATTTCGCATAACTATACGGGTTCACTGCGCATTAGGCTCATCGCGCCGAATGGAGAAAATGTTTTATTGAGCGACTGCCTGGGTTGGGACGGGCACAATTATACCAATTGTTGTTTTCGCGACGACGCCACTGAATCCATCATTTTTGCCAATGCCCCTTTTACGGGCACCTGGAAACCTTTAGAGAATCTCGGGTATCACAACAACGGACAAAATGCCAATGGTGTGTGGAAATTGTGGATACTCGACAAAGATCCCAATTGGATTCAGGGTACACTGCTCAATTGGAGCATCACCTTCGGAAATCAGGCACTACCTCCTTTTCCCTTTACTTTCAGTAATTTGCCTATTGTGAAAATTAATACCCAGGGTCAGGAAATTATTGACGAACCCAAAATCATGGCCGATTTTGAAATCATAGACAATGGCCCCGGAACGCTTAATCATCCGGAAGATACCCCGGCTTATAGCGGTTTTATTGGTATTGAGCTTCGCGGGAGCAGTTCTCAGACCTTTCCTAAAAAAAGTTATGGTTTTGAAACCTGGGACTCGCTGGGCAATGAAATTGACACTACCTTATTGGGTATGCCCGCTGAATCGGATTGGATATTAAATGCAAATTACAGTGATAAAACCCTGATGCGCAATGCATTGGCATATCAAGTATGGCAGGAAATGGGCCACTATGCTACCCGCTATCGTTTTGTGGAACTCTTGCTTAATAATCGTTACAAAGGGGTCTACGTTCTCTCGGAGAAAATTAAACGCGACAAAAACCGGGTAAATATTGCCAAAATGGACCCTTCGTATAATTCGGGGGATAAGCTTACTGGTGGGTATATCATCAAAATAGACAAGCAAACCGGCTCAGGGGGCGAGGGATGGGTTTCTAATTTTCCGCCTCCCGTGCATCCCAACGGGCAGTATATTTATTTCCAATACGATTATCCCAAATCCACTGAAATTACTGGGGTACAAAAGGCATACATCCAGAATTATGTGGATGCTTTCGAGATGGTACTCGACGGGCCCAATTTTCAAGACCCGGAAAATGGGTGGAGAAAATATGGAGTAGAAAATACCTTTATCGATTATTTTATTGAGAATGAGTTTAGTAAAAATGTAGACGGTTATCGTTTGAGTACTTTTTTACATAAAGAGCGCGACAGCAAGGGAGGCAAATTACGTATGGGCCCTGTGTGGGACTACGACCTGGCATGGAAAAATGCCGATTATTGCGGAGGGAATAGTTATATAGGTTGGGCTTATCAGTTTCCCTGTCAGGACGATTGGTGGCAAGTTCCTTTTTGGTGGAGCCGTCTGCTCGATGACAGTGTATATACACGAAATCTTCGTTGTCGTTGGAACGAGCTTCGCCAGAGTGTTTTACATAAAGACCACCTCATGGCTTACATCGATTCTATCGCCAACCTGCTCGATGGGCCCCAGCAGCGCAATTTTATGGCCTGGCCTATTCTGGGCCATTATGTATGGCCCAATCCCTGGCCCATTCCCACCACTTATCAGGGGGAAATACTTAACCTGAAAAATTTTATTGAATTACGGCTCTCCTGGCTCGACTATAATATGCCCGGAAATTGCTGGAATACTGGAGTTGGCCCTACGCTGGGCTGGCAGCTTGTGCAGTGCACAGTGGAAGGTGATTGGATAAGGGTTAGCTGGGGTAACCGTTCATTTCAGCGGATAGAGATGTACTCGGTATCAGGCATGCGAGTTTTTACAAAAGAACTTTCAGGTGGTAGTCATGAATTGACCCTTCCTGCGCATAAGCTTAGTTCAGGGCTTTATGTTATCCGGTTGACAGGCAATCAGCAGGCAACTTCCGTCAAAGTGAGGGTGCCCTGAATCAGATACTGGCAATAAAGTGTAGGTAAATGCCTGTTTCGCCCTGGTGATTGACAGTATATTCTACCCGTAGAACTTTATCATAATAGGTTACAAAGTCGAGTCCAAGGCCAGCACTATAT
This sequence comes from Bacteroidales bacterium, assembly GCA_049969475.1. Lineage (GTDB taxonomy): Bacteria > Bacteroidota > Bacteroidia > Bacteroidales > TTA-H9 > UBA2030. Next base: position 3,422 of record JBMFOU010000002.1, on the reverse strand, counting down.
AACAGGCGATTGTTGAAATGTGTAGGCACAGACTCGTGCCAGGCCCGAGCATAACCGGCATCCGTAAAGGCATTGAGGTAGAACGCGTAATGCACTTTGGCAAATTTTTCTGTTTTGATATAGGGTAATCGGGTAGTTTTCTGGGGAACCAGGGCGTATTTTAGATTCAACCGAAAAGTAGTAAGGCGATTACCTTCTATTACATAGTATTCATATCCTCTTACAAAATAACGCCCATATCCCAATCCTGAGAGCAGTGGGTAGGGCGGGCGGCTGCCACTCTGCAGGCTGCCATACCATCCTGCTGCTCCATACCAATGTCGGGCAATGCGCATATAATACCTCAGATTGGTTTCTGTTTTTAGGTTTTGGGGTGCATTTTCACCCCAAGCAGGTAATCCCCATTTTTCTGCCGAAAAATCAACATACCATCCCTCCAGCGGATAATGCTTATAGTCGCGATAGTCTATTTTGATCTGGTAAAATACTGAAGGATAACTCACACGCAAAGAACCATACTGTGGGTTTATTTTTAGTAACGTATCCTGAGCGTGATAACAGTTCCACGTCAGGCCCAACGTATGGGTGGTATGTATAGCCGGTCGGTAAGTCAGCCAAATCCAGGCCTGCTGCTCGGTCTTCAGATATTTGTTTTCATCCTTAAAGAAACGGACGTTATTGAGAGAGTCGGTAAAGATGGCCACTTCGTGGGTTCCACCCGTGGAAATACCTATTCCCAAACCCATTTTTCGGTTTTGGTTAAGGTAGGGAATGTTCCAGGCAAGGGAAATTTTATGATCATATCCCAGGCGAGTAAACAAGGAAAGCGTTTCGCGGCGGCCTCTGAAGTTGAACCAGATGAGGTTAATCCCATAATTAATCCGTGAAAAATTTTTGGCTCGCCACCATGCATTAAAATTTCGGTCGGCAATTTCAAAAATAGGGTAGGGCCAGACGTACCAGCGTTCTACTACTTTGATGTTCAGGCAGAGTTGAGTGGGAGCTATAGTATCGAATCTAACCTCTACAAAATTGAAAATAGAAGCATTCAGAAGGTTACTGCGGATTTCGCGGGTGATTTGAGGCATTTTCTCCGAAGGGAGGGTGTCTCCTTCATGCACCGTGATTTCTCTTCTTACAATCTGTTCCCGTGTTATTTTGATTCCCTCGATCCTGATCTGGTTTAGGATAAAATAGGGTTCATGGCTTTCCTGCGCCCGGGTGCTGAGGGAAAAAATAAAAAGCATCCAGCCTATAAGCAAGCCGGGATTATATCGCATGGGGTCAGATATTCAGAAAGTTCATCAATGAGTCGTAGCGATCGCGCAGCAAATCATCCAAGGCCCCTTGGCCATAAGATGCCACTATGGTATAATCATACCTGCTGAAAGTTGCCAGTATGGGGCTGATATCTATAAGATTGGTTTTTAGTGTAATACTCATTCTCGTGCTGTCGGGTGGAGTAGAGGTGAACAGCCCCATCACCTTGGCATCGTTCGATTCAACGATTTGGGCAATTTCTGAAAGGCTGTAATCTCTTACATTGACTTCCAGAATGATAATTCCACCGGGACTTTGAAGGATGTCGAGTGATGCCAGGGCTTTCATGATTTCTTTGAGGGTGATACATCCCAGATAGCGATTGCGTTCGTCTACCACTGCTACCAAATCGCAGGCGTAGGTGACGAAAATGCGAAGAACTTCCAGCAGGTGCTGGTTTTCGCCTGCTGCCGGTATGCGACCCGGAAAATGAAACTCCCCCAGGGCAACATCGGGGCGATTAAATTCAAAAATTTCATCTTCTCTGAGCAGAGTCAAATATTCCCCTTCCTGTATTACTGGCAGAGCTTCGAGATTAAACTCGTCCATGCGGTTGAGGGCCGTTAAACCCGTGTCAGATAAGGTTAGGGGCAGGATGCTGGTATTGATAATGTCCCTGGCTGTCATGTGTGTTTTTTTATTCCCACTCGGGTGTCTCCAGTTCCTCGTCGTGTATAATGTGCAGGTAATTGCGGTAGCGCCATTGGGCAATCTCACCTTTAGCAACAGCTTTTTTTACCGCACAACCGGGTTCATGGTCGTGGGTGCAGTTATAATATTGGCATTCGCTGAGCCGGGCATGAATTTCCGGGAAATACAGCCCCACTTCTTCCTTTTTAAAGTCGATAAGTCCGAATTCTTTAATTCCAGGCGTATCTACAATATATCCATTAAGACTTAGGGAATGCATCTGAGCAAAGGTAGTGGTATGCCGGCCTTTTAGGTGATATTCCGAAATTTCACCGATTCGGATATCCAGACCAGGTTCCACAGCCTTCACCAGAGCCGATTTTCCTACACCGGAATGACCGGCGATGAGGGATGTTCTTTTGTGCAGCCTGGCTTTTAGCTCCTCTATGCCTTCTCCACTTACAACAGAGGTTTTCAACACCCCGTAACCAATCCGGGAGTAATAACCTCCCAGCCGATCGAGCAGGAGGAAATCCTCTTCGTTGTAAATGTCTAATTTGTTGAATACAAGCATAGTGGGTATATTGTAAGCTTCTGCCGTTACCAGAAAGCGGTCGATGAAGCCAACAGAGGTGCGGGGATGGTGTAGTGTGGCTACTAGCAACGCCTGATCGAGGTTGGCTGCCAGAATATGCACTCCCCGGCCCGAACGAGTAGATTTGCGGATGATATAATTAGTACGTGGATGGATGTCCTCAATTACTCCGGTGTTATGCACCGCATCGGGTATCACGCTTACACGGTCTCCCACCACCACAGGGTTGGTGTTTTTTAGATCGCGCAGCCTAAATTTCCCTTTTAACCTGCATTCCAAAATGCTTCCATCCTCCAGTTGCACGGTGTAGAAGCTTCCCGTGCTGCGAATGACCCTTCCCTCGATGGTTTCCGCCATCTACGAAAAATTATAATGTTTTTTAACTGGCTTACGAATATCCCATACACATTTCAATCCTTCATGAAATACCACGTAATCACCTGGGCCCAATGTAAAATTGCCTTCATCCGTCTCAATGAGGACTTCACCTTCCAGAAAATAACACTCTTCCGTTTCGTCATAAGTCCAGGGAAAACGGGATACTTCCTTTTCCCACGTAGGCCAGTCCCGAATGCCTTTGGCCTCAATTTCTTCTTCGCTTAATCTTCTTTTTTCAAAAAGTCCCATGTTATCGAAGTTTTACTATTTGCAAACAGTTACAAATTTACTTATTTTTGGCAAGTTAATCCTGCACATCATGAAAGTTATTGAATTCGTCTACCTTCTTATACCGGTAACCATAGCAACAGCTTTGTATGCCTTCATGCGTTATAAATATCCCGATGGAACTTTACGACCCTGGATATACTCCCTGCTTTTGGGATTTATTGTTGGTTTTCTGGCCCTGGGAGTCATCTATTTGGCCGGCCTGATGGGC
>JBMFOU010000001.1:236962-354064 GCA_049969475.1 Bacteroidales bacterium | reverse complement strand
TATGGAACGGAGAAATATTTAAACTCGAAAGAGAGCTTGAATCGCACATCCAGATAATCAAAAAAAATTACCCTTCATATTACGCCCGGAAATACGAGGGTAAGGGTATAGATATCAGTAGCCTACAAAATGCAATTTCGGCTGCTGAAAGCATTATCGAATATACCCTGAGCGATTCCACACTTTATGTTTTCATACTTAATCAGCAAGGATTGAGCATATTTATGCAAAAGCCTCCGGCCTGTTTCTTTTCTGCAGTGCCTGAATTTTTAACAGCAATTCAGGCAGGGTTGACGGTGGATGCCAACACCCAATATCATACCTTTATCAACCACGCTTATTTGCTTTACGAGATTTTAATAAAACCTTATTCTGCCTTATTACAAACCCCTAAAATTATAGTTATTCCAGAAGGCATTCTCAGCCATCTCCCCTTCGAAGCGCTCCTATCAAAGACAGTAAACCAACAAATACCAGACTACCGTAAATTGCCATACCTGATGAACGACTATTGCATCAGATACGCTTACGTTTCCACCAATCTGCTTATTCCAGAGAAAAAGAACACATTGTTTAATAAAGTAGCAGCTTTCGCGCCTGTAACTTTCAAGGGCACCCCAGGAACTCTGTTAGGTGGGCTAAATTTGTACCCTGAAAACCTCCCAGATCTGCCTTATTCGCTGGAAGAAACCCGGAAAATTGTACGAATGACGGGAGGAGATCTTTTTGAAAGAGAGAAAGCCAGCGAATCCAATTTCAAACAATTGGCTCCCAACTACCGAATCATCCATCTGGCCACCCATACCTGGATAGACACGCTTAACCCTTTTTTCAGCAAGTTTGTGATGTACAATCAGCCGGATAGCATTGAGGACAATCTGATGAGTACGTATGAAATTTCGAATCTGACGTTACCGGCCAGTTTAGTAGTACTCAACAGTTGCAACTCGGGGACAGGAAATGCGATGGCAGGGGAAGGGGTGTTTAATCTGGCCCGGGGATTTTTCTATGCAGGTATTCCCAGCGTGTTAGCTACGTTGTGGGAGGTTGACGATAATATTGGTAGCGACATTGTACAACGGTTTTATCGGAAACTGATGAGGGGCATCCCGGCCGATGAGGCCTTGTGGGAATCACAAAGGGAATACCTCAGAGATGCCGATCGGCTGAAGGCCCACCCCTACTTCTGGTCACCTTATGGATTTGTAGGACAAAGCAAAATAATAAAAATAGAACAACCGGCCAGATGGGGTTTCCTGGTGCTGCTGGCAACGGGAGTAGTTCTTCTGGCCGGTATGATTTGGAAGACAAAGCGCAATAAGCGCCTGAAGGTCAATTAAGTTTTTTCAAAATTTCAATGGCTTTGTCGTTGTAAAGACTTTGCGAGGCAGAAATCTTTCCGAACACGCCTTTGGCCTCATCCGTTTTTTTGTTCATAAGCAAGCAAAGGCCGAGGTACCATTGTGCCTGATCGGCAAATAGGTTAGTAGGATCGTTGGCAATACTTTTCAGTAGAGTTTCAGCCTGGTTAAACTGCCCGGTTTCCATCAAAGCAATAGCAGCATAAAACATGGCCGCTGGATTCGAAGTATAACGCATTAGGCGTCGAGAGGCTTCAGCATAGTTGCCATTAGCAAAAATTTGAAGGTCCTTGTTGAAAGTATCCCCCGGCAAGTTTTGAGCTGAACGGGCCAGCATAATGGGCTTTGCAGTTTGGTAATAATTCCGATAAATCTCCTCGGGCGTGGGTGGCATACGCAGAAGAAAAAGTGCGGCAAGACCCGAAACCAAGACAACCGAGATGGCGGCTGCAGCAATATACCACTTCCTCCTCACCGGCATGCCCAAAGGTTTTCGGTAGGCGCGCTCTTCCTGCGCTATGCGCTCCATATTTTGCCGGAAAGAAATCATTTCAACATCGCTTAGAACTTCATCTACAAAGATACGTAATTGTTTTTCTTTCCTCAACTCAGGACTGCGTTGCAATTCTTGCTCGAGACGGGTCGTTTCGTCCTGATTCAACTCGCCTGCAAGCATCATTTCAATCTTTTCTCCCCATTCGTTCATGGTTGAAGATGTGTTTGAACAGAGGGTCATTCATAAGATCCCGGATAAGTTTCTCCTTGCACTCATACTTCCTTTTTTTTACAAAATTTTCGGTAAGCCCCAGCTGTTCGGCAATATCCTTTACGGACATTTTACGGGCGTAAAGCTCGAGAATGGTGCGGCATTGCTCGCTTAACCCATTAAAATACTTATGAATGAGTTGACGCAGCAAGGCCTCATCATAGGCACTGTACAGGTCATCTCTCACCTGGAACACATCTATATCCCCGCTGTCAGACAGTTCCTGAAATTGCGTCCTGCGTCGTGCCTCGAGCTGCTTGAGCCAGAGATTTCGAATGACTCCGAGAAAAAAGGACCTAAAAGAACGCGTGAGGGTGGGGCCCTCTTTCCGTACTCGCTGAAAGACTACAATAAGTGCTTCCTGAAACACGTCGGATGCCTCGGTAGAGGTTCCACTGTTGGAAGTCACAAAATGCACAACTTTCTTAAAGTACGTCTGATAAACATAATGAAGAACCTGAGGATCGTTCCTTCTGATTCCTTCCAGTATTTCGGATGTTACAAGGCGTCTCACGTTCCTCTTATATATAAAGTTCCATTTAAGCCCAAAAGGTAACCCCCTTTTTGCCCTTTTTTAACACAATTTCTTCAACAAAGTTTTCAACAAAACACAACCTGCTGATCACCAACATCGAAAATCGGTGGCTATTTAGAACTTCTATCATCAATAAATGTCTCATTTTACAGGCAAATTTACCAAAGTTAAATGTGTAAGCAATACTTTAGAGTATGATACCACACATCGATATAAAAAAAATAGAACCGGCAGGAAGAGCCTCGGAAGGGGCCTGCCGGTCTGAATGTGTTCGGCTGAGATCTTCAGTAATATTTCACAGGCATGGCTGCTTCACGCTTGTGGGCCTCTTCAATCCATTGGGGAAGCAAAGTAGATTTAAAAACGGCCTTCTCTTCACGTAGTTTCTTCATATCTAAGCCAATAAATTGCTGAGCTTTTTCTTTGGTTGAAAGATCAGGATAGGTGATATCTTCTTTTACCCCCAACGAATTGAGCAACCGAGCCAGTTTGATGCGAGCTTGCTGGGCGTTCGCGATGCCGGTGGCAATAACCCTTGCCGTTTCGAGAGGGGCATGGAAAGCACTGCCGTGTCCTGCAGCGGCATAATCCCAGCGCCATTGAGCATGCCTGATATCCCTAAGGATTTCTTTCATTTGAGCTTCAGTGGCTCCATGGTCCCAGGCTGCTTTCGCTTCTATATGAGCCTTAACGAGTAAATCTTCAAGCTGCTCGCGGATCTCTACAATTTTGTCCTGACGTTCAATCACGTTAGATATTAACGTACCCGCTTCCTGCCGATGGCACACCTGGCATGAATTGGCAATGTTATTTAATGGGCTTTGAATGCGATGGTCGGTAAATTTAACCCCTCCTTCGGATCGGTAAGGCATATGACAGTCGGCACAAGCTACTCCACGTTGAGCATGAATACCAGTCATATAGACCTCATAATCAGGATGTTGTGCTTTCAACATTGGTGCCTTACTCAATGCATGAACCCAATCGGTAAACTCCAGATTGTCATAATATTCTTCCATGGCCTCCACACTAAAGCCCTTATCCCACGGAAAGGTTAAATAATTCTTCTTTCCGTTGCTATTGTCGAAATAATATTCTACGTGACATTGAGCGCAAACTAAGGAGCGCATTTCCTGATAGGAAGCCTTATTGATGTCTTTACCCATGCGTTGCCAGGCTTCTATGAGTGCCGGGCGGGATATCTGTAGCTTCATGGTTTTGGGATTATGGCAATCGGCGCATCCAATATGGTTAACTATTTCCGAACCAAACATGGCCAATTTTTGTGAATAAAACTCCTGAACACCCATCTGGCTCATAAGCCGGGGCACATCCGGACTTTTGCAGGTCCAACATGTAGCAGGCATAGGACCATCATTTGGCCCGGTGGGTGCACCCGTTCGCAGGGTATTCCTCACATCAACAATAGCATAAGCATGACCTCGGCCCTGGTTGTAATCCTTTGAAAAGCCATAACCAGCCCATAATACAACCAGCCGAGGATTAATGGCTAACATGTCAATCATGGCATTACCATTATATTTGCTTCGAAAAGTAGTATCGGCCGTTTGCAAATAGCTCTGATACTCGCGGGGAAAATTTTCCCCCCAAACCCAATTTCGAGGTTCCCAATCGCTAATTTCAACTTTCGGGGTATAAACAAAGGCTGCCTCAGCTCGCCTTTCCATTATAGAGGAAGCCAGAATGCCCAGGAAAAACACCACAACCACTGTGATGATAAACACCAGCCAGGGCCAACGATTTTTGTGTACTTTATTATTTTCCATAATATAAAGATTATAAATTATTTAGAATTCATCATCGATTTTACCCATTGAGGAACAACACTTTCCGGACGAGGGACCAAAGCAGCAGGCGTGGCTGACAAACTTCTTACCTGCCCATGAGGTGTCTCGCGATGGCAATCCCAGCAAACTCTGTCCTGCCTTTGAGCATTGAAGTGCGGGTCGTAAAAAGTCATTTTATTATCATCCATAAGCGATGCATGGCAACGAATGCAATTGTTATGCACCACCTCCCTTCCCTCTTCTTTAATTATTATAACCTGAGGCTCTTTGCGTAGTGTGAATATGGTTGCATGTCGAAGCCCATCTTTGGCTTTAAAGAGATACTTTACCAGGAGGTTTTGATGGGGAACATGACAATCATTACAAGTAGCCACCTCACGATGCGAACCATGATACCAGGTTGCATATTGCGGAAACATTACATGGCAATTGATGCAGGTCTCGGGTTTGTCAGAAACATAGCTACCGGCATTAGAGATTTTAATAAGAAAAATTCCCAGCCCCAAAATTGCTCCTCCTATTATAGCAGCAGGTATCTGCAATCGTGGAGGGGGAATAAGCCAACTCAGCCACTTCGATAGCATAATTTTGATTTTTAATCAGTTATTCGATAAAAATACAGGTTTATAAACCAACATTAACCAGGTCCAATTATGCATACTCCCTTTGTCACCACCTCGTAAAGCAATCAAACTTTTCGTAGGCAACATATGCGAATAGCCGGCCATTACCATGAGATTTTGAGACAATTTATACTCATATCCCAGGTCGAATTCAATGCCCAGTGAGGAAGGCATGGATTTACCAGATTGTTCAGCATCGGCTATGTCTGATGCACTGCTGAAAAAGTGAGTCGTAAGATAAACACTGGTCTTCTCCCACTTATTGCGAAGGTCTAAATAGATATCCTGTAACCCCACGCTGCCTAAATGATTGCCTACATAGAAATAATCCATGTGTCCATTGAACTTATGAGCCGTACCATACAACGGGTTAAAGGCCTTATCCTTGGCTGATGGTGACACTTGCGAATTGCCACTCAGATACTCTACACCGGCAGTTGCCTTAAGAGAGCTTGTGAGAGGATAGCCAGCCTCTGCAGCCAGATAAAAGGCATCCAAATCTTTATTCTTCGAATTTTTACCGGTCTGATAGTAAGCAGCCAAGGAAAGATTTAGCAAAGTCAGGGTAGTAGTAATTCTGCCCCCGGCGGTTTGGCTATAAACAGTTTTAAACTTAGAGTCGACAGGGTTTTGAAACTGCATTCCGTTATTTACAAACAAAATACTCATCCCACTTTTGTTAAAATCTTGATGGAGCCACAAATACTGAAGGGATTTATAATTTCCTGTTACTGTATAAGTGGTGCCGAACAGTGGTTCTCCCGACTGATTAAATGCCAATCCCAAATCAGCTCTGAACTTTCCTTTTAAATATTTAAAAAGCAACGCATCATGGCTGCGAGCCTGCTCCGCCCAATCTACATTTCCAAATAATCGGGAATCGTCATAAGTAATTTCCTGCCTTCCGGCTTTCAGACTGAGATTTTCTTTCCAAACCTTCATCTCGAGCCATGCCTGGTGAAGTGTAAGTTTATCATTGGCTGCGGAAAGTTGGGGCAAATCCCCCCCATGTTCTAACATCCTGAAAACTAAGCATCATGCGTGCAAGTGAAGAATTTAATTCACTCGTTAAACGGGTTCTTTGAGAGATGAAAAATGCCGGGTCGGCATGAGTGGGTGCAGGCTGCTTGTAACCATGACGAAATTCTGCCCTGGGACGAAACTCACCACTTAAAGAAAATTGCGCAATCGCTTCTTCTGTCAAGACGAGAAAAAGACTCATGACACAAGCCAATAAAGTCTTGAAACAACACATAAATTTCGGATTTTAAATACCTATTAGCAAAAATAAACTAAAAAATAATTATGCGATTGATTTTCATAATTTAGAAACCGTCTAAAGAAGAAAAAAACAAACCTCCCGAAAGTCGCTATTTTTGCAGCAAATTTTGCGATTCGATGCGAATATTTGCTGGATTGATCCTCATAGTCGGGTTCTTTTATCCCTTAAAAATATACAGCCAATATAAATCGGGTGCAGAAAGCACCAACCAATATTTTCCCCTATTATCGCAATACAGAAGTATAGGAGTTGTTGCACATGCAGCATCAAAAGTAGGAAAGCAACATCTTGTAGATACCCTGCTTAAAGCCGGTTTAAATGTTAAGGTAGTTTTTGCTCCAGAGCATGGGTTTAGGGGCCACGTTGAGGCAGGGATGAATGTCTCAGATGAGAGGGATGCCACGAGTGGTCTGCCCATTGTTTCGCTGTATGGGAAAAATAAAAAACCGACTCCGGAACAGATGCGAGAGCTGGATGCCATGGTTTTTGATTTGCAAGATGTAGGGGTTAGATTTTACACCTATGTTTCGACACTGCATTATGTAATGGAGGCTTGTGCCGAAACCGGCATTCCATTGTATCTATTGGATAGACCTAATCCCAATGGCGACTATTTCGATGGCCCCATACTGGAACCAGCCTTTCGTTCTTTTGTGGGAATGCATCCCATACCGGTGGTTTATGGAATGACATTAGGCGAGCTAGCTTTAATGATTAACGGAGAAGGTTGGCTTGGGCAAGGAAAAAAATGTGATTTGACGGTCATTCCCATGGAAGGTTACCGGCACGACTTAATAATTGAACTACCGATAAAGCCTTCACCCAATTTACCTAATTTGCAAAGCATCAGGCTTTATCCCAGCCTGTGTTTTTTTGAAGCCACACCTATCTCAGTAGGGCGTGGTACCGATTGGCCCTTTCAGGTAATTGGAGCCCCTAATCCCCAATATGGTGATTTTACTTTTGTTCCCCGTAGCATCCCAGGGGCTGCTGCTAAACCCTTGCACGAAGGGAAAACCTGTTATGGTATGGATCTCAGAAACGACAGCCTTCACAAGCGTTTAACCCTCTATTTTTTACTGGAATTTTTCCGACGATCACCTCACCCGGACCTATTCATTACTTCGCCCGAATTTTTCGACAAGCTGGCCGGTTCTTCATCTTTGCGAAAACAATTGCTCGCAGGATGGAGTGAAACTGAAATAAGAAAAAGCTGGGAAGTCGGGTTGCAAAATTTCGCCAATCTTCGGAAACCTTATCTGATTTATCCCTAATACCTATGTTAACACCTGCCGTAATGCTGGCAATACTCGCCGGGTATTTTTTGTTGCTCTTGGTTATTGCCCGGCTTACTTCTAAAAGCACAAGCAACGAAACCTTCTTCATTGGAAACCGGAAATCCTCCTGGATTCTTGTGGCCTATGGCATGATAGGAGCCTCAATATCAGGGGTTTCACTCATATCTGTTCCAGGAGAAGTGGGTAATCAGGGCTTTGCCTATTTTCAATTGGTGCTTGGATATCCTCTGGGTTATTTTTTCATCGCCTTCGTGCTCATGCCGGTTTATTACAAGCTTAACCTGATATCCATATATAAATACCTCGATCAACGTTTCGGTACCTGGACCTATCACACTGGGTCTGCCTTGTTTTTCATTTCTCAGAGTATAGGGGCTTCACTCCGACTTTTTCTGGCTGTAGCAGTTCTTCAAATGGCTTTTTTCGAAGCAGCAGGCATACCCTTTACTCTTACAGTGCTCATTACCCTGCTTGTCATATGGCTTTATACTTATAGGGCAGGAATTAAAACCATCGTTTGGACAGATACCTTGCAGACAACCTTTATGATTTTGGCGGTGATATTTGCGGTATGGCACATCATACGCGAAATGGGCCTGACACCTGCCCAGGCCGTTCATCAGGTTAAAACCAGTCCACTCAGCAACATTTTTACCTGGGACTGGACTTCAAGAAATAATTTTTTCAAACAATTCCTCTCAGGCGCTTTCATCGCCATTGTGATGACCGGACTCGATCAGAATATGATGCAAAAAAACCTGACCTGTAGGAATATCCAAGAGGCGCAAAAAAACATGGTAACCTTCAGCCTTGTTCTGATCCCGGTAAATCTACTTTTTCTAACCCTGGGAGCCTTGTTATATCTATACATTCAAAACATGGGGCTAATTTTTACACCGGCTGATGGTTTTTATTACGATGCAGGCGCAGGGGCCTACAAAAATACAGACCAGCTTTTCCCCTTACTTTCGCTGAAATACCTTCATCCCATCGCCGGTGTATTTTTTTTAATAGGCATCGTATCGGCCGCGTTTTCCTCTGCCGATTCAGCCATTACGGCCCTTACCACAGCGTTTTGTGTCGACTTTATGAAAATCAAGGACCAAATAAGCCCCAAGACCCGCAACTGGGTGCATATGGGCGTTAGCCTCCTCATTTTTACTATAATAATGATATTTAAAGAATTAAACGACCGAACTGTTATCAATGCGGTTTTCACTATAGCGGGATATACCTACGGCCCTCTGTTGGCTTTTTTTGTGTATGGGCTTTTTACGCGAAGGCATCTCACCGACCGGGCCAGCCCGCTGATTGCCCTGGTGGGGCCCCTGGTTACCTATTTTATTAGTCAAAACTCTGAAAAATGGTTTGGCGGATACAAGTTTGGATTTGAACTTCTTTTGGTCAATGCATTCATTACATTCATTCTACTATGGCTCACCTCAATACCTTTCTCAAACTTTAAACCCAAGAAACCATGAGTCATCCCAATTATCATATTCAACCAGAAACTCAGAAAAATGCGCTTATAGCACTGGTAATCACAGCCCTGCTAACCGCTATTCCTTCCCTTTGGCTTCATGGATATGGAAGCGAGGGAGATGCTTTCACCCATTATTTCATTAGCCTGCAGGCCTGGAAAAATCCTCTATTGTTGCTTGACCTCTGGGGCCGGCCTCTTTTTACCCTGACTACCATGCCTTTTGCTCTGGCAGGTTTCTTCGGGTTGAAGCTTTATGCCCTGGTGCTTGCCCTGCTAGCAGGATGGTTCGCCTATTTAATTACCCGAAAAATGGCTTTCAGCGAGGCGTGGGTCTCTATTCCCCTGGTCGTTTTTACTCCAATTTATTATTACCTGGTATTCAACCCGCTCACAGAGACCCTTATGGCCTTTATGTTAGTGCTGTCGTTTTATTTTTTTACAGAAAAAAAATACGATGCCGCAGCAGTAGTTGCCGGACTTATACCTTTTGCCCGATTGGAGGCTTTTGTTTTGTTTCCCGTTTTTATTATCGCTTTTCTATTGCGCAAGAAAATCAGACCTGTCCTATTACTTTTCAGTGGCTATCTTTTTTTTGGAATGATTGGATACCTGGTTTTTGGTGAATTTTTCTGGTTTATTGAGAAAAACCCCTATACCAGCGGAGCTACAGGTATTTACGGCAGAGGCGAGTTGCTTCACTTCATTAAACACACCCCACAAATATTGGGTTATCCGCTGACCTTTCTTGCTATCATTGGACTGCTGGCCTGGGGTTGGAATCTATTGAAAGAAAAGAAGCCCTGGACTAAGCTAGCCGAAGATGTATCTCTGTGGCTGCTTATCGCGGGTTCGTATTTTGCGTATCTTGCAGCGCATAGCTATTCGTGGTGGTCGGGAAAAGGCAATTCACTGGGCCTTCTGAGGGTGATGGCTGCCGTAACTCCTGCCGCTGCTCTGATGGCTACTGCTGGCATCCATTACGTGGGTGCACAATTCAGCAAAATAAAAATCAAAGAGAGGTACATTGCACTCACCCTGGTGCTTTGGATAACCGCCATCAGTCTGGGTAAACACTTTTTTTATAAACCTTCGAAAGAGGAAGTTGAAGTAGCCAGGGCCACCCAATGGATGAAAGATAAAAACCTGCTCGACAAAAAAATATATTACTTCCATCCATTGATGGGTATTATGACCGGCAGGGGAGGTTTTGAAGATGAAAGAGGGGCTATGAAAGTGCACTTTGCAGGCTTCAAGGCCGATGAGGTGACGCCTGGAGCCCTGGTAGCATGGGACGCTCACTTTGGCCCCAACGAAGGACAGACCTCCCTTGAGTCATTGCTCGGGAATCCAGCATTTAGACTGCTCACCGAAATAAAACCTGATGAACCATTCAAAACACTACGTGATCAGGATTTTAAAATCTGTATATTCGAGAGGCTTGAAGATTATAAAATCAGAGGAGTAGCCGACAGCACTCTTGGCATGCTTGTAATCCGACAGGAGGGTTTCGAAAAGCAAGGGACAGAATATAATCCGCATCTCGACTCAACTAATGCCCACAGCGGTAAATATTCCTACATTGTTAAGGATAACCAGGAATTTTATGAGTTTTTCTCATCCGATTTGCAAACCCTAGACCTTGCAGGAAGCGATTCCTCCCTCAGGATAAAAGTGTGGGTGAAACCCGAAAATAACAATAATACAGAAGTTTTTCTGGTTTCCGATCTTTCTCTTCCCGGCTCCAAACGTTACAAATCCGTACCTATCACCTCTTCGCAAATCAATAATAAAGGCTGGGTTCTTCTTGAGAACACAGTGGATTTGAGAGGTGCCCGATCTGGTAGCAAGGTCAAGGTTTATCTCTGGAACCGAGGAAAACAAAGGCTAAGGATGGACGATGCTATTCTAGGCTATGGAATGAAGCCCTTATATATAAATAATCGGCCCAGGGAAAGCTCACAGGCTGAAAACTCATTTTCTGGTCGGATTTTGAGAAGGAATGGGAGGGGCATCAAAGAGTTTTAAGAGAGAAAAATGGCTGTAAAAGCTAAGAAACACTGATGAGACCGTCGGCGTTAAAATAACCGATGAGAGAAACCCCGGACCCTAATTTTTGCTTTAGCACCTCAAGCAAGCGCGATGCTTCAGTAGACGGTATGGCGACCATCAGCCCTCCGTTGGTTTGGGCATCGGCAAGGATAAGTCGCTGATGATGGGCCAAATACTTTGCAAAACGAACGTCTTCCTCTACCCAGGCCAGATTGTCCATCGAACCACCCGGCACGGCACCTGCAAGGGCCAACTGTTCGACTCCTGGAAGCAAAGGTACCGAATTGTAATGCAGATTAAAGCCTAGACCTGCCGGCCGACACATCTCCAGCAAATGCCCCAATAAACCAAAACCAGTTACGTCAGTGCAAGCGTGGACGGAGAAATTCTGGATCAACTCAGCGGCCGTTTTATTAAGGGAAACCAAATTCTGAATCAATGCTTTGTAAACCTCCTGATTAAGCATACCTCGCTTAAGTGCAGTGGATAAAATGCCCGTGCCCAGAGGTTTTGTAAGAATGAGTGCATCGCCTGGGAGAGCCCCCTGGTTGCGCCAGAAGCGAGAAGGATGAACCATGCCCGTAACTGCCAGTCCAAACTTGGGTTCATTATCTTCAACGGTATGTCCGCCTGCAATGGGAATACCCGCCTCAGCCGCTTTATCGGCAGCTCCTCTCAGAATTTCTTCGAGAACCGAGGAAGGCAAGCGGCCTGAGGGAAAGGCAGCAATATTGAGTGCAAACACAGGCCGGGCCCCCATGGCGTAGACATCACTCAGCGAATTGGCAGCAGCAACAGCGCCAAACAGGTAGGGATCATCCACAATGGGAGTAAAAAAGTCCACGGTGCTAACTAAGGCTATTTCATCATTGAGCCTGTAAACCATAGCATCGTCGGAGGTTTCGGTGCCCACCAGCAAATTGGGATGAGAGGGAAGCGGCAATTTCTTTAAAACCTCTTCCAGCATTTTAGGACGCAATTTGCAGGCGCATCCAAGTCCATGGGTAAAATGTGTAAGCTTAAGGTTTTTCAGGTCCTGGGCAAAAGGGGCCTGTTCAGCTCCGCGCAAGCGCTTCACAGCCTTCACAATCATGCGGACAGCCTCATCCACCTCGCTCTGGGTCGTATTCCGGCCAACGGAAAATCGAAGAGTTCCCATTCCCCAGATTACGGGTACCTGCATGGCTGTAAGCACATGGCTCATATCTACACGATCGGAGTGACAGGCAGCCCCAGCCGAAACAGCTAATTCCGGAAGTTCAGAAATGAGGGTTTGTGCCTCAATACCGTAAAAACTGACGCTTAGTGTATTAGGCAAACGCAGTTGAGGGTGTCCGTTAACTTTAATATCCTGAAGCTCAGCGAGCAATCCCTCCTGTAAATGATTTCGAAGCTGACTCAGATGTTCGATGTCTTGTTCTAACCTTTGGGCAGCCAGCCGGCAAGCTTCACCCAGGGCAACTATATGTATTACATTCTCCGTACCCGGTCGCAATCCCCTTTCCTGACCCGCCCCAAAAAATATTTTCTCGGGTTGAAGGCCCCGCCGGATATATAAGGCCCCTACCCCTTTGGGCGCGTATAGTTTATGCCCGGCCACCGATAGCATGTCCACTCCAAGTTCTCCAACGTCAACCTTGACTTTTCCCAGACTTTGGGCTGCATCCGTATGCATGACCACCCCAGCCTCGCGGGCTATGGCAGCAATTTCGGCAATGGGTTGAAGTGTTCCCGTTTCGTTGTTGGAATGCATAACAGAAATAAGTATGGTCTCTGGACGCAAGTATCGGCGCACATCCTCAGGGTTCACGCGCCCGGTGTCATCCACCGGAAGATAGGTTACAACAAAGTTTTGTTTTTCGAGCCAGGCGCATACTTCCAATATGGCAGGATGCTCAATAGCACTGGTAATTATATGATTTCCCCGGGAAAGCAAAGCCTGGGCCATGCCTCGGAGGGCCATGTTGTTTGACTCGGTTCCTCCACTGGTGAAAATAATCTCATCGGGGTGAGCACCCAGGAGCTCAGCCACCTGTTGACGCGCTCTTTCTATGGCCAGTTTGGCCTTTATACCCAGTTGGTGGGTGCTTGAAGGATTTCCGTAATGATGGCGAATATAGGGTTGCATGGTTTCAGCCACCTCCGGTGCCAGGGGCGTGGTAGCATTGTAGTCAAGGTATATCATACAAATGGTTTTTGGCAGGGAACGAATTAATGTAAAAATTCTTTTCGGCCAGAGGCCCTTGATTTTCAGAAAAAAATGGCACGAAGAGCTCTAACCTGGGGAAAAATTTTACCGTTTTGAGAAAGCAGACACGGCCTGTATTTTACCCTTTGCATCTATCCATCGGGCATAATAAAGACCACTTTTTAGGGCCGAAGAATTCCATTGATATAAACGGGTATTATCCGAAAGATGAAATGAATATAAGATTCTTCCCCTAAGATCGAGGATTTCAATTCGGCCTGATGTAAGCTCTGGCTTTACTTCAATAGTAATGATATTCCCTACGGGATTCGGATAAATATGTAGAAAGTCCCGGTTAGACTTCCCTCTTTCTGATAGACCCACGAAGGCTTGGTCCCATGCAGCCAGTGCATATTCGCCCGGTTGAAGATTATTTACATAAATGTATCCTGTAAGACTACCCGTGCGGGTAAAAGGCACACCCTGCCAGTCAGCAGCTGCGTTGGGTCTGTAAAGAATTACCAGCGAATCGTTGAGATTTTGCAAAAGGGTCTGGTCGAGGTAACCCGGGCGGCTGTAGTAAAAACGACCCGTGGATTGAGGCATGCTGCCAGCAACATCAATGCGCCAATAGCGATAATCAGACAGGCGCAGGCCAGGAGTAGGTATTTTAAGGCTATCGGGAGCGGTCCAATTGTGAGTTACCCGCACAAAAACAGAGTCTGACAGTTGGTCAACGGACAAACGGAAATAGGTATTATCAAAATCATAATCCCCCGGAGTTTTAATAACCTTTTGAAGATCGGTGGTTGCGTCTGCAATACGGTCGAAGGGGTCGGCCAGGCAAAGTAAAGGGCTGAAAGGCAGGATGAAGGTAGCATCGGCGTACTCGCCCGAGAATTCCATCACTTTTTCCGTGATATGCCAGTTATTATCCAAAAAACCCAGGAAGAGACGATTGGCATTGAAAATCGGTGCCGGTCCTTTTGACTTCTGATGAACAAAAACCCGTACCTGAAATTCATTTCCTACGGGAGTAACCTGCATAGAGTCAATCACAAAACCCGGAAAACCCGGAGAAAACACCCAACCCTCGAAGAAGGCGGTTAAATCGACACCGGTATGCGTACTCAGAAAATCTCGTAGCTGAAAACTTGAAGCAGGCTGGAAGGCAAATGCATTCAGGAAAGCCTGCATGGAAGGAAAAAAGAGACTATCACCCAGGTAATTGCGCAGCGTATGAACAACAACGCCCCCTTTTTGGTAGACAGTTTCACCATAAGTATAAGCATTGGGAATGCCATACAAGGCAAGATATCCCTGGTCTTTGATATGGCAGAGTCGCAAAACGGAAGCGAGCTTCTGATTCATGTTGGTGCGATAAGCATTATATCCGTATAAACCTTCGCGGTAGAGCGATTCGTTGAAAACGGCCCAACCCTCGTTGAGCCACATATCTTCTGCCGATGAGCAGGTTACCTTGTCGCCGAACCACATGTGGGCCAGTTCGTGGACATAGAGCCATTCGCTGGATGCATTCAGTGAAGAAACAGGATAAGCAATGTTAGCTGCGTGCTCCATGGCTCCCTCGATAGTACCCACGTATCCAACACGATCGAAAGAGTAAGGACCCCAGTGATTTTCGTAAACCGCAAGAATTGCATCGAGATTCGTAAATAAGGCATTGACAGCTGCTGAATCGCCGGGGCGGAAGAAAAGCGAAACCGGGACCTGTCCTGCCAAACCAATATAAATATGACTGAATTCCTCATAGTTGGCCACAGCTACCGATGCCAAGTAAGCCGGCAGGGTCTGATTCATACGCCAATGCCAGGTAATTGTATTATTAGGGTTTGTGGTGCTTCCCACCAACAATCCGCCGCAAACCGCTTTTTTATCAGGCTCAGTGGTAATGTAATAATCGTAGGTAGCTCTGTCGATGAAATCATCTACACAGGGGAACCAGGCCCTGCCATAATTGTGAGGGTCTGCCTGAAAGGCCACACCTAGGTTATAAGCAATCCAGGAATTAAAATGAAATCCACCCCAACCGGCAGGTTCCACCACTGGCGTTCCACGATATCTAATGCGTACCCTGAGGGTATCCCCCACTGAAGCCGGCGCTTGAAGCGGAATTCGCAACAATTTATCGTCTCTGTACCATGCTGGAATTATCTGGCCATTCACTTTCACTGAATCGACCGTAAGAGCCAGTAAATCCAGCGGGATGTGGGTAATTTGATTCATTTTTGGGGTTAAAGTCAACACCGCAAACCCGTTCAGATTTTTCGCAGAAAAATTCATGATATCGAGGTGCAGATCATAGTGCACTACATCGATAGTGTCGCTTTTAAGTCCTTGAGCCTGAGCTGCAAAACACAACCCTACTATGATGCCTGTTATCCACCACTTTTTCATAACCAGTTCTTTTGAGGCAAAAGTAATCAGGAGCCTGCGCTTATACGCCATTTTCACGAAACAATATGGTATTTTCCGAATAAGCATTTACTTGCCAGACGGTCTTTATAGGAGAGTCAGGCACAGATTCATGTCTGGAACAACACCATTATTGCAGAGAAATCACGGTTTCATGAGGGCTTCATAACAAGACAGAAGAAATCTCAAGCATAATTTTAGTACCTTTGAAATATCAAAATATCCGACTATGCTGAGAGTGTATCACAATCCCCGATGCCGTAAATCGAGGGCAGGGCTGGAACAGGTGCGAAACCAGGGTCTGCAACCTGAGGTGGTGGAATATTTCAAAAAACCCTTCACAGCAGAGGAATTGCGAAAGCTACTGATGAAAATGAATCTCAAACCCACGGAACTTATCCGCAAGCAGGAAGACTTTTATAAAAAGGAATTAAAAGGGAAAAATTTCACCGATGACGAATGGATCAAAATACTATGCGAAAACCCTCAACTCATTCGCCGACCGATTGTGGAAATGGAATACAAGGCTATTATAGGCGACGACCCTGAAGCCCTTGCAGAGTTTTTGAAAGGGAAATAAAAATAACCTAAATAATTTTACCTATAACAACATTAAAATCATAATTTTATGAATTACCGCATTGAGCACGACACCATGGGAGAAGTAAGGGTTCCTGCAGACAAATATTGGGGAGCCCAGACCGAACGTTCAAGAAACAATTTCCGCATTGGGCCTGAAGGATCCATGCCCAAGGAAATTATCCGTGCCTTTGCCATCCTCAAAAAGGCTGCAGCACTTACCAATTTCGAGCTGGGGGTTTTATCAGAGGAGAAGTGTAAGCTCATCGTGGCCGTATGCGACGAGATTCTTGAAGGCAAGCTCGATGATCAGTTCCCGCTGGTCATCTGGCAAACAGGTTCGGGGACCCAGAGTAACATGAACGTAAACGAAGTAATTGCCAACCGGGCCGAGGTTTTGCGGGGAGGCAAACTCGGCGAAGGCAAAACCTTCATTCATCCCAACGACGACGTAAACAAATCGCAATCATCGAACGATACATTCCCTACGGCCATGAGTATTGCCGCTTACAAAGCCGTAGTAGAGATTACACTTCCTGGCGTACAAAAACTGCGTGATACGCTGGATGCCAAGGCTAAGGAGTTCTGGACTATTGTAAAAACCGGGCGAACCCATCTGATGGATGCCACTCCGCTCACCCTGGGACAAGAATTTTCGGGCTACGTAGCTCAATTGGATTACGCTATCCGCAATATCGAAGATTCTCTGCCTCACCTAGCTGAGCTGGCCCTGGGAGGAACCGCGGTTGGCACAGGGCTCAATGCCCCTAAGGGATATGCAGAAAAAGTGGCTCAGAAGATTGCAGAGCTTACGGGCTACCCTTTCCGCACGGCGCCCAACAAATTTGAAGCACTTTCGGCCCATGATGCCATCGTGCAAGCCTCAGGAGCCCTTAAAACCCTGGCAGTTAGCCTTATGCATATTGCAAACAACATCCGTTTGTCGGCCAGTGGCCCCCGATGCGGTATCGGAGAGTTGCACCTTCCCGAAAATGAACCCGGATCATCCATCATGCCGGGCAAGGTGAATCCCACACAAAATGAATCGCTGACAATGATTTGCTGCCAAGTAATTGGCAACGACGCTGCCATTACGGTAGCAGGCACTCATGGACATTTCCAACTCAACGTATTCAAGCCCGTGATAATTGCTAATTTCCTTCAGTCGGCCACCCTGCTGGGTGAGGGAAGCGTTTCATTCAACGACCATTGCGCTATAGGTATTGAGCCCAACATGACCTATATCAAGAAGAACCTGGAAAACACCCTGATGCTGGTTACGGCACTCAATCCGCACATTGGTTACGAGAATGCAGCCCGTATAGCCAAAAAGGCTCACAAAGAAAACAAAACGCTTAAGCAAGCGGCTTTGGAACTGGGGTTGGTCAGCGCCGAAGATTTTGACCGTTGGGTGGACCCTTCTAAAATGGTAGGCGAGTTGTAAGCAAGGTCCGGTAAAGGATTTAGCTTACCTTTGCCGCATGGAATGCAGAGATTTAGAAATAGTTCCCCTAAAGCAATGGGCAGGGTCGGGTGATTTGTTGGTTATGGCCGGGCCCTGTAGCGCAGAAAGCAGGGAACAGATTCTGACCACGGCCCGGATGCTGGCGCGTGACCCAAGGGTAAGAATTTTCAGGGCTGGAGTATGGAAACCCCGTACCCGGCCCAATACTTTTGAAGGTTGGGGCCATGAGGCCCTTGCATGGATAGCCGAAGCCGGCATCGAAACGGGCCTACTTACAGCTGTAGAGGTGGGAACCCCCCAACATGTGGAAGAAGCTTTGAAACATGGTATTAAGGTGGTATGGATAGGGGCCCGCACCACAGTAAATCCTTTCATGGTGAAAGAACTTGCTTCAGCAATGAAGGGAAGCGGGTTGGCCGTAATGGTCAAAAATCCTGTGAACCCTGATCCTCAACTATGGATAGGAGCCATCGAACGCATTCATCAGGCTGGAATTCAGAAATTGGCAGCCATTCACCGGGGGTTTTATTTTTTCAAAAAAAGTCCCTGGCGCAATGCTCCTATGTGGGAAATTCCCATTGAACTGAAACGCATTTGTCCCCATCTGCCCATCATCACCGATCCCAGCCACATGAGCGGAAAAGCTGAGCTTATTGCTGGCATTGCCCAGAAGGCCCTCGACCTGGAAATGGATGGACTAATGATTGAGGTGCACCCTGATCCACCTCATGCCTTTACCGACAGTGCCCAGCAAATTACACCCGACACCCTTTTCGGAATACTAGATGGGCTTAAACTCCGCAACCGCCTGGCTTCCGATTTCGACGATACCCTCGAACGTCTTCGCCTCGAAATTGATAAGCTTGACCAGGAGTTGCTGGAGATTTTGGCCCGACGCATGAACATCATCGACGAGATAGGAATTTACAAAAAAAATCACAGCATAACCATACTTCAACTTAAACGTTGGAGGCAGATGTTGGCCGAACGCATGGAAAGCGGAACCCACCTTGGCCTCGATGCATCTTTTTTGACAGAGGTACTCCAGCTTGTGCATGAAGAGTCAATCCGTAGGCAACAGCAAATCATGGATAACGGTAACAAAAATCAGCCGGCCTGAATCAATTAATTTAAGAAAATTTGGGTATTTTTGAAGGCTCAACCCATATTCTAAAAACGGTTGCAGTAAATTTTTTGTCGATCCTCAGGCAACATTTTCAAAAAACGGCGTCAATAAAATGGTACACTCCGGCAACCCAACCGAAGAAGAAATCATCAGAGGCTGTGTAGCCGGTAGACGCAAGTTTCAAACCCTGCTGTACCAGAAATACGCCCGTTCTTTGTTTGCTGTTTGTCTGCGATACTCAAAAGACACCGCTGAAGCAGAGGACCTTTTGCAGGAAAGTTTTATCAAGATATTTTCCTCTATCAAGGACTATCGAGGTGATGGACCTTTAAAAGCATGGCTCACCCGTATAATTATTAATACGGCCCTTACCCGATTTCGCAAAAATCAACCTCTGGTGTCTCACAACATGGACGAAGTCCCCGAATCCAGTAATGACGATTCGGATGATAGTATCTTTACACAGGTAACGCCGGAGCACTGTAGCCAAATTATAGGTTTTATCCAGGAACTCCCCGATGGTTACCGTCAGGTCTTCAATCTTTATATTTTTGAAGGCATGAGTCACAAAGACATTAGCAACCTGTTGGGAATCACAGAAATAACCAGTAGAACTCAACTACGCAAAGCAAGACTGTGGCTAAGGGAGAAAATCCTGAAGCTGCTAAGATCATAATTCTAGAAGGACCCCTCCAAGAAATGGATACGAAACACAACCCATTTGATGAATCCATTAAAAACGCCCTCCAGGGCATGGCTGCCGAGCCTTCCATCAAGGTTTGGAAAGGAATCAGCCGCAACCTGGCCTGGAAGGAGTTTGTGCGTTTTGACTTTACCAATTTCACATCCAACATTTATCAATTAGCAACTATAAGTATTGCCGGGCTGTCGCTCACTGCCTTGCTGGTTACCCCTGTAATTAAGCCCTGGGAAAACGAACCAGAAAAGCATTCCAGCACTGTACAAGAAACCCTGGCTCAGCCCTCCATCACAGGTGAAGACATTACAACGCCCGCCCCATCCACTACCGTTGCAAAACAGATTTCGCAACAGCCCTCACGCTCTGTAGTCTACCTACCCCCAGTAGAGAACCAACCCGCTTTGATTGAAGAAGACGTTGAGCCTTCAAAAAACTTGGAGCGACCGTATAGCTTTATCCAGCGTTTATCACCTAAAAAAGCATTTGTTCTGGCAGATAATAAATCGAGGCTGGCATCAGGCGACACGAATGCACGGATCGTATTCCTTCCTGAGGCCGAAAAAGGACCCTGGCACCTGAGCCTAGGAATAGACTGGTCGTTGAATCGAATGCATATAGCTACCCTCCCTGAATCCTATAATTATAATTTCAACACGCTCGGAATGAACCTCATGGCAGAGAAGGGCAATTTCAGAGCAGGTGTGGGAATAGGATACCAACGCCTCTTCGATAGGTTACCCTACCAGATTAATTACAAGACGTACGACAGCACGGGATATGTTTACGATGTTCACTATTATATGCCCGACCCTGCTCACCCCGAAACGGTAATTTTAGTCACTTCGAAAGAGACTCTTTATGACTCAGTTAATCACTCGATAACATCATATACGACAGGCACTTACGATTATCTTACTATTCCCCTTTCAATAGCCTACAGATTGGCAGGATATAAAAACCTCTCGCTCATCACCGATGGCAGTTTGTCCATGAGTCTGTTGATACACTCCAAAGAACCCACTCCTGCTCTGTTCAACCATCTAAAGAGTTCGCTGGCTATGGAAGCCGACCTACCCCGTCGCAAAAACCTTTTATTTGACCTTCAAACCGGTTTTGCACTTGAATACACTTTGTTCCAAAAAATCCATATTACGGCTGGACCAACCGTAAGGTGGTGGTTACAGCCGCTAAGCGATGCTACTGGCGCCGACAAACCCACAGCCTGGGGAGTGAAAGCAGGCCTCAGATATAAGTTATAAAAGCATCAATCCGGCTTTTGTTTTATTATATTTGTAGGCACATTGAGGCGACGAAAAATGTACCTACCCATCGCGGCATCCCAAAAGTCTACACCAGCTAGCATCATACGACTTGCCTTGCTTATCTTTTGCTTGATGCCTGGCATTCTACTTCGGGGAGATATACTTTCTGCCAACGATTGTACGGCCAATTTTGATTATTACCCATCATCTACAGGGCCTCTAGACATTCAGTTCATTAATCTCTCTACAGGCCCCATTGGATGGTATACATGGGACTTCGGAGACGGTTTTCAGAGCAACGAACCTGACCCTCTTCATAGTTATCAGCAACCCGGGACCTATTGGGTTTGCCTTACTGTATCCTCTCCAGTTAAAGACTGCTACGATGTTAAGTGTTTACAAATCATTGTTCCCATACCCACCAACTGCTACACTCCATTTATCTCTGAGCCTTCAGGCTCTAATCCTTTCTTTTACACTTTCACTGCATATCCGGGACCTGATGTGGATACCCTCATATGGGATTTCGGTGAGGGCAACCTTGCAGGAGGGTTAGTCCAAACTCACTCTTACACCGATACCGGCACCTTCGTGGTAAGCCTCACAGCTTTTAACCATTTAAACCCAACAGGATGCTATAGCCTGATAACCGATACCATTCACATCACAGTGCAGCCCTGCATTTCTGCTTTCATAATGGATGCACCCTCCTACAATCCTTTAAAAGTTCACTTTATTCCGGTAGCTAATGGCGATATCAATAACTACTATTGGCAGTTCGGCGATGGTAAAACTTCGTTTGAGGTTTCCCCTATTCATACTTACACAGATACCGGGACGTATCAGGTGTGCCTTACGGTAAGCAATTCGCTTTGGCCCGCATTCTGCACAGATACCTCGTGTCAATGGATAAAAATAAAACCAGAGCGCTGTAAGGCCGATTTTTCGTGGGAGCAAAATTCGGTATATCCCCTCAAGTTTAGTTTCACCAATCTATCTACGGGAATTCTTAATTCATTTTTTTGGGATTTCGGAGACGGAGACACAAGCGACGCTATTGAACCCATTCATAATTTCCCGGAACCAGGCTCTTACACCGTAAAACTTAAGGTCAAGAATAAGAATTACCCTGAGGTCTGCTCCGACAGCACCCAAAAAATCATAAACATCCCATCCCTTGCATGTACGGCAGAATTTACCTTCACAACCGATTCACTCTGGCCTGTTGATGTATCGTTTGTTTCAGCGATAACAGGAACACCCGACGTTGTACAGTGGGATTTTGGGGATGGGAGTACCTCTACAGAACTTAACCCCATCCACAGTTTTCCGGATACTGGTACGTATTTGGTAACTCTGTCGGTCTTTAATACGGCTTATCAGAATTTTTGTGCTGATACAACCAGTCAGGTTGTTCATCTAAAAATCAAACATAAACCGAGGGCCGATTTCAGCTTTTACCTCGACAGCCTGGCTCTTCAACCAAATCTTTTCTACTTTAAAGATCTTTCGTTAGGGCACAAAATAACTCAGTGGTACTGGACCTTTGGCGATGGAGGAAACTCTAAAGAACAAAATCCCAGCCATGCCTATGCCTCTGGACAAAACTATCAAGTTTGCCTGAAAGTTTACGACTTCTTGCCACCTAAATTCCTCATCACCGACCGAACATGTAAAACCCTGAAAGGAAGGAATTACTTCAATCTGGGGGGATCAGTCTTTGCGGGAGACTACCCCATCAACAACCCCATACATCAGAACGATACGGCCCTGGTAGGACTGTTTCGCATTTACCCAGGCCCTTTAATCAGACCCGTACGCAGCGGTAAATTCGTAAAGCTGGGCTATTATTGGTTTTCTGATGTTCTGGAAGGAGAATACCTGGTAAAGGCAAGTTTGAGCCCGGGTTCGAGACACTACCTGGAATATTTCCCCACTTGGGCAACCCAAGCGCTGGTATGGCAGGCAGCAGATCCCATAACACTTAACAAAAACATTTTTGATGCTAATATCTTCTTAAAAAAGAAAAACCACATAGGCTCTGGACCAGGATATGCCTCAGGAAGGGTAGTTTTACAGCAGGACTATTCGGGCCTGCAACTCATACCTGCGAGCCAGGCCCTGGTTTTTCTCAAAAACAGCAACGGGGTTTTTCTGGACTACACAATCTCTGACACTCTAGGTCAGTTTAGTTTCGAACAATTACCCCTGGCTACCTATATTTTTGAATCGGAGAGCCCGGGCCTCATTTGTAGAGCCGATACCGCCTTTTTGACGATTTCAGAACCCCTAAAAAAAGATTTGCTGATAAAACTTTTAGCTCAGCATTCGCTTTCTTCACCAGAACCAGAACCCGATAACCAATTAGTAATCTATCCCAATCCCTCAGAATCTGAACTCTTTCTGCGATGGTTCTCACCAGCATTTCAGAATGTGGATCTTAGCGTCATAAGCATTGAGGGAAAACCATTAATTCAAACCACCCAATCGGCCCAGGCTGGGGAAAACTACTGGAAAATTAACCTTCACTCGCTGGCAACGGGTGTATATTTTTTAAAAATCTGCAGCCCAATGCAGGGAATTACTTTCAAACGATTCATCAAACACTGAAAAACATACCTAAAATTTTGACATCCTCAGCAAGCCTTTTTATTTTGAAGGCAAAAAAAAATACATTTGCTTTGTAAATCAAACCGTACATGCATGGAAATTTTAGGTATAGACATAGGGGGCAGTGGCATTAAGGGTGCATTGGTAGACATAAAAACCGGAGAGCTAAAAACCGAGCGCCTGCGAATTCCCACTCCTACTCCTTCCACGCCTCAGGCAATAGCCCAAACCGTCAGGGAGTTAGTACAAAGTTTTAACTACAGTGGGCCTATTGGATGTGGGTTTCCCGCCCTGGTGCTCAATGGGGTTGTGAAAACAGCGGCCAATATTGATGCCACATGGGTGAATGTGATGGCTGAAGAATTATTTTCAGCAGTTACCGGCATGCCCGTGTATCTAATCAATGATGCCGATGCAGCGGGTTTAGCAGAAATTACCTTTGGAGCCGGTAAAGGTCGAATGGATACCGTTTTTCTTATTACTATCGGAACCGGACTGGGAACAGCCATTTTCACAGAGGGTAAGCTATTGCCCAATACGGAACTGGGGCACCTGAAAATGTACGGAAAAAGTGCAGAGAAATATTGTAGCGATGCAGTAAGGAAGGCTAAGGACCTTTCCTGGAAACAATGGGCTTCACGTTTTAATGAGTATCTGGCTTACATTGAATTTTTGTTTTCGCCTTCACTCATTATTCTTGGGGGAGGAGCCAGCAAGAAATTCGACCAATACAGTGAATTTTTGAAGGCCAACGCTGAAATCGTTCCGGCGCAACTTCGCAATCAAGCAGGCATCATTGGGGCTGCTTTCAGGGCTTATACCAGACATAACCCAAAGACGGATTAGAAACCAAGAGTGCTGTAATTTTGCAGGCCAAAAAATAAACCCTTGCAGATTCCTGGAGTATTAGAACTTTATCAGAGCCACGTCGGAGTGGAGCAGATACTCCATCACTTATCAAATAAAAACACGGGAACTCTTAAAATCAAAGGCCTACACGGAAGCTCAAAAGCTTACGTGGTTGAAGCCGTGCGCAAGAAGCATTCAACTGTTCATTTGATAATAGTTGATGAGAAGGAAGAGGCCGCCTATCTGCTCAACGACCTGGAAAACCTCACGGGTGATCGCGAAAAACCTTTTGAAAAACGCAGAGTACTTTTTTACCCAACGTCCTACCGCCGGCCCTACGAACCAGAATTTACGGATAATGCCAATGTGCTTTCGAGGGCCGAAGTGCTCAACAAAATAAGCACATGGGGCCGCGACCTGCTGGTGGTAACCTATCCCGAAGCCCTCTCGGAAAAAGTAGTAACCCGAAAGACCCTTCGCCAAAACACACTTACGCTGCATGAAGGTGAAGCTATTTCCATGGACTTTCTTGCTGACATGCTATTGGCCTATGGTTTCGAGAGAGTGGACTTTGTGGTAGAACCCGGCCAATTTGCTATCAGAGGTGGCATTGCAGATGTATTCAGCTTTAGCCATGAGTACCCTTTTCGCATTGAGTTCGACGGAGACCAGGCTGAATCCATTCGCACCTTCGATCCGGCAAGCCAGCTCTCCATCAAACGTCTGTCCAAAATCGATTTGCAACCCTCGCTGCAAGGCCAGGCATTAAACGAAACCCGGGAAAATTTCCTGGACTTCCTTCCTGAAAACACGGTCATTTGGATTACTCGCCCGCTTTATGGAGCAGAGATAATTGAAAAGGCCTTTGAAAATGCAACGGAGGCTTACCGTAAAATTAATTCTCCCATCAGTTTTCGCCCTCCCGAAGAGCTTTTCATGAGCCAGGATGAATACTTCAAAAGTCTCAAACGACACCCGGTCATCCTTATGGGAGGCGAGGCTTCCGAAGGTGGGATTGAAATCTCCTTTAACACAGGACCCCAGCCGCATTTCAATAAAAACTTCGACCTGCTCTTCGAAAGCCTTGCACAAAACGATGCAAAACAATACTTCTCGTATATCTTCAGTGATAACCCCCGTCAACTGGAGCGAATCCGGCAGATTGTAGAAGATTTGGGTCTTAACCATAAAAGAGAAGTTCCCGTTTTCAGCGAGATCGCCTATTCGCTACACGAAGGTTTTGTAGATCACGACATTAAAATTGCCTGTTATACCGATCATCAAATTTTTAACCGTTATCATCGCTACCGGCTTAGAGAGGGATTTGCTGGCCGCGAGGCGCTTACCATCAAGGAATTAAGCAATCTGCGGCCCGGCGATTATGTGGTGCACATCGATCATGGCATAGGCCGGTTCGATGGTATGGAAATCATTGAAAACAATGGCCGAAAGCAGGAAGTTCTGCGCATCATTTATCAAAACAACGATTTGCTCTATGTAAGCATACACTCGCTGCATAGAATTGCCCGCTACACAGGCAAGGATGGTACAGCCCCTGCATTGAACAAACTGGGCACCAAGACCTGGCAGAACATAAAAAACCGCACCAAAGAACGAGTAAAAGACATAGCCCGCGACCTCATTCAGCTTTATGCCCGCCGCAAGGCCAGCCAGGGATTCGCCTACTCACCCGACACATACCTGCAACACGAACTTGAAGCATCATTTATCTACGAAGACACACCTGACCAATTGAAGGCCACCCAGGAAGTGAAGGCCGATATGGAAAAACCCATTCCTATGGACCGCCTGATTTGTGGCGACGTAGGTTTTGGTAAAACAGAGGTAGCCATACGAGCTGCATTTAAGGCCGCTACCGACGGCAAGCAGGTGGCTGTGCTTGTCCCTACTACCATCCTGGCTTTACAACACTTTAAAACATTTACCTCTCGCCTGCAAGAATTTCCGGTTAAAATAGAATACCTGAACCGCTTTAAAAATGCTTCCGAGCAAAAGCAGGTGATTCAGCGGGTGGGAAAAGGAGAAATTGATATCATAATAGGCACGCATCGATTGCTGAGTGCCGATGTAAAGTTTAAGGACCTGGGCCTGGTTATTATTGATGAAGAGCAAAAGTTTGGTGTAGCGGCTAAAGAAAAGCTGCGTCAATTGCGAGTAAATGTTGATACCCTGACCCTGACAGCGACGCCCATTCCTCGAACCTTACAATTTTCGTTAATGGGGGCCCGTGATCTCTCGGTCATTAATACACCTCCCCCCAACCGTCAACCCGTGCATACCGAAATTCGCAGCTTTAGTGCTGAAACCATTCGCGATGCTATCCTCTACGAACTCAACCGGGGAGGTCAGGTTTTCTTTGTACATAATCGGGTGGAAAATATCATGGACGTGGCAGGAATGGTAAAGAAATTCGTGCCGGATGCACGCATAGCTATAGGGCACGGACAGATGGAAGGCAAGAAACTGGAAAAAGTGATGACAGACTTCATTGAAGGCGAATATGATATACTGGTTGCCACTACCATCATTGAGTCCGGGCTCGACATTCCCAACGTCAACACAATTATAATCAACGAGGCGCAAAACTTCGGTCTGGCCGACCTGCATCAGCTAAGGGGCAGGGTAGGTCGCAGTAATCGCAAGGCCTTCTGCTATTTGCTTACCCCCCCTCTGTCTACCCTCAGCGAAGATGCCCGTAAACGACTCAGAGCCATCGAAGAATTTTCGAACATAGGCAGCGGATTTCACATTGCCATGCGCGATCTAGACATAAGGGGAGCCGGGAACCTGCTAGGTGCTGAACAAAGTGGTTTTATTTCGGAACTTGGATACGAAACCTACCAGAAAATTTTGGATGAAGCGCTTCGTGAGCTGCGCGAAACCGAATTCAAAGGTCTTTTTCCTGAAGTCCAAGTTTCAGAGGGGTATGTGGACGAATGTGTACTAGAAACTGATCTCGACCTGCGTTTCCCCGTAGAATACATTGGAAACCTCACCGAAAGGCTTTCGCTTTACAAAGAATTGGATTCCATTGATGATGAAGAGGCGTTGCAAGAATTTAGCCTCCGGCTCGAGGACCGGTTTGGGCCCATGCCTCCCAGCGCTTTAGGTCTTATCGAAACTATTAGACTTCGCAAGTTGGCCCGGTGGCTGGCCATCGAAAAAATTGTGCTGAAAAATAACCAGATGGTATGTCATTTTGTGTCTAACGAGCATTCGCCTTTCTTCAAGAGCCCCGAGTTCGAACAAATTCTGCGTTATGTACAGGCCCATCCACGACGCTGCAGACTCAAGCAAGCAGAAAACCGCCTTAGCCTCACCGTTCTAAATATACCTTCCATAGATAAGGCTAGACTGCTTTTCAATGAATGGTTGGGCAAAAAATAAGGTCAGAAAAAGAACTTATTTCTTCTGCTCAATCCATATAAGACTGTTTCTTTTGATGGTCAAGCGTAAGGTCATCAAGGCGTTTCTGGATAATATCCGCTATGATTTTATCCTGCGGAGGCCAGAAAATGGTGGAATGCTCTCCGGGAATGTGATGAACGTTCACCCCACCCAGTGCATATTTGGCCCAGCCGTAAGTTAAGGGCTCCTCAATGTAAAAGGTCTGTCGCAAGGCCCTGAAAAGATCTATAGCCACCGGAGAGGGTTTCAACACATAATTTTCCATGGCCCGGGTATTCAGCTCGTGCACATCACGCAGATATTCTGGAAGTTTATCTTTATCGCCCTGTAAATACGCCTTTTGCGCCTTGAAAAGATAGACCAGCCTGCGGAATTTCCAGCGCAAACTCCTGATTTTTTTCCCAAAAATTCCTGTTTGCCTGCTTTCCTTGTCGGTTATAAAAATCCAAACAACAAACAGAATCTTCATCAGGGCAATTTTTATCCTACGCAAGTAACGTTTTAGCTTAGGCAAGTGCTTATCGGAGGTAAATGCCACCGTATCAAACATACCCACAAAAGGCACCTCTTCGCCCTGCTGAATAAGCTGACGGGCCATTTCAAAAGCAATGATACCTCCAAGCGAAAAACCTGCAAAAGCATAAGGTCCTTTGGGCGCAACCGTTTTTATTTCAGAAATGTAATGTGCAGCTATTTCCTCCATAGTACCCAGAGGCACTTCTTCTCCGCTAAGGCCTTTGGCCTGTAACCCGTAAACCGGCTGGTCGAAAGAAAGATTGTTAACCATGGAATTATAAAGCATAACATTTAGACCGGCTCCATGAATAAGGAACAGGGGAACTTTAGTTCCGAAAGGTTTGATACGAACCAACGAGCGCCAATCATCGGCGGAGCCAGCATGATCGACATATGCAGCGAGTTCTTCGAGTTTGCTGTGAGTAAAAAGGACAGCCAGGGGAATGCGTTTTCCGGTATGGTGTTCTATTTTACCCATCATAGAAACGGCCAAAAGGGAATGGCCTCCGAGTTCGAAAAAGTCGCTATTGCGGCCTACGGCATCAATTTTCAGAATTTCACGCCAGATGTCAACCAAAAGCTGTTCAGTCGCCGTACGGGGTGATTCTAATACTTCTTGAGCCTGTACACTTAATCCGGTGGGCTCGGGTAAGGCTTTCCGGTCAATCTTTCCGTTGGGAGTCAAAGGAAACTCTTGCACCTCCACGAAAGCCTGGGGTATCATGTAATCAGGAAGTTTATCAGAGAGATAATTTCTGATTTGCGCTGCGTCGGGGAGAAAATCGGGCTCTCGCTTATAGTAAGCCACCAGCCGGGGACTGTTGGGGATATCTTCCCTGACCACCACCACACTTTGCACAATACCCGGATAATCAGCCAATACTGCCTCAATTTCTCCGAGTTCTATTCTAAATCCTCTAATTTTAACCTGATTATCGAGTCTTCCAAAATACTCAAACACACCATTGGGTAATAGTCGTACCAGGTCACCGGTCTGATACATAGTACCACCGGCCGCTCCGGTAAAGGGATCCGGCCGGAAGCGAGCCCGTGTAAGTTCCGGATTGTTATAATAGCCCAGGGCTACCCCTTTACCACCTATAAATAACTCACCAGGAACCCCCTCAGGTACCATTTGCCCAAATTTATCCAATACATAAAAGAAATTATTTGCCAGGGGACGACCAATGGGCTCGTAGCGATCGGGTACGGGATGGAAGACAACTCTGTGGGCTGAACTCCAGATGGTGGTTTCGGTTGGGCCAAACATATTCCAAACTTCCCGGCACCGAGTTACCAAATAGTTGCCTAAATCCTGCTGGAGGGCCTCCCCACCGCATAAGACTTTAAGTTCAGTACTGCCCTCCCAACCTGCAAAGGAAAGCATACGCCAGGTTACCGGGGTAGCCTGCATGTAGGTGATACGGGCTTCTTGCAGTTTCTTCATCAGCAAGTGAACATCCATGGCTTCTTCGTGAGTAGCCAGAACCATTGTGCCACCCGAAATAAGGGGCAAATAAAGCTCAAGACCAGATATATCAAATGAAACAGTGGTTACCGCCAACAATCTGTCATCGGGAGAAAAGCCCGGCAAGCCTTTGACAGCCCAGAGAAAATTCACCAGGGCTTCCATAGGAATTACTACCCCTTTAGGTTTACCCGTAGAACCTGAGGTATAGATAATATAGGCCGGGTTTCTTAGGTTGAAGGATGGCCAGGCCCCAGGAAGAGGAAGCTCAGCCTCCCCAAAATGCAGAGGTGTGGTTCCCGAATCTTCAAACCAGGAGGCAAATTCAGGTTCTGTGAAGGCAAACTCGGGTTGGGCATCGCCGAGAATATGACGGATGCGTTCGCGAGGATACACGGGATCCAAGGGTATGTAGGCTGCACCACAACGCATAATGGCCAACAAGGCTACCGGAAGTCTCCATTCGCGCCTCAGCATTACTGCCACCCTGTGGCCCTGGCTGACTCCGGCTTCCATCATCCGGGCAGCCAGGCGGTTTACCTCGTGCATAAGGGCAGCATACGATAATGTACGCTCCGCTGTTTCAATAGCAGGCTTGAGGGGATACGTCGCTGCAGTTTTTTCTATGAGCTCTACAACGCTTTCCTGCGGAAATTCGCTGGGCTCAGGATTCACCTTGCCTAAAATATACTCCTGGCTTTTGAGTGCAACCAGCTCGAGCTGCTGAACAGGCTTATCGGGCATCTGCAAGGCCAGGTCGAGCAAGCGCAGGTAGTAGTGGGCCATTTGCCGGATGGTATTATACTTAAAGAGGTCGGTGTTATATTCAAAAGTCAGATGCAAGGCTCCACCAAACTCGGCTGCTATGAGGGAAAGGTCGTATTTAGCTACGAAATGGGGCGGATCGTTGTAGCTAACCTTACACCCATCAAAACTTGGCTCGAATGCATGAGCATTCAGGAAATCGAACATAACCTGAAAAATAGGACTTACGCTGAGATCGCGTTTTAGATTCAGTACTTCCACCATTTTTTCGAAAGGCACTTCCTGATAATCTTCGGCTTCCAACCATAGCTCAGCCGTAGCTTTCACCATTTTTATAAACGACTGAGGCTGACCCAGGGAGAACCGAACCGGTAGGTTGTTGATAAACACACCTATTATGTCCTGAACATCAGGATGCCTGCGATTGGCGGAGGGACAACCAATAACAATATCATCCTGAGCCGTATAACGTTGCAAAAGCGCAGCAAAACCCGCCAACAGGGTAAGGAAAAGCGTAACCCTCTGCGATGCACTAAATCCCTTGAGCTTTTTACTTAAAGCAGATGGCACTTCCAGCCTATATTCTGCCCCATTGAAAGTCTGGCGGGTTTTTCGCGAAAAATCGAGCGGAAGATTGATAACCTGGGGTATGCCCTTCAATTTATTGCTCCAATACTCTATCCCTGCTTTCAGCTCTCCCGATGCCCATCTTTCATTAAACCACCAGATATAATCTGAATACTGATATTTGGGAACATCCTGAATGGGCGAATTCCCTGTCCTAAAGTGTTGGTATGCCTCATTGAGTTCTTTGATAAATATACCCGCCGACCAATTATCAAAAATAAGATGATGAAAATTAAACATCAAGGCCCATGTATCGCTGTTAATATGCACGAGGGCTACTTTCAATAAAGGGGCTTTAGCCAGGTCGAAAATGAATAAACTGAACTCTTTGCGAAAACGGGCCAGTTCGGCTTCCTTTTCATTTTCAGCCAGCGAGAGTAAATCGACTTGCTGAGGTTTTACGATAATTTTTTTTTCTGAAAAATATACTGGGGCATCTTTGAACTGCCTTATACACGAGCGCAGCGCCTCGTGTCGGTCAACGATATGCTGTAATGCTTTTTCAAAAGCGACCTTATCGAAATTCCCCTTTACCAGATATTCCATGGGAATATTGTAGGCCGCATTGGCCCCTTCGAGTTGGTCGAGGAACCAGATACGTTGCTGAGCAGGAGAGGCCGGAATAATTTGCCCTGCCGGAGCATGTCCCAGTTTAATGGGTTCCCGACTCTTTAGCTTACCTCCTTCTTTTTCCAAATAATCACTCAGAGCCAGTATGGTAGGATTACGAAACAAGGCCCGCAAAGAAATGCCGGTATGCATGAATTTTGACATCCGGGTAACCAGACTGGCTGCCAGGATAGAATTTCCGCCAAGGTCGAAGAAGTTTTGATTAATACCTACCGAGGGAATTCCGAGCACATCGGCCCAAATATGAGCTAAATCTTGCTGCAGAGGTGTTTGCGGAGGGATGATTTCACTAGTAACTTGCTGAAGATCGGGAGGGGGTAATTTACTGAAGTCAGTCTTTCCTCTGCGGGTCAAAGGGATACCATCCACCTTCATCCACACAACAGGAATCATGTACGAGGGCAACCACTGGCTAAGTTCCTTTCTAAATTCCTCAATATTAATTTTCAAATCTTTTTCATGAGGCACATACCATAACGTGAGGAGCTTTTGCTGCCAGAGATCAACAACCGCATCCCTGATACCAGGTAGGCGACGAATAAAATGTAATATTTCATCTGCCTCTACCCTAAATCCCCTAATTTTTAGCTGTTTATCCAAACGACCTGTATAAACCACATTACCATCGGGCATCATCCATACTCGGTCGCCTGTTCGATAAACACGAGCCCTTTGCCCATCAGGGCGGGTCCAATCCAAAAACCTTTCTGTAGTCAGGTTAGAATTGCCGACGTAGCCCTGGGCCAGACATAAACCGCTTACCAACAATTCTCCTTCAACTCCAGGGATGACTGGTTGTAAATGTTCATCAACCACCCACACCCCAGTATTTAAAATGGGACGACCTATGGGAATGTAAGGCAAATCGAATTGTGAGGGGAAGATGTAATAGGTAGAGACCACCGTGGTTTCCGTAGGCCCATAGGTATTCACCAATTGGATACGGTTACCTGTTAACTTTTGAAAAGTCTTTACCTGGTCGGGCCGGGCGGCTTCTCCACCGATGATGACCATGCGCAAATTCTCCGGTATCTCTGGAGGGTTAAACTCTGCCTCGGTCATCAATTGCCCCCAGAAAGCGGTCGGAAGATCGAGAAGAGTAATTCCCCACCTATCAACCTTCTTCCAGAACGAGTCGAGTTGCTCCACCATTTGCTCGTCGCGCAAGATAAGAGTGGCCCCTGAACAAAGTGCAGGAAAAATCTCCTCCATACAGGTGTCGAACGACAGATCGGCAAACTGCAGGACCCTGTCGATATTAGAAATCTGAAGCAAGTGTATGGTGGACTGCACAAAATTGGAAAGCGAGCGATGACTGATTTTTACCCCTTTAGGTTTACCAGTAGAACCTGAGGTGAAAAGAATGTAGGCAATGTCATCGAGGTCTGGTCGTCGAGAGGTTTTGGATGAAAATTTTAAGCCTTCCTCAATGGCCTGCCGAATATCCTGAAAGGCCAGGTCATCAGGAAGTAATTGTTGCATTCGCACGACTCCCAGCACAATATTGAAACCCGCATCTTCAGCTATCATTTTTACTCTTTCCTTAGGATATCCTGAGGATACAGGCACCCAGGCGGCTCCGGCCTTAAGGCCTGCCATCATCGCCACGAGGGTATCCGGATGTCGCAGTGATAGGAGCCCAAAGGTCTTAATCTCTTTTTCAACCAGATAAGCAGCCAGAACATCCGAATCGCGGCAAAACTGTTCATAGGTCATCTGGCTGTCGCCAAACAAAACGGCTGCCTTACCGGGCAACTCCGAAGAAATTCGCCCGAAAAGATCAGATATGGTGATATTAGCATCAATATGGTCCTTATTTTCTGCTTTTTCAAGAATAAATTGAAAATCTCCAGGAGAAAGGATTTGAAGGTCTTTGATTCTTAATGAAGGGTTTTCTGTAATCTGTTGGAGAATCAGAACCATTTTATGGCAGAAATCTGAAATGAGGTTCTCATCGTAGAGCTCCTTGTAATATTCAGCATGCCCTCGGATACCCTCTGTGGTACGGTCGAAAGTCAGGGTAAGATCCAGCTTGGCTTTAAGGGTATGCACCTCCAGCTCTTCAGATTCCAGCCCATTGAGCGAAAGATGCTCTAGTGGCATATTTTGATAAATGAGCATGACCTGAAACAGCGGGTTGAAGCTCAGATTTCGGGGCGGATTGAGGTCCTGGAGCAGTAGCTCGAGCGGAAGGTCCGGATGTGCAAAAGAGCGCGTAGCCTGTGATCTTATTGAATAAAGATATTCCTCCACTGTCATTTCTGAGGAAGGACTTAAACGCATGAGCAGGGTATTGGAGAAAAAACCTGCCGTATGTTCGAATGCTGGATGGGTTCGGTTGGCGGCCATGGTTCCAATCACCAGATCATCCGTGTTGGTATAACGGCTTAGGGCCAGTCCAAATGCAGCCATCAACAACATAAAAACACTATCGCTATGAGCAGCAGCAAAAGCCTCGATCTGAGCAGCCAAATCAGCCGGGATATAAAAGAAATGACTTCCCCCTTCAAAAGTAAACTCCATGGGTCGCTGTTTGAGGGAAGGCAACTGAAGCTGCATAGGGGCATCTCTGAGCAAGTCCTTAAAATATTTCAACCCTTGAGTAAACTTACCCTGCTGATATTTTTGCCTTTCATACAAGGTAAATACCGGATAACCGGCGGGTTGGGTTGCGAAAACGGGTGTTTGCTGCCGACTGTGGGCATCGTAGGCTGTTCTGAGTTCGGTAAACAAGAGGCCCATGGTCCAGCCGTCGGCAATACTATGGTGAACCACCCACTGAAGTACATCGCTCGACTCTGTAAGATGATATAATACGACTTTAAATAGTGGAAGAACTTCTAAATCAAAATGGGTGCCCGCCTGCTGCTGAAGTAAAGATTCCAGGTCAGCGCCTGGTTGCACTGTTATTTCTTCGAGTAATACTTTGCCCTCTTTATGAATTTTTTGTGAAGGATTACCATCAATTTCGGCGAAGGTGGTACGTAGCGCATCGTGCCTTTGAACAAGGTCAGATAATGCTTTGTGCAATACAACTTTGTCAAGCCTACCTTTAAACCGAAGAGCTATAGAAAAATTATAAACCGAACTATCGCCACCGAGAAGGTTGAGTAGAATAGGGCGCTGCTGGTTGAACGACAGAGGGAAGATATTGCCTGAAGCAGAAGGAAGGGGTTCGGCAGGTTGAACGATATCAGAAGTTTTTTGGAGAATGGTTGCCAACGATTCTGGGGTAGGATGGGAAAAGAGCAAAGACACAGGCCAATCACCCCCCATTTGCTGAGCCAGTCGGCTCATAATTTGGGCAGCCTTTATGGAATCTCCGCCAATTACAAAGAAATTGTCCGTAGGAGCAGGCATTACCCGCAGCACTTCAGCCCAAATTTCTCTAACCTTTTGCAACCACTCTCCACTATCCCTTAATGTTTTTGATGGGGTAACTACTATCTGCGAAGGGTCGGGCAGGACCTTACGATCGATTTTGCCGGCCGAAGTACGGGGTAAGCGTTCCAGCCTGACAAAAACCGCAGGAATCATATAATCGGGCAATTGACTTGCTAAAAACTCCCGCAAGCGGTCTTCTGAAATTTCCTTTCCTGCAGATGTTGCATAGTAAGCAACCAGATATTTTACTCCTGCACTGGATTCACGGCCCACCACTACGCATTCTTCTATCCCCCCAAACTTCAATATATGGGCTTCTACGTCTCCCGGTTCTATTCTGTATCCTCTGATTTTTAACTGAAAGTCCATTCTGCCTTCAAAAAGCAGGTTGCCATCATCAAGTACTCGCGCCCGGTCGCCGGTACGGAAAACCCTCTCCCCCGAATCTCGCCTGAAGGGATGAGGGATAAACTTCTGTTGAGTGAGTTCTTCATCCTTAAAATATCCTCTGGCCAGGCCTTTACCCCCGATAAGTATTTCTCCGCTCTCTCCTGCCTGGCATTTTCTAAAATCTTCGTGTACTACCCAGACTTCATATCCATCTATGGCTGTTCCAATGGGCGTTCGCCGGTTAGGGTCCACTACATGGGTAAACTTATAAAAGGTGCAAGAGATAGTTGCCTCTGTGGGTCCATATCCATTAACAATGTTGATTTCCGGGTTAAGGATCAGGTATTTTCCCAAAGTCTTCTCAGGAATGGGCTCTACGCCCACCAGAATGCGTTGCAAAGGACATTTCTCCCGAATAGCTAAATCTGTTGCCAACCCTTCGAGAATGCCAGGGGCTAGATAAGCCGAGTTAATATGATTTTGAATTATATAATCGGCAAACCATGACGTATCGTATATTGCCGAAGGACTTAGCAAGTGGAGTGTTCCGCCATAGCATAAAACTGAAAAGAATTCCCATACGCTTACATCAAATACAAAGGGACAAACCGAAGAGCCCACCAGGTCGGATGGCACGGGTGCCAGCTTATCGAAACCCCTCAAGTAATTAATCACCGAACCATGCTCAATCATTACCCCCTTGGGTTGACCCGTACTGCCTGACGTAAAAAGTATATATGCCAAATGGGAAGGCTGAACCTTAGGAAATGAAAGGTTGTATTTCGCTGGGGCTGAAGCAATTTCTTCAACATCGAACACTTGCGATTGCGGGTGAGTGTAATTAAGTTGTAATCCAGGAGTTTTAAGTACGAAACGAGACCCGGAGCCGTCAATAATGGATTGTTGTCGGGTAGCAGGATAATCTGGTTCAACTGGTACGTAAGCCCCTCCGGCTTTCATAATTCCAAGAATTGCAACAAGCATCCAGGGGGACCGTTCGGCCACCACAACCACCGGCTCTTCAAGCATAAGGCCTTGCTCTATTAAAAAAGAAGCGGTCGCATCCACCTTCTCTTTCAGAACACCATATGTTATTTCTCCTGAAGGGGATATTACTGCTATCTTGTCTTTATTGTCAATTGCTGCTTGTTCGAAAAAAAGCAAAACAACATCTGATGATAAAACCATAATATTTTCAAGTATAGAAACTTACACTCACAATGAACTTTAACCAATTAAATTCCACAAATCCCTAAATAATCATTATCAATGCAGTACAATACCAAACATTACTAATAATAACTAGATGAAGGCATTTCATGGAAAAATGTCCAAATAGTAAAAACTTTTTTTATTTTGCAAAGATGAACAAATATATGGAAACTTATTATACATGAAAAATATATCATTACACTGGCAAATTTTAATAGCATTAACGGGTGGGATACTGTCTGGCTGGCTATTCCCTCCGGCAGGTCCTTTTGTAGGCTGGATAGGTGTTATTTTTCTTAAGATGCTTAAGCTCATTGTGGTCCCGCTGGTTTTTTTCTCCATTGTTTCGGGTATGGCTGGCATGGGTAGAGGCCGCAATCTTGGAAGGATCGCGCTGAAAACCCTTGGATTATATGTCGGGACTATGTTGCTGGCTATCGTAACAGGTCTTTTCCTGGTAGTAATCATAAAGCCGGGTGTAGGAGGAGGAATGGCGCTTCCCGAAGGTTTTGAGGGGTTGCAGGCCCAACAGAAAACGCTGGGAGATATTTTGCTGGGCATTTTTCCCGACAACATTTTCAAAGCCTTTTCAGAACCCAACATGCTAGGAATCATAATCTTCAGTATATTATTGGGAGCTTTTATACCTACCCTTGAAGAATCTTATTCACTAAAACTTACTGCAATATTCGAGGCCTTTTCGTCGCTTATGCTCAAACTCACCCTTTTTATTATACGTTTCACGCCTTTAGGTATATTCGGACTCATTACCCAACTCATTGCACAACAAGCAAATAATCCAGAATCCTTAACCCGGCTAGGTGGTGGATTGGTTCTCTATGCCCTCATAGTGGTAGGAGCCATACTTTTCCATGGGCTTGTAACGATGAGCTTAGTTTTGTACATGGCAGGAGTCTCTCCCCTGAAGCACTTCAAAGGTATGGCCACGGTATTGCTGACTGCCTTTTCCACCAGTTCGAGTAATGCCACCTTGCCGCTCAGCATGGAAGAGGTAATTGAAAAAGCGGGAGTAAGTAAGAAAATTGCCTCTTTCACTCTTCCGCTGGGTGCCACCATAAACATGAATGGTACCGCCTTATACGAATGTGTAGCCGTGATTTTTATAGCCCAGGTTTATGGAATCCCCCTCAGTATAACACAAATACTGGTAGTAGTAGTAACTGCCTTGCTGGCAGCCATTGGCTCGGCCGGAATTCCCATGGCCGGACTGGTGATGATGAGCATTATTTTATCGGCAGTGGGGCTTCCACTGGAAGGAATTGCCCTCATCCTGGCCATCGACCGGCCCCTCGATATGATGCGAACAGCCCTTAACGTTTATGGTGATACGTGTGCTGCTGTCATCATTGCCCGCTCAGAAGGAGAAAAAATCTATTCCTGATGCATCTTTGCTTTCTTATTCAGAAACATTTGCACCACCCGGATGAATTCGTCTTCTTCGATAGGTTTGTCCAAAATGCCCAAAACTGATTGGCCTTGTAAATCGTAGGACCCCAGAGCGGCTGTTACAATCACAACATCAAATAATCGTTTAGGAAAGCGAGCTAAAAGTTC
The DNA here is from genome assembly GCA_049969475.1 of Bacteroidales bacterium. Classification (GTDB taxonomy): domain Bacteria; phylum Bacteroidota; class Bacteroidia; order Bacteroidales; family TTA-H9; genus UBA2030. The sequence continues at coordinate 315,648 of JBMFOU010000001.1, read as the reverse complement.
ATAACCATAGCCTCTGGGCATTCTTATATCTAAAAATATCAGGTCAGGTTGCAATTCCTTTATTTTTCGAAAAGCCTCATCGATACCACGGGCAAAGCCGATTACTTCCAGTACACCTGAAAAATGACGCTGGCAAAAAAACTTGAGTATATCAATAGCCGCTGTTTCGTCATCGACGATGAAAACTTTGTATTTCATGTAATAAGCTGTTGTAGGCACTCAAAGTTATAAATATTATGCCCGGTAACAAAGAAAAAAGTAAAATTTTTTAAAAAATTAGAATTATTTCCGAAGCTCTGCAGGAAGAGGATCTCTGAGGCGTCCCACCGGATATTTCCCCAATTGGGTATCGAACCAGGGAGTTCGGCTATAAAACCAATTAAGCTGAGCCCAAGCATCGGTGGAGACTTGAGGGTTCTGTGCCTTCCACTGTTCAAAAGCTTCTTTCAGTTGTGGGTCCTTTTCTATCATCTGCCTGGCCAGCGGCTCCATGACGTAAGACTCGGCGTATTCCTTCTGTTCAAGAACAGCATTAAAAAAACCCCAATACATAAACGACTCGCTGCTTTGTGGCTCGAGCAGCAGGGCAACGATGCGGGCCTGAGGCTGATTCATCGGAATCATTACGCTACCGGCAGAAAAAACCCTTCGTTCCCTGATAGGTTCGGCTTTAACAGTTAAAGGAATTCTTCCTTCGTAAGATACAGTTCTCCATTTGGGATTCGAGAGCCGGTAGGACTCAACTTCCACCTCAACCGACTCCTTGAGGGCATGCATTTGAAGTCCGTGGAATCGCAACCTTTCAATGACGGTATTCCATTCAGGGGGAATGATGTAATAGTCGGGGAGCCAGACCTGCTCGCGGGGCTCTGCTTGTTTGAACCAGGGCAAAAGCATAGTATCGGGTCTCGAGGAATACTTAAACCAATCGCCTCCCGTAAGATCGCTCTTGACCACCTCATAAGCAAAACCAGCAAACTTTACCATGGTGCTGTCTTTACCCGAAACCCCATAGCCGAGGGAAAAAGGTTCGCTGCGGAAGGCCACGGATGAGGTGTAGGCATCGGCTCTTTCGATTACCTCTTTATAAGAGGTTTTGAATTGATTAAGCTCAGCCAGCGTAAAACGAATAGCCTCGAGGGTTGAGAGTACACGGGGCTTATAAGGTTTCAGCATGTGCGTTTCGATAAGCAGAGCCGGTCGGTTGCATGCAGCCACATAACCATGGGAAAGCATGGCCGGGGCAGGAGAAGAATAGAGTCCACTCCGCGGATCGTGCCATCGACGAAAACTCACATAAGGGAATACAGGGTAACCCATTGCATGCATGTGGCTCACAAAACGCGATTCGTAGCCGGCCGCCAGAAAGGCCCCTAATTCACGGTCAGTATTAGGACCGGTTTCCAGCGAATAGGTCAGTACATACTGATAATCTGCCCCGTCCGTCGTGTGGGTATCAATAAAAAAGTCGGGATTCCAATGATGAAACAATTGGAGCCAGGCCTGCATTTCAGGGGCATCTGCTTTAAGGTAATCCCGGTTAAGATTTAAATTCTGGGCTGTGGTGCGCCAACCCATTTCTTCGGGGCCGTTCTGATTGATGCGGTTGTATGGGCTAAAACGCTCATGCCCGTCTACATTAAAAATGGGAATAAATATTATACTCACCCCGCGCAACCAGTTTGTATCGAGGCCTCTGATGGCCATGTCGCGAAATAATATCAAACCCGCATCCTTGCCTTCAGGCTCTCCAGGGTGTATGCATGCCTGAATCATTAAAATCAGTCGTCCTCGGGCTTTGATTTGCTCAGGCGTGGATAATCCTTCCCTGTCGAGAATCAACAGAGGTAAGTCACGCCCCTGCGGACTAACCCCGAAGGGGGTGTAATGTACCATGGGGGAGGCATCGGCCAGGCGCTTGCAAAACTCAATGGTCTGAGCATAACGGGGCGTCTGCCTGAAATCAGACTGCTCGCACCAGGTTTGCCAGGAATCACTGGCTTTCAATGAAAATAAAACAAACCAGAAAAACACTAAAACAAATATCTTTCGGCTCTTCATAACCCCTTTTGTAAATTTTTCCAAAATTAAATTTTTCACAAAAACTACCGAACATATCAAGTTTAAGCGAATTTAACTTTGTAAAAAAAAACACCACCAAAATCCATGCAACAAAAATTATCAACCATGTTCCTGGAAAGAAGTAAAAAATGGAGATGGGCAATACTCACAGGATTTGTATTGCTGGCCGGAGGATACAGATGTTCCAAAGAACAAACCCCTGTCCCCTGGCCCCCGGTAAACACTCAGCCCGTTTTCGACTGGCAGGGAATTAACATGACTGCCTGGGGCAAAAATTGGTGGGATGATTCTCAGCGAGTTGATAAAGCCCTGAAGTTTATTCTTGAAGAAGGCTGCAACGGGGTTACCCTCGACTGGGCCGTAAACTTCGAGGACGATGGACACTTAGTGCCTATTGAAGACACGGCAAGTCTTCATCCTCCCCTGGCAACCATAGCCAGTATTATCACCCGGGCGCATCAAGCCGGGCTTAAGGTCATGTTGAAGCCTCATGTAACCCTACGCCATTCGCCCACAAATCGCAACATCTGGAACACCGATATACAAACCTTTTTACCAACCCATTTTTTTCCTGATTACATGACCTATTGGAAGCGTCTGGCAACATTTGCCAAGGAGAACCACGTCGAAATGTTGTGCATAGGAACAGAACTCAACCACCTCGACTGGTTATTCAGGGACGAGTGGATTTATCTCATTCAAGAAATCAGAAATAGTTATTCTTGCCCCCTGACCTACGATGCGCTTTTCGACCGCTGGCTCTACAATAAAAACCTGGCCGATGTAGTTTTTTGGGACCAGCTCGACTACATAGGGGTTTCACTTTACGTCCCTCTTACCACCGACGACAACGCCCCAGTGGATACTTTACGCCAGGCCTTCTTTCACGATTTGGGAGAAAGGTACGGAGGCGATGGATGGTTTAAAATTGATAATGTGATCGCCTATTTGCAAAACATTTGCGCTCAATATCAAAAACCCATGCTGGCCGTGGAAGGGGGATATCCCAGCAAAAATCAGGGGCTCTATTATATCAGTGGGCCCGATCCCCAAAGCTATGCATACGACAACTTACAAAGCCGGGGACTTGATGCTTACCTCGGAGTGCTCAGCGAAAACAAAGGGCAATGGTTCAAAGGGGTTAGCCTCTGGTGTATTACCCCCTATCTCCTGACTCCTGAAAGCATGCAAACCATCTGGCATACACAGGATTTTAATTTTTATAATAAACCTGCATCAGCCATTGTGAAAAAACATTTTTACCCTCAGGGGCCTTAATGGGCTGTTGAAAAGGGTATTGTATATTGCAGCAGAAAAAATGACAGTCTATTATAAAACCCAAGCTATGACTTTGAAGGAAGCGCAGCAAACCGTGGATCAGTGGATTAACACTACAGGAGTCAGGTATTTCAATGAATTGACTAACCTGGCCCTTTTGATGGAAGAGGTAGGCGAAATGGCCCGTATAATAGCCCGACGCTACGGTGAACAATCGGAGAAAGAAAGTGATAAAAACAAAGACCTTGGCGATGAAATGGCCGACGTACTCTTTGTGCTCATTTGCCTGGCCAACCAAACCGGGGTTGACCTTACAGAGGCTTTTCACAAAAATCTGGATAAAAAAAGTCAACGAGATGCCTTGCGCCACCAAAACAATCCCAAACTTCACAACAAAGCTTCAGATCCTCATGATGCAATGAGCCGTTCAACTGAAGATCCCACTGACAACGCAGCAGTTTGAAAAATATACCTTTTCCTGCTCTCAATTACATAAATATTTGCTTATTAGCTATTAACAACTAACTTATGATTAGTATCCCTTTCATAATATCATCCCCTAAAAACATTCAGTCCGTTCAAAAAGAGCATAAAGCTGAGCAAGGCAGCAAAACCAGTTATTCGCCTGGTAGAGCATCCGTCTGCTTTCTTAACCGAGTACAATCACTTCTATTTATAGTTGTCTGGATATTAAGTGGATTCTCAATGCCTTTTCAAACTCAAGCACAGGAATTACTGACTGGCCGGGTGATAGATGCAGTTTCGGGCAAACCGCTGGCCTTTGTCAACGTGGTCCTTGACGACGGGAAACGAGGGACCAGCACCGACATCGACGGGCGTTTTTCCCTGAAAAAACAAAAGGAAAATAAGAAACTCACGTTCAGTTATCTGGGATATAAAACCCAAGAATTATCGATGCAGAACTATCGACCTGGCTTAACTATAAGGTTGGTGCCGACCGAAATCGAACTAAGGGAAGTCACCATATTACCAGGAGAAAATCCAGCACTACGCATTATTCGTAAGGCCCTGGAGCAACGCGATAAAAATAATTATGAAAACCTGCCAGCCTTCACTTACGAGGCCTATGAAAAAATGATCTTCAGGGCCAGTATCGACTCTACTCCCCTGCCCGATTCATTACTAACCGACACCAATGAAATCAGACTACGAAAGTTTTTCGACGAAAAACATCTTTTCATGATCGAAAATTATTACGTACGAAAGCATCTCAAGCCCGGGGGCGATAAGCAGGAAGTAAAGGCTACGCGCGTGTCGGGACTGAAAGACCCCATTTTTGTTTTCCTTATCAGCCAACTGCAGTCCACCACTTTTTACAACGACGTAATAAGCATAGGAGGTAAAAACTATATTAATCCGCTGACACCTGGCAGCATCAGCCGATATTTTTATCAAATGCACGACACCCTGGTTGAAAACGGAGACACCCTCTATTCCATATTTTATCGGCCCTGGAAGGGAACCAAATTCGATGGCCTGAAAGGGATACTAACTATCAGCACCCGTGGCTGGGCCATAGCCTCGGTGACCGCCGAACCCTTTGAAAGACCAGAGGGAATCGGCATTCGCATTCAACAGCTATACCAGGCTGATAGCCATGGCGTTTGGTTTCCTTTGCAATTAAACACCGATCTGGTATTCAACACGGTTGAAATAGCAGCCGGCAAAGGGAAAGACACCCGACGCTACTATGTAACTGCCAGTGGAAGAAGCTATATCCGCAACGTTAACCTTAATCCCGACTTTTCTACCCACGAACTCGGCCGTATTGCCCTTGAGGTAAAACCCGATGCAGCCACCCGCGACGAAAGTTATTGGAACATGGTTCGCATTACTCCTCTCGACAAACACGAGGAAGCTACTTATCGCTTTATCGACAGCATAGGACAAAAACAAAACCTCGACCGAATCGCTTTTGTAATTGATGCTCTGATGAAAGGGAAATTGGCCTGGCACAAGGTTTCGATCGATTTGCAGCGCATGTTGCGCTACAACAGCCACGAAGGATTCTATCTGGGGATGGGACTCGAGACCAACGAACGATTTTCGCAATGGTGGCAGGCAGGGGCCTGGGGAGGTTATGGCTTTAAAGACGGGCAGGCCAAATACGGAGGTTTTTTGAAACTGACGCTTGATCGCTATCAGGAATTTTATCTGCATTACAACTACCGTCATGAAAAGATTGAAAACGGAGCGCTGGAATATCCTGGCCGAAACCTCTCGTTATTTGACCCCTCATCGTTTCGCGACCTAATGATTACCCGGATGGATATGAATGACGAGCACCGTCTGGGCTTCTCGGTTCGCACCCTCAGCTATGCTACCCTCCGTTTGGAAACCTTCAAATCGACCTATACTCCGGCGTTCCAGTATGCCTTTATTCAGGGAACAAACGACACCCTTACCCAATTTGCTACTGGAGGGTTTTCAGCCACCCTACGTTGGGCCTATGGCGAGAAATTCATTCAAACCACTCGGGGTCAGATGTCGTTGGGAACCAACTATCCCGTGGTGTGGATTACGCTTTCAAAAGGTGTAAAAAACTGGTTAAGTGGACAATTCGACTTCATGCGGGCTGGCCTCGATGTTCAGTATTCCTTCTTTACTCCCTTTGTTGGAAAGACTCTTGTCATGGCTTCGGCTGGTATCACAGGAAAAGACCTGCCTACCTCCCTGCTATTTAACAACCGGGCAGCGCGCGGAAATCTCACACTCTTTTCTCCAGGTAGCTTGGCCACCATGCGGATGAATGAATTTTACAGCGATCGCTTTACCTCCCTGTGGATTTCGCATAATTTCCAAAACTTGCTCTTTAAAGGAAAGAAATTCCGTCCTGAACCAGAAATCTACACAGCCTTTCTCTGGGGAAAGCTCACACGGCCGGAATTGCACCAACATGTGGTTATACAATCACCTGACAAAGGCTACCTGGAAACCGGCTTGAACCTCCACCGTTTACTCGATCTTAAACTTTACCATCTGGGTCTGGGAGCGGCCTGGCGATGGGGTGCGTATCACCTGCCCAAAGCCTCCGACAATTTGACCCTGATGATGACCCTGAATTTTTATCTGTAGATTTTTATTATTTTTGTAATGAATAACCATCATTTCACCAAAACCATGAGAAGCAGAATTTTGTCTTTGTTTCTGATTTTTAACACCTTAAGCATCCATGCCCAGTATTATCTGGTTAATTTCAAAGGTGTTGGCGCAGCAACGACCATCGACAGCATACGGGTGCTCAACCTGGCCCAGAATACCAGCGTCAAGCTAGCAGAAACAGATACTTTACTACTTGCAGGTGTTGTAGGATTGCCTAATCCACAGGGAAAGGCATCACACGTCAAGATTTGGCCAACTCCTTCAGAAGGCGATTGCCAGTTCTCATTTTACAGCCCCACAAGGGGTAATGCTTCTTTTGAAATTTTTGATGCCACAGGAAAAATCATTTTCGCTCAAACTTATACCATGGTAGAGGGAGAAAATTCGTATTACCTGAAGGGCCTGCCTGATGGCCTGAATATTCTGAATATTATCACGCCAAAAGAAAAAATAGTAGCAAAAATTCCTGTAGTCAACCGGCATACACAAGGAACGCCGGAGCTTAAACCCACTGGCCAGCGTCCCATACTAAAAAAAAGCAGGGCCATTGTGGTGATGCAGTACAATGATAATGAGGTACTTCTCTTCAAAGCTTATTCCGGCAATTATGCACGATATCAACCCTATATCATAAATGCTACTCAAACCTTGTATTTCGATTTTATCCAGTGCACAGATATTATGGGAAACATCTACCCGGTGGTAAGAATCGGCACGCAGGTTTGGATGGCTGGTAACCTAAAAAACACATATTTCAATAATGGAACACCCATTCCAGTAGTAGAAGACGACAATACATGGAAAAATCTGACTACTCCGGCTTTGTCGTGGTACAACAACAATGCTGCACAAAACGCTTACATGGGAGCGTTTTATAACTTTTACGCTGTGGAAGGCAATAATATTTGCCCTTCGGGTTGGCGCATACCCACACTTCAGGATTTTGAGCAATTATTGGTATTTCTGCAGCAGTACGGATACAATTACAATGGAATTAATGATCCTGACAACAACCCTTACACCAACGACTATACAGCGAAGGCTCTCACCTCGAGGTCGCTGTGGAAGTCCTCGGATGTAACCGGGGCTCCAGGCAATACCGATTACCCCAACTATCGCAACCGCTCAGGTTTTGAAGCCTTCCCCTACGGCTTGAGAAATGGATATACTGGAGGATTTAACAATCTTACAGTCACGACCTATTTTTGGACCCAGTCGGTCAATACCAACGGAGAAGCTTACAAGATCCAATTTTTTTACAACAATCCGGCTTCGATGGTTGGCCCCATTATTAAATCCACAGGGATGAACGTGAGGTGCATCAAAAACTAAGACATTAATAAACAATAGATTATAGACATTTCTGAGAAACCCTTATTATACTTAGTTTTTCTCTCCAGCAAGTTTCTAAAAATAACCGCTTATTTATAAGCGTACGCTTTCGTTTATTTGTACTATTTCCCTGAGTATTCTGAATTTATGCTGATTTACAATTTATTAACTCCCTTTAATACACATATAATCGCGATAGCAATACCCATATGCACATCCATTGTTTTATCGGCTTTAATAACAGCCCTATTCTAATTTACCTGGTAATGGGCCATTTGTGGTAACCCCTAATGATAGACGGGAAATCAAATAAAAAAGAGCCGGAAAATACCGGCTCTCGTTATTGTATTGGTCTACAAAACTTTTGCTTATTCAGCTGCCGGAGTTTCTCCGGTAGGTTCAGCAGGAGTATCTTCAGCACTTTCCTGAGCTGCGGCTTCTGCCCGTTTTTTAGCTATTTCAGCAGCGCGGGCTTCAGCAATTTTCCTTTCCTGTTCCTGACGGGCTTTCATTGCATCGCGGCGAGCTCTTTCGGCATCGCTAAGCTTAGCACTAATACGAGCTTCCTTTTCCTGAAGCCAGGCATTGAATTTTTCTTCGGCCTGCTCCAGTGTAATAGCGCCTTTTTCAACACCTTTTAGGAGGTGGCGTTTGAGCAGCACTCCCTTGTAGGAGAGGAGGGATTTTACCGTGTCGGTAGGCTGAGCCCCAACATTGAGCCAGTAAATGGCGCGGTCCATATTGATTTCAATATCGGCCGGATTGGGGCGGGGGTTGTAGTAACCCAATTTTTCAATAAAACGTCCGTCGCGAGGTGCACGACCATCGGCTACTACGATATGGTAGAAGGGCTGACCTTTCTTACCAAATCGCTGTAATCTCATTCTTACTGCCATAATTCTTTGATTTAGTGTTATTAATGTTAACTATCCGTTTGCGAAAAACGGTACTGCAAAGATGCAACTTTTTGGAAAAAAATAAAAATCCTGAACTATGAGTTAAAAACTAATCATCGCTTACCGAATGCATTCCGGGGCCTTTGATGATACCCCGGGAAGCCGCTTCACGGATAAAGCGAAGTACATGCTCACGCTCAGGGCAATCGGGAACCGTCTCTTCGATAATTTTAACTGCCTTGCTAACGATGTGTCCCTGAAGATAGAGGATGCGATAAATCTGCTGAATAATGGCGATTTGTTCGGCAGAAAAGCCCCGGCGACGCAAACCGATGGAGTTTACACCAGCATAGGAAAGTGGCTCGCGAGCGGCTTTCACATAAGGAGGAACATCTTTGCGAACCAATGAACCCCCAGAAATCATAGAATGGGCACCAATTTTCGAAAACTGGTGAACTGCCGACATTCCTCCAACGATGGCCCAGTCGTCAATCTCTATATGACCAGCCAGGTTAACGGTATTGGCCAGAATGACATGATTGCCAATAACACAGTCGTGGGCCACGTGTACGTAGGCCATCAATAAGCAATTACTACCAATTTGAGTTTCACCCCTCGCCTTGGTACCCCGGTTGAGTGTAACAAATTCGCGAATAGTGGTATTATCGCCCACTCGAACCGTGGTTTTTTCTCCGGCAAACTTCAAATCTTGTGGAATGGCACTAATAACTGCTCCGGGAAAAATCCGGCAGTTATTACCGATGCGGGCCCCGTCCATGATGGTTACATTGCTTCCAATCCAGGTACCATCCCCTATTTCAACATCCCCGTAAATGTGGGTAAAAGGGCCTATCTCAACATCTTGTCCGATTTTGGCTTCAGGGTGTATGTGACTGAGTGGGTGAATCATTCAGGGGAAGATTTATACGTTGGGTTTACGGGCTATCTGAGCCAGCATTTCAGCTTCCATAACTATCTTGTTTCCTACCCAGGCCTTACCACGCATATGACAAAGGCCTCGACGAATGGGCGAAACCAGTTCCAACGCAAAAAGGATGGTATCACCGGGTACTACCTTGTTTCGGAATTTTACCTCATTGATTTTCATGAAATAGGTAAGGTAATTTTCCGGGTCGGGCACTGTGCTCATGACTAACACACCGCCGGTCTGCGCCATGGCTTCGATTTGCAAAACACCGGGCATTACGGGTTCATCTGGAAAATGCCCGACAAAAAAAGCTTCATTCATGGTCACATTCTTCAACCCCACAATGTGCTTGTCGCTCATTTCCAAAATTTTATCAATAAGAAGGAAAGGTGGCCTGTGGGGTAGCAAGCGACGAATGGCCTGAATATCGAACAGCGGTGGGATGTTGGGGTCATACACAGGGGGTAACTCTTCTTTCTGCGTTTTCAACATGGCCTGCCTTACTTTGCGGGCAAATTCCACGTTAGCCACATGGCCGGGGCGAGCAGCAATAACATGAGCCCGCAAACGAGCACCAATCAAAGCCAAATCGCCCAGCATATCAACCAGTTTGTGACGGGCAGGCTCATTATAATAGCGAAGCTCGAGGTTATTAAGAATTCCCTCTTCCCGTACTTCTATATCAGGCTTGTTAAAAAACTCGGATAATCTTTTCTGTTGATTAGGGCTTAGCAATCGGTCAACAAATACGATAGCGTTGGTGACATCACCTCCTTTAATCAGATCGTGATCGATGAGGGTTTCGAGTTCATGAAGGAAAACAAAAGTACGTGCCGGGGCAAATTCACGGGCAAATTCACTAAAATCTTCCAGGGCGGCATATTGCGTATCGAGTACCCTGGAATTGAATTGAATCATCACAGAGTAGCGAGGCTTGGCAGCCGGCACAGCCAATATTTCGGTTTTCCGGCTTTCGTCTACATGGCTGATATTTTGCTTAAGATCGAAATACACCCTTTCGGCCTCCTGTTCTATAACTCCCGCCTCTTCAATTAGAGTCACCCAAGGAGCAGCGCTGCCATCCATAATGGGCACTTCAGGTCCGTCGAGATCGATAAGGGCATTGTCAATGTCCATGCCATAAAGCGCTGCCAGCAGGTGTTCGGTAGTGTTGATACTTACACCATCTTTGAAAAGCCGGGTACCTCTTTCGGTATCTTTCACATAATCGACCAGGGCATCCACAATGGGCGAACCCTCCAGGTCGATCCTCCGGAATTTATATCCATGATTTACGGGAGCAGGCCGCAAAGTCAATGTAACCTCCTGACCTGTATGCAGTCCTGTGCCTCTCAGGCTTACTACTTTGCCCAGTGTTTTTTGTAAATCTTTCATTCTCCGATAATGTGGTTATTTGACGTCAATATTAAACGAGCGGCAAAAGTAAAAATTATTACAGAGCTGTTATTTTGCCAGCTTTTTGATGGTTTTTCCAAAGCTTCATTGAATGAACGAAAACGCTTGAGACGCCTGCTGATGTTAAAAACTTTATATTCAACTTTTTAACTATCTCTCGAATTCCTTGCTGTTTTCCAGGTCTCTGACCCTAGCTTCCAGTTCGTTAATGCGCCTGTATAGTTCATGCAATTTTCTAAAATGCACGTAAGCTCTTTGATATTGTTTGTATTCGAAGGCTGGGCTGCCCTGCACAATGGCACCCTTTTCCTTAATACTGGCGCCAATGCCTGACTGGGCTGCAATTTTTACTTCATCCGCAATGGTAATGTGACCGATGATACCCACCTGCCCCCCAATCATGCAATTGCGGCCAATATGAGTAGAACCACTGATTCCCGTCTGGGCGGCGATTACGGTGTTTTCGCCGATTTCCACATTGTGAGCTACCTGTATCAGATTGTCAAGCTTAACACCTCTGCGAATAATCGTGCTTCCGAGGGTAGCCCGGTCTATGGTAGTATTGGCTCCTATTTCCACATGATCTTCAATAACTACATTGCCAATCTGTGCCACCTTGCGGTAATCCTCGCCCTGAGGTGCAAAACCAAATCCATCAGCCCCAATTACAACCCCTGAATGCAAGGTACAATGTTTACCAATTTGGGAGAAATTGTAAACCCGAACCCCGGCATAAAGCACAGTATCATCGCCAATTACAGAATTTTCACCAATATAAACGCCCGGAAATATCTTTACCCGATCGCCAATTACTACTCCCTCACCAATGTATGCAAATTCACCAATATAGACATCCTGACCCAGTCGGACACTAGAATGTATGAAGGCTAAAGGAGAGATGCCCGTTTTAGCCGACTTCATTTGCTGGTATATCTCAAGCAGGGTGGCAAAAGCCGCATAAGGATTTTCGACCCTGAGCAAAGTAGGGGCGATCTCCCTTTCGGGGACAAAATCATTGGACACAATGACAACCGAAGCGGCTGTGGAATAAATATACTGGGTATAAAGTGGATTTGAGAGAAAACTCAGGGTTCCGGGTTTACCATCATCAATTTTTGAGAATCCTTCGATCTCTACATCCGGATTCCCTTCTATACGTGCATGGATGAGTTGAGCGATTTCGCGTGCAGAAAACTTCATGATAAGTTATTAGGCTTGGCAAAGATAGGTAATTCCCTTATAGACGCCCGGATAATAGGAAGGTTTCATGGGGTTTTGTCGACGACCTTAAAGCGGCATCCGATCGAATTTCCGGCATCATCCATCAGCAGTAGGGTATGCTCACCGGGCGGGGGACGTAGGGCTATTTTGTGTATCTGCGAAGTTTGTCCGATATAAATCTGGTCGAGATGCCAATAAATAGTAGCATCTAGGCGTCGGTGAGCTACTTCAGCTACCATCTCTCCAAGTAAACCTTCTGGCAACCGGGGTAGATAAACCACCGCCTCGTTGGACGGATAAATAAGTTGCATAGGAGAGAACCTTTCTTCTCCGTAACAACCGGGTAAGACAGGCGGCAAGGGTTGATAATCGGAATGCTGAATCCGATAATAATACTCCCAGGCCGGTGGTAGCACAAACCAGGGCTTATGCTGAAGCTGTTGTGCTGGTAAACATTCAGCTGAAGCCTGATAACGGCCTGAAACATCGAGGTGGATGATATGATGGAAGGGGCAGGCTCTGGTTTGAAGGCCGGCTTTGGGAATCCACATTCCTGCAGTATCAGGACAAACGGAGGAAGCTTTATATCCGCTTTGCTGGCATACTCTTATACGGGTCATGGCATCATAAGGCATAATAAACCAGGGGGCTGAAGGCAAAAGAGAAAACACATCAAACATGACAGGAGCTGCTGCCTGCAGTCCAATGAGTCCCGGCCGGCCCTCACCGGTTGCATTTCCTACCCATACACATACCAGATATCTCGAATTCATACCAATAGACCAAGCGTCTCTAAAACCATAGCTTGTTCCCGTCTTCCACGAAACTTTTTCTCTAAGATTCAATTGTTTCCAAACCGCCTCTTCACCCGGTCGCTGTACCTCTTCCATCGCTTTCAACATATACCACACAGATCCGGCATCCGGCATAAATTGAGCTACAAGTTTTGATGGGTCCGTTTTAGTGCCAGCGTATTTTTTGAGAAAAACCGGTGAATGAAGATCAGCCGGATCATAACGGCTGTTGTATTGGGGAAAATGATTCAGCAAACGAACCAGGCTGGCATAAGCACCTGATAGTTCCCACATACTTACCTCGCAACCACCCAAAATGAGAGCTAATCCATAGTATGATGGAGGCCTATCAATACTTCTAAATTCAAGCGTTTGCAGGAACTGATGAAATTTTTCCACACCAAACATTTGCAGCATATTCACGGCAGGCACATTGAGCGAGCGAGAGATAGCTGCGGAGGCCGGCACGGCTCCATCAAAGGTCTTATTGAAATTCTGGGGGGAAAAGCCGCCCAGTTGTATAGGAATATCAGGTAGTAAGGTATTGGGCAGGATTTTTCCTTCCGATAGGAGGGCCGCATAAAGCAAAGGCTTTAATGTGCTACCAGGGCTCCGACGCGACCTGATAATATCCACAGAAGTATGACAAGCCAGGGAATCGGTGGCCGGAAGGTTGCCGACATACACCAGCACCTCTCCGGTCTCCACTTCGAGTACGAGCACAGCGGCATTGTGAATACCACCGGCCAAAAAGGAAGGAATATAATTATTCAAGACATTCAAGGAAGCCTGTTGCAATCTACCATTTACCGTTGTAATATATCGGTCAGGAGGCAGGCTCAGTCGAATTCGGTCCAACAGATGGGGTGCCAGCGAAGGCATGGGCCTGGGCTTATCGGGTATAGGCTCTTCGCAGGCCATCAGCATTTCCTGTCGGTCTAACCATCCCCGTTCATGCATAATATGTAACAAGCGATTCCGCTTTTCCAGCAAAGCCTGACGGTTTCGTCCCGGATGAATAAGGCCCGGATTGTTGGGCAAAACAGCCAGCATCGCTGCTTCAGCCCAGGTAATATCGTCCGGCGAACGCCCAAAATAACGCCAGCAGGCAGCCTCCAGGCCCACTACATTGCCCCCAAAGGGTGCATGGGCCGCATACAATTTGAGCAGTTCTTCCTTGGAATATCTAAGCTCGAGATACAAAGCCAGCAACATCTCCCGGAATTTTTCCCCCACAGTTCGCTCATGATTTCTTGAGAGCCTGACGATCTGCATAGTGATGGTGCTTCCCCCGCTTACAATCCTCCGATTTTTCAGGTTCGAAGCAAGGGCTCTCAGCAAAGCAAGCGGGTCAACACCCGGGTGATAGAAAAAACGCTTGTCTTCAAAGGTAAGAAGAGCTTTGCTGAATTTATCAGGAATCCGGGCTCCGGCCGGAAAACGCCATTGACCATCGGCAGCCACCGTAGCACCCAATAAATCACTGTTGCGATCCAAAACTACATAGCTCAGAGGTTGCTGGAATAAGGGGGTGGGTAGATTTATCCAAACCACCAGACCCCAGGCACAAACCAAGCCCAACAACGCTTGAAAAGCTGAACGATTCCATCGGTAAAACCAGACGAAACGTTCAGGCACTTTTCTCATTCCTTTAGTTATCTTACAGATTTTAAAGAACATACACTTCTGTAAAAAAGCCAGGTACCAGCGCAGAAATTTCAGGATGATACATATCTTCGGCTAGTAAAGCCGGCATAAAGAACCGTCCGGCATAGGAAGCATTTATGCGGAACGTAAACTCCTTCGTCTCGCCCGCTCCTAACGTAAAGAAAGTATAAACCCTGTCGTCGCGGATATCCTGCCAGATATAGTTGCGCTGGGCCGGTTCTCCCTCGTCATTCATAAATCGGGTATTGAGAATTTGCCAGCCCGAGGCCAACACTAAATTGAGTGCTGTGTGCTGAAGCAGGCGCCCCGAAGTATTGCTAACCCTTGCCTTAATGATAAAATCAGTTCCTTGTTTAATTCTGAGAGGAATGAAGGGCTGTTGGGATGCATCCAAATAAAACACCTGCAGCGTCAGGCCATTGGAACGGGCTGAGGTTTGCTCTTCAGGCTTGGGACGATAGCTACGGGTAAGATTTACGTACAATGGCCCCACGGATTTGTTTTCCACAGTGAGCGATGTCTCTTGTGACGACGGATAGTAGGTCCAGACGTTGGCCTCAGACTTAATGAAAGAAGACTTTCCACCAGCTTTTAAGACAAATTCGGGCAGATAGGTGGTTTTATTTTCTTCAAGATACGCCTGCAGGGCTATAAGTGCCCAGGCAACTGACTGAGTGCTGAGTACTTCGGGACTGGAAAGTACAGAAGCAATAGAACGGGCCAGTCGGAATGTTTCTTCCCGGTTCATCTTTAATTGAGCTAATACATAGAGACGCAGGGCCTGATTACGAAGGTCAGAGCCTAGGGTTGGATCCTCACCGGCCGAAATCGGAGTCGTGCTGGTGGATGTATTGACTAATTGAATCGCAACGTCGCCAAAACCGGAGAGAGAATAAGCCTGAGCCAGCAAGAGACATGCCTCAGCCGGTAACTTCTGATTGGTGCGCAGACGATTCATGGCACCCAAATCCGATGCTCCAGCCAATGCCAGGGTAAATAGACGGTAAGCCTGCACAGTGGCCGAAACATCGTATCCGGAATATCTCCATTGCTGTGACATCTTGCGCTGATAGGCAAGCCAGTTATTGAAAAAAGTGGATGGAATCACAAAACCCTGTTTACGGGCCTCCAGCATAAAATGCCCCACCCACGAGCTAACCCACTCATCAGCCGACTGCATCCCTGGCCAGAAGCCAATACCTCCACCCGCAACCTGAGCTGTAACAAGTTTCTGAATGCCTTCGCGAAGGTTTCGATTTCGTTTTTTCATCTGTAAAGAATCCAATGGAGTGAACTGATTCAGCAGCAATTGTGGAAACAAAGCCGAGGTGGTTTGCTCAGCACAGCCATAGGGATATTGCAAAAGCTCATGGATGCGCCGCATCAGGTTGATAGACGGAAAAGATGACACCTCCAGAATCAAAGAACCCTTTTCTCCCCTGTTTTGGGGAAGCCCAATTGGCACCTTCTTGCCAGCCGCAGCGAGATATTCAGAAGATTCTGTAACCACAGGATTAGGATTCCGAAGATCAATATCGCTCTCCCAGACCGACTTTTCGTTTTCCCAACGAGCGGTAAACCTGAAATGACCGATCCCCGTACTTTTACCCGTTTTCACCCTAAACCAAATGTTTTTTTCCGTTTCACGTCCGGCAAAGACTACCTTTTGTTCCTGAGGGCCCATCAGACTAAGATCTCCGCTTAGCTCCAATTTTACCGACGCTTCCGAAATTTTTGCATCATATTTCCAAACCGCAGCCGATACGTATACTTCTTCCCCGGGGCCTAAAACTCTGGGAACGCTACCCAGAACGATGAGAGGCTTTAAGATTTTAACAGTTTCATCGGCAGAACCATAGGCTCCTTCACCGGCAGCCACTAACATCACCCGGGCTGAACCTATGAATTCAGGAATGTCGACAGTATGTAAATTCGTTTTGCCTTTACCCAGCCTGAAAGGACCGCGGGCTATGACCAGGGGTTTGAACCTCCGGGCCAGCAGATTGTCGTGTGGACGCCTGTATTCATCGCCTCCTACTAAATAGGATCTATCCATACGGGTGGTAAACGAGTTTATAATATCCCGGTAAGAATCCCAGGTGCGAATGGCCAGCGCTTCCTTGGCAAAAAAGGCTGAATAAGGGTCGGGGGTTGAAAAGCGAGTAAGATCGAGGAGCCCTTCATCAACAAAAGCAAGCGTATAGGCCATGGGCCTGCCCCCAGCCTCCGATACCTTGATCTGAGCTTTCTGGCCCGAACGGAGTTGTGAAGCCACCTTGATTACAGGCATAAGTTGAGCTTCCGAATTTTCAATTTCCAGATAACTCATACCATACATGCGAATGGGTAGGTCGTTGGGATACTCCCAGGGCTGAATGACCGAGGCAAAGACATATACCCCCGGAACCATTTCAGGGGTGGTTCGGAAGGCGAAAACCGTACGCTCACCTTCGCTGGATATCCACTTGTAATCGAGTAAGGTCCCCCCCGACTCTAAACACACCAGAATCTGGGCACCGCGCACCGAAGGAATGATTATCGAGGCCTTCTCTCCAACCTTTATTTTGTTCTTATCCGCCTTCAAAAAAACCATGCCCCTCGCCTGTGATGTGCCTTCGCCCCAAAAATTGCCTATGTATACAATCTTGCTGCTTTTTTGCTGGGTTTCAGGATCTGAAACCACCAGCAGAAATCGCCCATCGAGGCCCTGGGTGGGCAATTCATAGCGAGCCCGACCGTCTTTCATGCGTATGTCGGTTTTCACCACGGGTTCCGTCAGTTCATTGTCGAGGTATGTGCTCCGGTTTTGACCCCATCCTACCCACCATCTCCATTCCAGATGATACAGACTCAGCGTGATGGTACTCTCTCCCACCACGGGTTTTCCTTTTTTATCCACTAGAGCCAACTCTATAGGTAAAGGCTTTTCATTGGAATAATTCTCCCATTCGTTTTGGGTCTGAGGCAGCCGAAACCCAGCATAGCGTTCAAAGGGATGAAGATTCATTTCAGTTTGGTCGATGCTAAAAGCACCGCCGGGTTCAAAAACTCGTGTGGTAAACAAAACATGCATCATGCCGGGGGCATTTTCCAACTTCGGTCTGTATTTAAAAACAATCTTCCCGTCTGCGTCGAGGGCACCACTGAAAACTTCGAATTTTTCATCTTTATACGCGCGGGCTTCGTCCTGAAAAATGAATCCCCGGTAACTTTCCGGCGAAAAATTTCCCGCTTTAAAGGTTGCTTCTACCTTGGCCTGCAGCCCTGAGGCAGGAGCTCCGTGAAGCCAGACAGCACCGAGGTTCATAATAATATCCGGATCGGAGGGCTTCTGAGGCTGCATTTGTAAACTAATCTTCAGTCGATTAGGCTCTATGGTCTCTAAATTAAGAATCCTGGAAAAAACTGCCTGCCCAACCTTCACCTGAGCCAACCATTTTCCTGTAGGAGCCTGTGGCAGGGAGGCATATTTGAAAGCATATATTCCCTCTGTTTCCTGGGTGCTCACTTGTCGATAGACAACCTGCCCCTGAGGATTTTTGAGTTCCAGAACGATAGGATACTCCTTGGGCAGATTAGCCCTTTGTTTATCCAGCATAAACCATAAATGGAGTGTATCGCCGGGTCTCCATACGCCCCTCTCCCCATAAATAAATCCACGTATACCTTTTTGGACAGGTGCACCATCTACCTCAAAAGAACTTACAGGAAGTTCACCACCTTCATTTAACCGCAGATAGGACTTTTCATTTTTTCGTGAAGCAATGACCAGAAAAGACTGGCCATTTACGGGCAGGGCTGCCAGGCCTCCGGAGCCAGTTTTCCCTTTATTCAACAAAACCATTTGAAAGTCATAAACTTCTATATCCACTCCCTGTATAGGCTCCCCACGAATGATATCCGCCGCCCAAACTCTCACCACCCCATCAGTTCCTACTTTGGCGGTCAGAGCTAAGTTGGTAGCCAATAAGTTGGTGCTGATCCATCGATTGCTGGAATAGTAACTTACATGACATGGATTATCCCTTTGCTCCCAACGCCAGCCCCTGGGCAAGTAATAGTCGTCATAAGCATCTCCTTCATAATATTCATAATCCTCCGTGGATTCCGATTCTTCCGAAACATCATTCCCGGATAAATCGGCAGAGGAACAAGGATAGGTAGAATACTCGGGTTTCATGCTCAGGGTAACTCGATAAATGGCCCCTGGTTCCGCTTTGACCAGGTTATTGAGATTCAAGTAATAAACCTCCCAATGAGAAGGATCTGCGTTCTCATTTTGCGTCAGGTCGAGGGTAGTGCGGGCTATTACCTTGCCCACGCGCCGAAGTTCATCGCTTCCACTAATTTCTTGATACTGTAGAAAAAACTTAATATTCGACTGTAAAACCTTAATTACCCTTACATCCACTTTTTTAAGTCCTATGGCTGCAAAGGGAAGGTTGACCTCTCCTGACAGCGGGAAAATGGTGCCCTCGCGGAGCCATTTGAGTTCAGGCCTGGGATGAATACCCTTTATCTCTTTTACCATGGCCATCGACAGGATCTGGCCATTCAGGTCGCTGATGCCAGGGAATATTTCAAGTTTCTCACCCCCGGTAAATTCAGGGTCGAAATAACAAAACAACTCATTATCGCGAATGATGAAACGTTTGGGTGCCTGTCCATCGAGCATTATCAATCCTGTGAGATTCTGCTGCGGGTCTAATGGCTCGCTAAAGGCTATCCACAAGTAATTCTCTTCGCCAAAAAACATGCGCCACATGACAGGTTCAAGACCCTGTCCCGCCCAGGAAAGGGTATCGCTAAGCCAAAGAGGTATATTTACCTTCGCACTTAAAATCTTCATCTTGATAGGTCCTTCTGTGGAAGGTTTGGAAAAGGTGTCGCTAACAAATGTCAAAACTTTACTGCCCTGGAGTGTCCAGTTTAATCTCAGGCTTTTTTCGTTCAAAACAACCTCGAGCAGCCCTCGGGTATCCTTTTCCGTCATTGGATTGGCCGATCTCACTTCACCCACCACATTCCACCGTGTAACCCCCTGACGGGAGGTAGCCTGCAACGACCAGTTGTATAACTGAAACCCTTGCTCCATTATTTGCACTTCAAACTTAAAGTGACTTAATGGCCTGGGAATATTATTAATTAATTTATTTAAATGTAAATCAAATACATATATTTTGCCTTCCTTAAAAGATTTTTCGGGTTTGAATACCAGGGTACGAGCATCTGTCCAGGAGAGGGTTCCTGAGATTCCTGGATTGGATGTTAGCAAATCTGAGGCTTTGAGACCCTTAAATTTCGACGTATCCACCTCAAAGGCTAGCTTCACCACAATGGGAGCATCGGAGGCTATGGTTCCGCAAGTAAATGCCTCAATGTAAGGCTCGAAGGCGGGGTCGAAAGGAGGAATTTGCTTCGGACGATTGCAGGCCATACCGAAGATTAACACAATAAACATCCATACAACTCCTTGATTATAAATATTTTTCATAATTCCAGAATGAAAGATATACTCATACAAATGTAACTTGCAGCCGACACGGAGTCGGCATTTCGAAAAAGAAAAATCTCGGAAAAACGCCTTAACTCGATGAAAGAAGTCGTTTAACTCAGCCCTGGTATACTCCATTCCTATCAGATTCACGGGCAGATATCAACGTCGGACGCAATAGTTTTAAATTGCAATTAATTAATTCTAAACCTGTAAAAGAAATGCAAAACTGTTGTAAGTTTGCCGGCTCAAAATTTGACTGATTATTATTTTATGAACAGAAAGAAAGTGGCCGTTATAGGGATAGGACAATTTGGTGAGGCCATTGCCAAAAACCTGTCGCGCAAGGGAGCAGAAGTATTGGCCATCGACAATGATAACAAAAAAGTAGACCGTATAGCCGAGGATGTGGCCTATGCCGTGGTGCTGGATGCAACTGATAAGAAGGCCCTGCTCAGCCAAAACATCACCGACTTTGATGCTGTAGTTGTAGCCATCGGTGGAAAATTCGAGCAAAGGTTGCTATGTGCCTCCTTGCTGCTCGATTTGAAAGTAAAGCGGGTTATTACGCGTTACCAGGGTAAAAGTCAAAAGATCATTCTGGAAAAACTAGGGATTACCGAACTTTGGGCACCAGAAGATGAAGTAGGGGCCATTGTTGCCGAAAGATTGCTCAACCCCACAGTGCTCTCTTATTTACAACTTCCTGATAATTACCGAATTGTAGAGATGTTGACCCCCCGAAAGGTGGTAGGACGTAGCATTCAGGAAATCAATCTGCGCGACAACTACCGCCTTTCCCTCATCACAATTAAGGAAGAGTGCCCCACCATTCAGAATGGAATTGCCTGCACCGAATACCACGTAACCGGGGTGCCCGACTCGAGCTACATAATAAAAGCCACCGACCGCCTGGTGCTGTTTGGCACAAACCATGACCTGGACAGGTTTATTGAAATCAACGAATAGCTATTTTCAATCAGCCTATTCATGAATACTAAAATCCCGGGTTATGGCTTCGCGCTTTAGAGAGAAAATCAATAAGAAATATCCCTTTATCAGGGAAAAGCTCAGAAAATATAACATATTCACCAGCAAAGGTATAGACAGGTTAAGAGAGTCAATAAACCTTGTACTTTATGGCCATAAAGAAAAGTTGCTTTATGCGCTGCGCATCCTCAGCTTAATAGTATCAGTTCTCAGCCTCGCTGCCATCATTTATTATCATGGGTTTCCACAAACACCTTATTCACAAAGACTTATTCAGGAATTCATTTACTTTTCGCTGTTTTTCTATGTTGGCAAGTTCGCTTTAAAATGGTTTTACGATTTCCATCCTTTAGTCTTCCTGAAACAAAACTGGTTTGAAACCCTGCTGGTCGCTTTAATTACCCTACTGGGGCTTTTCACGATGTTATATGGGAAAGATAATGTTTACGAGTTTTTTGTTCTTCTGGGGGCAAAAGACATTCCCCAACTATTTATCATTTTCTTTCAGTTCTACATATTCATTTTTATTGGTGCTGAGCTGGTAAAAGCCAGTAATTATATCGACCGGCTGCACATCGGTCCAGCAGGCATGATGGTATCTACCTTCCTAATCATTATCGCCGGCGGCACCATCCTCCTTATGCTACCCGAGATGACTGTAAACGGAGATATCAGTTTTTGGGATGCTTTATTTACCAGTACATCTGCTACTTGTGTTACAGGTCTTGCAGTACTCGACACTGCCACATACTTCAGCTTTAAGGGGCAATTGGTAATCATGGTTCTCATTCAGCTAGGTGGTATCAATATACTGGCTTTTGCCTCCTTTTTTGTTACCTTATATGGAAATGGAGGCGGACTCAGGCAGCAATCCTTGCTTAAAGACCTTTTCTCGGTAAGCGGCCTTTCGGATACACGAGCCATTCTTAAGGAAATCGTCATTTACAGCTTTGTTATCGAGACTGTCGGAACCGTGCTACTATTTCTCAGCTGGCTAAACACCCCTTACGACCATAATGTGGCTGGACTAGGCTGGGCTGCCATTTTCCATTCAGTATCTGCCTTTAATAATGCTGGATTCTCTATTTTCCCAGGAGGATTGATGTACGACGGTATCCGCTACAATCTTATCTCGCACTGGGTTATCATGGTGTTGATAGTATTGGGAGGATTGGGTTTCAGTGTCCTGCAGGACGTTTTCAGCATTAAGGCCATCATTCAAAGGAAACGACAGAAATGGTTACGTAAAAAGGTGCAAACCCGCATCGTGCTGGCAGTCACGCTTTGGCTCATTTTCGTCGGAGCCTTTTTGTTCTTACTGATAGAACACAACAAGACAATGAGTGATTTATCGTGGCCCGAGAAAATCACCATGGCATTCTTTCAGTCGATTACCACCCGCACGGCAGGATTCAACACCGTAGATGTGGGCTCACTAGCCCTGCCCACGCTGGTTCTGTTTATGTTTCTGATGTATATAGGAGCCAGCCCCGGGGGGACAGGAGGAGGTATCAAAACAACTACTTTCCTTGTGCTTTTCAAGTCGGCTGTGGCCACTATACGCGGTAAAAAACACATTGAATCCTTCAAGCATACCCTTTCTTTCGAGTCGGTTGACAAAGCTTATAGTGTTGCACTTTTTTCTATGATGCTCATTTTCCTGGCTACTTTTCTAATGACTCTATCAGAACCGCACTTTAGCCTGTTAAGCCTACTTTTTGAAGTCATCTCAGCGTTTGGAACCGTGGGCTTGAGCATGGGAATAACTCCTTACCTGAATGATTACAGTAAATTGATAATAACCGTACTCATGTTTGTCGGGCGTATTGGCACACTGACCCTGGCCATCGCATTTCTCAAAAAAGCCAAGTTCAGCGATTATACTTATCCCAAAGCCGATATTATGATTGGTTAGTCTGAAGCCAATCCATAATCTTACGAGCCCGGGTCTGACCTACCACTTTTTCGAGCTCTTCCAGGGAAGCCTCCCTGATTTTCTTTACTGAACCGAAAGCCTGAAGCAATTTTTCAGCCATGGCCTTACCTATGCCTGGAATCTCCGTGAGTTCAGTTTTTATCAGGCTCTTTTCTCTCTTTTTGCGGTGATGAGTTATACCAAAACGATGGGCCTCGTCGCGAATATGCTGAATTATGCGCAGGGTCTCCGACTTTTTATCCAGATAAAGAGGAAGGGAGTCGCCGGGAAAATAGATTTCTTCCAGCTTTTTGGCAATGCCAATGACCGTAATCTTACCCCTGAGGCCGAGCTTTTCGAGGCTGGTCATAGCCGAAGTGAGCTGTCCCTTTCCTCCATCAATCACAATCAGCTGGGGCAATTCTTTTCCCTCTTCCAACAGGCGGCGATACCTGCGGTACACAATTTCCTCCATTGAGGCAAAATCGTTGGGCCCTTCCACGGTCTTAATGTTGAAATGACGATATTCGCTGCGCGAAGGTTTGGCATTGCGAAATACCACCATGGCTGCTACAGGATGAGTCCCCTGCAGGTTGCTGTTATCAAAACATTCAATGTGCTCGGGCAAAACAGGCATGCGAAGATCCTGCATCATTTGCCGCAATATGCGCCGGGTATGCCGCTCTGGATCGACCAGTTCGGCCTGACGCTGCTTTTCCTGCCTGAAGTGCTCTGCATTCGACTGCGACAACTCCAGTAACTGCTTTTTATCCCCCTTTTGCGGAATGGTGATACTTACCCCCTCCAGTTCAATGCCGGGATCGAAAGGTAGTATAACTTCAGGGCTATCGCTTTCAAATCGCAAACGAAACTCCAGAATTCCAAAAGCCAGCACCTCTGCATCCGACTCACCCAGCTTTTTCCTGATTTGAAGCGTGTGCGATTGCACCACAGCACCTTCAGAAACTTTCAAAAAGTTAACGTAGGCTTCCTTCTCGTCGCTAACTACCGTGAAAACATCGGCATGAAGACCGGAATTATTCACAACCGGAGATTTGCTCTGGTAAGCCTGCAAAAGCTCCAGCTTTTCTTTGATTTTTTGTGCCTCCTCAAACTCAAGTTTTTCGGCGTGCTCCATCATTTCACGACGCAGACGCGAGGTAAGACTGCCCAGATTTCCCCTGATGATTTCGCGGATGGCTGCAATATTGGCATTATAGTCTTCTTCACTCTGTAATCCAATGCAGGGTGCTTTACAATTGCCAATGTGATATTCAAGACAAGACTTAAACTTTCCGCTACTGATATTTTTAGGGGTGAGGCTTAGGTTGCATGTACGCATGGGATAAAGTTGCCGGATGAGGTCGAGCAAATTTTTCAGTACCCGGCCAGAAGCATAAGGGCCATAGTACTTTGAACCATCCTTCACCGGATGGCGGGTAGTGAAGATACGGGGGAAAGGCTCATTTTTTATACAAATCCAGGGATAGGTCTTGTCGTCTTTAAGATTAATGTTGTAGCGGGGCTGATGCTCTTTGATAAGGTTATTTTCGAGCAAAAGAGCATCCATTTCTGTTTTAACCACAATCACCCTGATGTCAGCCACTTTGCGGGCCATTACCCAAACCTTGGCACTTACCCCACTGTCTTTGTTGAAATAGGAAGAAACCCTTTTCTTCAGGTTGCGGGCCTTTCCAATGTAGATTATTTCACCCTTCTCATTAAAAAACTGATACACGCCCGGACTATCGGGAATGGTTTTTAATAAGGCACTTATTTTTTCTTCGAAAGGATGTCCCTCCAACATGGCTCTGCACCTTAGCTTCGCATATGATTCCAGCCCTGGGCCTGTAGCGGTATCTGTTTTCTGTCGTTGGTAATCAAATATTTACCCTCCGAGGCCTCGGTAATATGCCCAATGACGCTTATACCAAGCAACCCTTTGATCTTCTCATATTCCGAGAGAGGAACCGTAAACAGAAGCTCGTAATCTTCTCCTCCATTGAGTGCCGCAACAGAGGGTATGATTTTAAATTCCTCACATAACAGGAGTGTAGCAGGGTCGATGGGGATTTTATCTTCATAAACAGCACAACCTGTACCCGACTGTTTACAAATATGGAGCAATTCGCTGGCCAGGCCGTCAGAAATATCAATCATGCTGGTAGGTACTATGCCGGCATCGTTGAGCAGACGAATGACATCGCGGCGGGCTTCAGGCTTCAATTGACGTTCCAACACATAGTCGTTACCTTCCAACTCGGGCTGCACTGCCGGATTAGCTAAAAAAGCTTTTTTCTCACGCTCGAGTACTAATAAACCCATGTAGGCAGCGCCCAGGTCGCCCGAAACACAAATCAGGTCGTTGGGATGGGCTCCACTGCGGTAAACGACTTTACCCTTTTCAGCCTCGCCTACGACAGTTATACTAATAAAAAATCCCCCCCGGCTCGAGGTTGTATCGCCTCCCACCAGGTCCACTCCATATTTTGTGCAGGCCATCTTCAGCCCTTCGTAAAACTCCTCCAGGGCTTCCACCGAAAAACGATTCGATACCGAGATTCCCACCACCATTTGCCGGGGCGAGCCGTTCATGGCATAGATATCCGAAAAATTGACTACAGCGGCTTTATATCCTAAATGCTTCAGAGGAGTATAGGCAAGATCGAAATGCACCCCCTCGTTTAAAATATCCTGGGTAACAAGTACTAACTTATCCCCATAATCAAGCACAGCAGCATCATCGCCTATGCCTTTGATTGTAGACCTATGGGAGGATTGAATATCGGCGGTAAGTCGGTCGATCAGTCCAAATTCGCCCAGTTCGCTGAGCTCCGTACGGCTGGTAGGTGAGTCTAAAATGCTCATGTTGTTTTTTGTGCAAAATTAATGGATACTGCACAACCCCGACAAAATCAGCGGTTTGTTAATGGCAGAATGATAATGAATAAGACGCTAACCGCTTGGGGTTTGATTCACGAAACCCGAATATCTTCTTTGATATCCCTGAAAAGCAACTGCATAACCTCATTCACTTCCTCCTGACTTGCACCAGGGATAAAAACATGATCGGGCGTGAGATAATGCAGCTTGTGAGAATCCTTAAATAGTTTTTCTCCTCCTCCGGTAATGTTGATCATAATATCCGCCTCGCGATCGATACGGTTTTCTCCAATTGCCTGAATAAGAGAGGCCAGAGCCACGGCAGCTGCCGGATGAATATCTATACCCTCGGTTTCTGCAAAGAGTTCGGCTGCCGCAATAGCTGAGGTATTGCTCACCTTCAAAATATCACCGTTTGTATCTTGTAATGCATCAAAAAGTCCACCAGCGATTCCATAGGGAGGTTTACGATTGGAAAGCACCTTGGAAAAAATCTGTTCTACCTGATGTCGGGCAACATTTTCATCCAATGGGAATAGCTCGCGTGTACCGGCTTTCCATGCATCGTACATGGGGGTAAAAGGTTCGTTCTGAGCCACCATGAGTTTCATCTTTTTCTTCCCAAACCTACCATCGGTCAGCAAACGCAGGTTAGCTTCCCACGCAGCTATGGCTCCGGTGCCACTGCCTACAGCCTGGAAGTAGTAGTCGGGAATACGCCCCATGGCCATAACAGCCGAGAGCACTGTAGTCCCCATTCCATCTCGACGGGCTATATTTTTAGCTCCACCCTCGGCTAAAAAACCCGGAAGCCCAGCAACCTGGTTCGAAAGAGCAATAGCATCGAAATAATCGCTTCCACTAGCCGTGCAAACCAGTCGTACCGAGGGAGAAAAAGGCCGGTTGGACCATAAAGTGTCTATATTGTCTTCTGGTACACACAGTAAAAGCGGAATGTCGTTATCGGAGCATACCCTGGCAAAAGCCCGTGCCGTATTTCCGGCGGAGGCAACTACTAAAATCTTTCCCGGATGACTTCCTAACCTGCTGCAAACTGAAAAGGCCTCCAACTCCTTAAAAGAACAGGTAGACATTTGTATTCCTTTGGCTGGCCAATATCCACTGAATGTAATCCAAAGATTTTTCAACCCCAACACACTGGCCAGTTCCTTGCTTTTATAAGTATAAGGAGCCTCTGATGATTCAAGGTACTGATGAAATGGCAGCCAATCGGCATAACGAAAAATACCCGTGGAAGCAGGGTTCAGATGGATTTGCCTTTGGGCATACTCAGCTCTAAGCAAGGAAGGAAAGGATTCACCCGGCGGATCAAGCATCCAACCCGTATCCTCGTATAGCTGACCACTCTTTACCGAAAGAAGTCGATAATGGGTAAGGGAAAGGTTATTTTTCATAATTATAAAATCATAGGCAAAAGTAAGAAGATGCTCAAAAACAGAAAACCTGCCCGGCAAGAGGCAGGTCTTCTGAATACTTCGAGCCTTATTGTGAAGCTTACGAACTTAATCTGTTTTGTGAAGCCAGAATAAAATCGCGTTGTGATTTGTAAAGATTGGTCACAAAATTGGCCAGGTTCTTCGATTCGGCCAGAAGGTTTAAAAACAGTATAGAATTTTTGGTACCGGTTTCGTGGGCTTTAATTCGCTTGACCTGTGCTTTGCGCGATTTTTCCACATCTTCAATCATTTTTTGCTGAAGGGCAACTACCTCATCACGTTTCCCAAAGTCTCCGGTCTCAATAGAAAGCTTGATGACCTGTACAAGTTTCTCAAAATCATCGCAAATACGCTGAAGTTCAGCTTTCTGGGCAGCATTCATGCCTTTGTGATTGTTCTCCACGTGTTGAAGAACAGGTTCAGCAATGTAGCTCACGCAATGGGCTATTTCACGCAGGAAATCAACAACCTGAACATAATAGTGACCTGCATCCAAAGCATCTTCCTTCAAATGGTCAACCACATTATGTACATTGTTTTTTAACAATTTGGAATGCTTATTGAATTCATTGACTTCTTCAAATAGCTTTTTCAATTTTTTTCTATCCTCTTTAAAAAGAGCATTCAGGGTGCGTTTGTAAAGCGAAAAAGTCTGATCCAGCGACTGTAGGATATCGTTGGAGCAACGCGTGACAATAGCTTCGAGAGAGAGGGATGTGGCAGACTCAACCAGATCTTTGGCTGTCTGGTATTCTTTTTCACGACGCACATAACTTCTCTGCTGCCTGTAAAGGAGATAGGAAGCCAAAATTAAAAGAGCGATAATTGCGTAGATTTCCCCATAAAAAATAATAGTTCCCATTATAAAACTGACGGTGAAAGCGATAAAGGCCGTAAAAAACCATCCTCCAATCACCGTCATGACTCCAGCAACCCTATAAACGGCACTTTCTCTCCCCCAGGCTCCATCGGCAAATGATGTACCCATGGCCACCATGAAAGTCACGTAGGTTGTACTTAGAGGTAACTTGTGAGAGGTACCAAAGGCAATGAGTATGGAGGCCACTACGAGATTTACACTTGCACGGATAAGATCGAATGAAATGCCTTTTTTGCGGGCCTCTTCAATTTCTTCTTGAGGAGGAGGAGTGAAACGAGAAGAAAGGAAGCGACGCAACGAAGCAGGAAGGATCATTTCAATCACTTCTCCCGCATTCACAAAGAAACGAACCAGAGCACGGGAAAAGGCATTGGAAGAAAATTTCTCAATTCCCTCATCCTGCCGGCTCAGGTCAACACTGGTATTAATTACTGTACGGGTTTTTCTCGAAAACACCAGGGTGAGCCCCATGACAATACCTGCTCCGAAAAGCATATACCATGGAGACTTAATGGCACCCGCCAACCCCTCCATAGTCAATGTATGAACGTCCTTTCCAGAACTTAAGTAAATTTTAAAGGCTTCAAAACCTGCCAAAGGAGCCCCGATAAAATTAACCAGATCGTTGCCCGCAAATGCCATGGCCAGGGCAAAAGTTCCTGCAAGCACAATAAACTTTAAAACATCTATACGGAAAAGCCATATCAGCAACTGAAAAATTATGGAGAAGCCGATAAAAGAGTATAGCATTATTACGGAGGTATTTTGCTCAAAATATTTTAATGTGGCTTCATCCATAAAAGTAGCACCCCTGGCTCCTTTCAGTACCAAAAAATAAATGATTGCAGTAAAAGAAAGCCCTCCCCAGAGTCCACCTAAGTATCTTACCTTGTCCCGATATCGGAAGGTAAAAAGAATTCGACTGAAATACTGAACAATACTACCCACAGTGAACGCAACTACTACCGATAAAAGAATACCTGAGACAATAGCCAGTACTTTGGATGAATTGATGTATTCAGAAATACTTGCCCATTGACCTTTCTCACTCAATACTTTGAAAGTAGCTATGGATACCGATGCCCCAAGCAATTCGAAAATAATGGAAACCGTAGTGGACGTGGGCAATCCAAGGCTATTGAAGGCATCAAGCAAAATAACATCGGTGATCATTACCGCCAGGAAAATGTACATCACCTGATGAAAATAAAACATCCCGGGATTGAAAATTCCGCTCCGGGCAATTTCCATCATGCCACTTGAAAACAACGTCCCTACAAGCAGCCCAAGAAAGGCAACACCTATGATGACCCGAAAAGAAGCCACCTTGCTTCCAACGGCAGAATTTAAAAAGTTTACCGCATCGTTACCTACACCAACAATCAAATCGGTGATGGCTAGAATAAATAAAAAACCAACAATCAGATAATAAATTGGGTCCATGTTGTATTTTTTGCAATTAAAGATTTAAAATCAAATCAATTGTTTCGTTTCTCCCGAAAGGCGCCGCAAAGTTAAAGTTAGGTATTTGCCCCAAATGAGTTTCAATTTTAAATATTTGTTAATACTGGCAAATTTTCAGACTGCCACACAGAATGGCCTTAAAGAATTTTTTAACTAAATTATTGATAAAAAACACTTTATCCGGCCATTCCTTTTTTTTTACTGAAATTTCATCTCTCCTGCTTTGTTGGTTCATTTTTTGTTTAATTTTGCCGCCCGAATTAATGAATGAACATTCACTCAAATAATATGGCACGAAATACAGACCCGACGCGCATTGAAAAAATCCATCAAGCCACCATGCACATGGTGGTGAAAAACGGTTATGGAGGAGCCTCTGTTTCATCCATAGCTCGTGAGGCAGGCGTAGCCGAAGGCTACCTCTATCGCTTCTATAAAGGCAAAGCGGAATTAGTTAATGATTTATTTTTTAAAGTGTTGAGCGAAGTAGCCAACCACATGGAGGAAGTGCTCCAGCGGTCGCAGACACCAGAAGAAGTGCTCGACGAACTCCTCGACCAAATGCTCAAGCTGACCCACACTACCCCAGAAAAAATCATGTTTCTGTATAAGCTCATGCACGATCATACTTTCCGCATGGAAGACAATCTTCGCGACCGAATCTTTCACATATGCAGTAGCTTTCGCAAATTAGGTGTAAAGTCCGGGCAGATGGACCCTGCAATTTCTGAAGAAAACATTTACCTGCTCTGTGTAGCTTATCCTATTACATTCATCAATTCCCGAATCAAAGGGCTTTTCTACACCCATAAGCTCGATAGCGAGGAGCTATCAACGGTCAAAGCATTGATATTAAAATCTTTAAAAAAATAAAGTATGAATAGGAAATTATTTTTCTTAGGGTTCATCCTACTTACTTTGGGTCTGGCAAATACATCGCAAGCGCAGCGCCCGCTTACATGGAAAGAAGCCCTCGACCTCACTTTAACCAACAACCCGGCCCTGCGGCAGGCCGATTTTCAAATGCAGGAAAAGAAAGCCCTGCAGCAGGCTACCCGCAATCTTTACTTACCCCAGGCCGAACTGAATGCGAGCTATGTCCGCCTGTCGGATAATATCCACCTCGATCTGACACCGGTGCGAGATGCCATTACCCCTTTATACGGGGCTCTGGGCAAATACGGTGTATTCTCCGGCGTTCCCAACCCCGATCCGGCCACCCAGCAAATTATGCCCATACTCCCTGACAACGTTTCCACACAAGTGATTCGGCAAAAAATGCTGGAAGGATTGGATAAGGTACAAAATGGGGAATGGGACCCAATGATTCAGAAGAAAGAATTTGCAACCTTGCAGGCCTCTGTCAATTGGACCTTGTATGCCGGCGGAAGAATCAGAACTGCCAATAGGGTGGCAAGCCTGCAAAGTATGGAAGCAGAATGGAAAAAAAGACAGGTTGCCGCAGACCTTACCACAGAGTTAGCCCAGCGCTATTATGGTGTAAATCTCGCCCTGCAGGCCGTAAAAGTAAGAGAAATGGTGCTCGACGGCATGATGCGACACCTGAACGATGCTACCCGTCTTTATGAACAAGGCATGATTTCTAAAGCCGAACTACTCAATGCAAAAGTTTATGCCTCGCAGGCCCAGCGCGAACTCGACAAAGCCAACCGTGAACTGGAAACAGCACGTGAAGCCCTTAGCAATACCCTTGGCCTGCAAAACAACGAAATACCCATGCCGGTATCCCCCCTCTTTTACGTGGACAGCATTCCTCCGGTGACTTATTTCCTGGAAGAAGCACGCCGCAATAACCCTCAATTGAGGCAGGTAGAAACTTTGAGCCAGCAAGCCAAAGCAGGAGAAAAAGTCAGTCTGGCAAATTTCCTCCCTGCCATTGGGGTTAAAGGGACTTACGACCTGGCTAACAAAGATCTTTCAGAACAACTACCCGATTGGATGATAGCCGGAGGCTTGCAATGGACAGTATTCGATGGCACAGCCAGATTTAAAAAACTCCAGGCGGCAAAAATGAAAACCCATCAAGTGGAAGAAGTTCAGAAAAAAGCAGAAGTCGATATCAACACCCTAATTATCAAGCTGCATAACGAACTAAATATGTATCTCGAACAGATACACCAAATCGAAAACGACCTGGCCTTTACCGACGAATTAGTGAGGGTAAGAGAAAAAGCCTTTGAAGAAGAAATGGCTCCGGGAACCGATGTTACCGATGCACGGCTTTTACAGGCCAAGACCCGCATCGAGCGTTTACAGGCCATGTATGGCTTTGATACAACCCTTGCCCGCTTGCTTCAATATGCAGGCATTCCCGAACAATTTACCTACTGGCAGACTTCAGATAAAGCCCAAACCGGATCTTTATAATTTATTGATTAATAATAAAAAATCTCAAAGATATGAACACAACAAAAACTCAGGAAATCAGGAAAAGCGGAATTATTCCAGCCGCACTCGGACTTGTCATCGTAGTTTTATTCTTTATTTATTCAGTTTGGATATTAGCCATGCCCAAACCTTTCGAAGTGCAGGGAGAGGCAGATGCCACCCAGGTAAAGGTAGCCTCAAAACTCACGGGAAGAATAGACAGCATAGCGGTTAGAAAAGGGGATAAGGTAGAAAAAGGGCAGCTTCTCTTCATCATTCACAGCCCCGAAGTAGAGGCCAAATTAGAGCAGGCAAGAGCTGCCCTTGAAGCTGCCGAGGCCCAAAATAAAAAGGCAGTAACCGGCGCCCAACGCGAAGACATTGAAGCAGCCCGAAATAGCTGGCTAAAAGCAGAAGCTGCTGCCGAGCTCGCCGAAAAAACATTCCATCGTGTAGAGAAGCTATACCAGGACGGAGTCGTACCCGCTCAAAAAAGGGATGAAGCCGAGACCCAATATAAAGTAGCCCGCGAAACAGCTCAAGCAGCTAAAGCGCTTTATGACAAGGCCGTTAATGGCACCCGTGTGGAAGACAAAGAAACTGCAAGGGCCATGGTTCACAAAGCCAGCGCAGCCATCAACGAAGTGGAAGCCTATTTAACCGAAACCCGAATCTACGCCCCGATTGCCGGCGAAGTGGCAAATATAATTGCCGAAAAAGGGGAAATAGTTACGGCTGGCTATCCGGTGATTACCATTGCAGACCTCAATGATGCATGGATTAGTTTCAACCTGCGCGAAGATTTGCTGGCAGATATTCAAAAGGGGAGCACGCTTAAAGCCCACATACCTGCACTGGGAAACCGCGAAGTACCCCTAATCGTTACTTATATTAATGCCCTGGGTAACTTTGCCACCTGGAACGCCACCAAAACCTCGGGTGACTTCGATTTGAAGACTTTCGAAGTGCATGCACGCCCCGCTGAAAAAATTGAAGGTTTGCGTCCGGGCATGAGCGCCCTGGTGGATTGGAACCAGGTGAGAAAATCCAACCAGAAATAAGGAATGGCCATGAAAGCTTTCCTGAACGACATCCTCAGGGTTATGCAGCGGGAGTATGAGCGATTCGGGGCCCGGGCCACCTATGCCTTTTTTGCCTTCCTGGGACCCCTCATCGCATTTACGTTGGTCATCTGGCTATTTTCTTACAATGTCCCGCGAAAATTACCGGTAGCACTGGTCGATCAGGATCATACGTCCCTGAGCCGTAAGCTGGCTTCAGCCGCCGATGCCACCCCCATAGCCGACATCGATACATACCCCGACCCTGCAGCTGCCCAAAAAGCCCTCATGCAAGGCAAAGTAGATGCCATCTACCTGATTCCCTTACAAACCGAAAAAAAGGTACTGAGCGGCCAACAAGCCCAGGTAGTGCTCTACCTCAACAACACAAACGTGCTTAAAGGAGGGCTTTTAACATCCGGAATCATGAAATCTTGCCTAACCCTATCATCAGGCATCCAGGTACTCAGCCGTACCAAAAAGGGAGAGACCTGGGAGCAGGCTCTAGCAGCCACCATGCCTGTAATGCCCGATACCCATATACTTTTCAATCCCTTTATCAACTACTCGTATTTTCTGGCTTCCATGTTGATGCCCGTCATGCTCATCGTCTTTGTACTTATGGGCACGGTATATGCCGTAGGTACCGAACTAAAACAGGGCACAGGTGTACACTGGCTGGAAACCGCCCATGGCAACATCTGGACCGCACTCATGGGCAAAATGCTGCCCTACACCTTCATCTTTCTGATCCAGGCCTGGATCATGGACCTACTCCTGTTTCATTACCTGGAGGTACCTCTGCACGGTCATTTGCATGTGTTGCTGATAACCCAGCTGCTGTTGATTCTCAGCTATCAATTTTTGGCAGTTTTTCTGATAGCCATCACCAGCAATCTACGACTGGCGCTTTCGCTTGCAGCTGCCTACACTATGATGGCCCTCACATTTTCAGGCTTGACCTATCCATTGGCCGACATGCCCCCGCTGGCCCGAAGTTTTGCCAGCCTCTTTCCCTTTACTTATTACTTACAAAACTTCATTGGCCAGGCCATGCGCAATGAACCTTCGGTCAACGGGCTCATACCCATG
Source organism: Bacteroidales bacterium (assembly GCA_049969475.1). Taxonomy (GTDB): domain Bacteria; phylum Bacteroidota; class Bacteroidia; order Bacteroidales; family TTA-H9; genus UBA2030. The sequence goes on along the minus strand of JBMFOU010000001.1, from coordinate 281,286 downwards.
CTCTGGCTTTGGGCTTTCATGGTGCTCGGCGTTCTCTTCGTTCCCCGCCTGCGTTATCTGCTGACCCATGAAAAATACTGGGGGAAAATCTAAAAAACTCATCACTATGAAGAAAATCAGACGTTTCCTCAGCCATACTTCGGCTTACTGGTACGACGAACTCAAGATTATTTTTCACGATTGGGGCGCTATTCTGGTGTTTTTCGTAGCCATTCTGGTTTATACCGTCATTTATTCCATAGCATACAAAAACGAGGTGTTGCGTGAAATTCCTGTAGCCCTGGTCGATCTGGACCACTCGGCTACCAGTAGGCATCTGGGCAGAATGATAGATGCTACCGAACAGATTCATATCACCCTAAAGCCAACCAGCCTGGAGGAGGCCCGCGAACTTTTTTACCAGGGAAAAATCAATGGAATTGTGCTTATTCCCGATGGGTTTGAAAAAGAGCTTTTAGCCGGACAGCAAACCATGCTACCCGTCTACTGCGATGCCAGTTACTTTCTCTATTACAAGCAGGTTTACTCAGGGGTTATTTCTTCCCTTACTCATTTCAACGGCTTAGTCAAAGTGCAACGCGCCCTGATGAAAGGAATGTCGCATAACCAGGCAATAGCTAGCGCTGAGCCCATTGCCTTCCATTACAAATATCTATTCAACCCTGCAGGTGGATATGGCAGTTTCGTGATGCCTGGCATCATTCTCATTATTTTGCAGCAGACCTTGCTGATAGGCATAGGACTTTTGGGAGGCACTACCCGCGAACGAAATTATTTCAATCACCACCTGCAGGAAAAAATTATCCCCGGAGGAGCCGCCTCTGGTGTTTTAGGTAAATCGCTGGCATACCTGACCGTCTACTTATTCACTTCTATCTACGCATTGTATTGGGTTTACCATTGGTTTCAATTTCCCGATAAAGGGGAACTCCTCACCGTTGCCCTACTCATGGTCCCTTACCTATTGGCAGTAGCTTTTATGGGTCTGGCTATCAGCGTCTTATTCAAAGAAAGAGTAGATGCGCTCATGTTTATGGTGTTTCTTTCTCCTATTGTTCTGTTTCTGAGTGGGCTGTCATGGCCTACCACCTCTATACCCCCTGTCCTGTATCAGCTGGGTAAAATATTTCCCAGCACCCACATGGTTCCAGCCTATGTACGGGTGAGAAGTATGGGGGCAGGGCCGGCCGATATCACATCCGAACTTTTAACTCTCTGGCTTCAGGCAGGAATTTATTTTATACTGGCCGTAGTTTCATTCACCATGGCCCGCCGGCGCTTCTTAAAAACCCTTCACAACCGTCGGACAGTAGGTGCCTGATACCACTCCGGTCGATATCGGTAGAATGCCTTACCTTTGCAAGCTTTAAGATCTGGAGTTATGAGCGATAATTTCCCGAGGATATTTCTTCACAACACACTTACCCGACGCAAAGAAGAGTTTGTCCCTAACCATCCGCCCCATGTAGGCATGTACGTTTGCGGGCCTACGGTATATGGTGATGCTCATCTGGGGCATGCTCGTCCGGCCATAACTTTCGATATAATCTATCGCTATTTGAAATATAGCGGCTACAAAGTTCGCTATGTACGCAATATTACCGACGTGGGGCACCTCGAGAATGATGCCGACGAGGGAGAAGATAAAATTCAGCGCAAGGCCCGACTTGAACAATTGGAGCCCATGGAAATTGTGCAACGCTACACCAATAGCTACCATCGCAACATGGACCAGCTCAATGTGTTGCGCCCCGACATTGAACCCCGCGCCACCGGACATATTATTGAACAGCAGGAGCTGGTAAAGAGAATCCTGAATAACGGATTTGCCTACGAGAGTGAAGGCTCGGTGTATTTTGATGTAGAAAAATACAATCGCAAATATCCCTATGGCATTCTCTCGGGCCGCCGGCTCGAAGAGCTTCAGCCCTTTACCCGCGAACTGGAAGGAACTAGCGAGAAGCACAGCCCTTACGACTTTGCCTTATGGAAAAAGGCCCAACCCTCCCACATCATGCGCTGGCCCTCACCCTGGAGCGAAGGATTTCCTGGCTGGCATCTGGAATGCAGCGCCATGGGAGCCAAGTATCTGGGCGAAAGCTTCGATATTCACGGGGGAGGCATGGATCTTATTTTCCCCCATCACGAAGCCGAAATAGCTCAAAGCATGGCTGCTACAGGTAAGCAACCAGTCCGTTACTGGATTCACAACAACATGATTACCATTAATGGGCAGAAAATGGGAAAATCATTGGGCAACTTCATCACCCTCGACGAGATCTTCAGCGGTAGCCATCCCCAACTGGAGCGATCCTACAGCCCAATGAATATCCGATTTTTCATTTTGCAGGCCCACTACCGCTCTACGCTAGATTTCTCCAACGAAGCCCTTCAGGCAGCAGAAAAAGGCTACAAACGCCTGATGGAAGCCTGGCACTCCCTGAACTATCTGACCCCAGCCCCAGCCTCAACCTTTGATGTAAAAAAACTGCGCAGCGACTGCTTTGAGGCCATGAACGATGACTTCAACACTCCTGTTGTTATTGCCCACCTCTTTGAGGGCGTTAAGGTTATCAATAGTGTTAAAGCAGGCGCGGAACAACTTTCTGCCGAAGACCTTCAACTGCTGAAAGATACTTTCCGCACCTTTATTTTCGATATTCTGGGTTTGCTCGATGAAAAATCGAGCGATAATAGCCAGTTGACTGAACAACTGGTTCACCTGCTTATTGAAATTCGTCTGGAAGCCCGTGCTCGTAAAGACTGGGCCACCAGCGATCGTATACGCGACAGACTCAAGGAAATCGGGATTCAGCTCAAAGACGGTAAAGAGGGCACCGAATGGAGCTATTTATAGGCTGATGGAAATTACTGCGGGCACTCACCTACCCGAAATTTAATGCTTATGAATAAATCATATAAAGACCTATCTATTCCAATTATTAACAGGTACCTTGTAAAGCTAAATTCAAATTTATAAAACTTAGAATGACGATTAAATTTTTTAGTGCCATTCATTCTTAAACCTCTACCTGCACAATAGCCTGTCGTTTTTTGCCATCCATTTTTACGAGCAGGGGGCGGTCGAAACGCACATGCCTGAAAAAGCGTGTGCGACCTATCAGGGGTTGGGCATTCAATATATCGTAGTTGATAAAATTCTCGCGATTGATGTGCTGGATGGAAAAATAACCCACCTGCATGCTGGTAACATTGTGGAAAAAGTGCGAACCTGAAGAGGCGTCGAGGGGGAAGTCTTCCAGGGCGGTTTCTACAATTACTTTAGCGTTGGAGATCATAGGCCAGGCCACGGGAATGCCTATCCACCGGTCGCGGGTACCCCAGCGGCCCGGGCCAATCAGGATATATTGTTTCCCCTCTTTTATCATTTCCTGGTTCAAGGCATCTATCTCGCGGGCCATTTCCTCGGTCATGCTCTTGTCGAAGTCCGACGGGTCTACAAAGATTACATCCTGTATAGTGTCGATAAGCCCATTGCCCATGGTGCGGGTTGACGAAAGTACGATGGTGGCCGGGTCGATGGATGCAAAATCGATATGATAGTCTTGAGCAGAGCCCAGTAGAGGTTTTATTTGAAGCAGGTAAAAAGTGCTGCGGGCCTGGGCATCGCGGGTAAGATCTACAGCAAACTCTATTTCAACCGGTGCTCCCATAGCCTCTTTCACTACATCCAGCGAAACCTCAATGGTGCGCGCCAGAGGGATGTAATTGTACTTCAAAATGTCGGCAAAGTTGAGCACACGGGGTCCTGGCTTGGAGGTACCTGGAGTAAGCACATGGGTATCAGGATTATAAACCGATGCCAGATGTTTCAGATTTCCATGCCGTTCGGCATCGTCAATATCGAGTTTTATCATTCCGGCTTCCTCGCCCCGATTGAGCAGGTCGATTTCCACATTTTTAAGGTTCACGGCGTAAAAATCGACCTGCGAACCCTTGTACAGATCGCGAGGCGTAAGAATTTCGAGGTTGGGATAGGCAGGCGAGAACCTATAGGCCTTTTCTCCCTCCACCACATAACGACCCAGGCCCAAAGCCAAAACTGCAAAGCCTTCCTCAGGCTTCATATGGGCAAAAGGATAATAGTTGTAAGATTGAGCTACACCGCTGATATGAGGATAGAAATACGACTCGTAGGGCCGGCCCACCACTTCCTGAATCACCACAGCCATGCGTTCTTCTTCTATTTTGTAATTCACAGCTTCTATGTAGGCCTTGGCGGTTTTGGAGAACACACTGGCAAAGACCAGCTTTACCGCATCGCAACACTGACGGGCCCTTATTACCGGATCGGGATGATTATTGGGAATGAAGAAAGTTTCGAAGATGCCGGCAAAGGGTTGCATCATGCTGTCTTCAAATAATCCCGATGAGCGCACAGCCAGAGGTTTGTTGATGGCCATCACCACCTTACGCAAACGGCTCACCAGCAACTCGCTGAGCCGGGCCGAAAGAAAAGCCTTTCTGATTTCGGCTTCATCGTCGGAATGCAGGGCCAGGTCCCATAATTTATTCCGGTCCATAAAAGCCTCAAACTCATCGGTGCCTATAATGAAGGTTTTAGGCGCCCGGATGTTTATATTTGGTATAATCTGATGAAAATCAAAATTATAAATCAAAGTATTGATAAAAGCAATACCCCGGCCTTTCCCTCCCAGGGCGCCTGAAGCCAGCGAGAGAATGGTGGATTCGTCGGTAAGATAAGCCTCGTCCCAGGGGATCACCTTGCCGCGATTCTGCTCGTTGCGGTGTTGCACAATGGCTTCAAGTAAAAACTTACGGATATCTTCCGGCTTTTCGAAATGTTCGAGCCGGAAAGGGTAGATAGTTTTTGCTATCTGTATCTCGCCCCGGGCCATAAACCATAGAGAGAAATGATTGCGACGGGCATGATAAATCAGCGAATCGTCGGGGATGGTTCGCAGCAATTTCTCAAACTCACGCAGGGTGCGAGCCGTGGCAATAGGCCTGCCATTGGCATCTTTATACACAAAACTGCCAAAGCCCAGGTAGGTACCAATAAAATACTTGATATCCTGCACCAGAGTGTCCGATTCTTTATTAATAAAACTGGCCTTGAGCAAAAAGGCCCTATGTGAATTCTGCGGGTCTGACGACTGAATGATGACGGGTAGGTCTTTATGGTTTTGCCGGATCTCTTCGGTCAGCTTAAATCCGGCCTCTTCGTCGTATATATTGTTGCGCTTAAACTTCACGTCAGTTATGACGCAGAGCATAAAATCGCGGTACTTATGGTAAATGGCTATAGCCTCCTCGTAATCGGAAGCCAACAGGATCTTAGGCCGGGCCCGCAGTTTCAGCACCTTGTACAATTCATCAGCATTCACATCTTCGATAAGTTGGCGGGTCTGATCGAGTACGATGGAATAAAGCAACTGCAAATAACGCGAATAATACTTCACACTGTCTTCCACCAGCAGTATTACACGAACCAGCCCCACCCGGGTATCGTTTTCCACATTCACCCGGTCTTCCAGATGCTTCACCATGGCAAAAAAAATCTTGCTATCGCCGTTCCATACAAAAAGCTTGTCGATTTGGCGTGTCAGCTCCGGGTTACGTTCAAAATATACGAGCTCGGCATTGTTGTTAAGCAAGAGGTAAACGGGGATGTAGGGAAATTTTTCACGTATAGTACGGGCAAAATGCACAGGCATCTGTTTATCAGCCCCCACCATCATGATAACCATATCGAAATGACGCTCTTCGAGCTGGGCCAAGGCCTCCTCGGCTGTCGACACCCCGGTTATGCGGGGCACTGAGGTAAGATTAAGGTGGTAGTATTCGCCCAGGATGTGCTCCGAGAACTGACCTTCGCGCTCAATGCTGTAAGCGTCGTAAAGGGTAGCCACCAGCAAGATCTCTCTAACCTTAAAGGGCATCAGGTCGTGAAAAATATCTCGGGTATAGTTGCTGCGATTGAGAAAACGTTGTAGAAGCATCTTCGAGTTGAGCAGCGAAGCCTGACGGCCCGGGGTGGACTCTTCTTTTTTGGGGCTTACCAGCTCGCGGCCGCGTAAAGCATTGAGATAACCCGTAATAAGGGAAGCCAAATTGACAAGCAACTGTCGCTCCTCCTTCAGAAAGGGTCCTTCGTCGAGCTCGGGGAAACGACGGGTATAATAAATCTCGAGGGTACCCTTTTTATGATCTATGGTTTCAAATTCCTGTACCTGAGACCAGCGGCTCTCCGTAAATTGAGGGGAGGCATAGGTTTTACCGTCGAAGGTAATGCGCGCCATGGCGTGCTGCGGATATTGCCAGGCCTGTGGCAAAATGGCAACCAGTTTCTCGAAAGTCTCTTCAATGGGTTTATTTTCACGCAACAAGGCCGTAGTTTGATTAATAGCCGAGAGCTCCTTCAGACGTTCCTGGGTCACCTGCTTGTCTTCCCTGCCTTTTACACTGTTGAGATACCCGGCAATGATACCCGCAATGTTGTCAATCAGGTTACGCTCTTCTTTCAGGAAAGGGCCTTCATCGAGCTCGGGGAAATCTTGTAAATAAAAAACTTCAACAGCGCCACTCTTCCCGTCAATGGTTTCAAAATGCGCCGTCATTTTCCATTGCGAGGTAATAAAATTGGGGCTGGTAAAGACGGCAGTATCGTAAATAATACGGGCGGTGGTATAATCAGGATATTGCCAGGCCGAGGGAAGCAGGGCGGCTATTTCCCGAAGGGTGTCGGGCACCGACCTACCCTGTTTGATAAGTAGAGTAGTTTTATTGATGGCCTCCAGCTCTTTCAGTCGCTCCCGGGTAAAAATCTGGCTCTGCCGGCCAATAACGCGGTTGATAAAACCCTCGAGTAAACGCGCGGCCTGGTCCAGCGCTGCCTGATCGTCTTCATGAAACGACTGCTCACAATCTGGGGAATATACTATCTGAACCAGACCCTTTTTCCCGTCGAAGGTCTCGAATCGCGATTCGATAGACCGATTGGTGGCAATAAACTTGTCGGTACAGGCAAGCAAATTATCGTATATCACCCGCACCCCGCTTCCTTCAAGCTTACAAAATTCACCGGAAAGCACACTACACATCTGATCCAGCACCGGTTTTATTTCCTGGTCGTCAGTCCGCGTTATGGCTTCTATGCTTTTTAGCAACTGAAGATGCCTGCGGCTGGTATATCCTTCGGAAATATTCACATGGTCTTCCATACTACTCATTGATTTGCATTTCATGGCCTTACACTGACCCTCCAAATTTAACCCAAAACCCTATTTCCGCCCAAGCCCTGTTATAAATCCGAAAATCGCGGCATGCGTTTTAAGGGAAACACGGATTAAATATCCGTAGGGGGTTGAAAATAGCGCCCCGGTATATTTTTCCCATCAAATTCCTCCTAACATTGCTTCAGCATTTCAATTTTATGTCTCATTTTTAAAACTTGAGTACTATGAGTAATATTTATGAAAAGGAACTCCAGGAATTTATGGCCAAAATAAAGGCCAAAAACCCCAATGAACCGGAATTTCACCAGGCCGTTTATGAAGTGGCCGAATCACTCATTCCCTTCATCGAAGAGAATCCGCAGTACAAACATGCCAAAATTTTGGAACGCATAGCCGAGCCCGAAAGGGTTATTCTCTTCCGTGTACCCTGGGTGGACGATAAAGGAGAAATACAGATCAACAAAGGGTACCGTATCGAAATGAATAGTGCCATAGGCCCCTACAAGGGAGGATTACGCTTCCATCCCACCGTTAACCTGAGTGTGCTGAAGTTTCTGGCATTCGAACAGGTTTTCAAAAACTCTTTGACCACCCTTCCCATGGGGGGCGGTAAAGGGGGTAGCGATTTCGACCCCAAAGGCAAAAGCGAGATGGAAATCATGCGTTTCTGCCAGAGCTTTATGACCGAACTATCCCGACATATTGGTCCCGACACCGACGTACCTGCTGGAGACATAGGGGTAGGCGGTCGCGAAATTGGCTATATGTTTGGCCAATACAAACGCCTGCGCAATGAATTTACGGGTGTTCTCACCGGTAAAGGCATAGAATGGGGAGGTTCACTCATTCGGCCCGAGGCCACCGGCTACGGCGCCGTATTCTTTGCCCAGGAAATGCTCAAAACCCGCGGCATGGACTTCAAAGGCAAGGTGGTTGCCATTTCAGGTTCGGGCAACGTAGCCCAATATGCCTGCGAAAAGGCCACACAATTGGGAGCCAGGGTTGTAACTCTGAGCGACTCCAATGGCACCATCTACGATCCTCATGGTATCGATGCCGAAAAGCTGGCCTGGGTGATGCATCTTAAGAATGTAAAACGCGGACGCATCAGTGAATATGTGAAGAAATGGGGCGGTGAGTACTTCGAAGGCCAGCGGCCCTGGTTTGTAAAATGCGATATCGCTTTGCCCTGTGCCACCCAGAATGAGGTGAACGGCGACGAAGCCCGCACCCTGGTAAAGAATGGCTGCATCTGCGTAGCCGAAGGGGCTAATATGCCCTCTACCCCCGAAGCCATCGAGGTGTATCTCGGAAACAAGATACTCTATGGACCGGGCAAGGCAGCCAATGCCGGTGGTGTGGCTACCTCGGGTCTGGAAATGACCCAGAACTCCATCCGCCTGAGCTGGTCCCGCGAACGCGTGGAAGAAGAACTCCACAACATTATGATAAATATTCACAAAACCTGTATTAAATACGGCACCGAGCCCGATGGATTTATCAACTATGTGAAAGGAGCCAATATTGGAGGATTTGTTAAGGTGGCCGATGCCATGTTGGCCCAGGGCGTGGTATAAAATAAAGGGACAATCGCTGAATTAAGTTCTGATAACTCTGTGTGTTGGCAGGGTGCATCCAGGCGGGTGCACCCTGTGTTTTTTGTGTTATCAGACATTTATTACCCTAGGCCAATAGCCATAAGCCAAGGCCAGGCTGGCAGCCTTTACCTGAAATATTCTCAGCCAGGCCCTCTACCTAAAAAATATTGTAAAAAAATTTCCCCCAAAATTTGACCTACAAATTTTCATTTGTATATTTGAGAGGTTTCATCCTTAAAAACTCATTTTTGTGTTTTACACACATTATCAACAGCTTAAGAAATTCCGGATAATTGTTTCCGGAAAGGGGATTTTACCCCCCGTAATTATTTGAAGAACAGTTATTTATGGGGGCTTTTGCTTCTCTTCACTACCCTTTCTCAGGGATTCCAAACTGCTTGTGGCCAAACCAACAATCCCGATTATCGAGCAGTATATTATTATGTAGGGAGTCCAAAACCCGATGTTTTCATGAATGAACCTAATGCCCAGATTATTGCACGCCTGCAAGAACTTAACTGCAACGCCATTTTTCTGTTTCAAAAAATAATTGTGAGATCTTCCAACGCAGGTATCATCCATACATCTAACCTCCCTGAGGGGTGGTATATTATTCAGGTACATGATAAAGACGGGAATAGCCTATACCGCGATAAAATATACATTCAACACTAAAACGTTATGCTCCATGCAGCGCCGGGGAGAAGTCTTCTTTGCAAAAGCTATATTGCTTGCATTGGCAGGGATGCTCCTCCGCCCTGCCGGGGCCTTATCGCTTCATGCCCTGCCTCCTTTCGACGACACCCTCTGGATACAATCCGACAGTTGTAAAACCGCCACCCCTTTTTGTGGAGACTCGGTATATATATTATATATGCAGCAATAAACACTACTTTAAACTTTATGGAATGTTGTATTGGTGATAGGTATCCCCCTTTACCAGACAGATGTTGTGTAAACTATTATTGTCCACCAATAAATAATGATGTACCAAATCAGCTAAATCCTAAATGGTTTATTTTGAAAGCAGTAGAAAGTGGACAAATAAAAATATCGGCACATTTGTTTGAGCGACATTATAATGACTGGCCACCTCCTGGGCATATAGACTATTATTATCCCTGCTTCAACTACTATATTTGGGGGCCCTACGATACCCCAGAACCCCCGTGTTTAACTGGATTAACACAAGAAAAAAGAATTACCTGCTATAATACAGTTTGCAGCGTATCTTCTTTTCATGAAGATTCTTTGGTTTTTAATGTGTTACAAGGGAAATTTTACTATTTTCTAACTTTTATGCAGGCTGTTCATATATTTGACACAATTTATAGTTTTTATTACCAGTCGAATATAGGGGCACCGGGAGCAGGCGTGCTTTCATGTGAAGGGATTACCGATTGCACGGTGTTTGACATTACTACCCAAACCTCTGCCTGTAATCCGGCCAGCAATACCTTTACCCTTTCGGGCAAGATATTTTTTTACAATGCACCCAGTACAGGAACTCTGAAGGTCTGGGACAATAATACAGGTTATGCCACCACTTTTACGGCCCCGTTTACCTCGCCCCTTGCCTATACCATCCCGGGTTGCCCTGCGATATTACGCAACATACCGTTACTGCCATGTTTATGCAAGAAGCCATTTGCTTTCTCTCTAAAACCAATCAGGCCCCGGTGCTATGCCCCGATGCCATACTCTCAGGCGGCGGCTTTGCCTGTCAAGGAGACTCGGTGCAAATTCAAATCAATCTTTCTCCCTTTGTGCAAACCCCGATAAACCTCTCCCTCGCTTTAAATGGTTCACCTATGCCCACCATGTCACTTAACGGGCCCTTCCCTCTATCCTTAAAGGTAGCTCAAACCGGCATTTACACCATTGATACGGTTTTCAACTCCATTTGTGTAGGTACACCCTCAGGACAGGCCATTGTGGCTATTTACCCCCACCCGCAGCCCTGGCTGGGCGAAGATATTGCAGCCTGCGAAGGACGACCGGTAATCCTTGATGCAGGGCCAGGTTACATAAAATACAACTGGAATACAGACGAGACTACACAAACCATTCAGGTTACCACTGCCGGGTACTACGAGGTGGAAGTTACCGATGCACATAACTGCACGGGAAGCGATGGAATAAATGTAGAGTTTGTACCCAAACCTCAGCCCATTTTAATAAAACATCAATAAAAACTCCTTCCCAAAACCCAAATGCTATGTTTAAAATCAAACCAACGTTTGCTCTTTTGCTTTCCCTCCTATGTATGCAGGGAATGAAGGCAGAGAACACCCAATGGGTCAATCCCAAGCCCACCGGGCAGGTGATGCATGATATAGTATTTTTCGATGCAAACCATGGCCTGATGTGTGGAGAACAGGGAACCCTACTGACATCCTCTGACGGAGGAAATATGTGGTTGGAAACCCAACAGGGCAACCGGGCTAATTATCAACAAATAGAAGCAGTTGCCAACGGTATCGCGTGGATTAGAGCAGGAGACCACCTGCTAAAAACCAACGATTTCGGAACCACCTTTTCCATGACTGGGCAGCTTCCTGCCGGTTATTCCTACAAGGCTATCAGCATGTTTTCCCCAACCGAAGGCTATGCGCTGCGCTACAATTCCGCGCTGAGCCAGCCCAACGAATTAGGCTATACCACCAAAGGAGGAAATACCTGGACATGGATATCCTTTCCTCCTGAAATTAAAGACGTACTCGACCTTCGCTTTAGCGATGCACTGCAGTGAGTAAGTATCGTCAAAACCACCAGCAATTACTACTATGTGGCATATACCCAGGATGGGGGTAATGTTTGGCTTAACTCATACGGGCCCCTGGAAGCTATGGTATCTCAGGTTTTGACAGCCTCCACCAGCGGGGCCTTTTATGCGGGCTATGCCATTTGCTATGCCCAGGGCTACGAGTCGCATATCCTCAAGAGCACCGACGGGGGACAAACCTGGACCCAGATCTATGGTCCGGTCAGTGGCGACGGCAATATTATTACTCATTTAAAAACGCTGGATGACAATTTCCTGTTCATGGCATCCTCCCTTCCCAATGGCAAAGAAATACAACAACCCCAGGCACCTAATCTGCTATACACCAGCGACGGAGGAAACACCTGGAACAACGTCAATACCCCTTCAGGATTTAGTTTCAAACAACCCTCTGCGCTGGGATTAAAAAACGTTTCTGAGGTCTTTCTCTTTGTTAATGATGAAAATACCCGCCAACTTTTTAGAACCCAGTCCCCAGGGCAGCTTCAACCTTTTAGCCCTGGAGCTTTCACCCATACTATTGGCGATTTATCTTTCAGCCAATCAAAAGGTTATCTCTTCACAGCAGGTTATCCCAATTCTATGGAAACGGTAACCTTCGTTTCCACGGATGGCGGTAGTCAGTGGAACCCTGCCCTTGGAATCTGCGAAGGTGCACCTGTGAGTGGAATTTTTACCTCGGCCAGCCTGGGTTATCTATGCACCTCCAGCGCCGATAATACGCTCAGAGTTTTCAAAACTACCAATGGAGCCTCTACCTACGAGCTGCTTACAACCCATCCTTCGACCCTACCTGTCCTGCTTAAAGCCTTTGGCCCCGACACCGTGATAATGGTTACCTCTGCCTACAACAGCCCGGGAAAAGCTCAGATGGATTACTCAGTAAACGGAGGCGCCTCATGGGAACCCAAAAATTTGCCTGCTGAGGCCATATTTGCTGCCGACTTCACGAACGGACTCAACGGTTGCCTTTTCGGTGGAAACAGTAATGGTAAGGTTTGGGTAACCGATGATGGAGGCTCGGCGTGGATGGACTTTTCATTCACTACCGGGCCTTTCACCGCAGGCCAGCTCATCGCCCCGCGCCTGGCTTTTGCCCTCACCCTGCACGATGGGCTATACAAAATCCTTAAAATCCCTTTCTCTGACTATACCATAGTAGTATTCTCCGCTGCACCTGGCGAAAGCATCCTAAATTTCTCGTTTAGCGACGAAAATACCGGCTATGTTCTTACCGGCTTCCCGGGCCAACCTACCGTATACCTCTATTTTACCTCGGATGGAGGTAATTCCTGGACACTTGCCGGCACCTATGCCGATTTGACCAGAATAAAAACATTTTATGGAGAAAATGGATTTGCAATGGGCGCTTTTGGGCAACTTATCCGTCTGGGCAACGGGTACCCGCTAAAAACCCCCCGCATGGAACCCAATCAAAATTTGATACACATCATTTCGATATCGGGTTCGCGCCAGATTCAGGTGAATGTCAATTCATCCGCGTCGCTTCCAGGCACCCTTCGGCTCTTCGACGCCAGAGGTGTTACAGTTTTGGAGGCCAGGATTGACAAACTCCAGGTAAACCTCTCCCATAACCTCTCATCAGGATTGTATTTATTTGATTATCATAGCAATGGACAAACAGCCTCCGGCAAAATCCTAATTAACAACTAATACGAGGGCCTATCACCGGTTCGGTATTAAAACAAATTCAAGAGAAAGAAAATCAATAAAAAAGCTGGCCAGACCCTTTGATGCGGTTACGGCCAGCTTAAATTTTTCCAAAGCAGCGTTCGGATGGAGAGAATAGATTAGCGATAACCCTTTGTATCCTTGGGTCGTAAAAACCATGACAGCGGCCGGGTTATCTTGTCAAAAGTGAAAAACTGAACCAGTACAAAATCTTTCCCTTCGTTAATCTCAGCATACATGCGGTCTGGATCCCAGGGTATCAGTTTTCCATCATCACCATAAAACTCGGTTTCGGCTTTCTTGTGGAAAGTTTTAACCTGAACCCGTTTTCCATCAGCCAGCGTAACAGTGAGGATGTGATAGGGGGTTTGCCTGCGTATGCTATCCGTATTCAAGCTTTGAATATCGTTGAGTAGAGATTCAAATTTAATGTTGTTGAAAGAATTCATAAAAGCCAGCAGGCGTAAGGTATCGAAACGAAGTACAGACTGGCCGGTAGAGAGTTGAATGAGATCGAGGCCTCGTTCTCCCTTATTGATTACCTTGTAGGATTCTTGCGGAAATTCAGGAATTTCCAAACTAACCTCGCGGATATCTTTGAGTCGGTAATTGAAAATGGTATGGTCGCGCCAGTCGGATTCGATGACGGAATAACGGGGAGCTACAAACCCTCGCAGGCCGGGCATTTCAACAATAAAAGGAGTGCTGGCCCCTTCCATAATCATGTAGGTACCCGTGAGGTCGGGCGTGGCATCTCCTACGTAGTAGGTCTTGGCCAGTTTTTCACGATATCCGAAAGCTTTGCCAAACAAACGAATGCGGGGCAGCCACTGATAAATTTCCACTTTTTTGGCATTGGCACTCAGTAAAGAGATAATTTTGGGTTGCTGGGCTACCGGCACCGGTTCCTTCACCTCAATGGCAGCTAATGTATGCAAAAACATATCAATGATGGGTTTGGAAACCCGGTGCTGACTGTTAACTTTCCATACACCAGCTGACTGGCGCTCAAGCACAACCTGATGATTGCGTTTGTCTGCCAAAAAGATACGGGTGATACTCGCCGTGTCGCTAACGGCAAAGTCACGCTCCTTGCGGGCAAAAGTGCTTGCACTACGCGAGGCCCAAAGCCATACAGCCAGAGCAGCCAGCCCTACAACTGCGGCCCAGATCCAAAAATTTCGGGTTTTCAACATAATTATTCTTTTTCAACATAATTATTCTTAATAAAAGGAAAGCTTATCATTACAGGGAGGCAAAGATAGGAAAACCCACGGTTTGGGTCAGTCATTCTACCTTTGCCTGACCATTACGCATCGTCATGGAACTATTCTACCGCACAGAGGGAAAGCCCTCGCAGCCTATGCTGCTAATACTACACGGTCTATATGGCATGTCAGACAACTGGGTGACGCTGGCCCGCCGCTATGCTGAAAAATTTTTCGTGGTGCTGCCCGATCTACGAAACCACGGGCTCTCGCCCCACGCACCCGAGCATACCTATGAAGCCATGACAAACGATGTGGAAGAGCTTATAGCCCACCTCTCGCCCGATTCCCTGTCACTTATGGGACATTCCATGGGAGGTAAAGTGGCTATGCTTTTGGCCCTGCGACAGCCTCATCTCATCAACCGTCTCATTATAGCCGACATCGGCCCTGGGGCTACCCCCGGCGCCAGCCTCCACCACAAAATCGGTCAGGCCCTGCTGAGCATTAAGCCCGAAAAGTTCTTTACCAGGGGTGAAATAGGCAACCAACTGCTGAAATCGATTCCCCAACCGGCTATTGTTCAACTGATGTTGAAAAATATTGGCAAAAATACCGAGGGACAGTTTTATTGGAAACCCAATATTGCAGCCATTCTTCAAAACCTTGACACAATAGCAGGAGCCATTGAACTACAGGGTTATTTTTCTAACCCTACACTCTTGCTCAAAGGAGAAAACTCTGACTATGTAACGGATACCGACATTGAAACCGTTTTGCAGCATTTTATCCTGCTTCGCGAAGTAACATTACCCGGCGCAGGACATTGGCTGCACGCCGATAAACCAGAAGAATTTTTCAGAATTACCTACGATTTTCTGCTTTCAACCTGAAAATCAACGGCGAAGCAAGGGTTTACCCCTTCTGTACTTGTATTTTTTGAGAGCCAGCAGATCGGGCAGATTATATTTGATTCCCAGTGCAGTATAAACCAGATAGTCGTTCTGGCTGGTCTTAATGATTCCGTCGAGCTTATCGGAATGAACTTTATTGACAGTCATTTCAAAAGTCAGGTCCCAGCTCCCGGAGAGGTATTTATTGGCTCCAAAGCCAAAATAGGTGACCACTTCTGCTTTTTTTTGCACAAAGCTCCCCGAAACGGGATCGCCGCTCTCGAGATTGGTTAGTGTGGGGCGCATACGCATAAGACCAGCGCCCGCAGTCAGAAAGAGATAAATGTCGGGGTCTACCTCATCGGGATAAGCCATCAGATTCACCAAATCCAGCTGCATGTTGATTCCTCCAAACCAGGCATGGCCTTCGAGCCGGCGGTTGAACAGGGTATTTTCGGCTTTGTAGCGATAAAGGTTAAAACGTCCCTGAACAGCCAGAAAAGGCAGAAACTTATTGGAAATCAACAATCCAACACTAGGTTTACTTTCATGCGATAGCTTTCTGAAAGGGTCTTCGTCATATTGACTCAGATCACCAAAATACATGGCATAGCCGGCCGTAGTTTGCACCGACCAGTTACGGGCCATCCAGCCATAATTTTGCCGGAAATAGGTTTTGGGCCTCCTAACCTGTCCTTGCAAAGAAATCACAATACCCATTAAGAACAACAGGGTAAGCAAGCAAGGGTAAGGACGTCCGTAGGATGGAGAATTCATCGGTGGAAAGTTTCTTAGCTATTTTCTACTTATTTTTAAGTACCAAGGTTTCATAGGGAATAAATTACAAGCTAAACGCCGGTATGGTTTAAAAATTATAGGCCATTTTCGTCAATCTTCCTTATTGCGAAGAGCGGCAGCCCGGGCTGCTATCAAAATACTGATTTCGTAAAGCACCAGCATGGGCAGGGCCACCATCACCTGGCTAAAAACATCGGGAGGGGTAATGATAGCAGCCACTGTAAAAATAACCACTATCATCACCTTGCGGTATTTTTTCATCAAAGCCGGAGTGACTATGCCAATCCGGGCCAATACCCAGGCCAGCACAGGCAATTCGAAAACCACGCCCACGGCCAGGCTTACAGAGACCACTGTACTTACATACGACGACAGAGATACCTGGTTGGCCACGGCTTCACTCACCTGATAGGTACCCAAAAAATTGATAGTGAGTGGAACGATAAGGAAATAGCTAAAAGTGGTACCCAACAGAAATAATAGGGAAACGATGGTTATAGCTCGCGTGGAATACCGACGTTCGTCCTCGCGAAGCGCAGGTTTGATAAATGCCCACAACTCGTAAAACACATAGGGAGAGGCTATTACAAAACCTGCCACCATAGAAATATACAAATGTTGCATAAACTGCCCCGACATCGTGATGTTGATCAAACTCAGCTTGCTATTGTCGAGACATAGGGCGGCAACTCCCAGTTTCTGTCCAAGCATGCATAGCCAGCGAATGGTGGGAAAATCATTGTGCAGAGGCCCCAGCAAGACGGTATCGAAAATAAATTCGCGGTTGGTAAATGCCACCACAGCCATACCCACGATGGCAAGGCTCGCCCTTATAAGCCTCCAACGAAGTTCGTCCAGATGCTCCCAAAAACTCATTTCCTTTTCGGCGTCAGGCTTGCGATGCTTTTTCGTGGAATGAACCTCTTCCATTTTTTTCTTAAAATTGCGTCAAAATTACGAAATGCCTGCATACCCAAAATATTACCCATGATAACCGAAGAACAGGAAAGGGAAAAGACTATCCATCAGCTTGCCGGATTGATGATGGCTGCCGCACGCACAGCACCTAAAGGGAGGGGCAGAGACACCCTTTACCTGGCTATGGCCGAAAAAACCGACAGGGAGAAACTGGCTATCCGCATGAAAGAAATTGCCGAAGCAGAAAACCTTCCTTTTTTTCGGCGCGATGCCGACAATCTGCTCCGTTCCGATGCCTTATTATTAATGGGGACTCGTATTGACCCCCTGGGTTTGAAGTATTGCGGTTTCTGCGGACTTCAATCTTGCAATGGGAAAAATAATTTTCCTGAGGTGCCCTGCAGTTTCAACACCCTTGACCTGGGAATTGCACTGGGGAGTGCCGTTTCGGTGGCCGCAGCCCATCATGCAGATAATCGCATCATGTTCTCTGTGGGCCGCGCCGCCCTCGATCTGGGCCTGGTGCCCGCGAATATCAAAATTGTGTTGGGTGTCCCTTTGAGCATAAGTTCCAAAAGCATTTATTTCGACCGGGGATAACGAAACATTCGTTGAACTTCAGAAGGAAAAACTACCTGCCCTTCTTCGTAGAGAAAACAAAGCCCTGATAAAATGGCTTCAGCTGCGTGGTGCACAGGGGTAGAAAACCTTTGTATCCCTACCAGGCGTATAACCCTACCTGCCATTTCTACGGCTTTATCTTTGGCTTTATCGGTATGCATCAGGTAATCGCTGCCAAACAAGAGTTCGCGCCAATGTCCTGCATGAAAAGCCGTTATTGGAATTTGCCACCGCTGCGCCTCTTTATGCCATACTTCATGCAAAGCCCCGCCCCCTTCGAGCACCAGCCTTCGTAAAGGTCCATATTGCAGCAAAAGACGGGGAATATCGCTGCGAAGGCTGTTTTTACTTCCATAATTCCTTGAACCATACCATAGCAGCCTTCCATCAGGGGTAAAAACAGCCAGACCCGTCTTCACACCCAAATCCACAGCAAGTAAATTCCCTCGATTCTCTGTTATTTCTGTTTGCATGTATGGGGCAAGCAATCAACTGCAATCCTAAAAATACAAATAAAAATCCCGGGTAAGGGTGCGGTAGGCTTCGGTATAATTTCCCTGCTTGTCCTTAATTATCAGACTTCCTGACCTTATAGGGCCTGGCTTCCTGCGAAACGCCAAGAGCACCAGATAAGGACGGAGTTGCTCTCTGGAGCTGACATTTACAACCCCTTGCAGAAAAAAACCATGGTAGGCGCTTTCCAGCATAGCCCTATTCAGCTCTGAAGCCTGAAGGCAGAGGAAACATTCTCCGTCGGGTTTAAGCAGGCGAGTTCCATGGAGGAAAAACTCATGCAAAGGAAGTTCTTCATCGTGACGAGCCGTATTACGATATGCATAGGGAGATTTAAGACTCTGACTAAAATAGGGCGGATTGCAAAGGATAGCATCAAACGGGGATTCAGGCTGATAATCCTGCATGGCAATTTTCAGCGCGCTGAGCCTATGGCTCCAGGGACTATTTTGAAAATTAGCTAGTGCCTGATGTACCGAGGGCCCGTGAATGTCGATTCCCACGATTTCGCAACGGGTACGCTGGGCTGCCTGAAGGGCCAGAATTCCACAACCCGTTCCAACATCCAGTATCAGGCCTTCCTCCGGCAGGGGTGCCCAGGCCCCAAGTAATACCGAATCGGTGCCGACTTTTTGGGTGCTGCTGTCATCAGTCACAGAAAACTGTTTGAAGTGAAACACCTTTCTATTTTTCGTTTAACCTTACCAGCTCTTCAGGAATATCTACCCGAATAACAGATTCCTCATCTGATATTGCTAAAATAAAGTTTCCCTGTACGGGAATCAGAATTTCCCGATTACCGGCTTTTACCTCCAGTAAGGGATTTTCATCAGTACCCACTACTCCCATGGCCCGGCCCAATTCTCCAAATTTTGTATCAACCACCACAAATTTGCCGGGTTCCAATACATCCAGCGGACTTTGAATGTCCTCAAGAAAACGCTGATGGAGGTAATAGGTGTGGCCCGTTAATTGCGCAGCCTCTTCCGGGGTATTCACATCTTCCAAAAACAAAACCTCACGGCCGCCAGGGCCCGGCTCATGCGCCACAACCAGAAAAGGTATAAACTTGCCGTCGAGATCGATCACCACAAAACGTATACCTTCCTTCTCAAACGGATTCTCCTCAGCCTCCCATGAAACCTGTAGTCCTCCCTCCTTGCCATGAGTGCGAAGTACCAGACCTGCTCTCCGGTATTCACACCGATCGAATATTCGAGTTTTCATGAGACAAAATTATAGATTTGCCCACTCCGCTCTGCCTAATTCCAAAATTTCTAGAAATTAAACTTGTTCTATATCTTTGCCTTTATTGCTACCCACTTCAACCAAACCTTGACCATGAGCGATTCAAACTCTGCCACCCGACACAACTTTCTTTATCTGCTCAAAGAAATCGAAACCAAATATGCTGAACTACCCGCCCTGGCCTTTGTAGATGAAAAACCCATTACCTACAGCGAACTTGGGCAAAAAGTAAGGGCGTTGTGTGCTACCTTGAAAAAACTCAATATTGACAAGGGCGACAGAGTCAGCATTATGGGTACCAATTCACCTAACTGGGGCATAGCCTACCTGGCCACGGTTATCAGCGGAAGCATAGTCGTTCCCATACTGCCTGATTTTTCCGAAGAAGAGGTTACCAATGTACTCATGCATTCGGGAGCCAAAGCCATCTTTGTGTCGAATGGTCTAAAACAGAAAATTCGCCGCGATCTTCTTCCTGAGTTGAAATGCGTTATAGATCTGGAGCCCTTCCGTTTAGATGGCTGTGAGGAAGTGATTTATGATGAAAAGATAGGGTGCGAGCCCAAGGAAGAACCAGATGAAGACGATGTGGCTGCCCTATTATACACCTCAGGTACCACAGGCAAATCGAAAGGGGTAATGCTTACCCATCGCAACATATGCTGGACAGCCCGTCAATGCCTCACCATAGAACCCATCAGCACCGAGTACAGGATGCTTTCGGTGCTCCCTCTGGCCCATACCTACGAAAACACCATCGGATTTGTTCTTCCACTGATAGGTGGAGCCACCATATACTATCTTTCAAAAAAACCTACACCACAGGTGCTTTTGCCTGCCCTGGCAACGGTAAAGCCCGTAGCCATGCTCACAGTTCCGCTGATCATCGAAAAAATCTACAAAAACAAAATAAAACCCGCCTTTCGAAAAAATGCCCTCTTACGAATGATTTATAAAACTGGACCGGGGCGCAAGCTGCTTCACCGTATGGCCGGTCGCTCGCTAAAAAAAACATTTGGAGGGCAACTCAGGTTTTTCGGCATAGGAGGAGCCAGGCTCAACGCCGAGGTAGAAGCATTTCTTATAGAAGCCGGCTTTCCTTTGGCCATAGGCTACGGCCTTACGGAGACATCCCCTTTATTGGCAGGTAGCAATCCCCGTAACCATCGGTTACATAGCACCGGCTTTCCCATGCAGGGGGTTACTCTTAAAATTCATAATCCGGATCCCCATACCGGCGAGGGAGAAATATGGGCTCAAGGACCCAATGTTATGAAAGGCTATTACAAGGAACCCGGACTCACGGCAGAAGTACTTACTCCCGATGGCTGGTTCCGCACCGGCGACCTGGGTGTTTTCGACAAAGACGGATATCTGTACATTAAAGGCCGAAGTAAAAACGTTATCATTGGACCCCATGGCGAAAACATCTACCCGGAAGATATTGAGTCTGTATTAAACAACTATCCCCATGTACTCGAATCGCTGGTGATGGAAGACGAGGGAAAACTTATTGCCCTGGTGCATCTTGACACCGATGCCATTCGTAAAAAACTGGAAGAAGCAGGAGAAGAAATTAAACACATCGAGGAAAAAATACAAGAACATCTGCGAGCCATTCATGCCGACGTCAATAAGCGGATTAGTCGCAACGCAAGAATCCAGCAGCTGATTCATCATGCAGAACCTTTTCATAAGACAGCTACACAGAAAATCAAACGCTTCCTGTATGGGAAACATAGGCAACAACCTCCGCAAACCACCTAAGTTTTTAGAGGAAAGACGGGAAAAACCCATAACTTTGCGGGCGTAACCCAATCGTTTCGTCATATGAAAACCATCGACAATTTTAATTTCAAAGGGAAAAGAGCCCTTATCCGGGTCGACTTTAATGTTCCCCTCAATGAATCATTTCAAATAACCGACACCACCCGCATCGATGCCACCATTCCCACTATCAAAAAAATCCTGGGTGATGGAGGTTCCGTTATCCTTATGTCGCATCTGGGCAGGCCCAAAGATGGCCCTACTGATAAGTACAGTCTCAGGCATGTTGTGGATTATCTGATTAAAGCCACTGGCGTGCCCGTCAAATTTGCACCCGATTGCATCGGCGAAGAAGCCTACCAACTCTCTTCTACACTGAAGCCAGGCGAAATTCTTTTGCTTGAAAATCTTCGTTTCTATAAAGAAGAGGAAAAAGGCGATGAAGACTTTGCCAAAAAATTGGCCAAGCACGGAGATGTATATGTGAACGACGCCTTCGGAACAGCCCACCGTGCTCATGCTTCCACCGCGGTTATTGCTAAATTTTTCCCCACGGCCAAAATGTTTGGTTATGTAATGGGTAATGAACTGGCTGCACTTAAAAAAGTACTTGAGGAGGCCGAACGTCCTTTCACGGCTATTCTAGGTGGAGCCAAAGTTTCAGGCAAAATCGAAATTATTCAGAACCTTCTGCCCCGGGTCAACAACCTGATTATTGGTGGAGGTATGATGTTCACCTTTATCAAAGCCCTGGGAGGTAAAGTGGGCAGTTCGTTGGTAGAAGACGACCTGATGCCTGTGGCCTTGCAGGCCCTTGATAAGGCTAAAGCGCTCGGCGTAAAAATCTTTCTTCCGGTAGATGCCGTAATTGCCGATAGATTCGACAATGAAGCCAACCGGCAGGTATGCAAGGCCAACGAAATCCCTGAAGGATGGATGGGTCTCGATATTGGCCCTGAAACGATAAAGCTTTTCAATGAAGTAATAGCCCATTCCAAAACCTTGCTCTGGAATGGGCCCATGGGTGTATTCGAGATGAGCAACTTCGAAGCCGGGACTGTTGCAATTGCTAAAAGCGTAGCCGAGGCCACCCAAAAAGGCGCTTATTCACTCATTGGCGGCGGTGATTCAGTGGCTGCCATCAACAAATATCATCTGGCCGACAAGGTAAGTTATGTATCTACAGGCGGCGGGGCTATGCTCGAATACATTGAAGGCAAAGAATTGCCCGGGGTAAAATTTGTAAACGAATAAATTTCAATTTAAAGATTCTATCCCCCCGGACAGCCCGCCCCAGGGCTTGTCCGGGGGGTTATCGTTTTATCTCAAAAAAACTTTCGTTTTGGACTTGACAAATCCTGAATTATTTGTAATTTTGCACCCACAAAACAGTGCGGGGTGGAGCAGAGGTAGCTCGTCGGGCTCATAACCCGAAGGTCGTAGGTTCGAATCCTGCCCCCGCTACCAAATCGAAAAAGCTGTTTCCGCTGGTGGAAACAGTTTTTTTGTTTAACACAATCGGGTGCCGAATACTTTTTCTCGCAAAATACAATCTGATTTGATTACCAGGATTTACCACGCAGATAATAGTTACTTTTTTTGAATAAGATTATTTGCGATACATATTTGAATAAAAAAAGCATTATTTTTGTATAACAGCTAAAAAATCTTTTCCAAATTTAAAGTTCCCTGCCAGCATGCCAAGAATACTTTTAGTTGATGATGACCGGAATTTTGCCACCAACCTGCAACAGTTGCTGGAGAAAAAGGGCTACAGTACGGATGTAGAATTTAGCACTCATCAAGCCATCGAACGTTTTAAAAGCCTGCCCTACGATTTTCTGATAACTGACATCAGAATACCAGGCGAGGAAGGTGGACTTGAAATCATAAGAGAGTGCAAAAATTTAACGCCAAAAGTAAAGATCATTACTATCTCAGGAGGAGGCTACATCCCGGCTAGCGATTATCTACGTATCTCCCAACTTTTTGGAGCCGACAGCATCCTGCAAAAACCCTTTTTCATTGAAGACCTGATTGCCGAAATTGAAAAACTGAGCAACGGAAAAGATTAATCAGGGGTGCGTAAGGAACTCATAAATTTGCCGGAAAATTAAAAATTCTTGAGACCGATACCATCGTACCGGCAGATTTGGGAGGTTGCCTATCCGATCATACTGAGCCTGATCGCCCAAAATGTGGTGAATGTTACGGATACGGCCTTTCTGGGGCGTTTGGGCGAAATCCCCCTGGGTGCTTCAGCCATTGGGGGACTCTTTTACGTTTCCATGTTTATGCTGGGTTTTGGCTTTGCCACAGGGGTTCAGATACTGGTGGGAAGGTTCAACGGCAGGGGTACTTATGCGAACATCGGACAGGTGGTAATACAGGGTTTCTATTCGCTTCTGCTCTTTGCATTTTTGCTCATTGCTGTCTATCACCTGGCCGGAGAATGGCTTATCAACCTTACCCTGAAAAGCGAATACATCCATCAGGCCACTTCCGATTTTCTCAGGTACCGCATCTGGGGATTGATACCTGCATTTATAAATGTAAATTTCAGAGCTTTTTATGTTGGCATTACACGTACCCGTATTTTATCGCTGGCCTCCTTCCTGATGGCGGCGTTGAATGTGGTGCTCGATTATGCCCTCATATTTGGCCATTGGGGACTGCCGGCTCTTGGCATTGGAGGGGCAGCCATCGCCTCGGTAATGGCAGAAACCTCATCGGCTCTTTTCTTTTTAATTTACACATATCTAACCTGCGACCATCATAAATATGGACTCAGATTGGACTTCAAACTCCAATTATCCGTCACTCGCCAGACCCTGAATCTTTCGGTTTGGGTGATGTTGCAGAACTTTGTTTCGCTGGCTGGCTGGCTTGCCTTTTTTATGATGGTCGAAAAAACAGGAGAAATCAATCTGGCAGCTTCCAATGTCATACGCAGTCTGTATTTAGTAATGATGATACCCATCTGGGGATTTTCTACAGCAGTCAACACCCTGGTAAGCAACTCCATGGGAGCTAATGGAGACAAATATGTAACCGCAATTATCGGAAAAGTAGCGCTCATGAGTACCGTCCTGTTATTAATGGTTTCCCTCCTCACGTTAACTATCCCAGTTCCGATGCTCCGGATTTACACTCCTGACCCGCTCATCATTGCTGCTGCCAGGCCTGTAATGTATCTTATCAGCGGAGTCCTTCCTTTGTTTTCCATAAGCATTATGTTATTCAGCGGGGTCACCGGAACAGCGAATACCCGCATAAATATGCTCATAGAGTTTACGGCCATTTTCCTGTACTTGCTGGCCACTTATTTTCTGGCCATTGCATGGAAAAAACCGCTTATCCTCATCTGGTCAGTAGAATATCTCTATTTTATCATTTTGGGCGGGCTTTCGCTGCTATATCTGTATTCGGGGCATTGGAAGAAAGTAAACATTTAAGGCCAAAGCTTACCTTTGTAGCAGAAAACACTTTGCATGGCACGTCTGGCCCTGGTAATCATCACCTTAAACGAGGAAAAGAACATCGAGCGATGTATAAAGTCTGTGGAGCCTCTGGCCGACGAAATAATCGTCGTGGACTCAGGCTCGCAGGACCGCACAGTGCAAATAGCCCAAGATATGGGGGCTAAGGTCATTTTTCGTCCTTTTGATAATCATATAAGTCAGAAAAATTTTGCATTCTCCTGTGCTACGGCTGAATGGATTTTATCGCTCGATGCCGATGAGGCGCTATCGGATGAATTGAAAGAATCGCTGGAAAAAGCCATACAGAACCCTAATTTCCAGGGCTATACATTCAATCGGCTCACCAATTATTGCGGGCGCTGGATTCGACATAGCGGATGGTACCCCGACCGAAAACTGCGCCTGGTAAGAAATGGCATGGCTTTTTGGACAGGCCGCAACCCCCACGATCGCCTCGCTCTTATAACCCAGCAACCCATAGGACATTTAAAAGGAGACCTTCTACACTATTCGTATTACTCACTCGAGGATCACCTGCGGCAGATGATTCGCTTTACAAACATTAGTGCTGAAGAGCTTTTCAAGGAGGGTATTAAAACCAACTTATATCATTTAACCCTTAAACCCTGGCTGAAATTTATCCGGCATTACTTTCTTCGATTGGGATTTCTCGATGGTTTCGAAGGTTTCCTGATAGCCCGATTATCGGCCTACGGTCAATTTCTCAAATACGCCCGCCTGCGCGAACTTCAAAAGAAAAAACAATCATGAGGGTTTTGCATATTTCCACCAGTAAAAGCTGGGGCGGAGGCGAACAGCAAGTATTGTATCTCCTGAAATTCCTTTCCAGTGAGGAACACGTGCTATTGTGTCCGGATAAAGCCCCCCTCAAGGAGAAAGCCAGGGAAACCCAAACCCAAATCCTCATGTTTAGGTCTTTACCCCAGGTGATGCAGATGATTTTTCTGCCTTTTGGGGTACGGTATGTTTGCTGGAAATACAAGATTCAAATCATTCACGCGCACGACAGCCATGCCCATACGCTGGTATGGCTGACTTCAATGCTTCCGGGCTTACAAATACCCATTATCGTAAGCCGAAGAGTAACACTGGGAAAACATCGGGGAATTTTATCGACACTAAAGTACAATTCTAACCGGATAACTCATTACATCTGCATTAGCGAGGCGGTCAGGGAGAGTTTAAAGGATGTGGTAAAGAAATCCAATAAACTTAAACGGATATACAGTGGCATCGACCCTTCTCGTTTTCCATACCAAAGCCCCTCTCCTTTTTTAAAAGAAGAAATGGGCTGGCCTTCCCGGAGTAAAATTGTTGGAAACATTGCTTCGCTGGTAAAGGCTAAAGATCATCCCACTTTTTTAAAAACCGCTGCTCTACTGCTTGAAAAACGACAGGACCTGCGCTTTGTCATCGTGGGTGAAGGGCCCGAAAAAGCCCGACTGGAGGCCCTGATAAATGAGCTGCAAATCAGTAAATGGGTGGTTTTCACAGGATTTCGGTACGACATCGAGAAAGTGCTTCCCTCGCTCGATATTTTACTTTTTACCTCTCAGAGCGAAGGGCTGGGAACGATCATTCTCGATGCCATGAGTTGCGGAGTACCAGTGGTGGCGACTAATGCCGGAGGTATTGCCGAAATAATTCATGATGGGGAAAATGGTCTGCTGGTAGAACCTGGTGATGCATCAGCAATGGCCGAAGCTGTATTTCGTTTGCTCAACGACGAAGGCCTTCGCACAAAGATCATCCGGAATGCCTCCATACACGTTAGAAATTTTAATGCCCGGAATATGGCCGCCCAAACCCTTCAGATATATTCTGAAACCCTGAATATTAGCCCATCAATAAAGCATTAGGGTTAATTCCTTACTTTTGCCGATCTTTTTTGTAAAACATAAAAATGCCCAGAGTCCAAAAACCCGCCCTGGAGGATTGGTTTGTAGTGGTCAACCCCCACGCCGGATTGAGCAAATGTAGCCACGATTGGCCCCTCATCGAGCGACTACTCAGAGAGGCAGATTTTTCATTTTCTTATACCCAGACCACTCATCGCGAGCACGCCATCAGTATCACCACCACCGCAGTAAAAAAAGGATACCGCAAATTTATAGTAGTAGGAGGTGATGGAACCCTCAATGAGGTGGTGAATGGACTTTTCAGGCAAAAAACAATTCCCTTGTCAGAATTCACTGTAGGACTTGTACCGGTGGGAACTGGCAACGACTGGAGGCGATCGTTTGGAATTTCTGATGATTACCACAATGCCATCGCCACCTTGGTAAAAGGCAATATCTTATGGCAGGATGTTGGCCACATCACCTATCAAAACGCAAGAGGCCCCAAATCGAGGTATTTTGTAAATGTGGCTGGTATGGGGTACGATGCAGTGGTTGCTCGTAAAACCAACATCCAGAAAGACAAAGGCAAAGGTGGACCCCTGTCTTATTTGGCAAATCTCTTCACCAGCCTCATCTATTACCATCACACTCAGGTTAAAATAACGGCTGATGGAGTTCCCTTAGAAACCGATGCTTTCAGTCTGAGTGTGGGAATCGGACAATACAACGGAGGAGGTATGCGTCAACTTCCGTTTGCCCATCCCGCAGATGGAATTCTCGACATGACCCTTATCCAAAAAATTGGCAAGCTCACTGTTCTGAAAGAGGTTAAAAACCTGTATGACGGAAGCTTTATACGACATCCTAAAGTCAAAACGCTGAAGGCTGCCGAGTTTATTATAGAGTCAAACCCTACTATAGAGCTGGAAGCCGACGGAGAATCGCTCGGACACAGCCCTTTCAGAATCAAAATCATTCCTTCAGCCTTACAGGTAATCGGTGAATCCATGGTTTTACCGGCACAATTTTAAAACTGGCTTGATTTATTCCCTAGGAATATCGGCGAGAGAAGTCCTTCGGACCCTCTTTTTATTTTGTGCCCATTCATGCATTGTTTTCAGCAGAGAGTAGGGTTAATTTTGCAAATAAAAAAAATATGAGCTTAAAACCGGGCGACAAGGTTAAATTTCTCAATCAGAGCGGGGGTGGAACCGTTAGCCGCATAATCAAACCAGGCTTGGTAGGCGTACTGATTGATGAGGGCTTTGAAATTCCCACCTTAGAATCGGAACTGGTAAAAATAGGCGGTGAGAGTGCCGCCGAGCGATACTTCAGCGATACATCCCCCCAAAAAGCACCGGCAAAAACAGGCAAGCAGTCCATTCCTTCTGAACCTGTTTCCAAACCTGAGCCAGAGCCTACTGAACCAGAAACCTATGTCGAAGCCTTACCTGCATCAGCCAGAGGAAGTTCCAATGCGCCGGGGGTTTATCTTGCCTTTGAGCCTCAAGATCAGAAATGGCTTATCACTGGCGTACTCGAGCTTACACTCATCAACCTCAGCGATTACGACGTCATCTACACTCTGTTTCACAAGAGCCAGAGCGGAGGCTACCTGGGTCGCGACTTTGGAAGTATCCCCCCATTGCACAAAGCCATCATTGCCGTTATTAAAAGAGAAATGCTGGAATATGTGGCCGATGGCATCGTGCAACTTCTTTTCACCCGCGAGAAAATGCCCTCCGTGTGGTTGCCGATTACCACCGTGTTCAAAATCAAACCGCTAAGATTTACCAAAGAAGACAATTACAAAACCTACGCTTTTCTCAGCCGGAAGGCATTTGTTTACCAGGTGGCTGACATTTCAAAGCTAAAGCCGGTTAGTCGCATGGAAGAGATGGAGAAATACGGAGAAGAGCCCATGGAAGTTGAGAAAGCGCAGCAGGTGAAACCCGAATCTTTTATTGCCCGGCACAAGGCCGGACATCGTGAGGCAGTGGTTGATTTGCATGCCGAGGCCATACTTGAGGATCATCGCAATGTTCCACCCGAAGAACTGCTCAACCTCCAGTTAGCTTACTTTACACGCTGTATGGAGGCTGCCATTGTGGATAATTACTACAAAGTCATTTTTATTCATGGTGTTGGAAATGGAGTCCTTAAAAAAACCCTGGTGGAACGCTTGCGCGAATATCCTAATGTGATATGGCAGCAGGCTCCCTTTGCAAAATACGGAATGGGAGCACTGGAAGTTATAATCTTACATCGCACTTCGGGCCAGGCTGAAGAATAGGGTGCGTTTTTTGATGTAATTTTGCAGTAAAAAGCTGTACAGGGTCGTTCTATCGCTCTGTTGCGCAGGCAGCAGGGAGGAAAGTCGGGACAACACAGGGCAGCCTGCTTCCTAACGGGAAGGTATCTGGTTCGCAAGGGCCAGGTAACAGAGAGTGCCACAGAAAATTACCGCCCCTTTTGGGGTAAGGGTGAAAACGTGGGGCAAGAGCCCACGCCGTGTGGTGGCGACATCACACGGGGGTAAACCTCAGGCGTTGAAAGGCCAAATAAACCGGGGTGATACCTGCTCGGCAGGATCCTAAGGGTGGCCCGCCCGATTCCCGGAGGGTAGGCCGATAGAGACAACGGGTGACCGTTGCCCCAGATAAATGATAGAAGTCCGGTAATCCCGGATACAGAATCCCGCTTATAGACCATGTACGGCTTTTTTGTATTTTTGAAAACCCCTTCAGATAACGTCTATGAAACTTATACTTCGCTGGACTGCCTCTGCCATGGCTATCGCGATTATCGCATGGCTTTTACCCGGTGTTTCGGTCGATTCGTTCTGGACTGCCATGTGGGTGGCTGCAGTATTGGCCCTGCTCAACATTTTTGTTAAACCCATACTGATCATCCTCACCATCCCGGTTACCATTCTCACATTGGGCCTTTTTATTCTGGCTATCAATGCGATCATCATACTTATGGCTTCTTCACTGGTAAACGGATTTCATGTGGATAGCTTCTGGTGGGCTTTGCTGTTTAGCCTGCTGAATTCTCTGGTTAACGCTTTACTTAACAATTCTGAATATTAATTCAGTAGAGAATCATCCCTAAAATCTCGCTATGAAACCTCGCGCTATCACCGATCCTAAAGAAATAAAATCGGTTTTTGATGCTGCTGACGCTTGCTACGTTTCCATGGTAACCCCAGAAGGAACTCCTTACGTAGTACCCATGAATTTTGGGTATGACGAACAATACATTTACCTGCATAGTAGCCGCCAGGGGAAGAAAATTGATATTCTGCGCCAAAATCCTCAGGTTTGTATTGCCTTCAGCGCTTTTCACCAGTTGCGTTATCAAAGCGAAAAAGTAGCCTGCTCCTGGAGCATGAAATACAAAAGTATACTTGTTTATGGTAAAGTTGAATTCATAGAAGATCTGGAAGAAAAAATGGCCATGCTTAACGCCATGATGCGTAAATATGCTGGTAAAGACTTCACATACAATACCCCTGCACTTAAAGAGGTTTTGACTTTTAGAGTTAAAATCGAAAAACTTGAGGGCAGAGCATACAGGTATTAGGGCTGCAACTTTCTGGTTGAAGATTTAATAACCCAAGTTAATTCCTTGTTTATCAATATATTTTGCGTAATTCAGTGCAGAGGTTTACTAAAACACGAGAGCAGAGATAAGCTTAAAAAATATAGATAATACTTCGGTTACATCTAGCTTTTGTTGGCGCCAGGCAGATTTTTAAGCGAATCTATTACCCGGAAGATGAATGAATATTCCCCAATTATCAAGATAAAGAGGCGCTTGGGAAGTACTCCTTAAATCCATGGGTAAAATCAGGTGTAGAACTAAACTCTCCCTATTAAAAGCCTGATAAGGAACTTATTTCAAAAAATCTTGTACCCGGAGCGGGACTTGAACCCGCACGGCCTCATCGGCCAAAGGATTTTAAGTCCTTCGTGTCTACCACTTCCACCACCCGGGCATTTTTGTCAAGCTAACGCAAATTTACAAAAAAATCCCGACTCCAATACTTGGCCTTCGGGATGCGCCGAGCGGAAAACGGGACTCGAACCCGCGACCCCAACCTTGGCAAGGTTGTGCTCTACCAACTGAGCTATTTCCGCCTGAAAAATTTGTCAATTGCGGGTGCAAAGGTAAAAATTTTTTTGCAATCAGTGCAAGACTTTTTTCATTTCCCCCCCAACAATTTTTTTATCTGATGAAGCTTCATCAGAGCTTCGATTGGCGTAAGCGTGTCAATGTCAATATTATTGATTTCGTCTTTAATTTGAAGCAATAGAGGGTCGTCGAGCTGGAAAAAACTGAGTTGGATAGCATCCCTAGATTTGGGGACAGCCGGCGCAGCCTTCGACAGAGATTCGCTATTGCGCGATTGTTCCAGGGTTTCGAGCAACTCTGCGGCTCTATCGACAACTTTCTTGGGAATCCCCGCCATGCGGGCTACGTGAATGCCAAAGCTATGCTCGCTGCCTCCGGGTGCCAGCCTGCGAAGGAAGATTACCCGATTACCTACTTCTCTGACAGATATATGGAAATTTTTTACCCTCGGAAATAATCGCGCCATTTCATTGAGCTCGTGGTAGTGGGTCGCAAACAACACCTTGGGCTGATAGATGGGATGTTCATGCAGGTATTCCACAATACTCCAGGCAATACTTATACCGTCGTAAGTACTGGTTCCCCGGCCTATTTCATCCAGTATAATGAGGCTGCGATCCGAAATATTATTCAGGATGCTGGCCGTTTCGTTCATTTCCACCATGAAGGTAGATTCGCCCGAAGAGATATTATCGGAGGCCCCTACTCGGGTGAAAATTTTGTCAACCATACCAATAGTTGCTTTACTGGCGGGCACAAAACATCCCATTTGAGCCATAAGCACGATAAGGGCTGTCTGGCGAAGCAAGGCCGATTTCCCCGACATGTTGGGCCCGGTGAGGATAATGATTTGATTATTTTTCGGGTCGAGGGTAATATCGTTCGGAACGTATTGTTCGCCCGGAGGCATCATTTTCTCGATGACCGGATGTCTCCCTTCTTTAATTTCAATTTGAAGTCCATCACTCAAAACCGGCCTGCAATAATTGGATTCAGCAGCCAATCGAGCAAAATTTAATAAAACATCCATCCGGGCCAGGATGGAAGCATTTAGCTGCAGAGGCACAATATAGTCGGCTACGGCTATTAGTAGTTCATTAAAAATCCGATTTTCAAGTTCCAGAATTTTTTCTTCAGCCCCCAGTATTTTTTGCTCGTATTCTTTGAGCTCTTCAGTGATATAACGTTCGGCATTCACGAGGGTTTGTTTCCGGTGCCAGGTAGGAGGCACTTTATTTTTATGCGCATTGGTTACTTCTAGATAATAACCAAAAACGTTGTTAAAACCAATCTTGAGAGAGGGGATTCCCGTTGCCTGGGCCTCTCGCTGTTGGATGCGGGCCAGGTAATCTTTTCCTTCGAAAAGCAATGTACGAAGTTCATCGAGTTCGGCTGATACCCCTTTGGCAATCACATGGCCTTTGCTTACCTGCGGAGGAGGATCCTGTTCCAGAGTTTTTAAAATGCGATTCTGAATTACCGGTAGGGGGTTCAATTGCTCAGCCAATTGCAGGAGCACAGGGTTGGGCACATGCTGGCACAAGGCAATAATTTCTTTGACAGCTTCCAGGGCTTTGGCTATAAAGAGCACCTCCCGGGGGCTGGCCTTTCCTACGCTAATTTTAGAGGTAAGTCGCTCCAGGTCGCCCACTGTTTTCAATTGTTGGGCGATGGCTTCAGCCATGTCCTTATTTTTTTGAAAAAGTTCCACTATATCAAGGCGCTCCTCCACTGCTTTTCGCTCCTTCAGAGGCATGGTAATCCAGCGTCGAAGGAGACGGGCACCCATGGGGGTAATCGTATGATCGAGTACATGCAGCAAAGTGCGAGCTCCCTCGCTGTTCGACTGGATAAGCTCAAGGTTGCGGATGGTAAAGCGGTCAAGCCACACATAGCGGTCTTCTTCAATACGGGACAACTTTGTAATATGAGCCACTTTGTCATGCTGCGTTTCGGCCAGATAATGCAGAGCCGCTCCTGCAGCCACCACCGCCAGGGGAAGCATTTCTACCCCAAAACCCTTCAATGAACTTACCTGAAAATGCCGTAGCAACAAATCTTTAGCAAATTCCTCCGTAAAAACCCAATCGTCGAAGGTTGTGGTGTAAAATTTATCACCAAATAGTTCGATAAAACGGCGGAGCTTATTTTTTTGCAATACAATTTCACTAGGTCGGAAATTTTGCAAAAGTTTATCAATGTATTCGTGGTTTCCCTGGGCCACCAAAAATTCACCGGTAGAAATATCAAGAAAAGAAATTCCCGAATGAAGGTCACCCAAGTGGAGGGCAGCCAAAAAATTATTTTCCTTTTGTTCAAGAATCTTATCATTAATACTAACTCCGGGAGTCACCAACTCCGTAACCCCACGCTTAACAATGGTTTTAGCCATCTTGGGGTCTTCCAACTGGTCGCATATAGCCACGCGCAAGCCTGCCCTGACCAATTTGGGCAGGTAATTGTCCAGTGCATGGTAAGGAAAACCCGCCAAATCGACTGAAGCGGCTGCACCATTGGAACGTTTGGTTAATACAATTCCCAAGATCTGGGATGCCTTTACGGCATCCTCCCCAAAAGTTTCATAAAAATCTCCCACCCTGAACAGAAGTAATGCATCCGGATATTTGGCCTTAATCCGGTTGTATTGTTTCATCAAGGGAGTATCGGCAAGGTTTCCTTTCACCAGGTATTTTTACTTGTTTTGTGGGAACAAAGTTAAGGTTCTGCCTCTTTTGACTACAAACTCCAGGGGAAAAAGTTCCCATAATGCATCAGCCACTGTATTTTTGCAGACTCATTCTTTACACGCTCTTATGATTAAGAAAAGTATGAAAGAGCTAAACCGGCTCGCTCCGGAAGAATTCAAAGAAAAAGCCAGTCATAATCTGGTGGTTGTTTTGGATAATATTAGAAGTAAACAAAATATTGGTTCTATTTTTCGCACTTGCGATGCTTTCGGAATAGGCAAAATATACCTTTGCGGAATCAGTGCTACCCCACCCGACCGCGAAATAGAACGTACAGCGCTGGGAGCAACCCTGTCGGTGGATTGGGAATATATGGCAAGCGGCCCTGAATGTATAAGCTACCTTAAAGAGCAGGGATATAAAATTATAAGTGTTGAGCAAACGAAAATGAGCATAAACTTAACCCAAGGGAATAGGCTTGAAGATAGGTTGGCCGTGGTTTTTGGAAATGAGATTAATGGCGTTGATGAAGTAATCCTGCGAAACTCTGACTTTCATCTGGAAATACCCCAAAAAGGAACTAAACATTCTTTAAATGTGGCAGTTAGTGCCGGAATCGTATTATGGGAATTAGCCGGAAAATCTTAATCCATTTGTTAAAAAATATCAGAGTGAAACATTTTTAAGAGATTTACTGTTAAATTTTAAGAAATTACCCAATTTTATTCAGTATTTTTGCATGATACAGAAAAGTAAATTATCTTTGTCTGAAAACCTGATAACTTTAAACAATCTACCTATGAGAAAAATGTATCAAATCTTCCGGAAAGCAGCCTTTTTACTGCTGTTGGGCCTTATTCCTGTTTTAATGTTCGGCCAGACTGATAAAGGGTCATCCTACACTCCTAAAGAAGCACCATACTGGTATGTGGGTGCGCAGGGCGGCTTGAGCCAATTTCACGGGGATATTGTAAAATACAAATTTGTACCCGACAAGGACAATTGGAATTTTGGTTTTGGTGGCCTTTTTGGCCGGCAGTTTACTCCTTTCCTGGGATTAAGGGGTACTCTTGCTTACGGTAATTACAGCGGACAGGAAGACAGGGCCGATCACAGTTATCTGCCATACTACAACCGAAAGATTGAGGGTAGCTACATTGATTACTCCGTGCAACTGACCTTCGACCTCGACCGACTGATTCTCGGTAACAACCCGGATCGTAAGCTGGGCATGTACGCAGTAGCTGGTATTGGTAACACTCAGTATCGTGTTCGTAAATATGACATCCCAACCGGCACCTTGCTGGGCACGCGCGGAGTAAACACCGAACAGGGTGGCGGCGACGGTAAAGGCTTCGACAACCGCGACCTGGTAGGAATGGTTCCCGCTGGTTTAGGCATCAATTACTCAGTATCGGAAAAAGTGGACGTGGTACTCGAAAGCGTTTTGCGCTTCACCGATAGTGAAGGAATGGATATTCAACAAGGAGGTGCAGCTGAAATCAAAAAAGACTTCTACAGCATGACCACGCTGGGTCTGGTATACAAATTTGGTGGCGATGACCTCAGCAAGATGCAGAAAGACTTCGGAAAAGTGAAGTTTGAAACCATTCCTCCTGTGCTTGAAACCAAAGGAGACTCTATCGAAGTTACTATCCGCGGCACCTTCCCTCCCAACTATTTCCTGAAAAATGCTGCCATGTGCTTCCAGCCGGTTTTGAAACATGCCACGGGTGAACACAAACTCAAATGCATGAGCATCAGGGGTGAAAATGTAAAAGGTGATGGTCCTGTTATTTCTTACAAGAATGGTGGCACCTTCACTTACAAATACACCATTCCATATAGCCCCGATATGAACGTTTCGGAACTCAAAGTGAGCCCTGTAGCTTACATGCCTAAAGGCCCCGCTTCTTGCAACGATTGCGGCAAATCGGGCAAAAGCCTCGTACTGGGTGAACGTAAACTCGCCGATGGTGTGATTTACACCTGCAAACGAATTGCCGGTACAGCTGAAACTCAGGTAGTTCCCCACGGATATGTTCGCGATATAACCATAACCCGCGAAGCCAAGATTTATTTCCCCAAAAACCTCTATAGTGTAAACTTTAACTTTGGCCTCAATAAAGAAAAAGAAGCCAAAGACGCATGGGCTGGACTGTATGATCACATCAAAGCCGGATATAAGATCAAAGACATCATCATCAATGGTTGGGCTTCGCCCGAAGGTGAAGAAACCTTCAACGAAAATCTTTCCGGTAATCGTGCTGAAGCAGCCAAGAAGACTATTCTTGCTGACTTTGACAAAATGCGCAAGGACAAAAAGAACCCAGTGGCTGTTCCCGATATCCCCATCGTTACCAAGGGTAATGGACCCGACTGGAATGGTTTCATGAAACTGGTAGAAGCCAGCGACCTGAAAGAAAAAGGAACTGTTCTCAACATTGTTAACAGCGCTGATCCCAAGAAAAAAGAGCAGGAAATCCGTAACATGATTCTGATTTATCCGCAAATTGAGCAGAAACTGTTACCTCCTTTGCGTAGGTCAGAAATTGTTATCACTGCCTTCGAACCTTCCAAGACCGACGAAGAAATCCTGAACCTGGCTACCAGCAATCCTGAAAAACTTAACGAAAAAGAGTTGCTCTACGCTGGCACTCTTACGCAAGATCTCAAAACCAAAGAAACAATCTATCGTTCAGCCACTCAGCTTTTCCCCAACAACTGGAAGGCATTCAACAACCTGGGCGTTGTTCAGGTACAATTAGGTAAAGCAAACGATGCTGCTGCTAACCTCGAAAAAGCCAACAACATAGCTCCCGATCAGGGCGAAGTAGTAAACAACCTTGGTGCTGTAGCTTTGATGAA
Organism: Bacteroidales bacterium; assembly: GCA_049969475.1. Lineage (GTDB taxonomy): Bacteria > Bacteroidota > Bacteroidia > Bacteroidales > TTA-H9 > UBA2030. The sequence continues at coordinate 244,989 of JBMFOU010000001.1, read as the reverse complement.
GGGAGATTTACCCAAAGCCAAACAGATGTTCGAAAAAGCCAAGAAGCTGGGTGTTAACGAAAACTATAACCTCGGCGTTCTACTGATCCCCGAAGGTAAATATGCCGACGCCCTCAATGCCATGAAAGGCAAGAAGTGCGATTACAACCTGGCTCTGGCCCAGATGCTCTCGGGCAACAATGGGGAAGCTGCCAAAACCCTTGAATGCGCCGAAAAGAACGCTCAGGTTTACTACCTGACCGCAGTCTTAGGCGCTCGCACCGGAAATACTGCACTCCTCTTCGAAAATCTCAGTAAGGCCATTCAGGCTGATGCCAAGATGAAGCAGTGGGCCAAAAATGACCGCGAATTCATCAAGTACTTCGATAATACCGAATTCAAAAAATTGGTAGATTGATACGTATAGGCCCCCGTGGATTATGGAACCCCGCTCGCATAGCGGGGTTTCTTTTTTATTCAAACGAAAACCATCCAACACAATAAAAATCCATAATTCCCTGACCTACGTGGGAGCTCAGCATTATGGAAATAATAAGAAAGATAACAATGGTTAACTGATCGTGGTCACCCCTATCGGATATTCTGCATTGATCACCGAGACCAACCATTCATAATCAGCCCGGTTTTCTACAAAATCAATGGATCGGGTATCTATCACCACGACACGTAAATTATTCTGTTGACGAATAAACTCAAAATAACTTTCCTGGATTAAACTCAGATAATCTGCCGTAATGCTTTGTTCATAGGGACGTCCCCTTTTTTTAATATTGGCCAGCAACCGATCGACTGGTAAATAAAGATACACAAACAACTCGGGCACAGGCAGTTGGGCAATCATTATCTGATAGAGGCGCATGAACAGCGAAAATTCATCAGACTGCAGCGTCTTGCGGGCGAAAATGAGGGATTTCTGTATGTGATAATCTGAAACGATATGCGGATGAAACATATCGAGATTAATCACCTGGTTTTTAAGTTGCTGAAATCGATCCGCTAGAAAACTCAGTTCAAGGGGAAAGGCATAACGCGCCGGGTCCTGGTAAAATTTGGGAAGGAAAGAATTTTCCTCAAACTGTTCGAGAATCAGACGGGTATGAAAATCGGCCGACAGCATGCGGGCCAGGGTGGTTTTACCGGCTCCAATGCAACCTTCAATCGTAATATATCTGTATTTCAGATCATTCATTACACTTCGTATGCGGACGGGTTAAAGCGGCAATTTAAACAATATCCCCATTCCGGGGAAAAGGAGACAGGTAAATAACCTTTCCCTCATCCTGGCATCGGTCTAACAGCTCAATAACCGTTTTTCCTATCAATGGATGAACAAAGAGGGGAGCCAATTCTGCCAGGGGCTCAAGGACAAAACGACGCATATGCAGTTGGGGATGAGGCACGGTAAGCTCGGGCGACAGAATGATTTTTTCACCAAAAAACAAAATATCAATGTCAATAGGCCTCGACTGGTAACCAGGATCTTCCGTACGTTTTCGACCCAACGTAGCCTCAATAGCAAGAATTTTCATGATAAAATCCCCAGGAGTCAGTTTGGTCTTCAACTCCGCAGCCAGGTTGTAAAAACTTTGTGGGGCAGTAAACCCCCAGGGCTCCGTTTCATAAATTCCCGATACTCGTAAGGGCTTTTCGCTCAATGGCCTTAATTGCTGAATTGCATTTATAATATACTCCATGCGATTCCCCTGGTTGCTTCCAAGTGAGAGAAAAACACTTTCAAGTTCCTTATCCATCATAAAAAACCATTGACTTTGATTCGACAAAGGAAATGCTAATTTTGTATCAATAGAAAACTCTTTTAATCCAGATATCTATGAAACAGTTTCTCAAATTCTTTTTTGCATCTGTACTCGGAACCACAGTGACCTTGCTCCTGTTTTTTCTACTTTCTCTGGGCATCATAGCCAGTTTGGCCACCTTCAGCAATAAAACCGAAGTGGAGGTCAAAGAAAAAACCATTCTGCGCCTGACCCTCGACCGGGATATACAAGACCGCCAACCCGTCAATCCATTCAATAGCATCAATTGGCAAAACTTTGATAATGAAGAGGTCTACGGCTTGAATGAACTGATTAAAAATTTACGTAAGGCCAAGAACGATCCCAAGATCAGCGGTATTTTACTAGAGGTATCTCAAGGGCCGTCAGGTATGGCCCTTGCTGAAGAACTCAGGAAAGAACTGAGCGATTTCAAAACCTCGGGTAAATTTGTGGTTGCCTATGCCAACAGCTACAGTCAGGGAGGATATTATCTGGCTTCTGTTGCCGACCAGGTATGCATGCATCCCGAAGGCAACCTCGAGTTTAAAGGGCTGATGGCAGATCTGGTGTTTTTCAAACGCATGCTCGATAAAATTGACGTAGAGGCTCAAATTATACGCCATGGAAAATACAAAAGTGCTGTAGAGCCTTTCATGCTCGAAAAGATGAGTCCTGAAAACCGCGAACAAACGCAACAGTTGGTTAACACCATATGGAACAACATGATAGCACAGATATCCAAAGACCGAGGGATCAGTGTGGAAAGACTAAACCAATTGGCAGACAGTCTGAGTGGATATTCTGCCGAGAAAGCCCATAAAGCCGGCCTGATTGACCAGTTGCTATACAAAGACGAATTAGAAAAGGTTCTTCGTGAAAAAATGGAGGTTGATTCTGCCACAGAACTTAACTACATGGCCATGTCCGATTACTTCCATGCTCCCGAACCAACTCCCCAAAAAGTGGACCGTTCGAAAAAAATCGCTGTAATTTATGCTTTAGGCGACGTAGTGGATGGCAAAGGCGACGAGAGCAGCATCGGAACCCGTAATATACCTGCGGCCCTGCGTAAAGCCCGGGAGGATAAAAACGTTAAGGCTGTGGTACTACGCGTTAATTCAGGCGGAGGTAGTGCCCTGACCAGCGATATCATTTGGCGCGAGGTTGAACTTACCCGAAAAGAAAAGCCCGTCATAGCTTCTTTTGGCGATGTAGCCGGCTCAGGGGGATATTATATTGCCTGCAATGCCACCAAGATATTTGCCGATCCCACCTCCATTACTGGATCCATTGGGGTGCTGGGCATTATTCCCAATGCACAGAAGCTCCTCAACGAAAGATTGGGTATTACGTTCGATCATGCCAAATCGAATGCCAATGCTGAATTCGTGGGTGTCAATCGGCCCCTCACCGAGTATCAGAAACAGGTATTACTTAAGTCCATAGAAGAGGTATACTCTACCTTTGTGGACCACGTGGCCCAAGGCCGCAACCTATCCCGCTCAAAGGTTGACTCGATTGGGCAAGGAAGAGTTTGGAGTGGTGTGGATGCCAGGGCCATAGGTCTTATTGATGAATGGGGAGGTTTGTACGATGCTATTGCCGAAGCTGCCCGTATGGCTGCTATCGATAATTATAAAATTGTTGAATATCCTTTACAAAAAGACCCGTTCACCCAACTCATGGAAAGTCTAAGCGGGGATAACAGCGAGGTGATGCTTAGAAGACAACTCGGCGTTCATTACACCTATCTCAAAACCCTGCAGAACCTGGCAACCAGCCATGGCGTTCAGGCCCGTATGCCCTTTGCCATCTATTTCAGATAATCCTTAAAAACGTACTTTTGCACCGGCGGCCTGCCATCTATAGGGCTGCCGGTATTTTTTTATCATGAACGACATCGAAGAACTCAAAAAAGCCATACGCCAATCTATCAAAGCAAGAAAAAAAGCTCTCTCAACGGAAGAGGCACTTGCACGCTCGGCCCTCATTTTTGAAAAAGTTGAGCAAATACCCGTTTTTCAGGCAGCACAAACCCTCCTGGCCTATTGGGCTTTGCCTGGGGAAGTGCAAACACAGGACTTCATACTGAAGTGGTATCAACAAAAAACCATACTTCTCCCAGTAATGAATGGTGAGGAACTATTATTACGACCTTTCACTGGACTTCAGCAAATGCAGGTATCCAATCCCTTGGGTATTGCAGAACCTACAGGTGAAAACTTCACCCAATTAGAGCATATTGATCTGGTAATTGTACCCGGGGTTGCTTTCGACCACCAGAACAACCGCCTGGGCAGAGGTAAAGCATACTACGACCGGCTTTTAAGCCGAATGAAAACATTCCGGCTGGGTGTTTGTTTTCAGTTTCAAATCTTCGATCAAATACCTGTCAGTTCGCATGATATCCCTATGGATATGGTGCTGACAGATTGATAATGGCACGGTATTGGTCAAAAACCTCTAATCAGGAGTTAAAATACTTAAATCAACATAAATATGGTAACACAGGAACAAATTCTCAATGCCCTCCGTAAGGTAATGGATCCTGACCTTCACAAGGATCTTGTAAGCCTGGGCATGATCGAAGACCTTCATATAGAAGGGAACCGGGTAAGCTTTAAAGTAGTACTCACCACTCCTGCCTGTCCGCTTAAAGGCGAATTGCAAAAAAACTGCATACGGGCTATTCACGAGCTGGTGAGTCCTGACCTGGTTGTTGAGCCAGAAATGACATCCCGGGTGACAACTTTGCGCGAAAAAACATCAAACATGATGGCCCATGTAAAAAACATCATTGCAGTGGCCTCGGGTAAAGGGGGCGTGGGCAAGAGCACGATAGCTGCCAATCTGGCGGTAGCGTTAGCCCGCACGGGAGCCCGTGTGGGTTTGTTGGATGCAGACATATACGGTCCATCACAGCCCCTCATGTTTGGGTTGACCCACACCCGGCCGCGAATGATAAAACTGAACGGCCGCGACCTGGTAGAACCCATCGAAAAATACGGGGTGAAAGTGCTTTCCATAGGATTCTTTGTAGAACCTGACAAAGCCCTGGTATGGCGTGGACCCATGGCCTCCAGCGCATTAACCCAACTATTTACTGATTCCCACTGGGAAGAACTAGATTATATGGTCATCGATATGCCTCCAGGCACCGGAGATATCCATCTTACCCTTGTGCAGCAACTCAGCGTAACAGGCGTGGTGATCGTTACCACCCCACAGGAAGTGGCTTTAGCCGATGCCCGTAAGGCGCTCGATATGTACACGCAGGAAAAAATCAATGTACCCATCCTGGGCATTGTTGAAAACATGTCGTATTTCACTCCCGCTGAACTTCCCCAGAACCGCTACTACATCTTCGGGCGCGAAGGAGGAAGAAAATTCGCAGAAACCTATAAAGTAGCCCTTTTGGGTGAAATTCCTCTGGTGCAATCGATCTGCGAGGGAGGCGACACCGGCAACCCCATAGCACTCAACACTGAATCGCCAGTAGCTAAAGCCTTCGATGTGTTGGCTGCCAATGTGGCCCGTGCTGTAGCCATACGCAACGATAATCTACCACCCACCCGGATTGTGGAATTAAACCCTGATACTTTAAGATAATAAGATCAGTTATTCAAAAAAAGGTGGCTTTCCCTATTCATAGCCACCTTTTTTTATCTCAGGCTATATATACCATTAGCCCTTTAAGGTATTCTGACTCAGGCTGGAAAATATTCACAGGATGGTCTGGGGGCTGACGCAAGACATGTAAAATTTTAACGTCTCTACCCACCTCAATGGCAGCTGATAAAACCGTAGACCGGAAAGATTCTGTATCGACCACCTGCGAACACGAAAAAGTAAAAAGGAAACTACCGGGTCGAGCTTTAGACAGGGCGAGACGATTGATATAGCGATAGGCTTTAAGTGCTTTCGATTTCTGATTGAGGTGTTTGGCAAAAGCCGGGGGATCGAGAATTAACAAATCATAATCATTGTCCATGCGGGCCAAAAATTCCATTGCATCGGCTTCTATACACACATGGGTTTCAGGGTCAAATCCATTTAATACTAAATTACTACGACAAGCCTCAATGGCTTTTCGGCTAGAATCAACCGAATGCACCAGTGTAGCCCCCGCTTTCAATGCATAAACACTGAAGCCTCCGGAATAACTATAGCAGTTGAGTACTCTTCGTCCGGCTGCATACTGAGCCACCAACCACCGATTTTCTCGCTGGTCGAGGAAAAAGCCGGTTTTCTGCCCCAAAACAATATCTACCTTAAAACGATGGCCGTTTTCTAGGATCTCTATTTCATCCATTTCTCCCCATAAAAGTCCCTGGGAATCTCTCAGGGCTGAATCGAAACGAGTGGCATACTCCGCAGGTTTAGAATAAACCGCTTGAAGCTTATTCCCCAGAACACCAGGCAACAAATGGGTAATTTGCGGCAAAAGACGATACATGCCTGGTGTTTGTGCCTGCAATACCAATACCCCATTGTAATAATCGGCAACCAAGCCCGGAAAACCATCTCCTTCTGCATGAATCAGGCGATAGGTATTGGTTTGGGGATTATCCGTCAAACCAAGAGATTTTCTCAAATGGTAGGCCGAAAGAAGCTTTTCTCCCCAGAATGCTTCATCAGGAGTTTGTTCGCCAAATCCTATCATGCGTACCTGCAGCGATCCTTCCTCATATAGGCCATACCCCAGAGTTTTACCCTTAAAGTCTGCCACAGCTACTAAATCACCCACAGATAAGTCCCCCTCTTTGCGGGCAATAGCACCTGAAAAAATCCAGGGATGCCGGCGCATGACTGAGTCCTCTCTCCCCTTGTGTAAAATAATTACCGGATACAATTTCTTTTTTAGGCAAAGATACGGCAGCCCTTCTGCAACTCAAGGGGCTTTTGGGTTGGTCTGAAAATAAATTTGAAAATCAGGCTTTTTTTGTACTTTTGCCGCCGCTTTTCAAAAACCAATAAACCCATGAAAAAAATCCTGTTTCTCACTGTGATGATCGCAGTTTTGGCATCATGCAATTCGCATAAAAAGGAACTGGAAAAACTGCAGGCTAAAAACGACAGCCTCATGCAGCTTACCCAATTGAAAGACCAAAGTCTTTACGAATTTATCACCACTTACAATTCGATTCAACGCAATCTTGACAGCATCAAGGCCCTCGAAAACATCATCAACGTAAATACAACAGGGGGAGAGGTAAAAGGCTCTGCCAAGGATCAAATCAATGATGACATCAAGGCTATATACGAGCTACTGGTGAAAAACAAAAAAATGGTGGCCTCTCTTCAGAATAAGCTCAAGAAAAGCAATGCACGGGTGGCTGAACTCGAAAAAATGGTGGCTTTCCTCAATGCACAGGTAGAAGAAAAAAATGCCCAGATAGAAGATTTGAGGGCTGAACTGGAAAAAATGAACATTAAAGTGGAAAAACTTAATGTCAAAGTAGAAGAACTGGAATCCACCGCGGCCAATCAGGCTGCTGAAATTCAAAGACAGAAAGAAGAGCTTGATAATAAAACAACCGCCCTTAACACTGCATGGTATGCTATCGGCACAAAGAAAGAACTCTTGGAAAATAACGTAATTAACAAAGAAGGTGGTTTCCTGGGTATTGGAAGTAACAAAACCCTAAAAGAAGATTTTAATAAAGATTATTTCACCAAGACAGATATCCGCAAGCTGGAGTTCATTCCTCTGATGGCTAAAAAGGCCAAACTCATTACCAAACACCCCACCTCCAGCTATTACATCAGTGGAAAGAAACGGGCAGATACCTTGTTTATCAAAAATCCGCAGGAATTCTGGGGTGCAAGCAAGTATCTGGTTATTGAAATTGAGAACTAACTATTCAAATTCTTGTCAGTTCTTTATCAAAGGCGTCCCGTGCATGGGATGCCTTTATTTTTGACCATCTCATAGAGGTCGGCAAATATTTTCTACAAATCAGATATACAGCAGTTTATAAAAACCTTATAACTCATGCAATGGATTCTTCTCATTTGCGCCGGCTTGTTTGAAACAACCTTTGCCTTTTGCCTGGGAAAGGCCAGAGAGGCAACAGGGAACGAAAAAATGTTCTGGTATATCGCCTTTTTAGCAGCTCTCACGGTCAGTATGATTTTATTGGTAAAGGCCACCCGAACCATCCCCATAGGCACGGCATATGCAGTATGGACCGGTATAGGGGCTGCAGGGACGGTAATACTGGGAATTATCTTTTTCAGGGAACCAGC
>JBMFOU010000001.1:76806-236862 GCA_049969475.1 Bacteroidales bacterium | reverse complement strand
AAAAGTCCGTGAATTCTACCTTCGCTGTCAACATCAATTCGTTCTGCAGCGGGCTCGTCGGGTAATCCAGGCATGCGCATAATCTGACCGGTGATGGGGATGATAAATCCGGCGCCAGATGCCACCTCAATCTCCCTGACAGTTACTATGAAATCCTTGGGACGGCCGAGTAACTCAGGATTATCCGAGAGGGATTTCTGAGTTTTCGCCATACATATGGGCAATTTATCGAGGCCCAAAGCGTATACCCTCTTTAAATCCTCTTTAGCCTGAGCCGTATAATCTATTGCTTCTGCACCATAGAGTTTTTTGGCAATGGTCTCAATCTTGGCTTCAGGTGTCCAGTTCCAATCATAGAGAGGATGTGGTTTACAGGGAGCTTCCAAAGCGATTTTTTCAACCAGGCTAGCCAATTCAAGAGCTCCTTCTCCTCCCTTAGCCCAGACATCGGCCACAGCCACCGGAACCTTGATTTCCTGACAAACCTTACGAATATAGTCTATCTCTTCTTCCGTATCAGCCGAAAAACGATTGATGGCTACTACAGGACAAACTCCAAAATGGCGCATGTTCTCGATATGCTTCTGCAAGTTACCGATTCCTTTTTTTAAGGCTTCTACATCTGGTTTATTAATTTCTGTAAGAGGCTTACCGCCATGATATTTCAATGCCCTGACGGTTGCTACCAAGACTGCCGCACTGGGTTCTAAACCAGCTGACTGACATTTAATATCAATGAACTTTTCAGCCCCCAAATCGAAACCAAAACCAGCCTCAGTTACCACAAACTCGCTGAGCGATAAACCCATTTTCGTAGCAAGAACAGAGTTAGTCCCCTGAGCAATATTTGCAAATGGGCCTCCGTGAATGATAGCCGGAGTACCTTCAAGGGTTTGAACCAGATTGGGCATAATGGCATCGCGCAGCAGGGCGGCCATGGCCCCCTCTGCTTTCAGGTCGCGCGCATAAACTGGCTTTTTGTCGTAGGTATAACCCACAAAAATATTCCCCAGACGGCGTTTTAAATCCTCAATATTCTCAGCCAGGCAGAGAATGGCCATCACCTCAGAGGCAGCAGTAATATCAAAGCCCGTTTCGCGCGGAATTCCGTTAGCCGTACCGCCCAACCCAACAATGATGCGCCGCAGGGAACGGTCGTTCATGTCAATAACCCGCTTCCATTTCACCGTGCGCGGATCGATACCCAACGAACGCTTCTTACTCTGGATATTATTGTCGATGAGGGCTGCCAACAGATTGTGAGCTTTCTCCACTGCATTAAAATCGCCCGTAAAATGAAGATTGATATCCTCCATGGGTAGCACCTGCGAGAAACCTCCGCCAGTGGCCCCTCCTTTCATACCAAAAACCGGTCCTAGCGAAGGCTCTCTTAATACTACCGTGGTCTTCCGCCCCAAACGATTCAATCCCTGGGCTAAACCAATAGATACCGTAGTCTTTCCTTCTCCGGCCGGGGTAGGCGTAATGGCAGAAACCAATACCAGCCGACTCTTACGATATTTTTCCGAATCGATGTAATGCAACGGCACCTTGGCCTTGTATTTTCCATAAAGTATCAAATCCTCCGGATCAATGCCCAACTGTCCGGCAACCTCAGCAATGGGCTTCATCCTTACCTCACGAGCAATTTCTATGTCAGTTTTCATAAGACGATGATTTTATATTAAACATTAAATATCAAATACTTAAATTGATACAAAAACATTATAAGATAAGAGCACAAAATGATACCAAAATTTGTTCCCAAGTACAAACAGACCATAATGACAGAAACCAAACATTTTTTACCACGAAGATCACAGAGGTTCACGTAGGGTTTATTATTCCATTCCATTCGAGCTTAACTATCGTCCTTCACAGGGTATTAACTCAAATTCCAGAAAATTGAAAAGAAATAGAACAGATTGTTAAAATGTCGGAATTCAGAGGAGCCAGTTTCTCAGCATATGTGCACCCTGAGGCGTCATATACGATTCCGGATGAAACTGTAAACCGCGCAAGGGTAGACGTCTATGCCTCAGGCCCATAACTAACCCATCCTCACTGCGGGAGGTAACCAGCAAATCATCAGGAAGTGTGTTTTCGTCTACTACCCATGAATGGTATCTACCCACAAGCACAGGAGTCTGCAGGCCCTGAAACAATCTTTCGTCAGGGTCGGTGATAAATACCCGAGATTGTATTCCATGGTATACACCGGCCTGCTTGAGGCGGGCACCAAGAGCCAGGGCCAGAGCCTGGTGCCCCAAACAGATGCCCAAAATATCTGCATGTGCAGCTAACTCAAGGATCAACACCGGTAGATGCCATTCTTCGGGCAAGCCTGGCCCCGGAGAAATAATAATTTTATCGTAGCCCATGAGTTCCGAAGCATTCAAACCTCTATTAGGTAAAAGCTCCCATGCATAGGGACACTCCTGGCGAAGAATCTCTACCAGGTTCCATGTAAACGAGTCGTAATTATCAATCAAGGCCAGTCGCATAATAGAAAGGCAAAAATACAACTGCCTGCGATTCCCTAAATTTGCCCCATGAAGCCTCTACCCTTTCTGGACGAAGAGGAACTCCGTCATAGGATGAATATAAACGCCCGCCAGGGACGCCCGTTCCTCTTCATTATCAATTTCCTAAAAGATAAAAACCTTTGTATTCCCCTCGCCGACATCGACCCGGCTCAAGTGATGTATCAGGTGGGAGAAAAGACAAACGCAGAAAGCTGTTCAACGGAAGAACCCTTCCAATTCGAAGCCTTTCCATTGGGTTATGAAACTTACCTTAAGCGCTTCGAGAAAATCATGTACCATATACGCAGGGGCGACACGTATCTCATCAACCTCACCCAACCTACATCTATATACTCTTCCCTTTCAACCCGGGAAATTTTTCTCCGAAGCCAGGCTCCATTCCGATTATGGGTAAAAAATCATTTTACGGTGTTCAGTCCCGAAATTTTTGTGAGGGTGAAAGAAGGCCGCATTTACTCCTATCCCATGAAGGGTACTATCGATGCCAGTGAAGACCGGTCAGGAGAAACTCTACTCAACCATCCCAAAGAACGGGCAGAACACTTTACGATCGTTGACCTCATCCGAAACGATTTGAGCATGGTAGCTCATGAGGTCAGGGTTAAACGGTTTATGTACCTTGACCGGATTAGAACCCATAGGGGAGAATTATTACAAGCCAGTAGCGAAATTGAAGGAAAGTTACCAGACACCTGGAAGGAAACGCTGGGCGACTGGTTTTTGCGACTGTTGCCTGCCGGAAGCATCAGTGGAGCGCCCAAGAAAAAAACAGTGGAAATTCTATTGGAAACCGAGGGATACAATAGAGGATTTTACACCGGTGTTTTTGGCATATTCGACGGAGAAAGTATCGAGAGTGCTGTAATGATAAGATTTATAGAAGAAAATCCAGAGGGATTAGTATTCAAAAGCGGTGGAGGGCTCACCTTTCGCTCCGATCCCTGGAAAGAATATCAGGAACTAATCCAGAAAGTATATGTGCCTATTACTTGAAACCTTATGCATCAAGGATGAGAAAGTCTTACACCCCGAATATCACCTCCGACGAATGAAGGATTCGGCAGCAAAACTATTTCCTGGGTATCAACCACCCGACCCTGAAAAATTATGGGCCACCCTGAATGTGGAATTAACCCAGGCCGTTTACCGGTGGAGAATTATCTACGGCCCAGATGGCTTTCACAGCGAAGTGTTTCCATATTCATACAAGCCTATTCGTTTATTAAAACTCATTCCAACAGATATAGATTATTCCCATAAATACGCCGACCGGACAGAATTGGATAAACTCCACAAAAAAAGGGGAGAAGCCGACGATGTATTATTGGTGAAAAATGGTAAGATTAGCGATACCACATTTGCCAACATTGTCTTCCTGAAAGGGAATAAACTTTTTACCCCGGATCCACCCCTACTCATGGGAACAGCCCTAAGGCGTCTGCTTGACGAAGGCAGGGTGATTGCCAAAGAAATAAAACCGGAGCATATTCCAACCTTTGATGCATTCTGGCTTGTAAATGCCCTTCGCATAGCCTTTCCTTTCGATCCGGTCCCCATTTCAGGCATTATCCGCTGAATTGGTTACCTTTGAGGCCATGCCACAAAACAAATAAAACATGAAAAGAATCATTGCTACTGACAAAGCGCCTAGAGCCATCGGCCCTTACAGTCAGGCCAACGAAGCCAACGGTTTTTTATTCATCTCCGGGCAGGTACCTATCGACCCAGCTACAGGAAAGGTAGTAGAGGGAGGTATTCGTGAGCAAACCGAACAAGTATTGCGCAACATCGGGGCCATTCTCGAGGCTGCCGGACTGGGCTACGAAGATGTAGTCAAATGCACCTGTTTATTGAGCGATATGGATAATTTCTCTGCCATGAATGAGGTGTATGCCCGCTACTTTACACAAAACCAGCCGGCTCGCGCGGCTTATGGCGTAGTAAAGCTTCCCCTGGGCGCACTTATCGAAATTGAATGCATCGCTGCCCGTTGAAGCTTCAAGCCTATTAGCCTGAAAAAATTAATGAAAGAAGCCGCCCTCGCAACCGAGTGGCGGCTTACATTTTGTATTAACCAAAACCACATTAAAACTTGAAGCCAAGTGTCATCACAGCCGTGTTACCCGTAAAATTGAGAGTTGAAGCCGGCTGTGGTGTTCCATTCATAGGGTCGTATAAAAAATATTTTTCACTACTGGTGGTGCGAGCATAAGCAAAGTCGAGGTAGAAATTGCTTTCGCGGTAGCCTACCCCTAGCGACCAGGTCTTGCGTTCACCATCATTAATGTTATTTGCATAGGGACTTTCGGCCAAGGAATACCCGGCACGGGTGCTGAATGGGCCAAAGCGCCATTCCGTGCCTAAACGAATGATGTTCTGGGTAGAAAAACTATTTTCAATCGTATTGTTGACATCGATAAAATCAGCCGTGGGACGCATCTTGGCGTTACGGTAATCTACAAACTGATAGTCGGCGCTGATGAGACCCATCTTCCCGATAAAAAAAGCTGCACTACCGATAACCTTGGAAGGCACGGTGAGTTCGTAATCGTATTCCCCAAGGCGAGAAGTGACCGATTTGTTTTCCACCTCCTTATCGAAATAGGAGTCGATCTGGCTGCTCCAGGTATCATGCATATTGGTAAAGAAAGTAGGGGAATGATAAGCGACACCTATTCTCAACCATTCTACGGGCCGAGCAATGAGTCCGGCCTTAAGGTTAAACCCGGTTCCTGTGGTCTCAAGTTGCTGACGCAATGTAAAAGAACGGAAATACTCATTCCGGTTTTCTACATCCGATTCTGTGTAAACCGACTCTTCATAATACCGAAAATAAGGAAAACCAAAGGTTACACCAAGATAAAGTTTATCGGAGTAGTTAGCAGCGGCCGAGAGCACCAGCTCATTCATCGAGCCTTCGGTGCTGATGGCCTTACGCTGCAAAATGCCACCATTGGGCATGTCGCAGTAATAGCGCTTAGTGGTTTCATCATAAAAAATCAGATTGGCGTTTTCAGCCAGCTCCTCCGGGGAATTGCGCTGAACACCATACTGGTTGGCGTATTCGATATAACCGGTGAGCAGAGAGTTCTGATCATTAAAACCTTCCATAAGCACCCTGTTGTTGAAATCAAGTAACCGGTTCATTCCGAATCCAAATTGGACATTACGCCAGCCGGGCTGGTCCAAACGGTTGGGATATTCGGCCGATAGCACTCCACCCATGTTGGTGAAGGCAAAATTGTACTTATCGTCAGATGAGCGCGTTCCGAAATAGGAAGACTTGGTTGTAGTATTATAAACGAAGGGAGAAAAGACTACTTCGGAGGTCTTGTAAAGGCCAAGTCCTGCGGGGTTAGTGCTAAGAGAGGAGAAGTCGGCTCCCACTGCTCCGAAAGCACCGCCCATGGCCGTAAAACGAGCTGATCCGAAATAGTTAACCGTTGAATATCTGAGGGCATCCGTAGCATTTTGGGCTTTAGTTAAAACCACAACGAAAAGAAATATACCTAAAAAGAAAATGAACTTTTTCATCATATGCTCAAATTTTTGAGGTTTATTTATAAGGAGTGCCCGTGAGGATGCTCGGGCGGCTCCAATTTTTAATTCATTAATTAAAAGACCGTGAAAAATTTAAGGCTAGCGCCGGCGCCCCGATGAACTACTTCCAGAACCCGAAGAGTTGAAACTTCCCGAACTTCTCGAAGGAGCGCTGTAAGATGGTATATACGAGCGAGACTCGTAAGAGCGGGAGGGAGTAGAACGATATTCGCTGCTACCCGAACTCTCCCTTCTGGGCTGCGGCTGGGGCTGCACCGGAGGAGTGTAAGACCTTCTATTTTCCTGATTCGAGGGTGTATTATATTGACGCTGGGGTGTAGCAGGAGCATTGTACTGCCGGGAAGGCTGCTGATAGTTTTGTGGAGTATTATACCGCGAGCCCTCATTATCCGATTGCGGTTGCGGGGTACGATTGGGTGCACCATAGGTGCGGGGAGATGTGTAAACATCACTCCGTTTGGGTTGATTGTAGGTGGGCGGGGTATAATTTCTCACCTTACCTTCCTCATTGGGAGTTTCTGTACGTGGTCTGGCCAGCTCTTCCCGATTCACCTGAGGAGCTTCCCTGCGATAACGGTTGTAGTCGTATCGCTGGGCTGGAACTTCCTCTGTACGCGGCCGGGAGTATCTCTCCTGAGCCTGCCGAACCCGCGGGTCATCCTGGGGAGTGTAGCCTGAGGCAGGCGATTCTTGTATGCGGTTTTCATTACCTATACGCACCTGTTCTCCTCCAATATTGGTAACACGGCCCTGAACATTCTGCCGGCCAGCCTCCGACTGCTCCACTGGCCTGGATGAAACAGCGTCGTTACGGGAAGCATTGACCCGGGGATTTGCTGTGTTACCCTCTGAAGCTTGTGCAGCAGGGGCCGATACATTGGCATTTCCCGAGGTTATCCTGCGATTGCTCCCGGCATCATTTACGGCTGGAGCGGTCACAGCCTGAGTAGAAGCATTTTCAGATTTTACTCTTGAATTAGTGCTTATTTCGTTTCCAGTTTGGGTGGACGAGGAAGTCGAATTATTAACTCCCGAGGCATTAATCCGGCGCTGGGTCAGGCTTTCCTGCGGAGTGCCAGCCGAACCGGTGGTCACACCGGTCGAGATATTAGGAATAGCATTATTGTCGCTCGAAGAAATTCTTCGCTGATCAAGCCCGCCGGTACCGTAATTTCCAACGGAGCTTCCTCCGCCTCTGTGGGCACCGCTGGTCTCATTACGCGAGATACGAGGTCCATAATAGTAAGAATTAGGATCTAAAGGATTATAATAACTACCGAACCAATAACCATCCCACCAGCCGTGGTTATAGCCGGCCCAATAGCCCCACCCGGTATACCAGGGATACCAGGGATAACGATAGAAGAAGTGCGGGTAGTAGTACCAACCGCTGAAAGGATATCCCCAGTGCCATCCTATGCTTCCCCAGCCCCAATTAAATCCAAGGCTGAAATAGGGGCCACCATACCAGTCCCACCACCATGGATCGTAACCAAGATAAACGCTGGTACCCCAAACCCAGGGGTCGTAAGTATACCAGTATAAATTGGTGTAATAATCGTCGTAGTAGCCGAACCCATATACCGGCCGGTGGAAGCGCTTGATACGCACCGAGTAGGAATAATCGTAGTAATCGTCGTAATTAAAATTATCCTCATCGTAATAACTAACCTGACGGTCGGGCTGGGAAATGACTTCCTGGCTCTGCCCTTGTTGACTTTGGTCAGAATACTGCTGCTGGGCAGCCGAGTAATCCCTGTAGTCAGGCTGTCCCTGCGATTGCTGCGCATAATTATCAGAGGGTCGCGAAGCAATGGCCTGTTGGTTTTGCTGGTTGGGTGCAACCTGAACCCCTGTTTGAGCATACGCAGGCCGCGTATCGTACACCTCATCGTAAGGTGTAGCTGCCATATAGGTAGTGGAACAGCTTTGGAGCAATGGAGCCACCACCATAATCCCTAAATATCTGAATATCTTTTTCATAACGCCCTCCTTTCCGGACTGGTTTGCCAAGGAACTTAATTTTGTAATTTTGCCCTCCGTTTGACGGGAGGGAGGGTTTTGCACCTCCAAAATTATTCAAATATCATACCACACAAGTAATATGGCTAAAGATTTCACGACCCGTGAAGAAAATTATTCTCAATGGTACAATGATTTGGTAATAAAGGCCGACCTGGCTGAAAATTCGGCTGTAAGAGGCTGCATGGTAATAAAACCTTATGGATATGCTATCTGGGAGAAAATGCAGCAGGTGCTCGATAAGATGTTTAAAGATACGGGCCATGTGAATGCTTATTTTCCCCTCTTCATTCCTAAGTCGTTTTTCAGCAAGGAAGCCAGTCATGTAGAAGGGTTTGCCAAAGAATGTGCCGTAGTTACCCATTACCGGTTGAAAAACGATCCGGAGGGAAAAGGTGTAATAGTAGACCCTGAAGCAAAACTGGAAGAGGAACTCATTGTGAGGCCCACCTCCGAAACCATCATATGGGACACTTATCGAACCTGGATTCAAAGCTATCGCGATCTACCCTTACTAATCAATCAATGGGCCAACGTGGTTAGATGGGAGATGCGCACCCGTCTGTTTTTGCGTACGGCTGAATTTCTCTGGCAGGAAGGTCATACTGCTCATGCCACTGCAGAGGAAGCCATGGAAGAGGCTAAACGCATGCTGGGCGTTTATACTGAATTCGCCGAAAAATATCTTGCCTTGCCGGTAATTCAGGGGGTTAAGAGTCCGAATGAGCGCTTTGCCGGAGCGGTTGAAACATTTTGTATTGAAGCCATGATGCAAGATGGCAAGGCCCTGCAAGCCGGCACTTCTCATTTCCTGGGTCAAAACTTTGCCAAAGCATTCGATGTTCAGTTCTTAAGCAAAGACAACAAGCTGGAATATGTTTGGGCTACCTCTTGGGGTGTTTCCACACGCTTGATGGGAGCCCTCATCATGACCCATTCCGATGACAATGGTCTGGTGCTTCCACCCAAACTGGCTCCTTATCAGGTAGTCATTATCCCAATATACAAAAAGGCTGAACAACTCGAAAAAATCAGCCTAAAAGCCAGAGAAATCAAGCAAAACCTTGAAAAACTGGGTATTAGCGTTAAATACGACGATAGAGATAATTTTACTCCGGGCTGGAAATTCAACGAATACGAATTTAAAGGCTACCCTGTGCGTCTGGCCATCGGCCCGCGTGATCTTGAGAATGGAACTGTTGAAATAGCCCGCCGCGATACCCTTACCAAGGAAATTATTTCCATGGAAGGGATTGAAGCAAAAGTGGCTGCATTACTCGACGAGATTCAGGAAAACCTCTATCAAAAAGCTCTTCGCTACAGGGAAAGCAATACCCGCAAAGTTGACTCCTGGGAAGAGTTCAAAGTAGAAATTGAAAAAGGAGGTTTCCTGCTGGCCCATTGGGATGGAACTCCTGAAACCGAAGAAAAAATTAAAGAAGAGACCAAGGCCACCATCCGTCTTATTCCTCTTAATCCTGAGCCCGAACCCGGACGCTGCATTTATACAGGAAAACCTTCTCCTTACCGTGTAGTTTTCGCCCGTTCTTATTGACGATTCATGCAATTTTCACCCCAACCGGCGTTATTTCTTAAAAGCTGTCTACTGTAAATGCCGGAATCAAAGAATAAACCCAAAAAAGTTATTATTTCTGTCATCAACGACCTGGCTACCGACCAGAGGGTAGCCAGGGTTTGTTATATGCTGACTGAAATGGGGTTTACGGTGATGCAGGTAGGAAGGATTTTACCCACCTCACCTCCCCTGCCGGAGAGGCCCTGGGAGCAAAAGCGCATGCGCCTGCTTTTCCGCAAAGGCCCCTTATTTTATGCAGAATTCAACCTTAGACTTCTGATATTTTTGCTCTTTCATAAAGCCGACCTATTGGTGGCCAACGACCTCGACACCCTGCTACCCAACTTTATCATTCACAAAATCAGACGTTTACCTTTAGTTTACGACAGCCATGAGTTTTTTACCGAAACTCCGGAAGTTATCCATCGTCCCCTGGTAAGGGGAGTGTGGCTAACACTTGAAAAACTGATGTTACCCCGTCTGCCATGGATGATTACGGTAAATGAGTCGTTGGCAGAAATTTTCTCAAGGAAATATGGAATTGAGGTTCTTTCTGTTCGAAATGTCCCTCCCCTGCGATCTCTTCCAATACCGGCTCATCTGATTGAAAAAGGCATTCCAGAAGGGAAAAACGTGCTGATTTTGCAGGGGTCGGGTATCAATATTCACCGGGGCGCCGAAGAGGTAGTTGAAGCCATGCGCTATATAGATGATGCAGTACTTCTGGTAATAGGCTCAGGTGATGTTATAGAGCAACTGAAAGAACAAGCAAAACAGGAAGGGGTCGCAGGAAAAGTATTTTTCTTCCCTCGCATGCCGGTAGATAAACTGGCCACCTTCACCGCAGCTGCAACTATTGGATTGAGTGTAGACAAGGATATTTGTCCCAACTACCATTTCTCTTTACCCAACAAGCTCTTCGATTACATTCATGCTGGAACACCGGTGTTGGCAAGCAACCTGCCGGAAGTTCGCAAGGTGGTGGAGGGATGGCAGGTAGGCCGCATCTTGCCCGGACATGAACCCAGGGTTATTGCTGATGCCCTGAAAGAAATGCTCGCCGATCGGGAAGCGCTTAGATGCTACAGGCAAAATTGCCTGAAAGCCCGGGAGGAACTCAACTGGGAAAAAGAAAAATTACTTCTTCAAAAACGCTATGAAGCTTACCTCTGAATACGGCTTGCATATTGTCTCGTTCGACGTGCCCTACCCACCCGATTATGGAGGGGTG
The DNA here is from genome assembly GCA_049969475.1 of Bacteroidales bacterium. Classification (GTDB taxonomy): domain Bacteria; phylum Bacteroidota; class Bacteroidia; order Bacteroidales; family TTA-H9; genus UBA2030. The sequence continues at coordinate 225,926 of JBMFOU010000001.1, read as the reverse complement.
ATTGATGTTTTCTACAAAATCAGGGCTCTCCATAGGCTAGGAATAAGGATTGTACTACACTGCTATGAATACGGTAGAGGTAGACCAGAAGCACTGAAACCCTATTGTAGCGAAGTTTTCTATTATCCTCGCCGCACCGGATGGATGAGTCAGCTGAGCCTAACGCCGTACATTGTTAAATCACGCTCCGCTATGCAGCTCTGTAGAAGGTTAGCAGCCGATGATTTACCCATACTGTTCGAAGGATTACATACCACAGCATTCATAGATAACCCCTTGCTTAGGTATAAACTTAAGATTTACCGCGAGAGCAACATAGAGCATCAATACTACCTTCACCTGGCAAAGGCTGCTCCCAGCCTGGGTGAAAAAATCTTTTATAGGGTTGAAGCCTTGCGGCTACGCCTCTATCAGCCGAGGTTGAAACATGCCCAGCTTATGCTAACCGTAAGCAAGGCCGATACCGACTATCTGGCCGGAAAATTTCCCCAAAATCAGGTAGAATATCTTCCCAGCTTTCACGGGCATGAGCAAGTAACCTCATTGCCAGGCAGGGGGGAATACGCTCTTTTTCACGGCAACCTCTCCGTGGCCGAAAACCTCGTTGCGGTAACTTTTCTGATTAAAGAGGTATTTGCAGGACTGGATTATCCCCTGGTAGTGGCCGGAAAAAACCCACCCCAGCAACTGAAGAAACTGATCGCTCAGACTCCGGGCGTAAAGCTTGTGGCCAATCCCGATGCAGACGCAATGAACGCGTTGATTAAAAATGCCCACCTGCACGTACTCTTTACTTTTCAGCCCACAGGGCTCAAACTCAAACTACTGAATACCCTTTACCAGGGAAGACATTGCCTGGTAAATTCGCACATGTTAGTAGGCACGGGGCTCGATGCCTTGTGTCACGTAGCCGATACAGCTGAAGCGCTTCGGGAGGAAATTCTACGCTTGGCCTCAGTTCCATTTACTCCGGATGCAATAGAAATGCGGGATCGTTTCCTGAGCCATCATTATAGCGATGAAAAAAATGCCAAACGGCTCATGGATTGGGTTTTCAAAAAATAAAAAAAATTATTCCAGGGGGGTATCGCTAATTTCAGAGCGGAAAACTTTTCCCTGGTTTAAATGATAAACCGTTCCGGGGAAAAGGCTGATCAAGCGGTAATTATGAGTAGCTATAATAATGGAGGTACCCAATCGGCTAATTTCGCTGAGAAGGTTCAGAATACCCTCAGAAGATTCGGGGTCAAGATTTCCGGTGGGTTCATCGGCAATGATAAGCTCGGGCTGATTAATGAGTGCCCGGGCCACTCCCACCCGCTGCTGTTCACCCCCCGAAAGCTGATGAGGCATTTTAAATCCTTTGGTGGGAACACCCGTCAATTCAAGTAATTCCTGAACTCTTGCTTTCATTCGGGTTTTATCTTTCCAGCCCGTGGCCTTCATTACAAATAAAAGATTATCCTCCACACTGCGATCCGAAAGAAGCTGAAAGTCCTGAAAAACAATACCAATTTTTCGCCGCAAAAAAGGAATATCTTTCTTTTTCAGTCGATTGAGGTCGTATCCGACAACGGTAGCCTGGCCGGCACGCAGAGGAAGATCAGCATATAATGTCTTGAGTAAACTGGATTTCCCCGAGCCTGTTTTACCCGTAAGATAAACCAGCTCACCAGGTTCTACCTTAAACGAAACCCCACTCAGAACCAATATATCCTTCTGGAAAACAGACACGTCCACGAGATCTACTACGGCGGGCATTGAAGAAAATTGAGAAATACATTATGCAGGCAACAAAGATAAGCATTCGTCGCTTAAAATAGTAAGACTCCTAACTTTGCATCCGCCAAATCACAATTCATGAAACGACTGAAGGCATTAAGCTGGATTCTATTGCTTACCACCGTAGGCTGCCGAACCACCCTACAACCAGAGAAACCCATGGAAAGCTACTTGCCCTGGAACAAGGAGCCGGAATCTTCCTTTATTCAGTTTCCTCTCCAACTCGACCTCAATACGATCGAGGCCCTGGTCAATAAAAACCTGCAAGGAGTTTTGTATGAAAACCCGGCTTTAAAAACAGGCGAAGAGAGTTCCATAGGATTGAAAGTTAGCAGAACAGGCCGTATACGATTGGGGATGGATGGCAACACACTTACATGGGAGATACCCCTAAGAATAGAAGCTACCACTCGTTTGAGAATAGGTATTGGCAGCCTGGGCTTTACCGACACCCGCCAGATGAAGGGAGAAATCGCCCTTCGTTTTAATACTGCGGTTGAAATCAGTCCGGATTGGTCGTTAAAAACCAAAACTTCGCCGGCTGGTTATAAATGGATTGAAGAACCTTCTGTAACGGCTTCCGGGAAAATGATGCCAGTAACCCTGCTGGCCAATATCATTCTGAACAATACTCAGAGCCTGCTTACGCAGCGTTTAGACGAACTTTTTCAGCAAAATCTCGCCCTTGAGCCACAAGCAGAACTGATGTGGCTAAAGCTGCAAGATCCCATGAAGGTATGGGATGAACCAGAGATCTGGCTGAAACTAACACCCGAAGAGATATATGCCACACAACCCTCAGCCAAGCAGGGTACCTTGCAATGGAAAGCTGCCCTTAAAGCGAAGATTGAAGCCCAGATAGGCAGCATGCCCAGCTCTGGGGTTCCAGTGCCGCTTAAAAAAATCAATCTTTGGGTACCCCAGACCCCTTCCTCATACGTTTTCGCCCGTATTAGCGCCCGACTCGACACATTAGCTGCAACAGCCGAAAAATTCCTAAAGAATGAAAAGTTCAGCAGTGGAAATAAATCGGTAAGAGTGAAAACCCTTTCACTCTACGGTAACGAGGGAATGCTCGTGGCCGAAGTCACCCTCGAAGGAAGTGTAAACGGAAAAGTCTATTTCAAGGGAACTCCTTATTACGACGCATCCACACAAGTTCTCCGTATCCAGAATTTCGACTTCGACCTCCACACCCGCAATATCCTACAAAAAAGTGCAGCCTGGCTCCTTCAATCGACCATTAAAAAACAAATTTTAAAGTATCTCTGCTTCGACCTGGAAAGCCAATTGACGGCTCTTCAGCAAGGCATCGATCAGTGGTCGGAAAACTTCAGGCCGGTCGAAGGAATACAAATTAAGGGGGCAATTAAAAATTTGGAACCTGATGCTATTCACATCACCCCCGATGCTATTGTGGTTTATCTTAAAGCGATAGGAAATATTGAAATCAGTAGTAACCCTCTCCTCATGAAATAACAAAAGGCTTCAGTTTGAGCTACAATTAGAAAGCAGTAAAATCCAAACTCTTATTCAATTTTCAGAAAATGTGCACCAGTTTCTTGGTATCGAAGAAAGGTTCGTAAAAGAAATTGGAGAGGTAATAGACATGGAAGCGGCGATTGAGGGTAAAAAGCTCCTCCTCGATATCACCCCCTTTGAGATAAAGAATACCATTGGGTAGGTAATTGATGGCATCCCGGCGGATCAATTGTTGGGTAAGGGTAAGAAATTCGGGGAGGGTGGTTACGGCCCGGCTGACTATAAAGTCATACTTCTCGCGTAAGGTCTCTACCCTGGCCTGACGGGCTTCTACATTATCAAGTTTTAACTCTTGACAAATGGCTTCTACCACTTTAATTTTTTTTCCGATGGAATCGACGAGTGTAAAAGAGGCCTCCGGAAAAAAAATAGCCAGGGGTATGCCAGGTAGTCCCCCGCCAGTTCCCGCATCGAGAACATAAGTTCCTTCTTTGAAACGTATGATACGGGCAATAGAAAGACTGTGCAAAATATGATGCAGTTCCAGGTTATTCATATCCTTACGGGAAATAACGTTTATTCGTGCATTCCAATAGAGGTAGAGGTCTATCAGCTGCTCGAATTGCTCGATCTGAGTGGCCGTAAGGTTGGGGAAGTACTTCTGAATGAACTGCATATACCTCTTGTAATCTCATGGCAAAGCTATGGAAAAGGCTTTTGCCGGGCAATACGGATTCATCTTCCAGAAAGTGGCTACTTTTGCCGCTATGAAAAAGTCCATTTTCATTTTGCTTCTGTCAGTTTTCTTTTATCAAACAGAGGCTCAGCCTCCTGATAGTGGTTATCTGTTAAGAGAACAATATTTTTTGCAATACAAAGAGTTGGCTGTACGCGAGATGCAGCTTTATGGCATACCGGCCAGTATCAAGCTGGCTCAGGCGGTTATGGAGTCGGGGGCGGGACGGGGCGAATTGGCTACTAAAGCCAACAACCACTTTGGTATTAAATGCAAAAACGATTGGCAGGGAGATAAGTATTTCAAAGACGATGATGCACCTAAAGAATGTTTCAGAAAATATCAGGATGCTGAGAGCTCTTTCCGCGACCATTCCCTTTTTCTCACTACCCGTGATCGATATAAATTTCTATTCAACCTCCCGATAAACGATTATAAAGCCTGGGCCAGAGGCCTTAAGCAAGCCGGATACGCTACCAATCCGGCCTATGCTGAACGGCTCATCAAAATCATAGAAGACCATCAGCTCTATCTCATCGACCAGGGCGTGGCGTGGCGTCCCCAACAACCGAAAATTAACGAAGAACCCGTTGCAACAAATGTCTTAACGGATACTTTACAAGCCACTTCCACTACCTTCCACCCCGAAGTAGTATCTATTACCCCTCAGGGAAGGCAGATCCTTAAAAACAACGGAGTGAAATATATCGTCACCCGTGCAGGTGACAATGCCACAGAACTCGCCCACGAGTTCGACCTATATACTTGGCAAATCTACGATTTCAACGATATGGCCAGGGGTGAGGAAATCAAACCCGGACAGATTATTTACCTGGAGAAAAAGAAAAGGAAAGCCGAGGAAGATTTTTACGTGGTAAAACCGGGCGAAACCATGCATGCCATTTCGCAGAAGTTTGGCATACGCCTGCAGCGGCTTTACGACCTCAATCGCATGAACTATGGCACACAGCCCGTCTCGGGCGACACGCTTTGGATGCGAAAAAAAAAGCCCGCTGACCTTGAAAAAAAGGATGGTTTTATTTTATTGCGTATTTTTAAGGGCTCAAACGACTAAAACCATGCTGAAAGTTAATTCCTATTACGAAGGTAGTGTGAAGTCCATTTCGTTTATGTGTGAGGATGGGCCTGCAACGGTTGGCGTAGTTACACCCGGAGAGTACGAGTTTCAGACCTCAAGCACTGAACACCTGACGGTTACCTCTGGTTTGCTATACATTATGCTGCCCAGCCAGTCAGTTTGGAGAGCCTACAAACCCTATGAAACCGTCATTATTCCACCGAATGTAAGATTCAGAATAATGGCCAAACAGGATGCGTCCTACAAATGCCTTTATAAACAATAAGGACCATCATACCGCAGCCGTGAGTACAACAAGTGTTGATCTCATGGGGCTCCATTAAGAAGAAAATAACACACGTACTGCCCTTACAGGTTTTAAGCTGCTAAAGACTTCTTTACAAACTATCATTCCGACAACTTGCTTACCCAGAGACGATTTCCTTTGACACTGATCCAAACTGGGTAATGTGAAGTTCCACTCTGGCTTAATACACCAGCCGCAGAATAAAGGGTGCCTCCTGGTAAGGCTTGTTGAGTAACTCTTCCCGATTTATCAAATACAAAAACCTGGTTGTCAACAGTTTTAACAATTAACAAGTTCCCTTTGCCTGGAATTTCAAGCAAAACAGGTTTTTCAGCCACTGCCTCAGAAAAGGTGTGTTGCAACATTACTTTCTTAAAGCGATCATATACAACCAGCTTGCGGGCATCGGCAAAAATAAAATCAGGATCCCGGTCGTTGTTGAAATCGGCATAAATAAAAAAATGACTTTCTGAGAAATTATCGAAGACTGTCTTCTCAATAGGGCCCGAAGAGTTGATATATACCAGATTTCCCCGCGCATCGGTGGTGAGAAGCTGCCCCTTACGGTTGGTTTCATTTACATAGAACTCGGAAAAAGTGGAATTGGTAAATGCCTGACCTGATTGGGGAATACGTCGTCCATCGGCGGTAAACATAAGAACATCCCCGTTGCGAAAAGGAAGGATAAGCGTTTTCCCCGATTGCCCCGAAAAACTCCGAATAGGGAGTAAATCCAGAGAGGGCAGATGGGGATTTTTCCATCCGGACACGGTTTTTCCTTTTAAATCGACGGCTCTTAGCAAACTGTCTACAGAAGCATAGAGGAGCCTGGGCTCACCACCTAACTCGCTAAAGACGAGCGAGGGTGCAGTTGCAGCCTCCACTGGCAAACTTACCGGGTAATTCTTCAGTAGTTTACCATCGATCCCCAAACAATAGATTCTTTTATTGCTGCAAATCAAGAGCGCTTTTCGGCCAGCAACATTTACAACGACGGGTGGACTGATAGGTTTTTCCAAAAAGCTCGTTTTCCATAGACTATGTCCCTGAGCATCAAAGAGGTAAATGGCACCTGATGCACCATATACCCCAACGCTACTAGTATTTCCAGGAAAACCGTTGAATAAATAAGGGGCTGAAGCAAATTCCTCATTAAGAGTTGCTTCCCATAGTGTCTGGGCCGGAGCCCCGGTGGTTGCTTTTCCCGTGTCAGGGGTAGGCTGATAGGATTGAGCCAGAGGCAAATTTTCTTCCTCCGCATTACGATGTTTGATGATGGCTGAAGTATAATTCATTGAGCCATGGCCAGAAAACTGCAATGACAAGGCATCGAAATCGGAGAGGGCCCCCAGGTTGGCATCGAGGGTTCCTGCTATTTTGTCGGAAAACAGAAAATGGTGAAAAGCTACAGATTCAGCAGGGTTGTAATAAATCCAGATGTTACTCCGGCTTTCAGTCATCTGCATCAAGGCTCTGAAAGAAGGTTTGCGGGGAAGAGTTTTGCCAGCCAGATAGGTAGTTACATATTGCTGAAGGATTTCCGGAGTGCTTGCGAAAAGAAAATAATCATCGAGGTTTATGTAGCATGCCTTGTCAAACTCGGGGAAAACATTATAGAGAAAGGGGCCAAAAATCCGTTTAAAATCTACCATGCGGTAAACCCGCTGGTTGAGGGTAAATGTCTGCTGGTCATTACCGGAAGCAAGTGTTTCGTTAAGCATGGCGCTGAGCCGCCCCGGAGCAGAACTTTTAACTACTACGAGGGTATTGTCCACCGGGCGGTCATGCTCAGCATTTACCAAAGCTACAGCAATCTCAGAAAGGCCGACTTCTTTTAAGTTTTCCATGATGGAAACCGAGAGCATGCGTGCTGGATCTCCTCCTCTTATTTTGGCCAGATAATTATTATATGAGCCCACAAAAGAAGAAAAATCGCTGAACGATAGATAGATAAAACTCACAGAAGCATCAGGGAGCAGGTTAAGAGCTGAGGGCTGCATGGCTTCCTGATTTTTAAACAAACGAAGAAAATCAGTAGCACCGGCCAGGGTATATCCGCTAAGCTGAATTTTTTGTTTCTGAAAATAAACATCGAATACCGCATAACGGGCAAAATAGCGCACACGAGTAAAGCCAGGCGTAAATCCCGGAGCCGAGAAACCCATTACCAGATCGGGCAATTGATTGAAATTGACCAAAAGAGTGGCATCGTTGGATGGACCCGCTTTGCTCAGGGCTGCTTTCAAGTCGCTCAGGGGATTGGTACCTGCTTTGGCATAGAGCTTATCTATGGCCATACCCAACAATTCAGGGGAATAAGTTGCCATGAATAGCCCTCGGCGAAAGGTATAGTATAACAAGGCGCCATCAGGAACAGGCCTGGAAATCCGTATTTTGCGATATTTCTTCAATTCGGCAGGAACTTCGGCTCCTTTTCCCTTTATATTGCCCAACAAACGCGAAACAATAAGGTTTTCTACCACGGGTGTAGTTTCCGAAACAAAAAGAAAATCCTTTTTTCCACCTGGAAGGTGGTGTAATGAAATGGTAATGTTTCGGTTGCTGAAGAAATCCTCTGGATCAATGTGCCGACTAAGGATGGAATCGATTGCGTTGATGGCCTGGTCTAAATGCCCAAACTCAGGGTTTTTGCGGAGCGATTCCCAAACATTGTTATCATCTTTAAGCTTCTGCCATATTTTAAGGGGTTTGCCTGTATAAAGCACCAAACCAGCATTGTCGGGTACTGCATCAACAGGAACAGCCGGTGTTATCAGTACATAATTATAGGTGCTGAAAGCTATGAAACTTAACAGCACTACCCCGATAACTATCCAGATACGATGCTTAAAAACCTTCATGAAATGCCTGGGAAGAGCGGTTTGAATATTCTAAAAAAAACCGGAGCCGATTGGGGCGCAAAATTACAGGATTTGCGGCAATTATCTAAAGGCGTAACCCTCAGAACAAACTTAATTGTAGATTCAAATGAAAAGATTTTCTGTGAAAAGGCGAATAACCCCACTGCCTGATAGCTTGGATGTGGGAAGGGGTAGCATAACCCTTATTTCTGTCCCACCCATAATGCGGGTAAGCCTCATGGAGCTCGAGAATGAATTCATCACGGTGAGTTTTGGCTAAAATTGATGCTGCAGCAATGCAGCCTAGCCGGCTGTCGCCCATCACAATGCATTCGTGAGGTGTAGAGCCAAAGGTTTTAAACCGGTTGCCATCTACCAAAATGAGGTCAGGAGGGGGCTTGAGTTGTGCAAGGGCTCGATGCATGGCCATAATGCTTGCATGGAGGATATTTAAGCGATCAATCTCATCCTGTTCAGCCCTTCCAATGGCCCATGCTATGGCATATTTCTCGATCAACTGCCGGGCTTCTTCACGCTGCCTTGGGCTTAGCTTTTTGGAGTCATCCAATACATGGGCAGGAAAATCGTCAGGGAGGATGACTGCAGCAGCAAAAACAGGCCCAATCAGGGAACCCCTTCCGGCTTCATCACATCCGGCCTCAAACGCTGACCTATACCTCAATAGCAGGCTACTCCGGCTCATCCCGTAAAATTATTTTGAATAATAGCTAATACTAACAAAATCAAAACAATCACTTCGCTTTTGAAAGATCTGCCTTCTTCACTGAAATAAACGGCCAGGAAGCTACTCACCGGGATGCTGAGCAAAGCGAGATAGAAGATAAAATGAGGTCCTGCAAAAACAGAAGAGAGGAGCCCCACAATCAAAAACCATATATGCAGCCAGGTATATTTTCTGAACGAAAGGGATTTTTTTCCGGCCAAACCGGCCACACTGAAAAACACATACAAGGATAATAGGGTGGCCAAACCCGTGAAGATCCACTCTAGCAGAGGAAGATGGATAAATTGCGGAGCATGCAATTCGACTTCAAACCTTTCCCATATTTTGGGCAGCGGATAATCCAATAAAAAAAGAATTCCCAATGTAAGAATGATCGGATTGAAAAATCCGATAAATACTACCAGCAATTCACGCCATCGCACTATAGCATTTACAGCTATTGCGAGGATAATGTATAATACAAAAGCAGCCGTCAGCGGATAACTCAAAGTAGCTAATCCGACAAAGAAAGCCGCCCAGTAAATTTGGATATAGTTATCGCGGGTATTCGACATCCTAAGAGAAAAGACCAGGCTTATCGAAAGAAACAAAACCGGCAGCATAAGAGGATGGAGGGTCAGGAGCCAGGGGGCGTGACTAAAGAGAAGGATAAATATAATTGCACCGGTATAGCTACGAAAAGGTACATACCTATAATAACGGAGGGCATAGTTGAACCCCAAGGCTAGTCCAGCCACAAGGAGAAAATTTAACCCAAAAGCCGTATAGGGCAGTTTTAGTACAGGACCCAAAAGCCATTGCTGAAAAGGGAAAGAACTAAAGTCGGGTACAGAAGGAGGATCGAAAAAAGCCCGGGCTCGAGTGAGTAACAGAGCAAAAATTACAGCAAAACCTTTTCTAAATCTGCCTTTTATAAGAAATGTCTGCAACATGTTAATTCATTATTTGGCGCCCCACGCTACAATCTTTCGGTAAAGTTCAGGCCAGCCGGCCCATCGCCCCATTCCACCCTGGGTTTCGTTATGCCAGAGCGGAATAAAAACACCTTCGTATTTCTTTACTTCAGCAACTAATTGTTGAATTAAGGTCTCGGCTTCTTCGGGTTTAAGTTTAAGGTAATCGCGAAAGGTTCCATCCATGAAGGTGATAGGATAGAGCATGAGCTCAGTAGGGGCGTCCAGTTCGAGGTCGTAAAAGGGGAAAGGCGTACACGTTCCGGCTCTGAAACCAGGTTGATCGGCAAAGCCCATGGTATAATCTTCTTTGATGCCCACATGAATGAGGTTTCGGTAAGTCTGAGGCAAGTTCAGCCGCAAAAAATGCTGACGACTACGGGTTATTTCCATATTGAGTGCCGTTTGGAGAGCTTCCAATTCGCGCATCAGTCTAACCCCATCGTTGGCTGTATAATACGAAGGATGGAGGCCGATCATGGCCTCATCAGCCAATCGGCGCAAAAGTTCAATAAAACCTAGATGATTTATGGGTAGGTTTTTGTCGTATGTTCCATAGGCGGCAAACAGCACAAAATAGATGGGCTCGATGCCTACCTGCTGGTGAATTTGCTTAAAATCATCAAAACCATCGAAAGGATCGCGTGCATCTCCGAAAATCACCTTCCACCTGAGTTTTACCTCCTGCCACTGTTTGTGAACAATGTCTCGGGCAAAACCACCCAGAGTCCTCACTATTCCTTTAAAACGGTAACTGTAGGCCGAGTCAATATCGATGGTAGGCTGAAAACGATAGGAAGGGCGACGCAATTTCAGTCCAGGGTATTTCTTCAGTAGTTTTTCGGTAATCCATTGGGCCCATTCATTCACAACAGCTTTATGCAAAAAAACCTTTTGATATGCCAGGCTTTGGGTCGCAGGGAAACGCCCGTGCTGATCGGGTGAGAAAGGCAAATATTCTTCGTAGCGGCTCAACATGTAAAATGCTGCTGAGAATGGATCGAAAGGCAGGGCGGAGGAGGGATGGGCCACGGGGAACAGATAAGTGGCACCCTGTGGCATAGGTTCTAATTTTTCTCGCGTTCTTTTTAAGAGCAAACCGGCAGAGGCGAAAAACAGTTCGCCCTCCAAAGGGTGATCTCCATAGACCAAACGAGGTCCATCAAAGGCCAAAAATTCTTCCTGCGATATAGTGTATACTGGTTGTAGCCCATATAAAGTATTGAGCAGGTAATCGAAGGTGTACCTGATGCGGGGTGTGATACGGGGGACAAGAATAAGAATCATGGACTGAGGCAAAAGTTAGGGCCGGTGTAAGCGCAAAATTAAGAAGTTATTGCAAGGCATAAACGAAGAGGGTCGTAGGGTACACGAAAAAGAGCTAAGTTTGAACCTTGAAAAATTGGGTTGATAGCATGGAGAAACCAACCAGGGATTCAGGCACTTTCATTGTTTCGGCCCGTAAATACCGGCCCGGGACCTTCGATTTGGTTATAGGTCAAGACCATATCATCAAAACGCTGAAAAATGCCCTTCGCAACCAGCAATTAGCACAGGCTTTTTTGTTTACAGGTCCCCGAGGTGTTGGCAAAACCACCACCGCACGTCTGCTTGCCAAAGTAATAAACTGCGACAACATTACGGCTGATTTTGAACCCTGTAATGAATGCCCGTCGTGTATAGCCTTCAATAACAATGCTTCCCTCAACGTATTTGAACTCGATGCAGCTTCCAACAATTCCGTGGACGACATCCGCAACCTGATTGATAAAATCAGGGTAATGCCGCAACAGGGAAAGTATAAGGTGTACATCATCGACGAAGTGCACATGCTATCAACCAGTGCATTCAATGCTTTCCTTAAAACCCTTGAAGAGCCTCCCTCGTATGTCAAGTTTATCCTGGCCACCACCGAGAAGCATAAGATCATGCCTACCATTCTCTCGCGATGCCAGGTCTATGATTTCAAAAGAATTTCCATCCAGGATATTGTTCGGCAATTGAAATATGTTGCTCAGCACGAAGGGATTGAGACAGAGGAAGAGGCCCTTCATGTGATTGCCGAGAAGGCCGACGGGGCATTGCGCGATGCTTTATCCATATTCGACCAGCTGGCAACTTATGCCGGCGGCAACCTTACCTATGCAAGGGTAGCCGAAAGCCTCAATGTGCTGAGTTACGAAGATTATTTTAAACTCACCAACCTTTTGCTGGCCGGTAACATGTTTGAATCGGTGCTTTTACTCGATGAAGTAATAGCTCGAGGCTTCGACGGTCAGGCATTTATCAACGGACTGGCGATCCATTTCCGCACACTTTGGATGTGTAAAAACCCTGGAACCGAAAGGCTTATCGAGGCTTCAGAACAGGTTAAGGAACTCTACCGTCAGCAAGCAGCCCGGGCTCCTCTTGCCTTCCTGGTTTTAGCGCTCGACCTCATGAATCAGTGCGACATTAACTACCGTAATAGCAACAACCGGCGCATGCTGGTTGAACTAACACTTATTAAAATATGCCAACTCATTCGCAATCCTGGCAATGAAGAAACGGTCGCGCGCCCACAAGCCACCACCCAGGCTACCGAGAGTGCTCCTGCTTACAAAAAGCCTGCGACCCCTTCCACAACTCCTCCTCCCCCAACATCCACCGATACTCAGCCAAGCCGCCAGGCTCCACAGACAAATACACCAGCCTCTTCCATGCAGTCCAACGGAGGTCGGTCGGCCTTTGGCCTTAAAACCGGTAATATTAAAAATTTGGGTAAAACCTCCACAGAATCTAGCGAATCAAATAATAGCAAAACCAGCGAATCGGCCGATAATGAAAAAGATGAGGAAGCAGAGCCTGCGAATATATTTTTTGACGAAGAATCTTTAAAACGTGCATGGCGCCTCTTTCTTGAACACCTAAGCGCAGAAGATAAAAATCTGGCACTGGCCCTTAACTTAGCCAATATTCGCAAAGTAGACGATAGCACTATTGAATTTGAAGTCATTCATTCCCTTATGGAGAAGGACCTGTTCGACAACCGCCCACGGATTCTCTCTTTTCTTCGCGACCAGCTGGGTACAGGAAGGCTTTCTATGAATATCGTTATCAAAGAGGAAGAAGTTACTGTCAAGGCCTTTACGCCCAAAGAAAAATTACAGCAAATCGTTCAATCCTGGCCCGAAGTGGCCGCTTTCATAGAACGACTTAAGCTGGAAGTCAACCTTTAAACATTAAATCATACTAACTATTCCCCGCTTAAAAGAGGTTTTTCCCGTTTTGAAAACCTACTATTTCAAAATAGAATACAAGGGAAGAACCCGATTATTCTGCCCCAGAATTTTCTGAAGGGCATCCCTGAGTAATCCACGACTTTTAAAAATTTTCTCAAATTGATTTTTTGGCACAATTATTGATATCATTTAATTGGTTTTGGTTAACATTCATTGGATTTTGGTTAGTGATGAAGGGCAGGCTACTTCGGTAGCCTGTTTTTTTGTTAATAATCAAGGTTATATGAATCATTCCCCAGCATCCCAGGGAATGCTGGCATAGCCAGAAAATTGCCCAAACCACTCCTCCCGAAGGATACCCTGACTATAAAGGGCTTTGTATCTTACCGAACCATCGGGGAAATAAAGCTTCCATTCTCCATCCATCAGGTTATTATGGAAAGTGCCTTCCAGAAGTAGTTGTCCATATCTATTATAACGTTTATAGAGTCCTTCTTTAATCCCTTTTACATACGTGCTGATCTCTTTCGCACGACCATTATTAAAATAAACCATGGCTTGTCCGCTAGGTATTCCCTCTGAAAAATGCATCCAGGCTTTTAGCTTTTTATTTCTGGTATAGAAAAGCGCCAGTCCTTGATAGGGCTGGCCTGTTAAGGAAAGGAACAACTGATTTTCTGAATCAAAAATCAAAAAAGAATTTCCCTTTTTCAGAAGGGCATCAGCCAGTGTGCCTTTTGTGCCTGGTTGAGCCACTAAATGAGCAGCCATGCCCCTTATGTCAAATTTTTCGGGCTTGATGAAAATGGCATATACACTCAAGGCCGTAGAAAACGCCAACAAAACCCATAGAATCAATCGCGATTTCATGAATGGAGACGCTTTGGGTCAAAGGTAATAAATATACACACGATAACAATTATGTAACCTAGATACAAAACTCCGATCATTTTATGAAAAAGTTGCCTCCCGGCTCTTTGCAGCCTTTATCAGGATACAACCTTCAGCCTTCAGTCTTGGCTTGAGTTGATATCAGATAAAAAATCTGCTCAATACACGGAAGGCAAGCACCCGATTTTAGGGGATAACTTTTATTTCAAGCCGGGATTTTTTACCGATTTGCTGAGATCGGAGGGCAATAGGGTAAGAATCACCAAATTATCTCCTTTAAAGTATCGCGAGACGACCTCCTTTACCTTATCAGGAGTAACGGCATTCACCAGGTCAGGGTATGAAAGAAAACTTTCGTAGGGTTCCTGATTGTTTTCTGCATTCAGAAGTTGGCTAAGCCAGAAATTGTTTTCCTGCAGACTTTCCTTCCAGGTTTTCAACTTATTTTCCTTAAAATTACGCACTTGCTCCTCGGTTGGGCCTTTTGTGCGAAGTACCTCAATTTCACGGAGTACAATCTGGGTGAGACGTTCGGCATTTTCGGGGTCGCAGTCAAACTGAATGGAAAGCACATAATTGGCTTTGGGGAATTTAGTAGTTTGCAACCTAACAGCAGCTCCGTACGTTCCTCCTTCTTCCTCACGAATAGTTTCCACGTAGCGAAAACTGAGGATATCACTAATGGCTTGCATTATGACGCGTTCGGCAGGTTGGTAGTCGAATTCACCCGCCAGGGCCACAAAAACGGTAGCCTTGGGGTCTTCCATATCGCGCACCACCGATTTCTTAACAACACCCTTAGGTGGTGTTATTCCCAGGTCGCGCCAGGTTTCAGCTTTTTCCCTCTGGGGCAGCGAACCCAGGTATTTTTCTACCCATGGTTGTAGTTCTTCGGGCTTGAATGCCCCAACAAAGAAAAAGGTAAATCCATCGGCATCGGCAAAGCGTTCGTCGAAAATCTTTTTCATCAAGTCGGCTCTGAGTTCATTCAGCCGACTTACAGTCATGGGTTTACGATAGGGGCTGTAATTGGCAAGTACCACATTGATGGTATCACGGAAAGCATTTGAGGGGTTGAGGCTTGCATTTTCCAAAATACCCTTCATGCGGCTTAGGAAGGCACTATAAGTATTTTCGTCGAAGCGGGTTTTGGTGAAGTAAAGATGGGTTAGCTGAAGCAATGTTTCCAGATCTTTACGTGAGGAGCTACCACTCAATCCTTCCTGCAGATCGCGGATATTGGGATTAATCTCTACCATTTTGCCACTCAGCGCTTTCTCGAGTTGCGTGGGGTCGAAATCGCCCAGACCACTTTCCCCGATCACCGCAGCAGCATACTGAGCTGAAAGATATTCTTCGAGGTTGTAAAGAGAGGAACCTCCCGGGCTGGTGGCTGCAAAAAGTATTTCATCATCCCGGAATTCGGTGGGTTTTAATACCACCCGGGCTCCGTTGGAGAGCGTCCAGATGGTAACATCCAGAGAAGCAATATTTTCAGATTTAACCACCTTGCCTGCAGCCGGGAGCTTTTCGATAAGCGGTTTGTTGGCTACGTTATCGTGATAAGGTTCAACGGGTTCTTTTTCAATTTTACCGAGTAAAGCAAGAATTTCCTCGCGGGAGGGATAGGTTAACCCTTCCTTTTCAGGACCCCCAATGGCCAGCACACGATTACGATCCGTAATCCAACGTGCAGGCAATTCGTTCATTTCGGCCAAAGTGATACCCGGCAGCACAGCGAGGGCAAACTGATACATAAACTCGGGCCCGGGTATGGGATCCTGGTTCAGGAAATGGCCAAAATAGCTCCACACCAGTTGGTCCGATTTCCGCTTGTTCTTTTCTTTGAATTGATTTTCATATCCTTTCAGAATATCCTGTTTGGCGCGTTCCAATTCGCCGGGGGTAAATCCATGACGCAGGAGGCGTTCGTTTTCACGTAGCAGAGCTTCGAGGGCCCTCATGCTTTCACCAGCTTTGGCAATGGCCAACGAACGGTAGGCGTCTTTCGACTTTACCAAACTTCCATAGGCATTATAACCATAGACAAAAGGCGGATTGGCCTGACGCTGTATTTCAGCAAAACGGGCATTCATCATCTGATTAAAAAGTTCAGTCTTCAACTGCTCACGCAGATAACGCTGATTGCGTTCAGAGGTAGGTTCGTGCTTATAAATAACCTGTACCATGGTATATTGTGCTTCCTTGTCGGTTTCGATACTTACCAGGGTATTCTCGTGATCAGGCACAGGCTCGGTTTTTCGTTCCCGCTGTTGTTTTGGATTCTGCAATTGACTAAAAAGTGTCTGAATTTTACTCTCAATCTGCTGAGGATCAAAATCGCCGACAGCAATCACAGCCTGTAAGTCGGGTCGGTACCAGTCTTTATAGAAGCGGGTTAAGGCTTCATGCGGGAAATGGTCAATAATATTAATATCTCCAATTACATCATGTTCGGCATATTTGGAGCCCTGCAGCACCACCTTATTCATTTTTTTGTTAAGGCGTTCCATGGCTCCGCGGCCTGTACGCCATTCTTCATGAATAACTCCTCGCTCAGCATCAATTTCTTCGGGCTCGTAACTCACCTTTCCGGCCCAGTCGAAAAGAATAAGAAGGGCAGAATCTATGTTAGAGGAAGGATTTACCGGCACCTTTTGCAACATGTAGGCTGTAACATCGTGGCTGGTAAATGCATTGATCTCAGGGCCGAATTTCATTCCTATTGACTGCAAATAATTGATTATTTGATGCTTTTTAAAATGTTCGGTGCCATTGAAAGCCATATGTTCGCAAAAATGCGCCAGGCCGTTCTGATCAGGGTCTTCCTGGATGGCCCCTGCATTCAGGACAAGGTAAAACTCAGCTCTCTCTTTGGGCTGAGCATTTCTCTGGATATAATAGGTTAAGCCGTTGCTTAGCCGGCCGATTTTTACTTCCGGATCCACAGGTATGGCTGCTTCCGGTTGATAGGTAACCTGTGCCAACAGGTTGCCCAGGGTAAACATGGCCCAAAAAATTAGTAAATACCTGAATTTCATAAGTTTAGGTTTTTAGAAAAAATAAGAAAATTTAATGTCTAATGAGCTTAAAGCCTAAAAGGCAAATGTATAGTGATTTCTTCAAAGAAATGAACGATAGGAATTGCAAAGGTTTATTCTTCAGGCAACCTGGTCAATCCGAAATAAAAAATTAAATATCAAGAATTTATGAGTTTTATTAAACAAAGGTTTTCCCCATAATTTTTCTACTGGGTAAGGAGGAAAATTCCTACCTTTGCAAATACAATTTACAGTATTACAATTACTTGATTATGAGCGACGAAGAAAAAATGCAGATAGCAGTCGAGACCTATACTGCCGATAACATTCAGGTGCTTGAAGGCTTGGAGGCAGTGAGAAAACGTCCGGCCATGTATATTGGCGACGTGAATGTTCGCGGCTTGCATCATCTGGTTTATGAGGTAGTAGATAACTCCATAGATGAAGCGCTGGCAGGCTTTGCCAATTACATAGAAGTTACTATACACAAGGATAATTCCATCACGGTTAAAGATAACGGCCGCGGCATACCCGTAGATATTCACGAAAAAGAAAAAAGAAGTGCACTGGAAGTGGTGATGACGGTACTCCACGCTGGCGGAAAATTCGACAAAGGTTCCTACAAGGTTTCTGGAGGTCTGCATGGGGTTGGTGTCTCGTGTGTGAATGCCCTTTCTGAGCAGCTATGGGTGAAGGTCTTTCGCGACGGGAAAATATGGTACCAGGAATATAAGTATGGCAAACCCCTGGAACCGGTTAAAGTAATAGGAGAAAGCAACGCCACAGG
Source organism: Bacteroidales bacterium (assembly GCA_049969475.1). Lineage (GTDB taxonomy): Bacteria > Bacteroidota > Bacteroidia > Bacteroidales > TTA-H9 > UBA2030. The sequence goes on along the minus strand of JBMFOU010000001.1, from coordinate 208,042 downwards.
CACTATTGTTCATTTTAAGCCCGATCCTACTATTTTCATGGTGACTGTTTATGATTTTGATACCCTTTCCTCGCGCCTGCGCGAATTAGCCTTTCTTAACAAGGGAATTACTCTCGTAATTACCGACGAAAGGGTGGAAGAAAACGGAAAGCACCTGAGTTACAGCTATTACTCCGAAAAAGGGTTGATCGACTTCATAAACTATCTCGACGAAAACCGAGAGAAATTGATGCCCGAACCCATATACATGGAAGGGGAACGCAACGGGGTACCCATGGAAATTGCCATGCAATACAATACCTCGTTTGCGGAAAATGTACATTCGTATGTAAACAACATCAATACACACGAGGGAGGCACACACCTGGCCGGTTTCCGCAGGGGACTCACCCGCACACTCAAGGCATATGCCGAACGCTCGGGTATGCTTAAGAACCTTAAATTCGATATTTCTGGTGACGACTTCAGAGAAGGTCTCACTGCCATCATCTCGGTTAAAGTTGCCGAGCCTCAGTTCGAAGGTCAAACTAAAACCAAATTGGGCAACAATGAGGTGATGGGTGTGGTGGATCAACTGGTTTCGGAGGCACTCAATAATTATCTTGAAGAACACCCCAAAGAAGCCAGGACTATTGTAAACAAAGTGATCCTGGCGGCTACGGCCCGTCATGCCGCTCGCAAAGCCCGCGAGCTGGTACAGCGCAAAAACATATTGTCGGGCTCGGGCTTACCTGGCAAACTGGCCGATTGCTCTGAGCGCGATCCAGCCCAGGCTGAGCTTTTCCTGGTAGAGGGCGATTCAGCTGGTGGCACTGCCAAACAAGGCCGCGACCGTCGCTTCCAGGCCATACTTCCCCTCAGGGGTAAAATCCTGAACGTAGAAAAGGCCATGCAGCACAAAATCTTTGAAAACGAAGAAATTAAAAATATATTCACCGCTCTTGGCGTTTCGATAGGTACTGAAGACGATAGTAAAGCCCTAAATCTTGAAAAGCTTCGCTACCATAAAATCATTATCATGACCGATGCCGATGTAGACGGAAGCCATATTGCCACCCTTATTCTTACCTTTTTCTTCCGTTATATGAAAGAGCTTATTGAAAATGGTTACGTCTATATAGCTACCCCTCCTCTCTACCTCGTAAAAAAAGGAAATATCGAACGGTATTGCTGGACTGAAGAAGAGCGGGCAGCCATTGTAGCAGAGCTGTCGGCCGATGGAACCGAAAAAGGCATCCACGTGCAGCGGTACAAAGGGTTAGGCGAAATGAATGCCGAGCAATTGTGGGCAACCACTATGGATCCGGCCCGCCGAACCCTTCGTCAGGTAACCATCGAAAATGGAACCGAAGCCGACCGTATCTTCTCTATGCTTATGGGCGATGACGTGGCTCCCCGCCGAGAATTCATTGAACGCAATGCCAAATATGCCAACATCGATGTTTAATTCACCTTTAACAAGCAGACAGGTTTAAAAAACGCCTCAAACTCCACCCTGACTCTTCTAAACGCCAATGATAAAGATCCTCATTACGGGCTGCCGATTTTCATGAAGGCAGCCCAGTTTTTTTGAAAAACAAGGCCTAAGCATGCACAATTAACACCTCGTTGCATGTGCTTCTCCATACTTCAGAGAAAAACATCCTCTTTGGCGACCTTCTTCTCATAAAAATAAGTTTTGCCGTACTTTTGCGCTTTGTTTCGCAAACCGCATCGAAACCATGAAAAGAACGAAAATCATAGACCTTCTGCGCAACGGCGAAATAGGCCGTGAAGTTACCGTGATGGGCTGGGTAAGAACCCGAAGGGGCAACAAGAACGTAGCCTTTATTGCCCTCAACGATGGTTCGATTATCCATCACATTCAGATTGTTGCCGATTTGCAGCAGTTTGATGAAGAACTTATTAAGAAAATAACAACGGGTGCTGCCATCAGGGTAACTGGTTTGCTGGTGGAATCGCCGGCACAAGGACAGCCCGTAGAAATTCAGGCCCGCGAAATAGAAATATTGGGAGAAGCCCATCCCGAAACTTATCCCCTCCAAAAGAAAGGACACAGCCTCGAATTCCTGCGCAGCATCGCCCATCTGCGTCCGCGCACCAATACATTTGGCGCAGTGTTACGTGTAAGGCACGCGCTGGCTTTCGCTATCCATAAATTTTTTAACGACCGGGGTTTTGTTTATCTACACACCCCCATCATTACTGCCTCCGATGCCGAGGGTGCAGGTGCCATGTTCAGGGTTACCACACTCGACCTGAACAACCCTCCCCGCCTACCCGATGGCAGTGTAGACTTTTCGCAGGACTTTTTTGGCCGCGAAACCAACCTAACGGTATCAGGCCAATTGGAAGCTGAATTGGGAGCCCTGGCGCTTTCGCTGGTCTACACCTTTGGACCCACTTTTAGGGCCGAAAATTCAAATACTCCCCGTCATCTAGCTGAATTCTGGATGATTGAGCCCGAAATGGCCTTCTACGATATCCACGACGACATGGACCTCGCAGAAGAGTTTCTGAAATATTTGATCGGTTACGCCCTTGAGCATTGCCCAGATGACCTGCGTTTCCTCAACGATATGTACGACAAGGAACTAATACAACGGCTTCAGGAGGTAGTAAATTCCGAATTCATCCGGCTTACCTATACGGAAGCTATTCGTATTTTACAGGAAAGTGGACATAAATTTGAATTTCCGGTCAACTGGGGTTGCGACCTGCAGGCCGAACACGAACGCTATCTGGTGGAAAAACATTTCAAACGCCCGGTCATTCTCACGGATTACCCCAAAGAAATCAAGGCTTTCTATATGAAGCAAAACCCCGACGGGAAAACGGTAAGAGCCATGGATGTGCTTTTCCCCCGCATCGGAGAAATCATCGGGGGTTCACAAAGAGAAGAAAACTATGATGCTCTTTACCAACGTATTAAAGAATTGAATATGAAGGAAGAAACCCTCTGGTGGTATCTCGACACCCGCCGGTTTGGTACCGTTCCCCATGCCGGATTTGGCCTGGGATTCGAACGTCTCGTTCTTTTTGTTACCGGAATGACCAACATCCGCGACGTGATTCCTTTCCCCAGGACACCACAAAATGCTGATTTTTAATAACTTAATACAATAATTAAGAAAGGCTGCTCTGAACAGGGCAGCCTTTAAGTTTTCTTAACAATTATTGTGCCTATTTTTTTTTACCTTTGTTCAGTCAGGATTAACCATGTGCATCAGCCGATGAACATGTGCTATCCTTTTTATTAAACATTAACCTTCTTTTATGCTCAATCAGAAGCTACAACAAAAACTGCTTCAGAAACTCTCCCCGCAGCAGATTCTGCTCATGAAACTGCTGCAGGTGCCTACTCTCGCGCTTGAACAACGCATCAAACAGGAAATTGAAGAAAACCCTGCCCTCGAGGAAGTTACTGATGGCATGGATGAAGATTATTCTCAGGGTGAAGAAGTGGACTACGATACTTCAGATAGTACTTCTACAGGAGACGAAGAATCAGCAGAAGAAGGCTATGGCGACGACGAGCCCACCTTCGATCAGGCTGACGAGTTCGACATGGAAGATTACATGAGCGACGACGACCTCGACTCGTACCGCTACCAGGTGAATAATACCAGCCCTGATGACGAAGAAAAGGAAATACCGTTTGTGGCTTCCACCACTTTCCACGAAAATCTCATTCAGCAGCTGGGGTTGCGAATTACCGACCCTCGCAAACTCAAAATAGCCACACACATCGTTGGCAACCTCGACGACTCGGGCTATCTAACCCGCGACCTGGAAGCCATGGTAGACGAATTGGTATTCCTGCAAAACATAGAAACCAATGTCAAAGAGTTGGAAGAGATTCTGAGCATTATCCAGGATCTCGATCCACCCGGTGTTGGAGCACGAACCTTGCGTGAGTGCTTGCTTATTCAGCTTCGGCGCAAACCAGAAACAGAAAGCATAAAGCTAGCCATTTATATCCTCGAACGCTGTTTCGATGAATTTTCAAAAAAACATTATCACAAAATCCTTAAAAAAGCCCACACAACAGAAGAAAAACTGAAAGCAGCTATTGATGAGATTCTGAAACTCAATCCCAAACCGGGTGGTTCATTGGCTGAAACATCAAGGGAAAACCAATACATTGTGCCCGATTTCTTTGTTTACAACAACGACGGCGAACTCGAACTGTTGCTCAACTCCCGCAATATGCCCGAGTTGCGAGTAAACAAAGAATATATGGAGATGCTGGAGTCATTTTCTGAGGCACGGGCCCGCAAAACAAACCAGGCTCAGCGGGAAGCAGTGGCATTTATCAAGCAGAAGGTGGATTCTGCCCGGTGGTTTATCGATGCACTGAGGCAGCGGCAAAACACTTTATATGTTGTGATGAAAGCCATCATGGAGCATCAACGCGAGTTTTTCCTGTCAGGTGACGAAACCCGGCTCAAGCCAATGATATTGAAAGACATTGCAGAAAAAGTGGGGCTTGATATTTCCACCGTGTCGAGAGTAGCTAACAGTAAATATGTGCAAACCCCTTATGGCACTTATCTATTGAAATACTTCTTCTCTGAATCGTTGCAAAACAATGAGGGAGAAGAGGTATCGACCCGGGAGGTAAAAAAGATACTGGAAAGCCTGATTGAAAACGAAGACAAGAAAAATCCGTTGACAGATGAAGAGTTGATGGACCTACTCAAAGAGAAAGGATATATTATTGCCCGCCGAACAGTGGCCAAATATCGCGAACAATTGGGAATTCCTGTAGCCCGTCTTCGCAAAGAACTCTAACTCCCCATCGCCAATGAAAGACTTTTGGGCTAGGTTTTTGAGTACCCTCTTGCATCCCTTACTCATGCCAGTATATACCGTGCTCATCATCTGGTACTTACCTTTGCAGGGACTCAAAATCCGTATAACTTCAGAAAGCCTCTCCCCGATTTTAGGCCCAATGGTCCTGTTTACAACCCTAATGCCAGTGCTATTTCTCATTTCCCTTAAATACCTTGGCGTGATACAATCGGTCACCCTCAATGACCGCCGCGATCGAAAATATCCTTTGCTGGGGGCTATGGCTTCAAACCTGGCTTTAGCATGGTTTTTTCAACAAATGCAATCGGGTAGCCTTCTTATTGTATTGGCATTGGGTTCGGCGGCGTTAGTTTTTATTGCATGGATTATCACTCTCTGGTGGAAAATCAGCATTCATATGGCATCCCTGGGAGGATTTTTAGCCATACTAACCTTGGGTTATCTCACTGATAATAAGCCCATGTTTTTGCCCGCTGTATGTATGGTAATTCTGGCTATTTTGCTTGGATGGGCACGCATCGAGAGGAAAGCACACAGCCCGGATCAGGTAGTTGCCGGGCTGCTGTTGGGTTTATTAATTATAGGCTTTTCGCTAAAATTCACAGTAATTTAGAAGGGCATAATACTGATGCCTGCCGATACCGGATACATCTCAGGTCCTTGCTGGTCCTTCCAGGTTGGATTGAGGGTGTATTGACCGAAAACATTAAACCATTTATATCCAATTCTGGCGTACACCACATAGCGCCAAAAATTTACATACCTTACATCATCCCTTTTTATTGTCACATGATATGCATAGGTCTCGGGGTCAAGCCCTGAATACTTCGACTTGTGGTTAATTAGAAAACCCAACTTAATACCCGCATAGTAACGCCAATTACTTTTAGCCCGATATTTAAATTCAAGCGGGAAATCGAAATAGGTAAGATTAATCTTGTATTTAGTATGATGCAAGGTATCAGGTATTTTCTGAAAAACGCTCACTTTATTCACATCTTTTATCCAGGCATCGGTAAACAGGTTGTGTGAGCCAATACTGAAACCATACGAAAAGTCGAACAGGCTCTCGCCCATCTGGTTATTGACTAAGACATTTATATTGGCGCCTCGGCTATACCATTTGGCATCGACCACATCAGGCTGTTTTACCCAAAAATCCTTGAAAATATCGAAGCCTATCGAAAATTTACGAAAGGCCCCGGGCTGGGTTTCCTGTGCGCTGGAATCGAAGTGAGCCATTAAAAAGCACAAAAGGATGACTGAAAAAGTTCTTTTCATGATTTCTAAATAAAAATGAGACCACAAAGTTACAAAAATTAGACCAGGCCCCAGACTTTAACCCTAGCATACTAAGGATTCATTTCGTATGTTTGCTATTTAGAACGTATTTTCTTCCTATGAAACTCTCAAATCATTTCATATTACTGACCTGCGTATTTATTACCTCTTTGAGCGTGCAAGCTCAGGATAAAACCATCACAAAAGATACCATCACTGAAAAACCCAAGCAGGGATGGAATCTTGGAGCGCTACCTGCGATTACTTTTAATACCGACATTGGATTTCAGTACGGAGTTCTGGCCAATATTTTCAATTACGGAGATGGAACGCTTTATCCTGATTACCGGTATTCGTTTTACACCGAATGGAGCCGCACCACCAAAGGTGGGGGCATTAACCAGCTGTTTTTCGACAGCAAATATCTTCTTCCCTGGAATCTTCGTATAACGACTGATATAAGTTTTTTAACCCAGCAGGCGCTCGATTTCTATGGTTTTAATGGTTTTAAAGCCAAATACAATTCTGCCTGGGAAGACCCGAACGACCCTGAATACAAAACCCGCATGTTTTACAGACTCGAAAGGCAGTTGCTGCGCGTGGATGCAGGTTTGCAAAAGCCCCTTGAAGGATATCCAATACGCATTATGGGAGGGTTAGCTTTCTTCCATGTAAAAATAGGACAGGTAAACCTGGACAAACTTAACAAAGGACTTGAAGGCGACGATATTTTACCCAATGTTCCCGGTCTGTACGAAAAATATGTGGAATGGGGTTTAATTCCGGAAAAAGAAAAAGAGGGAGGCAGAATAATAAACCTAAAAGCCGGCCTGATATACGACACTCGCGATAATGAAGCAAATCCCAACAGGGGTATTTGGAGTGAGGTATTGCTGGCCTACTCTCCTGCTATCGATCCTAATTTGGATTCATATACCAAATGGGTAATCATCCATCGTCAGTATTTCACCCTCATACGCGACCGGCTTACTTTTGCCGGACGTCTGGGTTATCAGGGCACCCTGGCAGGTAAAACTCCCTGGTTCATGGAAAACTACATGGTAAATTCATTTCCCAAAACCACAACCGTGGACGGGCTGGGAGGAAGCCGAACCCTGCGTGGTATCCTGCTTAATCGCGTGGTGGGTGATGCAGTGGCCTATGGAAACATGGAACTGCGCTGGAAAGTTGTTAAAAGATACATCTGGCGGCAAAACTTTTACGTTGCCCTGAGCGGTTTTGCCGATGGGGGCAAAATTGTAAAAGATTATCCGGTTGACTTCACCAAAATACCAGCAAGCGAAAGGCCCAATTATGAAGGCGAAGCCCACGATGCCCTGCACTTAGGGCTTGGCGGCGGGCTCTATATAGCCATGAACCAGAATTTCGTGGTTGCGGTAAATTATGGCCGTGCTACCGATCGCCGTGATGGTACCAGTGGGCTTTACATCAACCTAAATTTCATGTTTTAGTGGGTTAATCGGCCGACTCGGCCAGGGGACGAAACCCCTCGCCCAAAATTTCACTGGCATCCATCACCGTTATAAAAGCCTTAGGGTCAATATCTTTGATAGCAGCCTGAAGAATAGCCGTTTCGCGACGACTCATAACAGTAAAAATCATCGGACGTTCTTTGTCAGAAAATAAACCTCTGGCTTTAAAGTAGGTGCCTCCTCTTTCGAGATGATGAAGAATGCGTGTACCAATTTCTTCGTGCTTGTCGGAAACAATCAGCAAGCATTTATTATAGCTGATACCCTGCATCACTATATCCACCACCTGTCCTATGACAAAAATGGTCACAATACTGTAAAGAGGTATTTTCCAATCGCCGAAAAACACAAAACCAAGGAGCACAATCAGGCTGTCTACGGTAATCATAAGCTGCCCGACGGGCCGACCTGTATATTTCGATAACATCATAGAAACCACATCAGTGCCCCCGCACGAAGCCCGGGCTCTGAAGAGCAGGCCCACTCCGACTCCGATAAAAACTCCCCCATATATCGAAGACATGAGCACTTCTGAGCCAATTCCCAGAGGATCCCCTCCCAGTATATAAGTAAGTCCGTCGATGAAAATGGCCGTAAGCACAAAACCCGTAATGGTTTTTACCCCATAACGTGGTCCTAAAATCCGAGTAGCCAGAATGGTAATAGGAATATTGAACGCCAGGGCTGTGAGCCCAACAGGCGTGCCCAATAAATGATGCAAAATGATGCTTATACCATAAACCCCACCCGGTACCACTTTATAGGGAGTAATAAACAAGACATAACCAGCAGCCAGTAATGCCGCTCCGACCACAATCTGCCCGTATGCAGCAAACCATCTGCGACTGAATAACTTTTCGTGTGAGATGAATGACATGGCTTCTCAGGGATTTTATCCTGTTACCTTTTCCGACAAAGACTTAAATCCTTCTCCCAAAATCTCACTGGCATCGGTCACCGTTACAAAAGCACCGGGATCTACCTGCCGGATGTAATCCTTAAGCAGAGAAAGTTCTCTGCGCGACATTACCGTATGAATGACCTTGCGGGGTTGACCCTGATACATACCAGTACCTTCGATGTAGGTACCTCCGCGGTGAAGATCATGAATGATTTTGTCGCGGATAAGCTCCGGATAATTGGATATAATAAAAACTGACTTTTCGTAGCTCAAACCCTCTACAATGACGTCGATGACACGACCCGTAATGAAAATAACTATCCACGAATAAAGCGGAATACGCCAATCGCCAAAGGTTACCAGTCCAACCAGTACAATGATAGAATCTACAACAATAAGCAACTGGCCTACAGGTAGGCGAGTATATTTTGCAATAATCATAGCCACAATATCACTTCCTCCACTAGTGGCTCTCGCTCTGAAAATGATGCCCAGCCCCAGACCTACCGTAACTCCTCCAAAAATGCAGCTCAACAGGACATCATTACTCAGACCCAAAGGATCGTTTTCCCCGATAAACCACGTTAAAATCATCATAAAATTCGACATAAGCAGCGACCCCACCACGGTCTTTGCTCCAAAATGAGCGCCCAGCAGGCGCATTCCAATAATTATCAAAGGAATATCGAGACTAAGGCCCACCAGACCCACCGGAATGCCATCAGGCCATACATCGAACCACCCTTTGGTGAGGTAATGGACTACTATCCCAATGCCATATACGCCACCCGGTACGATATGATATGGGTTGATAAACAGCACAAAACCAGCAGCCATGATAAAGGCTCCAATAACCACCATGCTGTAAGACAACAAATTATCTCGTGTAAAAATTTGCTGAAAATTTACCATAAGGTATTTCAATTGCGGGTTTGCAAAGATAGGACAAACACTGCACCTGCCAGGTAGCTGAATAGAAGGCACAATGTAAGGCACGGAGTGAAAAAGTGTAAAAAGGAACATCATTAAATACAATAAACAAACTAACTTTGAGTTAAATTAGCAGCGTGTACCGAAAGATCAAGCTTTACAGACCTCACAGGTAGTCAGATACCGGAGACCTTTTCCCTACGGGATCTTTCCGAAGGGTTGAGAGATTGTTCTGGGGTAAACGTTGCTCAATTCAACTATTCTGTTTTACTTTATACCCGATTTCAGTGGGATGGCAGAAATGAGGATTAAACGCTTAGCTCCCCTTTCATTAGCGATGGCGTTCATATTGTGGGGCAGTATATTGTGGTCGCAGCAGGAGCCGCAGTACACTCACAATATGTTTACGCAGATGGCGGTTAACCCAGCTTTTGCGGGGAGCAGTGGCGACATTTCTGTTACCGGCCTCATGCGCGAGCAATGGCTGGGATTTAAGGATGTTGATGGAAATAAGGTAGCCCCCCAGACCTTTCTGCTTACCATGGATATGCCCGTAAGTTTGCTAAGAGGAGGATTAGGCCTTTCTATTTTGAACGATAAATTGGGGTTCGAGAAAAATATTGGCTTGCGGATTAATTACGCATATAGAACTGAGTTTTGGAATGGCACTCTGGCTTTTGGACCAGTGGTAGGATTCTTAAATAAATCTATTGATTTTTCAAAGTTTAAACCCACCCAACCGGGTGACCCTATATTGGCTACCGCGGAAGAGAAAACCATGATGGTAGATTTGGGACTAGGCGTTTATTATGAAGTTCCCAAAAAATATTACGCTGGCCTATCCACTTCACAGCTACTGCAAACCGGAGCCACCCTTGGCGTAGAAACGGCCAATTTCAACCTTAAAAGACATTACTACCTCCAGGGCGGTTTTTACTACGTCTTACCCGACAATCCGCTCATTCGACTGGAACCTTCGGTTTTACTGAAAACCGACTTTGTCTCTTCGCAGATTGACCTAAACACCCTTGCCGTTTATAACGACAAATTTTGGGGTGGAATCACCTACCGGTTGCAGGATGCCTTGGCCCTGCTAATAGGTGTTACCTACAAAAGCTTCCGATTGGGCTATTCCTATGATTTGACGACGTCAAAATTGGGTGGGGCTGGTAGTACCGGAAGCCATGAAATCGTTCTTAATTACCGGTTTAAACTCGAACTGGAAAAAGCACCCCGGGGCTACCGAAACACCCGCTATTTGTGAAATTGTTTTTATTTTTGCTCCTTTGATAATTTGAAAGCGAAATACATAGATGCTGACAAAACATAACCACCGGACCAACATGAAAAAACTGCTTTACCTGGTCATTGCTGCCGCAGTACTGAGCAGTTGTGGCAACACCGGAAACGGTGAACTGACGGGCGTTCCCAATCGACCTAAGTTTTACCAGCCCGACCCCTATGGAATGACCTTTATTCCCCTGGGCAGTTTCACTATGGGAACAGGCGATCAGGACGTCCCTTATGCCAATGTTCACCAACCCAAGACCATTTCGGTGGCCGCATTCTACATGGACGAAACAGAGATTACCAACAACGAGTACCGTCAATTCGTGTATTGGGTAAGAGATTCCATAGCCCATACCATTCTGGGGAATGCAGGTCCTGATTTTGGGGAACATTTTGTTTCTGACCGGCAGGGACAACCCATACAATTTGGGACGGCTAATCCATACTACAAAATCAACTGGAAGCAGAAAATCGATTGGGAAGGCCGCAAACTGCAAGAAGGCACTCAAAACCCGCTGGATGAACTTTTCCTACCGGAAGAAGAAAGGTTTTTTAGACGAAAAGAAATTGATACCCGTAAACTCTTTTACCGCTACTTCTGGGTTGACCTGCCCAAGGCAGCCCGGCCCGAAAACCGTTACCAATACAACCGCGACCAACAAGGGCGTATTACTGGTGAAGGAGGCACTTATCCCCAAAATATTGTTGCAGAAGGAAATCGCAGGGCCTTTGTGAAAGAAGAGGTGGTGCCCGTTTACCCCGACACATTAGTCTGGATCAGCGATTTTACCTATGCATATAATGAACCAATGGCCAAAACCTATTTCTGGCACCCAGCCTACGACAACTATCCCGTGGTTGGAGTTAACTGGAAGCAGGCAGAAGCCTTTTGCGTGTGGCGTACCGAGTACATGAACAGCTATCTGATGACCCGTAAGCGGGAAACCCTGGTCAACGATTTCAGACTGCCCACCGAATCGGAATGGGAATGGGCAGCACGCGGAGGAAACGAACTCAACCCCTATCCCTGGGGCGGTCCTTATCCCCGCAATCAGAAAGGATGTTTCCTGGCTAACTTTAAACCCGGTCGTGGAAACTATGTAGCCGACGGAGGACTTTACACCGTAATCGTTGCCCACTATCCGCCCAACGACTTCGGATTGTATGATATGGCCGGTAACGTGGCCGAATGGACCAACAGTGCTTTCGACGAAAGCTCGTACAACTTTACCTGGGACCTCAACTCCTCATACACCTATCACGCCAATTACGATGACCCCGCTGTTATGAAACGCAAGGTAATACGGGGTGGTTCATGGAAAGACGTGAGTTATTTCTTGCAAGTAAGTACGCGCTCTTACGAATATCAGGACTCAGCTCGCTCTTTCATAGGCTTCCGATGCGTCCAGTCGTACCTCGGCCGCAACAAAGACGACAACCCGGCTCGTTCATCTGAGGTTTATAAATAAAAACTTTCAACCTTAACCCAACAAAAAAATCGTTTTAGATACCAAAACCTCTTGAAACCATGAAATTCAGTGAACTTCTAAAAAGCAAGGCGTATAAAAAATTCATGAGTAAGCTCTACGGAATAGGAGCTTCAATCGTTATTGTGGGTGCGTTGTTTAAAATCACACACATTAAGGGAGCTGATATAATGCTTTTCGTGGGTCTGCTTACTGAAGCCACCATCTTCTTCTTCTCTGCTTTTGAGCCCCCCTATGTAGAACCTGACTGGAGCTTGGTTTATCCCCAACTGGCCGGCATCTATCATACGCCCGAAGAAATTGAACTCATGAAAGAACAGGGCCTGCTCCCCGAAGAGGAAAGTCTCACCTCTGAGCTTGATAAAATGCTCAAAAACGCTAACATCGAAGAAAATCTCATACAAAGTTTGGGACATGGGTTAAAAAACCTCAACAAAACTTTGCAGAATCTCAATGAAGTAAGTGGAGTAGCCCTGGCCTCAAACGATTTTATAAATACCATTAAGACTGTTAATCAAAGCGCTTCGCGTTTAGGAACCGCCTATCAGCAAACGGCAGAAGCCCTCGAGTTAGAATCGAAATTTGCTCAGGAACATGCACATAACCTGAAAGGAGTGGCCAACAGCTCTACACAATTAAATTCTGCCTACGCACAAATCTCTGAATCGCTAAAGCATGAGGCTGAACAACGCGAAAAACTTGGCGAAAATCTGGCCAAAGCAAGTGCTTCTGCCGCCATGCTCACGGAAAAATATGCAGCTTCTGCCGAAACTTTACAGAAAGCCGCCCAGGTCATTCAACTCAATCCTGAAGATGCGCAGGGATATAAAGAACAACTCAGTCGTATTACCCGCAATATGGCTAGCCTTAATGCCATATATGAAATTCAACTGAAAACTCAGGAAGAGAGCACCCAAGCTATGGGTACCACTATTCAGGCTTTCAGTGACTTCCTCAACAAATTGAAGAATACTTCAGAGATTACCGGACATTTCGGACAAAATGTAGCAGCGCTTAACCAGGCTATAGAGGCCCAAATAAATGGCACAACTAGTCAGGTTCAAAAAACTGTGGAACTTCAGAAAGCTTATGATACTTTGCTTCAACAACTTCAAGCTACCATCGAAAACACACAGAAATATCAGCAACAAGCTGACCAATTGTCGAAGAACATGGCTGCTCTCAACAGTATTTACGGCAACATGCTCTCCGCCATGACCTCATTTAAAGCTTAATCAAGGAGTGCTCTCCGGAATTAAGTAACTTTAAAAAAGCAACACAATGGCAGGATTTAAAGAAACTCCAAGGCAGAAGATGATAGGGATGATGTACCTCGTCCTTACCGCCCTACTTGCCTTGAACGTATCGAAAGATATCATCAATGCTTTTGTAACAGTAAACGAAAGCATGGAGGAAACCAATGAAAACTTTGACAAGAAATTAAAAGAAACCTATGCCAGTTTCGAAAAACAATCGCTTATTGGCGGCCCTGTAGCACAGGATTGGTACAAAAAAGCATTGGAAGCTAAGAAGTTATCGGATGATCTGGTAAACTACCTTGATAACCTTAAAACAGAGCTCATTCTATTCTCTGACCGAAACATCAAGGATAGGGCTGAAGCCGATACCATAAAGCTACGCTTTGTAAAAGCAAAAGACAATTTTGATGACCCTACCCGTTTCTTCCTGGGTACCGACGTTACCAAAGGCCGGGCGGAGGAAATAAAAGCTAAATTTAAGGAATTCAGGGAAAAAATTGTTCAGTTGGTCAAACCAGAAGATCGGGATCGAGTTCGGATAGGACTTGAAACAGAGGGTGTATATAAAGATGAATATGGTAAACTACTTACCTGGGAAAAATATTATTTCTATCATACCATTTTGGCAGCAGACATGGTTATTCTCAACAAGTTTATTGCAGAAACCCGAAATGCCGAATATGATGTGGTAGCCCGTCTGTACAGCTATATTTCAGCCACTGATTTCAAGTTCAACAAAATTGCTGCCAAGGTAATACCTACCCGCAAATACTTGTTTAAGGGCGAAGAGTATCAGGCAGAAATTCTGGTTGCTGCCTACGATACCACCACTACACCCAATGTTAAGTACCGTCTGGGTATAGATAGATGGCAACCTGGATATACCGCGGGAGCATCCGTGGTAAATAATGTCCAGGATGGCTTAGCTCTATTAAAAATCGGAACCGGAGGCATGGATTACGGCCCTAAGAAATTCGCCGGGGTGATAACCATTACCAATCCTATGGGTGTGGCCGAGGACTATGAATTTTCGGATGAGTTCGTTGTTCAAGAACCCATAGCTGTGATCTCAGCCGATAAAATGTCGGTATTTTACATTGGATTAGATAATCCCATCAGTGTTTCGGTTCCAGGTGTACCACCAGATAAACTAAATGTTAAAATCACAGGGCCTGCCACCTACGCGCAAAAAGGTGGAGGTAAATACGAAATTAAACCTACAGGTCCAGGAACGGTAAAAATCTCGGTTTACTCAACTATCGACAAAGGCGAAAAGCTGATGGGTGAGCGCCAGTTCCGCCTGCTGCCAGTACCTGAACCCATGATCGTGGTGGGTGGAAAGATGGCAGGGCAGAATATTTCGGTCGGCGATCTACAAAATGCCAGGGTAGAAGCCATTCTGAAAGATTTTCTTTTTGACGGGGTGCGTTTTACGGTTACACGCTTTGAATTATTGGCCAGCATAGGAGGCTTAACCCAGAGTGTACAGGTGAATGGAAACACTATGGACGCTGCGGCTCGCAACTTAATTACAAAGCTTGGCCCCCGACAAATGCTTATCGTTGGAAACATCTTTGTAAAAGGACCCGATGGCAAAGAACGTCCCGTCAGCAGTGCAGTTAACTTGAAAACCCTCTAAATTATTGATATCCAATGAGCAAAAGGTGGTTGCTTTTCTTTCTTGTCTTATTTATCGCAGCGGGGAGCCAAGGTCAGAGCATTGATCCCCCCAAGGTGAAGCCCACAGAAAGGCCATGGCCCAAAATTCACACACCCAATCGTAAAAGGCCGGTACCCTACCCTCCCATTCGTGAGGCCGATATTTTATGGGCTAAACGCGTATGGAGGGTCATCGACCTGAGGGAAAAACAAAATCAATTTTTGCTTTATCCCCTTCAACCTGTGCGCGACCGCAAGTCTCTTGCCACGGTATTGTTCGACGCTGTAAGAATTCCTTCCTCCGAATCTCCCTACGGTTCAAACTATCTTACTGCCTATACAGATGAAGACCTGGCCGAGCGTATCACCACGGTTGAGGATATCAATAAAAAATTATCATTCACCTACATGGACAGCCGGGTCGATTCGTTAGGAAATACGGTTACAGAGGAAAAAACGTATTCTCTCAATCCAGGAGACATCATTAAATACTATATTATCGAAGACTGGTTTTTCGATAAACGACGCTCACAGCTCGATGTACGCATTAGAGCTATTTGCCCGGTTTATTACCGCTTTGTAATGAGCAACGGCGAAAAACAGTACCTCCCCGACCCATCCGCCACCTTCTATATTTACTTCCCTGAGGCCCGTTTTTGGCTGGTGAATTCCGAAGCTTACAATCCTAAAAACGATGCTGAATGGCGCACCTATGATGATATTTTCACCAAACGTAGGTTTGCCAGCTACATCTATAAGGTAGAAAACATTCAGGATCGTATGATTTCAGATTATGCTACTGGCCTTGATGCATTAATGGAATCAGATCGCATTAAGGGCGAAATTCAGCAGTTCGAAATGGATTTGTGGGAATACTAGTTTACATAAAAAATTAAGCTGTAAGGGCGGTCAGAAATGGCCGCCCTTTTTGTTTTTCTGAAAAATGACAGGTACATCAATCACCCAAACCGACTAGTAAGATCAAGGTTTCGTCTAAATTGCATGCGATAGTGAACGATTTACACACATTGCGCATTCGTAATTAAAAAGGGATTAATCTTAAAAAAAGAAATCCGTATAAATCGTTGTTAATCGGTTTATCCAAGGCTATTCTTTTGCAAAGGATGGATGAGTGCTCCTCAATACGCATCCTTAGCAACCTGGGAAAAGACAGGAAAATGAAAATGATGAAAAAGACATATGCATCAAATTTTTCAAACAATAGATGAGATAAACCTGTTTGGCTCCCTCCTAAACCCTATTTTCTGATTTAATGAAAACCAGCAGTCCTTTACCGTCTAAACTTATTTTGCGACGTTGGGGCTTATGGAATTCTGGAGGTAGGACTCAGGGAATGAATAAAATCGCGCACCAAATCGAAAAAGCCGACATATCCCGTAAAAGGAGGTCCCTGAGCATTATCTTCAGGCTGGTGATAATAAGGCCATTCTTTGCCAGCCGTGTAGATAAAAAAGGCAGGTACTCCTTTCTGATAAAACGGACAATGGTCGCTGTTGCACGATTCGCCCCTACGATGAATTTGTTTCACATATTTTTTCTCCTCATTAATTTTTTCTATCCGTTCAGCATATCGGGTGAGTATCTCGCCATTTACCAGCCCAATTCCTTCACTCCCCGTCCCTACCATGTCGAAATTAATGAGAAACTTAACCTTTCCCAGTTCGAAGGGAGGGTTGGCTGCACAGAATCGGGAACCCAGCAAACCGGCTTCTTCACCGCTCAGAGCAATAAAAACCATTGAATAATAGGGTTCGTTACCAGGGATACTGTAGTGTCGGGCAAAATCAAGCAAAGCTGCTACACCGCTGGCATTATCATTGGCTCCAGGAAACAGGGTTTGCTTTCCCATCATTCCCAAATGGTCGTAATGGGCCGTTAAAACAATTAAGGTATCGGGCTGAACCCTGCCCGGAATTATTCCCAGCACATTGCGACTGGCATATTTCTCGTTGAAATGATTTTCAAAGTCGAGAAAAATATATTGGGTTTGAGGGGTGATGGTTCCCTCACACATTTGAAGAACTACAAAATCGTGCAGCTTAAGACCATCGGAAGCCTTCCAGAAAAGTCGATGAGTACAGTCTTTCATAAAGATATAGCCACCCGCTTTTAAAAGATTAGAATCGGCCAGTTCTTTATGAAATTTATCGGTGACCACCAGTATCTGAGATAGATCCTCTTGTTGAAGTCCTTTAAAAAGTTCCGAATCGGGCAGTGAATCATTAATCAGCCAACGCAGACCGTAGGCCTGCTGTCGACCGGGTGAAGAAAGCGCTACCAAGTAGTCTCTGGCTGGCATTAATTCACGTCCGTCGGCTATCACTCGCATCACTCCAGGAAATGTATTGATAGACAGAGAGTACTCCTGAAAATAATTTTTTAACACTGGTTTCAGACCGAATTTCTTGAATTGCCCGGCAATGAAACGTGCCGCCCTTTCGTCACCTTTTTCTACATACCCCCTTCCTTTCATTTCGGGCGATGCAAGACTTTTTACAACATAACGGGCATAATCCACGTCCTGGGCCCACAAGTTTCCGGAGCTAATGGAAGAAACCAGCAACAAACTCCAGATAACGGTGCGCAATGCTTTCATAGAAGATGGATTTTAAAATATTTACAAGATCTTGGATGGCTCTATTCTCCAGATGTTTAACGAGCTTAGAGATGAATGGAAAAATCATCCCAATCGCGGCTAACATTAAATTTCTTCCGAAAAGCCTGTAAAGGCTCCCACTCGAGTTCCACCCGAATCAGGTCTTCAGACATGGGTTTTCCTTCAGCAATGATACGTCCTTTGTAGTCGATTGCCAGCGAGGGGGCAGAATAGGTAAGCCCTTCCCCATCGGTCCCTGTACGGTTGACTCCCAACACATAAGCCTGGTTTTCGAGGGCCCGGGCTATGAGGAGCTGCCGCCACACTTCGCCCCGAGGGTCAGGCCAGTTGGCATGGTATATAAGTATATCGTAAGCTAACTGTCCTTCTACCAGTCGGTTGCGACTCCAAACCGGAAATCGCAGGTCGTAGCAAATCTGCGGACGAATTTTTAAATCTCCCACCGTAATGCTGACATTTTCTTTTCCGGGTGAATAAAGCGCCTGTTCATTACCCGGACTAAACAGGTGCCGCTTGTTGTAAATACCCCAAACCCTCTGACCGTCGAGATAAAAAGCACGATTAAAAAGTTTTCCGTTCTCTTCAATAGGCATGGTACCACAAATCATTGCACCGGTCGTGGAGGCTAAATGTTGCATCCATTGCACAGTGGGCCCTTGGGGAGGTTCGGCCAGGCGTCGGTTATTCACCGAAAATCCCGTATTGAAAAACTCAGGAAGCACAATAAGATCCACCCCTCTTACCCCCTCAAGCATTTCGGATAAGTGTCTGAGATTGGCTTGCACGTCTTCCCAAACTATATCAGCCTGCACAAGCAGGACGTTTGTTTTCGCCATGATTTATTCAAAATAACAGATTCGTTGTAAGGCAAAGATAGGAAATTAGGACAGCCCGAATATAAAAAAGGCTGCCTCGATCTATGGTTCGCGACAGCCTCCATGACAAAAAATTCCGTAATCTTTAGATCTCTTCTGTTTCAACAATCTTGGCTAGCAGATCGCCATAGGGCACGAGTAGGTACTTTTTCCCTTCAAACTCTATTTCAGTACCAGCGAATTTCTTGAAAATAACCCTATCGCCCGCAGCGATCTCAGGATTATCCACATTGCCAATGGCAAGTACTTTGGCTATCTGGGGCTTTTCCTTAGCGGTATCAGGAATTATGATGCCTGAAGAAGTGCGCTGCTCGCCCTGAGCCTCGGAATAGTCGAGGAGCACATTTTGATTGAGAGGTTGTAGTTCTTTCATTGTCGTAGTGTTTTATTTTTAAAATTATCCGTTGATTCCCAACAATTTATTAATCCTAACTTTATCGAAGCCCACAATAATTTCGCCGTCGATGTCGGCCTGAGGAACACCCCTCTGTCCGCTTTTATTTACCATCTCTTCGGCTGCCGTGGGATTAGAAGCCACATCAACCTCTGTAAAGCGAATGCCATATTTACGAAGGTGAGCTTTTAAGGCATTACACCAGGTGCAGGTGGGCGTTGTATAAACCGTAACCCTTTTTTGAGGCTGTTCGCCCTCTGCCGGCGTGGCACTATAAAGGGAGTTTTCAATGTAAGCTTTATAGTAATCAGGAGGGTTGCAACCTTTTACTACATTTTTAAATTCGCCCTGAACAAACTCCAACAGCGTTGGAACAGACGAAACGTTGTATGCAGGATGTATATCCCTTACTTCTGCCACATTTGCCTTCATTAAAATCACCTGTTCGGCGGGTATATTGGCAGATTCAAGATTTTTCAGCGCGCACTCACTTTGCGGGCTACCCTCCTTGTAAAGAAGCAAAAAAGCCCGTTCCTTGCCTTTTAGCGTTTCCTGCAATTCCCGGAAAGAATTGATCTTCTGTAACTCCATGATTTTTCAATTTTTGCTCTGGGAAATCAAATTACATGCCAGCTGTAAGAGCTAAACCCTTAACTAATTGTTAACCTTATAGTTAAACAATTATAAATGTAATTAGATGTGTCAATGTGTCAAATGGAATGTGTCAGAGATTGTCTTCCCATTTTGCAATAATGTCAGGCAGGCGACGCAAAGCAGCAATTTCGCGCCATTTGGCCCGGGCTTCCATAGCAGGAACGCCAAAATAGGTTTTTCCGCCTTCGAGCGACTTGGACACGCCGGTGTGTGCTAAAAGGATGGCTCCTCTTCCAATAACCAGATCCTTGTTGACCGATACCCTGCCCCAAAGAATCACATCGTCTTCGATGACAGTAACCCCAGCAATAGCACAGTGCGCACCTATGAGGCAATTTCGACCGATGCGCGTGTCGTGACCAACTTGCACGTGATTATCGAATTTGGTTCCGTCGCCAATTATAGTATCGCACGAAACGCCCCTGTCGATGGCACAAAGGGCACCAATTTCGACCCTATTGCCAATTACGACCCGACCACAGGACTCCAGTTTACGATAACCTTCAGGCTTTCTTTGAAAATAATAGGCATCAGCACCAATCACCGTATTGGAATGAATAACCACCTCATCACCAATGATGGTATGGTCGTAAATGCTAACGTTGGCATGAATGATACAATTTTTGCCAATTTTTACATGATTTCCTATGAAAACACCGGGTTGAATTACCGTACCTTCACCTATGAGGGCTGTTGGACTTATTGCCGCCCGAGAGGGTTCGAAGGGGCGAAAACGCCGGCCCAGCGAAACCCAGGCCGCAAAAGGATCTTCATGTATGAGGAGCGCTTTGCCCTCTGGACAGTCAACCTCCTGGTTGATAAGAATAAAAGTTGCCTGGCTGGATAGGGCTTTCTGAAAATACTTCGGGTGATCTACAAACGTGAGATCACCCGGACGTACTCTGTGAATTTCATTCATTCCCTTTACTAGCATCTCCACATCGCCAAGGGGTAGGGCGCCCGTGAGCTGAGCCACCATGCCCAGTGTAAGAGGTTCGGGAAAATCCACAATATTATTTATTTAAAATTAACCTTTAACACGTTCAGCATATTCGCCTGTACGGGTATCCACGCGAATGATCTCGCCCGTATTAACAAACAAAGGAACTCTAACGGTAGCACCGGTTTCAACAGTGGCAGGCTTGAGGGTATTGGTGGCTGTGTTGCCTCTTTCACCCGGTTCGGTGTAAGTTACTTCGAGTTCAACATAGGTAGGCAATTCACAGGAAATGGGTTGTTCGTTATCGGCAAGGAAAGTTACATCGCATACCATGCCTTCTTTGAGAAACTGAGGAGCATCTATCATATCCTTGGGAAGGCTGATCTGTTCGTAAGTTTCGTTGTGCATGAAATAATAATCGTCGCCGTCGGCATATAAAAATTGATATTGCCTGCGTTCGACCCTTATGATATCGATTTTAACACCAGCTGTAAACGTGTTAGGGATAACTCTTCCAGTGCGCAAATTTTTAAGCTTGGTACGTACAAAAGCCCCACCCTTGCCGGGTTTCACATGCTGAAATTCGACGATGGTATAGGGTTCGCCGTTGAATTCAATACATAATCCATTCTTGAAATCTGCCGTTGTTGCCATATAATTGCTTTATTTCTTGGTATTTATAAATTCTCTGCAAAAATAGATCTTTTCTGCCTCTCTACAAAATACAGTTAATAAGGAATTTATGAAATCAGACAGAGGAATTAAGTAACACAATTTCTGTACAAAAATCGTATTCTTCAGCAGAATGATTAGAGCCTACCACGACTGTTCTGCCCTGAGTAAATTCGTCTATGAGTTTTCGGTACCATTGTTTGGCTGCTGCATCCAGATTGCTGCAAGGTTCATCGAGAAGCACCAAAGGGGTATCGGAAAGCAGAGCCAGAACCAATTTAACTCTTTGTTTCATACCCGATGAAAAATAGCGAATTGGGCGATGGGATTTATCTTCTAAGCCTGATGCCCTTGTAATGTCAGAAAGAGTTAGTCCAGGCATAGGTTTTTTAAATCGAAAATGAAATTCAATGGCTTCGGCGAGGGTAAATTCCTCAATGAGTTCGAGATAAGGGGCTGCCATAGTGAGGTAGCCAAAGAGCTCAGCGGATTCGTCCAATGGCAAGCCATTCAAGGTATAGGTTATTGTACCCTCCGTAGGATTAAGCCATCCGGCTATGATTTTCAAAAGGGTTGATTTTCCGCTTCCATTGGGTCCTAATATAGCCATATGGGTTCCGGAGGGAAGGTCAAAACTCAACCTGCGAAAAACCCACTGACGTTCAAAACGTTTCCCCACATCTTTCAGGAGTATCTGCATTGGGTAGGAATAAAGCCACTAATTTTGCTGTAAAATTACCTGTAAAATGGACATCATTCGAAGCCGACGCAGTATCAGGAGATTTAATACTGACCCAGTTAAAGAGGAAGACCTGCACTTCATCCTTGACGCGGCCATGCATGCTCCATCAGCTGGTAATCAGCGGCCGTGGCATTTTATTGTTATTAAGAATGAAGAAATACGGAAAATGCTGGCCCAGACTGGTCCACATGCAAGATTTGCTTCCCAATGTCCGGTAGTAATCGTGGTTTGCGGCGATACCTCCCGCGAGACGCATAAAAACTATTGGCCTGTAGATTGTGCTGCATCGGTACAAAACATGCTGCTGGAGGCTACCAGGCGGGGCTTGGGTAGCCTTTGGTTGGGCGTTTATCCACGTCAGGAAAGAATAGCCTACCTGAAAGAAAATCTCAAGCTACCAGAGTCCATAATGCCTTTTGCTCTGGTTTGTATTGGTTATGCTACCGAGCAGCCGACTAAAAGAGGTTTTTATGATCCAAATCTGGTTTCTTATGAGACCTACGGAAATCGAAATAATCCTCAGGCTGAGTAAAAAATGAACTCTTATGACCTTTCTTTTTTCAGACACCATTTTTGGACCCGTAAGAAGCCGCAGATTTGGCAATTCGCTGGGAATAAATCTTTTACCCAACACTTACAAAATTTGTAGCTACGACTGCATATACTGCGAATGTGGATTTACCCTGGTACCGCCTGGAAAAAAGGATGACCTTCCAACCCGTGAGCTAGTAGCCGAGCAATTGGAAAAAAGGCTCCGCCTCATGAAGCAACAGGGACAATTCCCCGACAACATAACCTTCGCTGGGAATGGAGAGCCTACACTGCATCCTGCCTTCGCAGGTATTATGGAAGATACCCTTAAACTTCGCAATAAGTATTTCCCAGAGGCAAAAATCACTGTGCTATCCAACGGCAGTATGATTCACAGGGAAGATATCCGTCAGGCATTGCTTAAGGCCGACCATAATGTTTTAAAGTTGGATGCGGGGCTAGAGTCCAGCTTTCGACTCATAAACCGCCCCCCTCGTAACCTGACCTTGGAACAAGTAGTGAGAGATCTTTTGTTTTTCAAGGGAAATCTTATTATTCAAACCATGTTTGTGCGCGGGGTCGTAGAAGGTCATCCCATTGATAACACCACACCCGAAGAAACATCGGCATGGCTTGCTCATTTATTAAAAATTCATCCTCGTTTGGTGATGATTTACTCCATTGCCCGTGAAACCCCCGTAGAAGGATTGATACAAGTTCCGCACATTCAATTACAAAAAATTGCTCAAATGGTTAGTCAGGCAGGTCTTGAAGTTGAGGTGTACTAATGTTACAATATCCCAAGGACATATTGCTCGCTTTTGGCGATACGCTTACAGGTGACGATGAAAAGTTGATGTGGCTTTTCAACAATGGCTACCCTGAACTGGCTGCTCTCTCACGAAGCATCCGCGGCAGCGAAGAGGCCTTTAAGTTTCTTCTTCAGCACTTTCCACACCTGGCTGCCCTCGATGCAGCCATCGACAACGATCCAAAAGCTTACCTATGGTTGCGAGAGCATAAGATGCTTTTCAGCATCATCTTTGCCGACGCTTGTAGAAATAAACCTGCGGCACTTCAATGGCTCAAGGAAAAACAACAAGATATCTTCCTGATGCTAGCGGCCAAAATCCACCACTTTAGAGAAAATCAGTACTTCAATATCTACAAGAAGCATTTTTAGCTCTGGCACAGATTAAAACGAAGGTTTATTTTCCTCGTTTGAGCTTAAAAAAACCCGTCATCAATTGGCTGCACTCATCAGCCCGAAGGCCCGACACAACCTGGGTTTTGGGATGCAACAACCGACCCTGCAACAGGGTGTAACCAAATTTTGGGTCAGATGCACCGTACAGGAGTTTACCCACCTGGGCCCAACCCAAAGCAGCAGCGCACATTGGGCAGGGCTCTACAGTAACATAGATTGTGCAATCGGTGAGATACTTGGCTCCCAGATAATTTTCGGCAGCTGTTATAGCCAGCATCTCGGCATGGGCGGTGACGTCGTTGAGGCGCTCTGTCATGTTGTGGGCGCGGGCCACAATTTTACCATTGCAAACCACCACTGCCCCCACAGGTACCTCATCTTCGGAGGCTGCCTGATGGGCTTCTTTCAGGGCTTCGCCCATAAAATATTCATCGGAATAAATCGAAAAACCCATCAGTGCAAATATTTATCGAGGGTTTCCAATAAAAAATCAAGTGATATAGGCTTGGTCATAAACTCCCGGCAGCCTGCTTCATAACTGGCTTTGGCATCGCCTGATTGAATGTGTGCCGTTTGGGCAATTACAGGTAAGTCGGGAAACTCTTCATGAATAAGACGCGAAGCCACGATTCCATTCATCACCGGTAAATCGAGGTCCATAAAAACAAGGTCTACTGGCTGCGACCGGACTATTTCAACAGCTTCCATTCCCGTACGCGCCCAAATAAGTGTGGCTCCTGTGCGGCGAAAGGCTGCTGCAAAGTAATGTCGACTTGTATCGGAGTCTTCCGCAATTAAAATAACCTTACCTGTCCAGTTATAGTCCTTTCTGATCATGCTTATGGGAGATTTTCTGTAAAACGCTTAATAAATCATTAATTCTGAAAGGCTTACTGATGTAATCATCCATACCAATAGCCAAACAACGTTCGCGGTCGGCCTCGAATGAGTTAGCGGTCATAGCAATAATGGGCGTATGGATACCTTTTTCAGCTTCTTCGGCTCTAATGATGGTGGTTGCCTCATAACCATCCATTTCAGGCATTTGTATATCCATTAAAATCAAATCATAGCGATGACTTCTGGCCATTTCCACGGCCTCCAGGCCATTTTTAGCTACATCCACCGAATGGCCGAACCGCTTGAGATTAGCTAATGCTACTTTTTGATTGATTAAATTATCTTCAGCCAGAAGAATATTTAAAGGCCTCATTTCTACTTCCTGCACATCCATTTCCTGTTGTTCCTCAGGGATTTCCTCGGGTGATACTTTTTCGAAAACAGCAGTAAACCAGAAAGTAGAGCCCTTACCCACCTCGCTTTCTACACCTATTTCTCCGTCCATCATTTCGCAGAGGCTCTTCGAGATCGCAAGGCCCAGGCCCGTACCCCCGTATTTTCTGGTGGTTGAGCTATCGGCTTGTGAAAATGCTTTGAATAACTTTTCTTTTCCTTCGGGGGATATACCAATACCTGTATCCACCACCTTAAAAAGCAGTTTGACACTCTGGTCGCCGTCTTTATTGACATTCACTTCAACTGTTACAATCCCTTCATAAGTAAACTTAATGGCATTATTCACCAAATTAGTGACTATCTGCTTTAGACGCAGGGGGTCTCCTTTAACATAACGGGGCACCTTTTCGTCAAACATTATTTGAAGCGTAACCTTATTTTCATGGGCCCTAATAGTCAGAATTTTAATTACTTCCTCGATGGCAACAAAGAGGTTGAAGGGAATATTTTCGAGTTCAACCTGGTTGGATTCAATTTTGGAGAAATCGAGAATATCGTTAATGATATTGAGCAGGTTGCGCCCCGAAGCTATAATTGTATTTAAATAATCGCGCTGTTCGTCAGTAAGTGGAGTTTGAGCCAAAAGATCAGCCATCCCAATGATGCCGTTCATGGGGGTACGTATTTCGTGACTCATGTTGGCCAGGAAAATGGATTTGGCACGGGTAGCGGCTTCAGCTTTTTCCTTGGCAATGCGGTATTGTTCGCTAATGATTTCTTTTTCGCGTACCAGCCGGGTAAGCTCTCGTTTTTGAATATAAAGCTCAAGGAATACTTTAACTTTTCCCCTTAAAATTCTCCCATCGATGGGTTTGGAAATAAAATCCACAGCGCCTGTTTCGATACCCTTGACCACATGAAAATCTTCCTTATAAATAGCTGAAACAAAGATAACCGGCAGATATTTCCCTTTGGCTGTCTGGCGAATAAGGGTTACAGTTTCGTATCCATCCATACCAGGCATTTGAATATCGATGATGGCAAGTGCAAAATCGTGGTTAAGAACTTTTGCGATAGCTTCATTTCCACTCAATGCCCTTATAAATTCAACTTCGAAGCCTTCAAGTAAAGTCTCGAGTGAAATAAGGTTCTCCACCTTATCATCAACAATCAATATCTGGGGTTTAGATGACATGGTCAGAGGTTATTTATGTAGCCAAACACGGATGAGAGACAAAAGCTTGTCAACATTAACCGGCTTGGAAATATAATCGCTGGCGCCGGCACTAATGCATCGGTTTCGGTCTTCCTTCATTGCTTTGGCTGTCAGAGCTATTATGGGCAAACCACGAAATTGAGGAATTTCCCTTATTTTACGAATAGTCTCGTATCCATCCATCACAGGCATCATGATATCCATGAGCACGAGATGTATGTCGGGTTCACGGTTGAGCATATCGATGGCCATCTGTCCATTTTCAGCCGCACGCACTATGATTTCCTTTTCCTCCAACACCCGGGTTAAGGCAATGACATTTCGCATATCGTCATCAACGATGAGGATCTTTTTATTACGAAAAATAGTATCGCGATCGTGTAGAAAACTGATGATCTCTTGCTGTTGGGGAGGCATTTCGCTGACCACTCTGTGTAAGAACAGCGCTGTCTCATCGAGTAGGCGTTCTTCCGATTTTACCCCCTTAATTATGATGGAGTCAGTATATTGATGAAGTTCCTTATCTTCTTCGCGAGTCAGCTCCCGACCAGTATAGACGATGACTGGAGGCGCTTTGATTTCCTTATCGTTTTTAATGGCCCGCAATAGTTCGAAACCACTCATATCGGGCAGGCCCAGATCGAGTACCATGCAATCGAAGTTTCGGGAACGAAGTGCTTCAAGAGCTGCCTTACCCGAATCGGCATCCGTTATTTTGATATCCTTTTCTCCAATAATAGATTTGATAGATTTACGCAGATTTTTATCATCTTCTACCAATAGCAGTTCGCGCATCTGGCTGTTAAGATAGTGTCCGATGCGATCGAAAGCCAACTCAAGTTCTTCGGGATTTACGGGCTTTGTGAGGTATCCAATGGCTCCTTTGCGGTAGGCTTCGATATCTTCGTCGTAGGCTGACATTATGTGTACTGGGATGTGGCGTAGAGCAGGATTGTCTTTTATCCTTTCGAGTACATCCCAACCATTCATACCCGGTAAATTGATATCCAGGATAATAGCTGCAGGCTTAAATTGGGCAGCCAGCTCAAGGCCTTCCTCACCCGTAGCGCAGGCCAGCACCTTGAACCCCTTTTCCCTGGCTTGTCCAGCCAATACCGTAGCAAAAGATGCATCATCCTCTACTATGAGTAAAACCCTGTCGCCCGCGGCAATAATGTTTCTATCATCTGGAATAGATTCCACCTTAGGTGGGGCAGGTGGGTTTTCGTCCAATAAGGGATCTTCTTGCGTGTGGCTAGTCTCTGAAGGAATTTCGTTTTTCAGAGGTTTGTTCTCTACTTTTTCTTTATTTAAGCTCTCGCCTGTTGTTTTTATGGGCAAATAAACCGTAAAACGGCTTCCTTTGCCTGGCTCACTTTCCAGGTGTATTTCGCCACCCAAAAGTCGTGACAGCTCTTTCGAGATACTAAGCCCTAAGCCCGTACCTCCATATTTTCTCGAAGTGCTTCCATCGGCTTGCTTAAATGCCTCAAAAATCAAGTCCTGCTTATCGTTGGGAATACCAATCCCTGTATCGGCCACTGAGAAAGCGATAACTGGCCCCTTTTGCAAGGCAGGAGTTTTAAAACTTTTCTGAGGCTTATCGGCCATTGAAATTTCGAAAGAAACATAACCTTGACTGGTGAATTTAATGGCATTCGACAAGAGGTTTTTCAGAATTTGCTCTAGGCGAAGGCGGTCGGTTTGGAATTGAGCCGGTACATCATCTGCTACCATTACCTTGAATTCCAGTCCCTTTTGTGCGGCAATGTGATTAAAATGCATTTTCACATATGATGCTATAGACTCTGTATCAACAGTTTCCGGATTAATATCGAGACGTCCGGCTTCAATTTTCGAAAGATCAAGAATATCGTTAATAAGGGTAAGTAACTCATTTCCACTGTTATAGATAATCTGAGCGGCTTCAACCTGATCGGGAGTAAGGTTACCTTTCTTGTTATCCATAAGGCTTTTAGAGAGAATAAGTAAGCTATTGAGCGGTGTTCGGAGCTCGTGCGACATATTAGCCAGAAATTCTGATTTATATTGGCTGGCCTTTTCCACTTCGCGGGCTTTGCGCTCAATTTCGCTCTTAGCATTCTCGAGTTCCTGATTTTTAATGGCAATGGCTGCCTTTTGTTGTTCGAGGATGCGTGTTTTTTCTTCTAGTTCTTCATTGGTAACCCTTAACTCCTCTTGCTGCGCCTGCAAGCTGGCCTCCGACTCCTTGAGGGCTTTGGCCTGCTGTTCGAGTTCTTCGTTGGCTTCACGCAGTTCTTCCTGCTGTACACGTAGTTCTTCTGCCATCTCCTGCGTAGCCAGCAGCAAACGTTTCATTTCCTGATGGGTCTGTATGGAATGGAAGGCAATAGCAATACTTTCCTCTACCTGGTCTAGGAAGGTGCACTGTAAGTCTGTCCAGGGACGAGTTGAGGCCAGCTCCAGCACTCCTACTACCTGTCCATGAAATAAGAAAGGCTGAAGAATTACCTGGGGAGCTTCACCCTCTGCCAGTCCACTCTGGATGTAGATAAATTGAGGTGGTACATTATCAAAAATAATAACTTTCTTCTCAAGAGCAGCCTGCCCTACCAAGCCTTCACCCAACTTAAATTCAGTGAGCGGTGATTTACGATGACTGAAGGCATAAGTGCCCGTAAGTTTAAGTATATCGCCCTGCATGAGATAGAGCGCACCTGCCTGGAACTTCAATATCTGAGCCAGTTTTGAGAGTAATTCGCCAGCTAGGTCTTCGGCAGACTTTTCGCCCCTAAGCACATTACCAGTCTCAACAATGGAGGATTGCAGCCAGCTATTGGCAGCATTTACCTCAGACAGCTTTTTAAGATTGTTGCGCATCTGCACTAGGGCGTTGCCCAACAGGTCTTGCGGGCTGAGCGGTTGATAAGGAACGTCGAGGTTGCCTTCACCAATAGCAAGCGCAAAATGGGTATTATTCCTCAGGCCATTGGCAAGCCGCTGTAAAGCTATACTCATTTGACCGAGTTCGTCTTTGGTTTTCACCAATATGTGGTCCACGTCTGGTAAAGCTCCACGGGCCAGAGCCTCCAGGTGCTGGGTGGTTTGTTTAAGCGGACCTGTAATTTTACGACTGATAAATATCACTACCAGGCTCATAAAGAGGAGCCCCAGAATCCCCACTCCTATGGTTTTCCAGAAAGTGATGCGCGCTTCGTGCAGAATGGTGGCCCTTGGAATGGCAATACCCAATGCCCAGGGGGTTCCTGTCTGTCCTATCTCAAACGGGATAACCGACAGTTCATATTCTATTTTATTAATGGGACAATGGTAACTTCCCTGAAAGGACTCACCTCGTGCTATTTTCTGGTCGAGAAGATAACGGGTTACCAGATCGCCCAGCGCTGAATCAATTTTCTGACCCACAAAACGTTTGCTGGGATGAGCAACAAAAACCCCATTATTGCTAATAAGAAAAACCATCCCATCTTCCATGGGATGAATGTTGCGAAATTTTTCCTGAAGTACTTCAAGAGAAGCATCAACTCCTACAACACCTAAAAATTTACCATCCTTTATAATGGGGGTAATCATGTTGGTTTGCAGAATGGCATCTTTCGGATCACCAGTGTAGGAATATTTATATGGATTGAGAACGGTTTCGCGCAAGCGGGCTTTGGGAAGGGTAAAATATTCTCCCTCGAAGAGCGTGGCATCAGGAGAAGAAACTTCCAGTTTAATATTATTACCCTGACGGTAAAAAGTAGGGGAAAAATTGCCGATTCGGGTAGCGCCTGGGGCTAAAATGTATTTGGCATCCAGACGATCGATGGTGTAAGGTTCCCAAATGGTCCAGACGGATAAGAAATCATCATTGTCCCTTAGCACTTGTTTTAACATATCCATATATACCTGACGGCGGGCATTTTCAGGAATACTTTCGAAACGGCTAAAAGCCTGGGCTAAGGTCCGCGAAGCGTCAAGGTAACGCTCGAGTATAGAGCGGGTGTAATTACCATATTGACCCGCCAGGGCCATACTAACAGCTCGTGTACGTTGCAGGGATGATTTGCGGCTTTCGATACCAATAAAGGCAATAATGGCACCAGAAGTAATTAATAGAGTGGTGAGTATATAAATGAGTAACCTCTGATTCAGGCTTCTTTTCATAGTTCCAGAATTAGTTGGATAAAATTACAAAATCAATCGGCTTTCCTTTCATTACTGGCGATTTTTCCTGAGCAACATTCCTGCCCCCAGGATAAGAAATGCTACAATAATGGCAGGAACAAAAGAGACCTTAGGTTCAATAATATGCGGCCAGACTAAGCCCATGCCAAAAAGTATGGAATTCACCAAAAAACCCAATAGAATGCTGGCTGCTGCTGCTTTACGATGGGCTGCTGGACTAGGATGCAACAAAGCCAGCAAAGTGGCAGGTACAAATACCGCAATAGTGCCAATGCCGACTACCATCAGATTCACAATGCCAGGTAACAATAATGCCAAAACGAGAGCCAATATACCTAAAACGACACTCACCCAGCGGATTAGAACAATTTGTCGATCGGCTGAGAATTGTTTCCCGGCATTTTTGTACTTCCATCCCGCAAAATCACGGATAGTGGAAATGGAGGCCACATTGAGAAAACTATCAGCAGAAGACATGAGAGCAGCCAGAAGGCCGACAATGGCAAAGCCCATAGAAAAGGCACTAGTGTTGCGTTCCAGAAAGAAGTAAACGGTGTCCTCTGCTAATACGCTTGTTCCTAACTTTAGACGCATAGCCATCCCAGCTAAAGGAAAAATGATGTAAAAAGGCAACATACCTGCAGCAGCCCAATAGTTCATACGAACTGCAATCTTTTCATTACGAGCAGAAAGAATGCGCTGCCATATATCCATCCGTACCAGCACCGAAGGCGCAATAAACAGAGGTAATCCAACCAGAAACACCCAACCATAAGTGGTTCCTTGAAGCATTTCAGAAGGAAGAAGGCGTAAGAGAGAAAAATTTTCTGTTTCGATGAGAATACCTGGTATAAAAATGAATAGCACCATGAGAACAATAAAAAAGAACTGGAGCATATCGGTATAAATAACACCCGACAACCCTGCAAATGCAGTGTAGGCGATGACTACCACGCAAGACAGAATGGCTGCCGGCAGGTATTCAATACCCAATACATGCTTAAGAACCGAGGCCATGGCCACAAACTGTGCAGCCAAAAGAAAGAAAAAGATAAAAACATTGACACCAGTAACCAAAACCGAAAAAAGCCTTCTAAAAGCCGGAGACCCTGCCTGCGCAAAAGTTTTATTGAGAAATTGCGGAAAACTGTAAATCTCTCTTTTCTCTCCCCAATGCCTAATCCTGGCAGCAAAACGGGCAACAATAAAAAATCCAATTACGTAAGCAATGCCAATGCCCAGTGCAGTAAAACCCGATTCATAACCCATGGCAATGAGACCTATGGAAGTTCCTCCTCCAATAAAGGTGGCCAATGTGGTAAAAACCAGCAATGCTGTACCCGTTTTGCGATTGTTTACCAGATAGTGTGCCAGGTCGTGATGCCTGATATGTCGTAAAGTAAAGAAAATAACAAGCAACACATAAAGTATTAGCCAAAAAATCAGCCAGTTCATAGTTAATAAGGGGTTTAACTCGGGGCCAAAATTAATAACATTATAATATACAATCTTTTCTATATAAGCCTCTATCGGGCAATAAGTCAGGCAATGCTGTACCTTTGCAAAAAAAATCCATGGTAAAACTAAGCGTAAACATCAATAAAATTGCAACGTTGCGTAATGCACGCGGCGGAAATATTCCTGATGTTCAGAAAGCGGCTGTTGACTGTGAACGATTTGGTGCACAGGGCATTACCGTTCATCCCCGACCCGACGAACGCCATATCCGCTACAGCGATGTAAGGCTGCTTAAGCCATTGCTTACCACTGAGTTTAATATTGAAGGATATCCTTCACGTAAATTCATGGATTTGGTTATTGAAGTTAAGCCAGCGCAAGTAACCCTGGTACCCGACCCCCCCGAGGCGCTGACCTCGAGCGCGGGATGGGATACCATAAAGCACGAATCTTTTTTACGCGATGTGATAGCGGAGTTCAAAGCCCATGGTATCCGTACTTCTATTTTCGTAGAAACCGACGTCCATCGCATAGAAAATGCAGTTAAAACAGGCACCGACAGGGTAGAACTCTACACCGAACCCTACGCGCGTATGTTTCCAGAAAATCCCGCCCAGGCTATACATCCCTTTGTGGAAGCAGCCAAAGTAGCCCTTGCATGTGGGTTGGGCATTAATGCTGGTCACGATCTCAACTTACAGAACCTCAGATACTTCGCAGAGAACATCCCAGGCCTCCTGGAAGTGAGTATTGGGCACGCGCTGATTAGTGATGCCCTTTACTTTGGTCTGGAGAATACTATACAGATGTATCTTGCCTGTTTGATGCCCTGACATCAACCCACATTTACATAATTATTTAACTATCAAAAACTTAAAACCCATCAACTAAATAGGGTGAAACTGATCTTTTATTCCCAGTGGGCGAATGTGTACCTTTGCCCCCACAAAATCATTATTTAAAGCATGTTAGAAAAACTGGAGGCCATATACCGGCGCTGGCAGGAGATAGAGCAGGAAATGAACGACCCGGCGGTAATGTCGGACATGAAGCGCTACGTCAGGCTCAGTAAAGATTACAAAGACTTGACCCCTATCGTGGTAGCTTATCGCAGATATGTCAGAATTACAGAACACCTCGAAAGTAGCCGGGAAATTCTTTACAACGAGAAGGATGAAGAATTGAAAGAAATGGCCCGCGAAGAAATTGAAGCCCTCGAACAGGAAAAAAGCTCTCTGGAGGAAGAAATTCGGCTTTTGCTCCTTCCCAAAGATCCACAGGACAGTAAAAATGCCGTTGTAGAAATTAGAGCCGGTACGGGCGGAGATGAGGCCAGTCTTTTTGCCGGCGACCTATACCGTATGTACACCCGCTATTGCGAAGACAAAGGCTGGAAGATAGAATTGGTAGACTACACAGAAGGAACTGTTGGGGGATTCAAGGAAATCATTTTCAATGTAAAAGGTGAAGATGCATATGGCACTCTGAAGTATGAATCGGGTGTTCACCGGGTGCAGCGTGTACCCAAGACCGAAGCTCAGGGACGCATACATACCTCAGCCGCCAGCGTGGTGGTGCTGCCCGAAGCCGACGAATTCGATGTAGAAATCAAACCATCGGATATAAAAAAAGAAGTATTCTGTTCTTCAGGCCCGGGCGGGCAAAGCGTAAATACTACCTACAGCGCCATTCGCCTGACCCATATTCCCACAGGCATCACTGTATCGATGCAGGACGAAAAATCGCAGATTAAGAACCTAGAAAAAGCCATGAATATTCTGCGAACCCGCATCTTTGAACGAGAATATCAAAAATACCTCGACGAAATAGCCTCCAAACGACGCACCATGGTATCCACCGGCGACCGCTCGGCAAAAATCCGCACTTACAACTACCCACAGGGCCGTGTTACCGACCATCGCATCGGATATTCCATATACAACCTTCAGGCCTTCATGGATGGAGACATTCAGGATATGATCGATCAATTAATGATGGCCGAAAATGCCGAACGTCTCAAAGCAGAAGTAACCGAATAAATACTTCCTCGCATGACTCGTAGCGAACTGATCTCACTTATCCACCGCAAGCAATCATTCCTTTGTGTGGGTCTCGACAGTGATGTTTCCAAAATTCCAGCTCATCTTCGGGATGAGCCCGATCCGGTGTTTGCCTTCAACAAAGCAATAATAAATGCCACACTCCCTTTCACAGTGGCTTATAAGCCCAATCTGGCTTTTTATGAAAGTAGGGGCATAGCAGGCTTGAAAAGTCTTGAGAAAACCATGGAGTACCTGGAAAATTTTAAGGACCAGGTATTTACCATAGCCGATGCTAAGCGGGGAGATATTGGAAATACCAGCCAGCACTACGCCCTGAGTGTTTTCAGCAAGGCCCACTCAGGCATAGAGTTCGATGCAGTAACCGTGGCCCCTTATATGGGTAGCGATTCTGTAAAACCTTTTCTGGAATTCAAAGATAAATGGGTCGTTCTGTTGGCATTGACCAGTAACCAGGGTTCGCAAGATTTTCAGCATCTCACAATAAACTCCTCCCATCAAAGACTTTTTGAAGAAGTACTCTCTCGCTCATACCAATGGGGGGGGACGCCCGATAAAATGATGTTTGTAGCTGGAGCCACGCAGGCCAGCTTATTTACAGATATCCGCCGCATTGTCCCCGATCATTTTCTGTTGGTGCCAGGTGTAGGAGCTCAGGGAGGTAGCCTCGAAGAGGTTGCTCACTATGGCATGAACAGGGATTGTGGATTGCTGGTAAACAGTTCGAGGGCTATTATTTTCGCCTCAGACGACCGCGATTTTGCGGAAGCAGCTGCCAATGAAGCCCAAAAAATGCAGCAACAAATGGCCCGCATGCTATCTCGTATCTAATACTCTCCTCTTTTCACTACATCGTCCACCGGCCCATTGAAGAATTCCACAAAAGGCTTCATCGCTCTGAATACCTCCAGGGCATGATCCACTAGCCGAGCTGTCCCCGCCCATTGCTCGGGATAAGATGAGGCCAAAACAAAATGTTTGTGTTTGAGGTAATCTATTCCTTCAAAATCCACCGGAAATCCCTTCGGGGGCCGACTGAGTTTTTCCATTTCCGATAAGCCATTGAAATACTTGCGAAAACCAGCGTCATCAAAAATGGATTTAAAAACAGGATAGTTATAAAACACCTCCAGGCGGGCGCTTTTTAAAATTTCAGGCTCAGGAGCATAGAGTCCTCCGCCCACAAAACAGTTGCCCGGTTCAATATGCAGGTAATAGCCGGCATACGGACTTTTCTTGCCTCCTTTCACGACATACGCCCCGGTAAAGGTTTTATAGGGCGATTTATCAGTTTTGAAACGAATATCGCGATTAATCCGATAAAGGCAATCGCCGGGTCGCAGACTACCCACCGTTGGATCGAAACGGTTGATTCCCTCAATAAGTTGCTGGGCCAGATGGTTGAGGTATTTTTTTATTCTTTCGTAGGTGGGTCGGTTCGCCTGAAACCAATCTCTATTGTTATTAGCAGCCAGGGCCCTAAAAAAAGGCAGAAGTTCCGGACATTCAGTCATAGGCGACATTTGGTCGGCAAATTTACAAACTTTGTCCCTGAAGAATTTTCCTTATGAAATGCATGGAAATATTTATAAATTAGCTTCAAATATCTTGCATGAGTCGCATAAAGATTCTGTTTTTTGCGGTGATAATAGGCCTCCAGGCTTACGGGCAGGGATGGATAGGGCTGCGCAGTGCAGCCGAGGCGGGCATGGCAAGCAGCGGCACAATGGGTCAGGATGTCTGGTCGGGATTTGGAAATCCGGCAGGCCTGTCGGTAAAACCCTCCCTTCTCATTGGCCTGAGTACTTCAAGCCGATTTTCCATGAAAGAATTTTTGAATAAGGGCCTGGCTGTTTCTGCTCCGGTTCCCGGTGGGGTAATGGCGTTCTCAGGTTCCTACTTTGGCGATGCATCGTACAGCGAACAGCGATACAACCTAGCTTTCTCTAAAAAACTCCTGAATGGTTTCTGGTCAGGCATTACCCTCGACTACTGTCGGCTGGCACAGGGGGGTGGTTACGGGGGCGCAGGAGCTTTTACTTTTTCCGTTGGTATGCTTACCCGGCTCAATGAACAAACTTATCTGGGAACTTATATTTTCAACCCGTTGAAGTCGAAAGCCGGGGGGCTGGTGGAGGCTGAGATTCCGGCCATCATGCGGCTGGGTATAGGCTATGTTTTTTCTTCTGAACTCAGAGGTATTGCAGAAGTAGAAAAAATCAGCAATCAAAAAGCCGGGGTCAATCTGGGTGCTGAATACCAGGCTTTTCATACGCTTTTTTTACGGGCCGGAGTCAACACTTACCCGGGTTCATGGTCGTTGGGTATGGGTTTGTTGTGGAATAGGCTTCGCCTCGATCTGGTCACCGAAATGCATCCCACCCTCGGACTTTGCCCTCAGGCAGCAATTTCCTATACTTTGAAATCGAACCCCAATGAATAGCTTGCTAATTCGTCAGGTTTGGTTGCTGGGAATCCTCCTGCCACTTACCCTTCAAGCACAGGTTGCCGACACACTCACTCGGGAACTACGAGGCGATTTCGAACGACTGACAGAATTAACAGAGACAGAATACGATTTCAGTGAATATACCGAAGAAATAGAATCGCTCTCCAGCTCGCCCGTTAACCTTAATAGCCGCGATCCTGAGGAGCTGCGCCGTTTGTTTTTTCTCAACGACCTCCATATTCGTAATATACTGAAATACACTGCATCTTTCGGAGATTTCCAGAGTATATATGAATTAAAGCTGGTGGAGGGCTTCGATAGCCTGACCATTAAAAAAATGCTCCCTTTTATAACGATTTTACCCGCGCGTACCGACGATTTTGCCCTCAGGGAAGCCCTTAAACGGGGAAAAAACCAGGTGCTCTTCCGATTTCAGCAGGTACTGGAAAAGCAAGAAGGGTACAAGACGCCTGATGATTCGCTAATTCAGGTCAGATCCAATTCTTTTTATAAGGGTAGTCCTGAGCGGTTGTTGTTCAAATATCAATACGACTATCGGGGACGATTGCGCTATGGTCTTCTTGGAGAAAAAGACCCAGGAGAAGAATTCTTTAAAGGCTCGAACCGCCAGGGATTCGATTTTTACTCTGCACACTTTTTTTATGCGGGAAAAGGGTTAGTAAAACGCGTAGCCTGTGGCGACTACCATGCTTCGTTCGGGCAGGGCTTGGTGATGTGGAGCGGACTTATGTTTGGTAAAGCGTCACTGGCTGGAGGCAATCCTTCTCCCGCCCGGGGCATTCGGCCCAGTTCTTCAGCCAACGAATTCGCCTACCTTCGCGGAGGCGCAATTACTTTAGGAAAAGGAGCCTTTGAGTTAACGGCTTTGGCCGCCCGAAACGCCCTGGATGGCACCACCGCGGTTTCCGACTCACTCGGAGAATTTATCAGGAGTTTACAAACTACCGGCCTACACCGCACACCCGCTGAAATTGCAGCTAAAAACAATTACCATCTGACCACCCTGGGTGGTAACCTCGATTTCACGAGTACACTTTTTAAGGCGGGCATAACCGCAGTTGCAGCTTCATTCGACAAAGAATTTCAACCTCAGACAGATCTTTACAGGCGCTTTCAGCATCCTCTCAGAAAACAATTCACTACAGGTATCCATATTTCTGTTTTCCTGCGCGATCTGATTTTTAAGGGTGAAATGGCCCGCGATATTAACGGGCATCTGGCAGGCATCGTCCATACTACCTTTCAACCCGATCCCCGCCTGAGCCTCTGGATTATCTATCGCAATTACGACAAGGCTTTTCAAAATTATTTCAGCAATGCTTTTGGTGAAAATACCGGGGTTTACAATGAGGAAGGTCTATACCTCGGTTTCAGAGCAGCACTCTCCCGAAAAATCGAAATGACAGGTTATGCCGATTATTTCCGCTTTCCCTGGTTTCGCTACCGCGTGGACGGACCCTCAGTAGGCAGGGAGTATTTTTTGAGAACCGACATTAAACTCTCACGCAATACTCTGATTTATTTGCGCTATCGCTTCAAAATCAAGGACATCAATTCTACGGATTCCCTACGCCCGGTAAACATTATCGCAAGCCCCTATTACCACAACCTGCGTTTTCATGCCGATTACCAACCTATTGCCACCTTGTCGCTTGCCTCAAGGGCTGAAGTTATCTTTAATCATCCGGCAGCTGGCAACCGAAGGCAAGGCTTTCTCATTTACCAGGAACTGGTATGGACACCAACTTCCATCCCTCTTTCCCTGGCCGCCCGCTACGCGCTATTCGATACCGATACCTACGACGAACGGCTCTACACCTACGAACGCGACCTGCGCTATAGCTTCAGCATCCCTGCCTATTATTACAACGGTCAGCGATTTTATCTGATGATAAAATATTCTCCGTTCCCCTGGGTCGATTTATGGATCAGGTATGCATCCACCTATTACGCCAACACCGAAAGCGTAGGCACAGGCCCCGATGCCAGCCAGGGAAATACCCGCTCCGACATCAGGGTACAACTTTTGCTTAAATTCTGAAAGATTTCTCCTGAAATAAAGCAGCTTCCTCTACGTTTATGGGTTGGATAGCAGTCTTCAAACAACGAAAATATTTACCATGGATAAAATTCGAATTTTATGGGCTGATGATGAAATAGATATGCTCAAAGCCCACGTCATTTTTCTGGAACAAAAAGGATATGAAGTAATTACTACCAATAATGGGAACGAGGCACTAGAACTCTTGCGGGCAGAGCCTTTCGACATTATTTTTCTGGATGAAAACATGCCTGGGCTCACCGGCCTTGAAACCCTGGCAGAAATCAAAAACCTGAAACCCGGCATTCCGGTGGTAATGATCACCAAGAGTGAAGAAGAAACCATCATGGAAGACGCCATTGGGGGAAATATTTCCGATTATCTGATTAAACCAGTGAAGCCCAACCAGATATTACTAACACTGAAAAAAAATCTCGAAAAAAGGGAGCTGATTAGCCAAAAGACAACGCTTGCCTATCAGCAGGCTTTCCGCGAAATAGGTATGGAAATCAGCACTTCTCTCGACTTCAATGGGTGGATGGAGCTCTACCGACGCATAGTTAGTTGGGAATTGCGCCTTCAACAAACCCGTGAAGAAGGTATGTTGGAAGTGGTACGTATGCAAAAAGAAGAAGCAAATAATGTGTTTGCCCGATATTACGAAGAAAACTATCCCTATTGGCTCAAAGCTAAATCGGGAGAAAAGCCGGCTCTGTCGCACACGTTAATCCGCGAAAAAGTTTTTCCCTTGCTCGATAAAGAATCCTCTGTTTTTCTCATTGTAATCGACAACTTGCGCTACGACCAGTGGAAAACCATACAACCCGTGCTGGAAGAGCTTTTCAGGGTTGAAAAAGATGAGATGTATTGTAGCATTTTGCCTACCACCACTCAATTTGCCCGTAACTCTCTTTTCGCTGGCCTTATGCCTTCGGAAATTGAAAAGAAATACCCCGACTGGTGGCTCAACGAATGGGACGAAGGCACTAAAAACCAATACGAAGAGCAGCTTTTCGGAGAATTGCTAAAACGCTTTGGAAGGAATATCCGCTTCTCTTTTAATAAGATACTCAACCTGTCAGCCGGAAACCGCCTAGTGGATAATTTGCCCAACCTTTGGGCAAATCCTCTCAATGTTATCGTTTACAACTTTGTGGACACCCTCTCCCATGCCCGTACCGAAATGGAAATCATAAAAGAACTAGCCAACGACGAAGCTGCCTACCGTTCCTTGACGCTTTCCTGGTTCGAACACTCACCCTTGCATGATATTCTGCGTCAGCTTGCTGAGAAAAAAATTCCAGTCATCCTTACCACTGACCACGGAAGCATCAGGGTGCAGAATCCCGTAAAAGTGATCGGCGACCGCGAGACCAACGTCAATCTAAGGTTCAAAGCTGGCAAAAATTTGAATTTCAACAAAAAAGAATGTTTCCATGTAAGAAATCCTGAGGATGTTTTCTTGCCCCGACAAAACGTAACCACTTCTTACATTTTTAGCCGCGGAAGCGATTTTTTTGCGTATCCTAACAATTTCAACTACTATGCAAATTATTATCGTAATACTTTCCAGCATGGAGGTATCTCGCTGGAAGAAATACTGGTTCCCTTCGTCGTTCTCAGGGCTAAATAAAATTGCTCGACATGTTATCTTGTGATAATCTCAGGTCTAGAAGCAAACCCAACGAAAAATTGAGTACCAGGTTTTAAGTATCATTAACCTTAGGCCTGGTTTTTTTGTTTCATTTTGAAGCCATCCTAGCTTTAAGCATCCCAACATCTCAAGTACTCTGCATGGGGCGGTAATTTAAGTAATGGATAAATGAATAAAGGATTCAATAGAGATTTGCACGGATTATAATCTACATATTTTCACGTTTTAAAAGTTTTAAATTTGTAAGATTAATCCATTACGCATGAGACCCGTATTATTTCTACTTACTTTTATCGGACTAAGCCTTTTTTTAAAGGCGCAAGATGTACCGGTTCATCCCGTATTTATTACTGAGGGAAGATTTCTAGGTGTTTCACAACCTTTAAAAGATTTACCCGTAATCACCGAAGAAGACTGGACAGGCATGAAGAGTCGTGCGGAACACAAGCGACTCAATCCCAAACTACAGAAAAGAGAATATCCTTTTTCTGCCACATCCCTACCCAAAGGAGCAGACCCCGTTTGGCAAAGTGTTATGGGAATGACAGAAAATTCCACCAATCTAATCCAGAGCTGGGATGGTCAAAGCTCTCCTTATTATCCCCCCGATTGCAATGGAACAGCAGGTCCTTCGCATTATATGCAAACTATTAACACAACCTTTGCTGTTTATAGCAAAACTGGGACTTTGCTAGCTGGCCCCACCAATATAAACACGTTGTTTACTGGGCTTCCGGGTGCTACTTACAACGACGGCGACCCGATTGTACTGTATGATGAACAAGCTAACCGCTGGTTCGTTGCCGAATTCTCGGTGAGTGGTTCCAACGATTACATGTTGATTGCCATTTCAACGACCAGCGATCCTACCGGAACATGGTACAAATACAGCTTCGATGTAGCCGACATGCCCGACTATCCGAAGTTTGGTATATGGCAAGATGGATATTATATGGGAACTAACAACACCAGTGGTGCCGACATTTATGTTTTCGAACGCGCTGTAATGCTGGCCGGAGGAACCAATCCCAAAATGGTGGGTTTTGACAACCCCTGGAGACCTACAACCATCGACGGCTTCGTTTGCGTACCCCCGGCAGACAATGATGGTGCGTTTGCTCCGGCAGGTTCTCCCGGCATCTTTATCGCCTTTAACGACGATGCTATCGGAGGAGGGAGCGACCAACTCTGGATTTATGAATTATCCGTTAACTGGAACAACACATCTGCCAGCACTTTCGTAAGAACACAACAGATTAATGTGGCTCCTTTCGACTCCAACTTTGGCAATACCTGGAACAACATAACCCAGCAAGGAACCTCGCAAAAGGTGGATGCTATTCCCCAAGTAATCATGAATGTTCCGCAGTATAGAAATTTCGGAACCTATCAGACCCTGGTTGCCTGCCACACGGTAGATGTAGATGGTACCGACCATGCGGGAATACGTTGGTATGAGTTACAAAAAACAGGCTCCACCTGGACAGTTAGGCAACAGGCCACTTATGCTCCAGATGCCCATAACCGATGGATGGGTAGTATAGCCATGAATGCTGCGGGAGAAATTGCTCTAGGATACAGTATAAGCAGCAGCTCCCTATATCCGGGGATCAGATATACAGGTCAAACCCAAGAGGGCCACAATGCAGGTAATAATACGATGGACGTTCCGGAGGTTACCATCCACACAGGTCAGTACTCCCAAACCGGAAGTAACCGATGGGGAGACTATGCCTCTATGAGTGTGGACCCAGCCGACGACGAAACCTTTTGGCTTACCACTCAATATATTGGCTCCGGCGGAAGCCGAAAGACAAAGATTGCATCCTTTCAAATAGGACCCGTGGCTCCTACTGCCAGTTTTACGGCCAGCACTACCCTGCCCTGCCTGGGACAAACTGTTACCTTCACTGATCAAAGTATCGGAAATCCAACCAGCTGGCAGTGGACTTTTACACCCAGCACAGTTACTTTCGTAGGGGGCACCAGTGCTACTTCACAAAATCCTCAGGTACAATTTAATAACTATGGTAACTACACCGTTTCGCTGACCGCCACCAATGCCGTTGGCAGCAACACGAGTACCCAAAACAACTACATTCAGGTAAACACAGCTAATGCTGACTTCACGGCCAACCCCACCACCGTAGTTATTGGTTACAGTACCACTTTCACTGACGCCTCCACCTGTACGGTTAACTCCTGGAGCTGGGATTTTGGCAGTGGAGCGTCACCAGCTACCGCCACCACCCAGGGCCCACATACAGTAACCTATACCACTACAGGACAAAAAACCGTAAGCCTCACTGTCAACGGCAATATCACAAAAACGAAAAATAACTACATCAATGTGATATCCGATAATATCAACATGCAGAACGGAACCATATACACCTGCAGTGGTAACTTTTATGATCCAGGCGGTCCATCGGCAAACTACAGCAACAATCAGGACTTTACGCTTACCTTCTATCCGGGGACTGCGGGAAACAGCATCAAAGTCACCTTTACGAGTTTCAGTTTAGAATCCAGTTCAACCTGTAGTTACGATTATCTCAAAATATACAACGGTCCCACTACAGCCTCGCCTTTAATAGGAACCTATTGTGGTACCAACAGCCCGGGTATTGTGACGGCCAACAACGCCGACGGAGCCCTCACTTTTGTATTTCACAGCGATGCCTCG
This sequence comes from Bacteroidales bacterium, assembly GCA_049969475.1. Taxonomy (GTDB): domain Bacteria; phylum Bacteroidota; class Bacteroidia; order Bacteroidales; family TTA-H9; genus UBA2030. The sequence goes on along the minus strand of JBMFOU010000001.1, from coordinate 165,280 downwards.
GTGACAGCCGCAGGCTGGGTGGCCACCCTCACTTGCGTTAGCACTGTAACAGTTCCTAACCCCGCCAGCCTGATGGCTACTGCCACAAGCCCTTCACAAATTGATCTGAACTGGGCCCTCAACGCTAACAATGACAATGTACTATTGGCCTGGTCTCCAACTTCTACTTTCGGAACCCCGGTCAATGGCACCCCTTATGCACCCGGTAGCACATTACCAGGTGGTGGAACCGTTCTGTATGCCGGAAGTAATACCACCTACAGCCATACCGGCCTAAGTCCAATTACGACATACTACTACAAAGCATTCTCTTACAATACGTCCAATGTTTATTCAACAGGTATCACGGCCAATGCAACCACGCAAGCTGTTACCCTAACAGTAACTCCCTCCAATCAAAATGTTACAGCGGCAGCAGGTAGTACCTCATTTAATGTAAGCAGCAATGGCAACTGGGCGGCTTCCAGCGACCAAACCTGGTGTACAGTTACACCGTCGGGAAGTGGAAATGGTACTTTAGTAGCCACTTACACTGAAAACATAGCTACCACGCCCAGAATAGCTACCATTACTGTTACAGCTGCTGGAGCTCCACCAGTTGCCGTAACTGTAACTCAAGAGGGGGCAGCCCCAAATCTTGCAGTTACGCCAAACAATTACAATGTATCGCCCCCTGCCGGTTATGTTGATTTTACTATCACCTCCAATACCAATTGGACTGCTGCAAGCAATGCCACCTGGTGTACGGTAAGCCCTCCATCAGGCAATGGCAACGGAATACTAACCGCTGTTTATGAGGAAAATACAACTATTTATCAACGAGTTGCTACCATTACTGTGACGGCTTCGGGTTTGCCTCCGGTCAGCGTTACGGTAACCCAGGCTGCCGCAGGTCCCTACCTCAGCGTAATTCCTCAAAATCAAAATGTTGCTTCTACTTCTGGCTCCACTTCATTCAATGTTAGCTCCAATACTTCTTGGACAGCATCGAGTAACCAGACTTGGTGTACAGTAACTCCTTCAGGAACCGGGAACGGCAATTTAATTGCCTCATACACTGAAAATACTTCAACCACACAAAGGGTGGCAGAAATTACGGTGGCAGCAGCTGGTGTAACGCCTGTGGTAGTTACCGTAACACAAGCCGGAGCCACTCCCACGCTTAGCGTAATACCTGATAATCAGAATGTTTCGGCTGCCGCAGGGAGCATCACTTTCAGTGTGAGCAGCAACACCACGTGGAACGCAGTATCCAACGTCACCTGGTGCACTATAGATCCTCCTTCAGGCAATGGAAATGGTACGCTCACAGCCAATTACGAAGAAAACACCACCGTACAAAGTCGGGTAGCTTTCATTACAGTAAACGCCCCGGGAACAGTCCCCGTCACTGTTACAGTCACTCAGAGCGGCGCAGCCCCCTGGTTGAATATCAACCCTCAAAGCTTGACAGTGGACGGCGCTGCAGGAACTGCTTTTTTCGACATTACGAGCAATACTTCGTGGTCAGCCATATCGGATGCTCCCTGGTGCCTGGTAACTCCGACCGGCACAGGTAATGGCTCGCTCCAGGCAGATTATGAGGAGAATGTATCTACCGATACTCGCACCGCCAACATTACCGTTACACCCACGGGTGGAACACCCCAAATTGCTCAACTCATTCAATTGCCCTTGGGCGTAGGTTATCCTGAAGAACGGGGTATCATCCGCATCTACCCCAATCCTTCACAGGGCAGGTTTACCATTACCGCCGAAGGAAATCATACTTTTAACATGGTTCTAACAATCCATGATCCTTCGGGCAGAAAAATCAGCCATCAGACGCTGGAAGGGAAAGATCATTACATCATTGACCTGGACAATCAGGCGGCAGGGGTTTACACAGCTACAATCACCCTTAACGGTCAAACTTTTTACCGCAAATTAGTAATTCAATAGTCTTCTTTGTTTCAGGGAAGGATAAACCGGGTGGCTTAGTCATCCGGTTTTTTATTTTCAAGTCGGAATATTAAAAAACCTTCATTTTTCCTGTGAAATTCATAGCTTTGTTTAGAGAATCAAACACCAGACTGAACAAAATTAAATACACCAAAACCCTAAACCTATGAGTACCCCAGACAAGAATTTTCTGGCCAAACTGGCGCTTGCCTACCATTCGGAGGGAAGGCCAGGAAAAATTGAAGTAAAACCCACTAAACCCTATCATTCGCAGCGCGATCTTTCGCTTGCCTACACCCCGGGTGTGGCAGTGCCCTGCCTCGAAATACAAAAAAATCCTGATGATGTCTACAAATACACTACTAAGGGCAACTTGGTAGCAGTGATCAGCAACGGAACGGCCGTATTAGGCCTGGGCGATATTGGCCCCGAGGCCGGAAAGCCAGTAATGGAAGGAAAAGGCTTTCTCTTCAAAATATACGCCGACATCGATGTTTTTGATATAGAAATCGATGAAAAGGATCCCGACCGATTAGTTCAGATTGTCAAAGCCATCGCACCCACCTTCGGAGGTATAAACCTCGAAGACATCAAAGCGCCGGAATGCTTTGAAATTGAAGACCGGCTCAAGGAAGAGCTCAACATCCCTGTAATGCACGACGACCAGCATGGTACCGCGATTATCACTTCGGCAGGATTGCTCAATGCCCTCGAAATAACAGGTAAAGAAATATCGAAGATACGCATCGTAGTGAATGGCGCAGGAGCTGCCGCTATTTCCTGTATTAAGTTATATATCAAATTAGGAGCCCGGCCTGAAAACATCGTAATGTTCGATAGCAAAGGTATGCTTCATGTATCGCGTACTGACCTCAATGCAGTGAAAAAGCAGTTTGCCAGCGACGGAAAACTCCTGACCCTTGAAGAGGCTCTCGAAGGGGCTGATATGTTTTTAGGACTCTCGGTGGCAGGGGTTCTCAAGAAAGAGTGGCTCATGAAGATGGCCCCTCATCCCATTGTTTTCGCCCTGGCAAACCCCGTACCCGAAATTACTTATGAAGAGGGGACTTCGGCACGAAGCGACATCATCATGGCGACGGGTCGAAGCGACTATCCCAACCAGATAAACAATGTATTGGGGTTCCCCTATATCTTCAGAGGAGCGCTCGATGTAAGGGCCACCAAGATTAACGATGAAATGAAACTGGCTGCTGCTTATGCATTGGCACATTTGGCGAAAGAACCCACGCCTGAAGAAGTCAATCGGGCTTATGGCGTTTCCAATTTAAAATTTGGACCAGAATACATTATTCCCAAGCCTAATGATCCCCGACTTATATTGCATGTGGCACCGGCCGTTGCACAGGCTGCAATGGAAACGGGAGTAGCGCGCAGCCCCATTACCAACTGGGAAGCCTACCGCGAAGAGCTGAGCCGTCGCATGGGACTCGGTAATCCCATTGTCAGACAAATAAAAGCCAAAGCACAAAAGAAACCGCAACGCATTGTTTTTGCCGAAGCCGAAAACTACAAAATCCTTAAGGCGGCTGAGATCTGCCTGCAAGAAGGAATAACCCGACCCATTTTGCTGGGTAACGAGGCTCGAATTCGCAAAATGATTTCTGAAAACGATTTGGAACTGGAGGATGTAGAAATCATTGATCCCCGTTCAGAAAAAGAAAGAGAGCGCAGGCAAGAATTTGCCCGTATGTTTCACGAAAAGCGCCGGCGCAAGGGAGTAACCCTACAGGTGGCCTGCGAGCGCATGCATCACCGCAACTATTTCGGCCCCATGTTGGTAGAAATTGGCTATGCCGACGGTATGATATCAGGACTCACCACTTCTTACCCCGATACCATAAGACCAGCCCTCGAAATCATTGGTAAACAGGACCGCTGGAGTGTGGTTTCAGGTATGTACATTCTGAATACCTCAAAAGGCATGTTGTTTTTTGCCGACACCACGGTAAACATGAATCCGACCTCTGACACACTGGTTGAAATCACCTTGCAGGTAGCTGAAGCGGTCAGGAATTTTGGTATCACCCCTCGTGTTGCCATGATTTCCTACTCCAATTTTGGATCGGTGAAAGGAGCCATACCCACTAAGGTACAGCAGGCTGTTGCCCGTTTGCACGCTGAACATCCCGACCTGATCGTAGATGGAGATATTCAGGCCGATTTTGCACTGAACCCAGAAATGATGAAGGAATATTTCCCCTGGTCGAAACTGGCAAATGCCTCCGCCAATGTGTTTATATTCCCTTACCTTACCGCTGGAAATGCCGCCTACAAACTGGTTATGCAACTCCACGACCGCGATGCCATCGGACCCGTATTACTCGGGCTTCGCAAACCGATTCACGTTTTACAAATGGGTAGTACAGTGAACAATATTGTAAACATGGTTTGCCTGGCCACGCTCGACGCCCAAAAACTCAAGGAAAGCTAACCAGGCGACCTTTTCTTAAGCACAATTTACTCAAGCGATAATACCGATTATGCAGAATTGGGCAGATCGGGCTCACATGTATTTTTATTATGTTTGCCACGAAAACAGCACCCTCTGCCCATGAGGCCAAGAGAAGGATTCAATAATATCCTCCCAGAAAACGTTTGCGGATTTAAATACAATTTAGATATTTGCATATCAAAAATTAATAATAATTAATCATTTCTTATGGCACTCAACATACAGAAAATTAAAGCTGACCTGAACAGCTACGGTCTTGAAAACCTGAAAGAGGTATATCACAATCTGAGCTACGACGAACTTTTTCGGCACGAAACCGATCCTTCACTGGAAGGTTTTGAAAAAGGATTTGTAACCAATACGGGAGCTGTGGCTGTAGATACCGGAATCTTTACCGGCCGTTCGCCAAAAGACAAATACATTGTTGAAGAAGAAACCTCGAAACATCACATTTGGTGGAAGACACCCGGACGCAAATCGTCGGACAATAAGCCCATCAGCGAGGCTGTTTGGAAAGACCTGTATGATATTTCGGCGCGCCAGCTGAGTGGGAAAAAAATATACGTGCAGGATGGCTTTGCCGGAGCCAATCCCGATACTCGGCTAAAAATCAGAGTTGTGACTGAAGTGGCCTGGATGGCACATTTTGTTAAAAACATGTTTATCAGGCCCAGCGAGGAGGAACTCGAAAACTTTGAACCCGACTTCGTGATGCTCAATGCCTGTAAAACTACAGACCCAAAATGGAAAGAGCATGGGCTAAACAGTGAAGTATTTGTGGCTTTCAATCTAAAAGAAAGAAAAGCCGTTGTTGGTGGAACCTGGTATGGAGGAGAAATCAAGAAAGGCTTTTTCTCGGTAATGAACTATTATCTGCCACTGAAAGGTATAGCCTCGATGCATTGCTCTGCCAATGTTGGAGACAAGGGGGATGTAGCTATTTTCTTTGGGCTTTCAGGAACCGGTAAAACCACCCTTTCGGCCGATCCTAAACGCAAGCTCATAGGCGATGACGAACATGGCTGGGACGATGAAGGCGTTTTCAATTTTGAAGGTGGATGCTATGCTAAATGCATCAACCTAAGCAAAGAAAACGAGCCCGATATATATAATGCTATTCGCCGCGATGCCTTGCTCGAGAATGTGGTATATGATCCTGTGACCGGCGAAATTGATTTCAGTAGTGCAGCCAAAACTGAGAATACCCGGGTTTCGTATCCCATTTATCACATCAACAATATAGTCAAACCTGTCTCAAAGGCGGGTCATGCCCAAAAAATCATCTTTCTCACGGCTGATGCCTTTGGGGTTTTACCTCCGGTAGCCAAGCTCACCCGCGAGCAAACTATGTACTATTTCCTCACGGGGTATACCGCCAAGGTAGCCGGAACCGAACGAGGTATTAAAGAACCCAGCCCAACGTTCTCGTCATGCTTCGGTGCTGCTTTCCTCCTGTTGCATCCCACGGTATATGCTCGCGAGTTGGCCAAGAAAATTGATGAACACGGAAGTCAGGCTTACCTGGTAAATACCGGTTGGATAGGCGGGCCCTATGGGGTAGGCAAGCGTATTGATATTCCCAGCACCCGCGCCATTATCGATGCCATTCTTGATGGTTCAATCGACGAGGGCGAATTCGAAACCATTCCCTACTTCAATCTGGCTATCCCCAAAAAAGTTCATGGAGTGGATAGCAAAATACTTTGTCAGCGTAACCTCTGGCCCAATCCCGCCGATTGGGACAAAGCAGCCCGTGACCTCGCTGCCCGCTTTATTGAAAATTTTGAGTCATTTACCGACAACGAAGAAGGCCGCATGCTGGTAGCAGCTGGGCCTAGAATTTAACAGAAGCTAAAAAAAACTCTTAATAAAACTTTAATACCATGAACAAAATCACTGTCATAGGAGCTGGCAACGTGGGAGCCACAGTAGCCAATGTAATTGCCCACAAAGACCTTTGCCGCGAGCTGGTGTTGCTTGACATTAAGGAAGGGCTGGCAGAAGGTAAGGCCCTCGACATCTGGCAGGCAGGTCCCATCAACCACTTCAACACGAAAGTTGTAGGAGTTACCAACGATTATCTTCGAACCAAAGGGTCGGGTGTAGTGGTTATTACCTCTGGATTGCCCCGTAAACCAGGCATGAGCCGCGACGATCTCATTAAAACCAATGCCATTATCGTTAAAGAGGTTACCGAAAAGGTCATAAAGTATTCTCCCGAGGCCATTATTATTGTAGTATCCAACCCCCTCGATGTGATGACCTATGCTGCCTGGAAAGCAGCCGCCAAATCGCCCACTAAAGTCTTCGGTATGGCAGGCATTCTCGACACCGGACGCTACAAGACCTTCATTGCCAACGCACTGGATGTATCGCCCAAAGATGTGCATGGTCTGCTCCTGGGAGGTCATGGCGACACTATGGTTCCCCTACCCCGTTACACCTCCGTGAATGGCATTCCTATCACCGACCTGCTAGGTAAAGATGAAATCGATAAAATTGTAGAACGTACCCGCAAGGGTGGTGGTGAGCTCGTCAACCTGATGGGAACCTCGGCCTGGTATGCCCCGGGAGCTGCTGCTGCCCAAATGGTAGAGGCCATCGTAGACGACCAACGCAGGGTATTCCCCGTTAGCGTTTACCTTAACGGAGAATATGGACTCAAGGACGTATTTGTGGGAGTTCCTGTAAAACTCGGGCGCAATGGCATTGAAGAAATCATTGAGATTAAACTTAACGAGGAAGAAATGAAACAATTACACGAATCAGCAAAATCTGTTAAAGAGCTGATGAACGTTCTCGATGAGATGAAAATCCTTGAAGACTAAATCTACCTCAATAATATTAAAACGCAGCCCGGACTATCCGGACTGCGTTTTTTTTGTTTAGGCCATCACTCATTTAATTCGACGCCAGATATTCTACTGATTAGCCACAGCGCCAGGGAAAGACCCATACCCACTGCGGCTGCCAGAGCCATTCCTTTGAATTGAACAACACCAATCTGTATTGAAGCTCCACTAACACCAGCCACAAAAGTAAGGGCTCCCAGGACCATATTTCTGTTTTTACTGAAATCGACCTGCTGCTCAACAAAAATCCGCAAGCCCTGAACTGCTATGACACCGTAGAGCAAAAGCGTAATTCCACCCACTACGGCCTGAGGAATAGTAGAAATGGCAGCCGATACTTTACCTACCAACGAAAACAGAATAGCCAGTATGGCTGCTCCGCGAATCACACTCACGGAATAAACCCGGGTAATGGCCATCACACCAATGTTCTCGCCATAGGTTGTATTGGGAGGTGAGCCCGTAAAGCCAGAAATAACATTTGAAATGCCATCGCCTAGAAGCGACATGTGCAAGCCCGGCTTTTTCATCAGGTCGCGACCGGTAATCTTAGCGGTTACTAATAAGTGACTGATGTGTTCAGCTAACACTACGATACAAGCCGGTGCTATGATAATAATGGCCTGAGGATCGTATACTGGGCGGTGAAAACGGGGCAGGGCCAACCAGGCCGCGTCGCGGATAGACTCCGTATCTACCAATCCCATCCATAATGCCAGCAGATAACCCGCCACTACAGCTACCAGAACAGGAATTACCCGCAGAAAACCCTTAAAGAAGAGGGAAGCGATCACCCCAACAACAAGAGTAAACATTGAAACCACAAGCACACGTCCATCAGAGGGAGCGTCGGCTGCCGGCATCAAACCAGCTTGCTGAGCAGCCACAGGTGCCAGCTCCAGACCAATAATGGCCACAACAGCACCCATCACCGCCGGCGGCATCACTACATCTATCCAGTTCACACCCCATTTTAGTACTACCCCAGACATCACAATAAAAAACAATCCAAAAAATATAAATCCCGCTTGGGCGTGGCTCACCCCTCCATGAGAGGAAATAAGGAGTAAAACCGGGGAGATAAATGCAAAACTGGAGCCCAGATAAGCAGGAATGCCTCCTCTGGTAATCCAGCTATACAGCAAAGTTCCAATTCCATTCATCAGCAATGCAATAGCCGGATCGATGCCAAGCAGAATAGGTACCAGGATAGTAGCCCCAAACATGGCAGTCAGATGCTGAAAACTAAGCGGAAGGCTTTGGGCCAACGGCAGACGCTCTTCAATTTCTATGACTCTTCTTTTCATTGGGTGGGTTTTTACTAAAATTTGAAATATGATTTAAAGCTTTGCACGTGGGCACAAAAAAAGCTGCAGTAAGTAAAAGCTGCAGCTTGGCTTGTTTCATAAAAAAACCCGGCATGACCGGGTTGGACATAATTATGGAAATTGGTTAGAAGGTTTTTTCTGAGCATGCCGGAAAATTTCCCGGGAGGCAAATATACCTGATTTTTCTTACTGGTAAAAAAATAAAAGGTTTAGAAAATTCTTCATACTCTTTGGTTCCCAAAAATCCTGTTCTGAACTTTCCCCAATAATTTAGGAATCAAGGCGCTTTACAGCTTTGATGATTTCGTGTATCAGAGCTGGATCTTTTTCCAGGGCATTGCCAATAACCAGCAGGTCGGCACCGGCCTGGGCAGCTGCTAAGGCTTTTTCCGGTGTATTAATTCCTCCACCTACAATCAACGGAATGCTTACTGATGCTTTTACTCCCCTGATCATTTCCGGGTTCACTGGATGAGGTGCACCACTCCCAGCATCCATGTAAATTAGTTTTAAACCAAGCATTTCGCCGGCCATAGCCGTGCAAGCCGCTATTTCCGGTTTATTGGAGGGAATAGGCAGGGTATTGCTTATATACTGAGCGGTTGTATAGTTCTCATGTCCTACAATCATATAACCAGTAGAAATAATCTCTAGTCCACTTTGGCGCAGATAAGGGGCTGCAATTACATGCTGGCCTATAAGCAATTCCGGATTCCGACCTGAGATAAGGGAAAGCAAAAGAATAGCATCAGCCCCGGGGTGAATTTGTAGTGGACTTCCTGGAAACAATACCACGGGCAAAGCAGTATTCTGCCTTACCACCTTAATACAATCGCTAATAACGTCAGCTGCAAGAAGACTTCCACCCACAAAAATATAATGGGCACCGGCATCATTGGCCATCTGAACGATTTTCTTAAAATCGTCCTTACGCTGTTGCTCAGGGTCAATCAACACAGCCAACTGCTTGATGCCCTTTTGATGGGTTTCAAAAATTTGCTGATAAACCGGCATTAAAGGCAATAAAAATAATTGAGAAGCAAAAATAAACAAAGAATTAGGAAAATGGCTGGTGGGCTATGACAAGATCCCAATAAATTTTTGTTAGAGAGCGATTTGATATTCATTGAACAACTTTTCGAAGCTCATTCAAAGCAGCTACAGCCGCTCGCTGAATGTTGCGTTCCCGACGATTTCCAAAGCGAAACTCCTGAGCAAGCACCCCTTGGGGAGATGCCACTGCAATCCAGGTGAGCCCGACAGGTTTCTGTTCCGTCCCTCCGTCGGGGCCGGCAATACCACTCACAGCAATGGCGTAATCGGCACCAAGTAAATTTTTGGCGCCCAATGCCATAGCTTCAACCACTTCACGGCTTACAGCCCCGTACCGGGCCAGGGTGTCGGTATTCACCCCCAGAATCTTTTCTTTAACCTCATTGGCATAAGCAATGATGCTTCCCTTGTAATACTGCGAGCTTCCAGGAACAGAGGTAATTAAATGGGCTATGTAGCCGCCCGTGCAGCTCTCGGCTGTGCAGAGCGTGGCCTTTTTCTCCAGCAGCATTCTGCCGATGGCCTTGGGCAGAGGCTCGTCTTCAAAACTGAAGATGTACTCTGGTATTAACTTTTGAAGATGCTCGATGCGATTTTGAATTTCTTCTTTAAGTCTTTGCTCATCGTTGCCCGTGGCACTCAACCGCAGCCTGACCACCCCGGGGGATGGCAAATAAGCCAGTTTAATATGCGGCGGAAGACTGTTTTCCCAATCGCTGATTAACTGGGCAAGGAACGATTCGCCGATACCGGCGGTCATAAGAGTACGATGCACCACAAAATGGCCGGCATTCATTTTTTCGAGCACAGGAAGCACCTCGTTTTCCATGATCGCCTCCATTTCAAAAGGCACACCAGGTAAAGCAATAAGGTGTTTGTTATTGGCGGTAAACCACATGCCACGGGCCGTTCCCTCAGGGTTGGGAAGACTCAGGGCATTTTCGGGAAGCATAGCTTGCTGCCGGTTGGCTTCGGTAAGCGGTAAACCCCGGGCGGCAAAGAAGGCTTCCACATCGCGAAAGGCATCCGAATTGAAAACCAGGCGTGTGCCAAAATACTCAGCCAGTGTCGGCTTGGTAATATCATCGCTGGTAGGCCCCAGGCCACCGGTGGTTATAATCAAATCTACAGATTGAAATTCCTGATCCAAACAACGACGGATTTCCTCAGCGTTGTCAGAGATGCTAAGCATGCGTTGAACCTGTATGCCAATGGCATTAAGCCGACTTGCAATCCAGGCTGAATTGGTATTCACAATCTGGCCTATAAGAATTTCATCACCTATAGTAACAATGGAAGCTTTCATCTTTGCATGGTTTCTTTTGTAGACAAAGTTAGCGGAAATAATCAGGTGTCCTTTGTCCTATTTTGCCATTGACAGCTTAAACTGCGTTATGTTTCATAATCAGAAACAAACCCCATCATCAGGCTCCAGACAAAAAACGTATTTTTGCCCCAACTTTTTAAAGCCATAGGATCAATGTTCACACTCCTGCTTAAGGAAATCAACGCTTTTCTCAACTCTGTAATCGGATATGTAGTACTGGTGGTTTTTCTGGTAGTTAACGGGCTATTTCTCTGGGTTTTCCCACTCGATTTTAATATTCTCGACTTTGGATATGCCAATCTAGATGGCTTATTTATGCTGGCTCCGTTTGTATTCCTTTTCCTCATTCCCGCCATTACCATGCGTTCGTTTGCCGATGAGCGGAGCTATGGAACCATTGAGACCCTCTTCACCAAACCCCTGACGGACTTACAGATTATTCTTGCTAAATACTTTGCTGCCGTAATGCTGGTTGTATTTGCCTTATTGCCAACGCTTGTCTATTATTTCACAGTCTATCAGTTGGGTTTACCTAAAGGCAACCTCGACACAGGAGCTATTTGGGGGTCATACATTGGCTTGCTGTTTCTGGGAGCAAGTTTTGCGGCCATAGGTATCTTTGCTTCCAGCCTCACCGACAATCAGATTGTGGCTTTCATTACTGGAGCCGGTATATCTGCCTTTGTGTATCTCGGATTTGAATTTATTTACAGCCTCTCCTTCTTCGGCAAGGTTGACCTATTTATCAAGTCGCTGGGAATCAACTCACATTACGCATCTATGAGCCGCGGCGTAATTGATACGCGGGACATTTTATACTTTCTAAGTGTCATCACACTATTTATTATGTTGACGCACTTTGTGTTAGGGCACCGTAAATGGAAATAAGCCTATGGAAGGAAACAACAAATATCAACGTCCCAGTTGGGACGAATACTTTATGGAGATTGCCCATACGGTAGCCAAAAGGGCTACCTGCGATAGGGGCAGAGCAGGTTGTGTGATTGTGCGCGACAAACAAATATTGGTTACTGGCTATGTGGGATCTCCTCCGGGGTTTCCCCACTGCGACGAGGTTGGGCATCTGTTTAAAAAAGTCATCCATGAAGACGGCAGTGTAACCAACCATTGCATGCGCACGGTGCATGCCGAGCAAAATGCCATAGCTCAGGCCGCACGCAGAGGCATTGCCCTCGAGGGAGCCACAATTTACGTCCGCATGACCCCCTGTCGTACCTGTGCCATGCTACTGATAACCGCCGGAATCCGCAGAGTGGTTTGCGAAAAAAAATACCACGCTGGTCAGGAAAGCGAGGAAATGTTTACTCAGGCTGGTATCGAGCTAGTTTATCTCAGTGAAGAGGTGTTGAAATACGATAATCAAAAAGGATAATTCTTCAACCAACCCAATATTCCAACAGCATGAAAGAATCCATAGTAATCCTGGCAGGAGGAGGTCCAGCTCCCGGTATTAATACAGTAATTGGAACTGTTTGCAAAGTTTTTCTGAAAGCAGGGTATAGGGTGATTGGAATGCACGAGGGTTATAAGACCCTTTTCAGCACCAAGCCCAACATTGTGGACATCGACTTTACCCTGGCCGATAATATCTACAAAACCGGAGGTTCATTTCTGCAAATGAGCCGCTATAAACCCAAAGACGAAGAGTTTAACACAAACTTTTTCATAGAAAACAATGTAAAATTGCTGGTTACTATTGGTGGGGACGATACCGCCTCAACAGCCAACCGAATCTCAGCCTACTTGCAGAAAAACCAGGTGGATGTTAAGAACATACATGTTCCCAAAACAATCGACAACGACCTACCCTTACCTGAAGGACAGCCCACATTCGGCTATTATTCTGCAAAGGAAGAAGGGGTGCGTATTGCTACTACGGTGTATGAAGATGCCCGTACTTCGGGTAACTGGTTTATAGTTTCAGCCATGGGCCGCGAGGCTGGGCATCTAGCCTTTGGCATCGGAGCCTCCTGCCACTATCCCATGATTGTGATCCCCGAAATGTTTAATAAAACCCCAATTACCATTGATAAAATCATACGACTGATTATCAGTGCTATGATTAAACGAAAGGTTTTGGGTATTTCTTACGGAGCTGCCATCATCAGTGAAGGAGTTTTCCACTTTTTACCTGAAGAAGAAATTTTGGGAACGGGCATCAACTTTACCTTTGATGAGCACGGGCATCCAGAACTGGGAAATGTAAGCAAAGCCCACATCTTCAATGTTTTAGTACAACAAAGGTTAAAAGAGCTGGGCATCTCCATCAAAAGCCGACCAGTAGAATTGGGCTATGAGCTCCGCTGCGTGCGCCCCATTGGCTTCGACCTGATGTATTGCAACCTGCTTGGCATAGGAGTTAAAAAGCTCTTCGATCAGGGTTACAGTGGATGTATGGTCACTTCCGACCACAAAGGAGATATTGCTCCGCTATTTCTGAAAGATGTAGCCGACGAAAAGGGCAAAGTAAAACCCAGGCTGGTAAACATTGAATCGGAAAAGGCCCGAATGGTTTTCGAATGGAATACTCAGTATATCGAGCCCGAAGACTACGAAGCGGCCCGCAAATACCTGCCCGACCCCGAAGCTTACGATTTCAAAAAAATCCTTAATTGGTAGACAATCGTAGGCAACAATAACCATGTGGCTCCGACTTTCCAGATACATTCTCAGAAACCGAGTAGCTAACCTGATTGCCATTGGCCTCATTACCTTGTTTATGGGGTTCATGGCAACCCGGGTAAAGATGTCGTACGAAATGGCCCGCATGCTCCCGGCTTCCGACACTGTCAGCCGCACCTATGAGTATTTCAGGAGGACCTTCGGGCAAGACGGCTCTATTGTTTATGCAGGATTTAAGGGTGACAGCATCTGTACCTACAAAACATTCGCGGGGATCTTCGAACTCACGCGCGAGATATCAGAAATTGAAGGAATTAAAGACGTAATGTCGCCTGCTAGGGTTTTTATTCTTAAAAAGGATACCCTAAAACGAAAATTTACTTTTGCGGCTTTCCCCTTGCAGGCACCTCGTAATGATGAAGAAGCAGATTCAATTTGCAGAGAATTGCATAGCCTTCCGTTTTATGAAGGCATGCTTTTCAACTTTAAAGAAGGCATAATCTTAATGGCCATTACCCTGCAACCGGAAATGGTTAACAACAAAGGTAGGGTAGCACTTATCCAACAAATGGAAAGCCGTTTGCGTCAATTTGGGGAACAAAACCATCTGGAGGTACACCTTTCGGGCATGCCCTATATCCGAACTCATACCACCCATAAGGTACAGCAAGAATTGCTATGGTTCTCACTGGGCGCCCTGCTCATCTCCGCACTTCTGCTTTTCTATTTTTTCAGAAGTAAAAAAGCAGTAGCTTTCCCCTTAATTATCGTGGGCATCAGCGTGGTTTGGGCTCTGGGCACCATTTCACTGCTGGGTTACAAAATCACCATTCTTACCGGACTTATACCGCCCCTACTTATAATCATCGGGGTCGAAAATTGTATTTTCTTACTTAATCGTTTTCATGCCGAGTTTAAACTACATGGCAACAAGGTGAAAGCCCTGGTGAGAGTGATTGCTCGCACCGGAAAAGCCAACATTCTGACTAATCTTACCACGGCAGCCGGATTTGGAGCCTTTATGATAACCGGTAATCAACTACTGGTAGAATTTGGTCTGGTGGCTTCACTCAACGTCCTGGCAATATTTGTTCTTTCCCTCATCCTGATTCCCTCTTTTTACAGCTTTCTACCAGAGCCCCAGCCTCGTCACCTGGCTCATTTAGAACAAGGGTTTAGCGGACGGATCATTCTTAGGGTTCTTCATATTATTCAGTTCCGGCGCAAAGTAGTGTATGGGATCATGTTTGTCCTTATAGCAGCCGGACTTCTGGGCATTACACGGCTAACCACCTCGGGCCGGGTGGTGGACGATATTCCCCATAACGATAAACTTTATAAAGATGTTCTTTTCTTCGAGCATCATTTTCGGGGAGTTCTGCCCCTTGAGATCATTGTCGACACCCGCAAACCCAAAGGGGTGTTGCGTCAGCCTTTTCTGCGGCGCTTGGAGCAAGTTCAACGAAAACTGGCCACTTATCCCGAATTGTCGCGATCGATTTCGATAGCCGATGTGAATAAGTATGCCCGTCAGGCTTTTTACAACGGGGATCCTCGGGCTTATGCCCTTCCTACCGATTACGAAATGGCATTCATGCTATCTTACCTCCCTTCCCGCGAAGAGGGCAAGCGGCCTATTCTCAAGGCCTTTACCGACTCGGCTTTCTCTAAAACCCGCATCAGCCTTCAAATGGCCAACCTAAGCACTCCTGAAATTGAACAACTCCAACATCAACTCAGACAGAAGATTGACTCCATTTTTCCCCCAGAGAAATACAAAGTGGATATAACGGGTTCAACGGTGGTCTTTACCCATGGTACCCGATATTTAGTTAAAAACCTTTATCAAAGCCTTTTACTGGCCTTTGTGGTTATTACCGTTTTGCTGGCCTTACTATTTACTTCATGGCGTATCATTCTCATCGCTCTGGTGCCCAACCTCCTTCCCCAATTACTTACTGCTGCGCTTATGGGCTTTGCCGGCATCCCCATCAAACCCTCAACCATCCTTATTTTCAGCGCAGCATTGGGTATTTCGGTAGACAATACCATCCATTTTCTCTCGCGGTATCGTCACAATCTTCGACTCTTCAACCGCAATATCCGCAAAAGCGTACTTGCTTCGATGAGTGAGGCAGGCTACAGCATGATTTATTCCACGGCCATTTTATTTTTTGGATTTGGAATCTTTGCCTTCTCTGGCTTTGGAGGCACACAGGCTATGGGACTGCTTATTCCGTTTACTCTGGCAGTAGCACTCTTCTCCAATTTACTCCTCTTACCCAGTTTGCTGATGTGGCTCGACAAGCTGGCTACCACACCCGATTTTGAGGAACCACTGCTTGAAATTCTTGACGAGGAAAAAGAGGAAGAACCCCTATCGGAAAAAACTTTTCAGACCGAAGGCAGAGATTAATTTTGATTTGTTTTAATTTTACTGTCAATAAACCGAAAAACTTCTGTCATGAAAGGTATCATCTTGGCCGGTGGTTCAGGTACACGCCTGCATCCGTTGACGCTTGCCGTTAGCAAACAGCTTATGCCCATCTATGATAAGCCCATGATTTACTATCCCCTGTCGGTGCTCATGATGGCCGACATCAGGGAAATTCTGATAATTTCGACTCCCCATGATTTGCCCAACTTTGAAAAGCTTTTGGGTGATGGAAGCCGATTGGGATGTAATTTTCAATACGCCGTTCAGGAAGTACCCAATGGGCTGGCTCAGGCATTTGTAATTGGAGAAAAATTTATCGGCAACGATAAGGTTTGCCTCATTCTGGGTGACAACATTTTCTATGGACGCGGCCTTCAGGAATTGCTATTAGAGTCAAACGACCCCGACGGAGGCATCGTATTCGCTTATCATGTAAGTGACCCCGAACGTTATGGCGTAGTAGAATTTGACGAAAACCTGAAAGCAATCAGCATCGAAGAAAAGCCCAAACAACCCAAGAGCAATTATGCGGTTCCAGGGCTCTATTTTTACGACAATTCAGTAATAGAGGTGGCCAAAAGTATAAAGGCCAGTGCCAGGGGAGAGTACGAAATAACAGATGTAAACAAATACTATCTTGAAAAAGGCAAATTACATGTAGGCATTCTGAGCCGCGGTACGGCCTGGCTCGACACCGGTACTTTCGATTCTTTGCTTCAGGCAGGGCAATTTGTAGAAGTTATTCAAAACCGTCAGGGACTCATGATTGGTTGTATTGAGGAAGTAGCCTACCGGCGTGGGTTTATCACACGCGAACAATTGCTCAGCCTGGCCGAACCTCTCCTGAAGAGTGGTTATGGAAAATATCTCCAGAAAGTAGCTCAGGAATAAGAACCAATTCTATAATATTTTACTAACCTGCCCTTATCGATTCATGCCGCACACACTCGAATACATCCAGAAACTTATCAACGAAGAAATTGAACGGATACCCTTTAAGGGGACTCCAGCCTCACTATATGCCCCCATCTCTTATACCATGCATCAGGGAGGGAAAAGGATGCGTCCGGCCCTTACCCTGTTGGCCTGCGACATGTTTGGTGGCGATATTCAAAAAGCTCTTCACCCGGCCATCGGAATTGAAATATTCCACAACTTTACCCTGGTTCACGATGACATTATGGACCAGGCCCCCCTGCGACGCAACCGCGAAACTGTTTATAAGAAATGGAATGCCAACCTGGCCATCCTGAGCGGCGACACCATGTTTGCGCTGGCTTATGATTTTCTTTGCCGATGCGAACCCGACTTGCTACCTCTCATTCTCCCCCTTTTCAACCGCACAGCTATCGAGGTTTGCGAAGGGCAGCAGCTCGACATGGAATTTGAATCGAGGAGAGAGGTAAGCATTGAGGAATATCTGGAGATGATTCGGCTTAAAACAGCGGTTCTGCCTGCCACGGCTCTTAAAACCGGAGCCATCCTGGCCCGGGCTTCCGCTACAGATGCTGACCTTCTTTACTCAGTAGGATTATACATAGGTCTGGCTTTCCAGCTTATCGACGATGTACTTGATGTGTATGCCGATCAGAACAAATTCGGAAAATCGATTGGCAACGATATTTTAACCCGAAAAAAAACCTTTCTGTATTTAAAGGCGTATGAACTTGCCGACGCAGCGCAGCGCCAGGAACTCGATAGCTATTTCTCATCCGACACATGGTCGCCTAAGGAAAAAATACAAAGAGTCGTCAGCATCTATAACCAACTTCGTGTAAAAGAAATGGCATATAATCTCGTAGATGAATATTATCAGAAAGCCCATGAAGCTTTTCAGGCACTCAGCGTTAGCCCTGAAGCCCGGGCTGAATTGGAGAAATTTATCCAGCAACTGGCATTACGCACTTTCTGAGCTTTCGAAATCACTCAGGGATGTTTGCAATTGCTCCCATTCCTCCATTAGGCGGTCTATCTTGTTTTTCAGATAATTGTAACGATCAAAAAAGTCTTTGGAGGTAATCACATCATGATATTGCTCCGGAGCCGAAAGTTGATGGTCCATCTCGGCAAGCTCGGCTTCGGCCTTCTCGATCTGCTCCTCACAACGGCTAATCTGGCTGATCAATCGTCGTTTTTCGCGCTCAAAGGATTTCTTTTTCTCGTAAGAAGCTTTTCCTGACGGCTCTTCCTCGGCTGGGGCTTCTTTTCGGGAACCGATATTGGCCTCCAAATCCCTCAGATGCAATAATTTGCGAGACTCCAGAAAATCATAAATATCTCCAAGGTATTCTTTAACACCCTGATTGCGAAATTCAACCACCCGGGTGGTCAGCCCTTGAAGAAAATCCCTGTCATGCGAAACCACGATCAAAGCCCCGGTGTAATCAAGCAAAGCAGCTTTAAGGATATCTTTGGAAAGCATGTCGAGATGGTTGGTGGGCTCGTCGAGCACCAGCAGGTTGACAGGTTCCAGCAGCAAGCGGGCAAGGGCAAGTCGGGCTTTTTCACCACCCGAGAGAACTTTCACTTTTTTATCGACATCCTCTCCTCTGAAGAGAAAGGCTCCCAGGATGGCCTTGAGGCGGGTGCGCACCTCCCCGCGAGCTATTTCATCGAGGGTATCGAAAACTGTTTTATCAAGATTGAGTAAATCGGTTTGATTTTGGGCATAGTAGCCTATCGAAACATTATGACCCAATTTGAGGCTGCCCTCATAATCGAGACCTGCCGCAATTATTCGCGAGAGTGTGGTTTTGCCTTCTCCATTGCGGCCCACAAAAGCCACCTTTTCACCACGTAAAAGCGTAAAATCAATATTTTTCAAAACCGGTTTGTCACCATAGCTCTTCGACAGATTTTTGATTTCAAGCACCACCTTGCCGCTGTGAGGAGCAGGAGGGAAGCGGAAAGCGATAGTAGAGTGATCAATGCTTTCAACTTCCACTTTATCCATTCTTTCCAGCATCTTCAGGCGCGACTGAACCTGCCGGGCCTTGGTAGCTTTATATCGGAAACGTTCAATAAATCTTTCAATCTGGGCAATTTGTCTTTGCTGATTCTCGTATGCTGCCAATTGTTGCTCAAGCTGCTCCTGCCGCTGAACGACATATTCGCTGTAGCTGCATTTGAAATCATAAATCCGGCCCTGACTAATCTCAATGGTGCGGTTGGTTATATTGTCGAGAAAAGCTCTATCGTGCGAAACCACGACGAGGGCTCCCCGGTATGAGGCTATCCAGTCTTCGAGCCATGCTATAGCTTCAATATCAAGATGATTGGTGGGTTCGTCGAGTAGTATGACAGAAGGATTTTGAAGCAAGATTTTTGCTAGTTCTACCCTCATCTGCCACCCACTACTAAATTCTGTCATAGATCTGGAGAGATCCGCATCACTAAACCCCAGCCCATCGAGCACACGGGCTGCTTCTGACTCCAGATTAGAAGCTCCCTGAGTATGAATCTGAGCATTGAGTTCTTCGAGCCGATGAAGCAAACGTTGATATTCCAGCGATTCATAATCTTCCCGCAACGAAATTTGCTCCAGGAGTTTATCTGCCTGCACCTGAAGTTCCAGAATTCTCTGAAAGGCGGTCATAGCTTCTTCCAGTACGGTTTTGCGGGAGGAAATATTCATTTCCTGAGGAAGATAACCGATAGTTGTATCCTGGGAACGAATAATATCACCCGTGTCAGGGCTTAGCTGACCACAAAGAATTTTCAACAAAGTGGTTTTTCCTGCTCCATTTTTTCCTACCAGGCCTATGCGGTCGCGATCGCCTATAACAAAAGACACATCCTCAAAAACGGGATTACCTGTGTAATGAATGCTCAAGCGATGGACCGTAATCATGCAAAAAGCTATTAGTCGTAAAAAAGAAGCGGAGCAACATGGCCTGCTCCGCCTTTAAGCGACCCCGGAGGGATTCAAACCCCCGACTTTCAGAACCGGAATCTGACGTTCTATTCAGCTGAACTACGGGGCCGTTTTTCCTGTTGCAAAATTATAAAAATATGCAGGCTCTCGCAACCCCCCAGGGGGCACCCCCTAAATCTAAAAACTTATAAGTTTTTCTCTTACATAGGACAAAAAAAGCCAAAACCATATACTTTTGTAGATTAGGTGATATTTGGTTTTGTCCTAAAACTCCCCATTGTATGAATGAATCCTTACATATTCTGCTGGCAGACGATATACCCGAAAACCTCATCAGAATTAAGGAAATCTTGAAATCGAGCGATGCAGTCATTCATACTGCCCAAGATTTTAATACAGCATTGCAAATAGCCTCCCAATACGATTTGGCTGTCATGATTCTCGATATCGAGTTTCCGGAAGGTGATGGATTTGCTCTGGCCGAGAAAATACGAAAACACCCGCTCAATGCTCACTCACCTGTAATTTTCCTTACGGCAGTACACTTCGATCAGCTAAGCATATTTAAGGGTTACAAAACAGGTGCAGTGGATTACATCATCAAACCCGTGCACCCAGACATTATGCTTAGCAAGGTGAATGTTTTTCTGGACCTTAAGCGAGTACAAAACGAACTCAGGCAGGAAAGAGCCCGCTACCTGAATATTATTGAAGACCAAACTGATCTGATTTTCCGGCTGAGCCCCGATTTTAATATTACATTCGCCAATAATACAGCTCTTAAAATTCTAAAAAAGAAAGAACAATCACTATTAGGGTCGAACTTTTTCAACTGGGTGGTGCCTGCCGATCTGGAAGTAGCCCACGCTGCACTCGACAAGCTGAACTCAGAGCATCCCATTGTCCAGTTCGAACACAGACTCGAAACCAGCGACCAGGACGATGAATTTTGGGTAAATCATATTTTACGGGCCATTTACAACGAAAGAGGAGAGCTATCAGAATATCAAATTGTTTGCCGGGATATCAGGATTCAAAAACAAGACCTAAAGCAACTGCAGGAAGACCTTAGGGAGGCTCGCACCAAATGCAGGCAGGTGGAAGATTTTCTTGCCCGGCTCAGCCATGAAATTAGAACTCCGATGAGTGGCATTCTCAGCATGAGTGAAATGCTCCAGGAAACCAGCCATCCGGATGAAATCATGGAAGGGCTTGGAGTCATCCACGAATCCGCAACGGGTTTGCTCGACCTGCTTAACGAAGTGCTCGATTTTGCCCGCATCGAATCGGGACAAATAAAAATTTCTCCAGCGTCTTTCGACCTGCGAACACTACTCAAAGATATAGTCACTCTCTTTAAACCCAGGGCTAAAGAAAAAAACCTGGAAATCATACTGAGTATTGATGCTCGCATTCCATCACACTTGGTAGCTGATGGTCTGCGTATCCGACAAGTTTTAAACAACCTACTCAACAATGCATTAAAATTCACCAAAGAAGGCCTGGTGAGAATAACCGTTAACCTTCAAAAAATAGAATCAGAGAAAGTCATTCTCTGGTTTAGCGTAAAAGATACCGGGCCTGGCATCGACGAAAATAAGCAGCGTGAATTATTCATACCCTTTTATCAAGCTCACCAGCAAAAAAATGTTTACGAAGGCACAGGCTTGGGTCTAGCTATTTGTAAAACTTTGATAACCCTCATGGGAGGCGAGATTGGTGTTGTTAGTCAAGAAGGCAAAGGAGCCAATTTTTGGTTTACCCTGCCCGCCGAGATACCAGCCCAGGCACCCACAGACGACGCCCAGATTATCCACACAAAAGAAGGTAAAACCCAAACCAGGCCTCTAAAAATATTGATTGTTGAAGACAACATACTTAACCAAAAAGTAGCAGCCGCCACTATCCACAAGCTAGGACACCAATTCCAAATAGCAGAAAACGGCCAGGAAGCCATCACGCGGTTCAAAGAAACATCTTATGATGTAATCGTGATGGATATACAAATGCCAGTACTGAACGGATTGGAAGCGACTCGCCTGATCCGGCAGATTGAGAAAGAAGAAAACAGAAAGCCTGTTAAGATTATTGCTTTAACTGCCAATGCTCTCCCATCTGACCGAAAAGCTTGCCTGGCAGCCGGTATGGACGATTACCTGAGTAAGCCTTTCCGATTCGATGACTTTAAAAAAATACTAAATCGCTTCTTTTAGTGCTCAAGTGAATAGCTCGGCCTTTCCAGCACTAAAAAATTATAATTTTGTACTATGAGCATACGTAAGGGTTTCCTTTATATCATTCTGTCACTCTTTCTAAGTCCATTTCTATATTCTGCTGCCCTGCCTGCGGCTTACCCAAACCATTTCTTTACCAGCAAATTATCTCAAATTGATAGTCTAATCAATCTTCTTGCACAAAAAAAACTCCTCAATGGTACCTCAGCAGAAGAAAGATTACTGCTCACACTCAGTGCGTATGAACTTCCATACGAGGCAGCACTTTACGGAACCCTTCTTGACCAACTAAATACAAATAACGAATACCACTGGAGGGTCGAAATCATTTTGTCCACAGCCAATGCCTATCTTGAAAGCGACCGACCCTCTGTGGCACTAGAACTTATCAATAGAACTTATGAATTGCTGCAATTGCCTGAATGGACCGTTGCCAAAGATACCTTTTTCATTAAAACCCGACTCTTACATGCAAAAGCAAATTTTCAACTCAATAGGTTTGAAGATGCTGTAAACCAACTTAATCAGGCGTTGACTATCACCAACGATTTCGGGCTCATCAAATACAAAGGGATTACCCTTGCTTGCATGGCTTATGGATATGCCCATATGAATCAATTTGCCAAGGCCTCGGAAACACTAAAACGAGCTATTAACACCTTCAAATCGCTAAGTCAATACAATGACGTAGTGGAAACTTATCTCAAAACCCTACCTTATCTACTCCCCCAAGCAGATGAATCGTCGCAGAGAGCCTGGCTCAACGACCTTGCAGCTTCGCTTCCTCAGTCGACCGATTATCCCACATGCTTTCAGGCAACCATTTTCCTTACCGATCATGCGCCTCAAAATTATCTAACCATCAGTCCAAACCAGATTATTGATGAAGTCCTTGCAATGGAAGGGGCAAACCATACCAGCCTTTTCAAAGAAATATTACTCCGGAAAAAGGACTCTATCTTAAATGCCAGCAAACAAAAAACCAACATCGACTTTTCCACCAGGGGATTTATCTCAGGATTGAACGAAATCAGGGTATCTCAAACTAAACACCAGGAAACAGCCGCCAGGCTAAGCTCGCTGATGCATACTAAATATGAGAAAGGAGGGCTTTTGAGTAGGAGCCAGCTAAGCTGGAATGCATTGCTCATAATCTCCATTGTTCAGCTAATTCTTATTTTAATTCTACTTATCCAAATCTGGCAAAAACGCCGGGCTATGCGAATAATAGCCAAACAGAACGAAGACATTAAAGCCCAGGAGCTGGAAATCAGAAGGCAAAACCAAAGCCTGGAAAAAATTAATCGGGAGCTACTGGAAGCCAAGGCCAAAGCTGAAGAAGCGACCCAATATAAATCCCTCTTCCTGGCTAATATGAGCCATGAAATCCGTACACCAATGAACGGAATAGTTGGCATGGCCAACCTTCTGAAAACCACTCAGCTTAACAAAGAACAAGAAGATGCTGTCAATATAATTGTCTCGTCGGCTGATAGTCTTCTGAAAATCATTAACGAAATTCTTGATATCTCGCGTATTGAATCAGGGAAACTGCAGATAGAGCAAGTAAACTTTAACCTGCATGAGGAGGTTGAAGGTGTAGTTAAACTCATGAAATTGAAAGCTGAAGAAAAGAAACTCAGCTTCTCGTACAATATTTCACCTTTTGTACCTGAGTTTGTAATCGGCGACCCCACCCGACTCAAGCAGATACTTATTAACCTGATAAACAATGCCATAAAGTTTACCCATGAAGGATTTGTTCGCTTGCAATTATCTAATGTAGACCGCTTGGGTAACCGCTCCGTAGTAAGATTTGAAGTATCAGACAGCGGCATTGGGGTAGACAAGGAACAGGTACCCTTACTTTTCCAACCCTTTACCCAATCAGATGTGTCGTTCACCCGACGCTTCGGCGGCACGGGCCTCGGACTGGCCATATCGAAAAACTTGGTAGAACTGATGGGCGGAACCATTGACATAGAAAGCCAGAAAGGAGTGGGTTCTTCATTTTGGTTCACCCTTCCGTTTGAACTGGGAGAACCTGTGCAGAAGAAACCTTCGCTAGTTAACCAGGAGTCGCAACCATCGGCTATCGATTCCTCAGCCAATAGTGCATTAAAAACCTCGACAGACACTACCATGGCTGTTCATGAACAAGATTCAAACAAAAATCTGAAATCTATGCATATCCTGCTTGCCGAAGATAACCTTGTAAACCAGAAAGTGGCGCTTATGGTTATCCAAAAAATGGGCTACACGGCCGATGTAGCTCCCAATGGAAAAGTAGCCGTGGAGAAATTTAGTCAAAATCATTACGATCTAATCCTTATGGATATAATGATGCCAGAAATGGATGGGCTGGAAGCCACCCGGCTGATAAGGGAGATTGAAAAGCAGAGAGGAGGGCAACGAACCCGTATAGTAGCTTTAACGGCCAATGCCATGAAAGATGATCGGGAGAAATGCTTCGAGGCAGGACTCGACGACTACATCAGTAAACCCTTTAAACCTGCCGACCTCGAACGAATTGTAAAGGAAATCACCCAACCAAACCCTCGTAATTAACCCAAAATAGAACCAAGCCAGGGGAAGAATTCCTTTACGTTCACAAAAGCACTGAATACCAGGAAAACACCAAAGAGAACCAAAAGAATTCCCACAACACGGTTAGTCCAGGTAATTACAGAAGGATTGAGCCTGCTGCTCAAACGATTAGCAATAAAGCACTTAAAGATATCGGTAGCCAGTACCGTGCCCAGAGTTCCGGCGAAAAAATAATAAACATCGTTAGTGGCCACGCCGTAAGCTGCTCCTACGCTTACCCCGGCTGTAATCCAAACAAACCATACACCTGGATTGGTGATATTGAGGAAAAAACCTTTTAATAGATACACCAAAGGACCGGGTACCTTTATCACTTCGGGAACATCGCCCTCGTCGGTTTGTGCAAAGGCTTTGCGGGTTGCAGTGTAAATACCAAAAGCTATAAGTATTACACCCCCTGCTAACCTAAAAAAATGATTTTCCCGAGGGTCATCGCCTAAAAACTGGGAAGCTCCCGCCAGTGTAAGCCCTAGCACAGTAACATCGCTGATAAAAATCCCCAATGCAATCAAAACTCCCGCCTTAAAACCCCGATGAATACTTGTTTGCAGCAGCACAAAGAAAGCCGGGCCCAAAATGAGGGTCAAGGTGATACCTACTGCTATGCCATTTAAAACCGGACTCAAGGTTTGAATTTAGGTTAATTATTAAAAAGCCCCTTGTCAGGGGCATAGAAGCAAAGGCAAAAGTACGAAATTCAGTGTAATTTTGGGCCAAAACGCAACGATGCGCAAAATTCTGAGATTTGCTTTTTCGTTTCTCGCTTCCCTCGCCCTATTCTTTGTAACTTTTATACTATTTACCTGGTTCACAAGGTACATTCCACCCACGGAAGAACCAGTAGACGCATTCAAGATACCTTTTCCTCCTGTTAATGAAAATCATATCAGCGATACTCTTAAGTTAGTTACCTGGAATATAGGTTATGCAGGTCTGGGAGCCAGCATGGATTTTTTCTACGACGGCGGGAGTAAAGTTAGATGCAGCAAGCAAGAAACTCTCGAAAACCTGGGTGGAATTATTCATCATCCTTCTTTAGCCCGTTACCCCGACTTTATTCTTTTTCAGGAAGTTGACCAACATGCAAAACGCACCTATTTTATCAACGAGGCGGATAGCATCAGCGCTGCTTTTCCCAATCATGCAGCCTGGTTTGTTAAAAACTATGATGTTTTATTTGTACCCGTTCCCTGGTATAACCCCATGGGAAGAGTAGTGGCAGGATTGGTTACTTTATCTAAGTATCAACCCACGCAGTCGATCAGAAGAAAACTTCCCGGTGAATTTAGTTTCATCACTCAGTTGTTTATGCTCAATCGCTGTGCTCACATACTTCGCTTTCCTGCTACCAAGGGCCATGAACTTGTCCTTGTCAATACGCATAACACGGCCTTCGACGACGGTACCCAGCGCGTGGCCCAGTGGAGCTTTCTTCATGATTTTGCACTCAATGAGTTTAGCAAAGGCAACTATGTAATTATAGGCGGAGATTTCAACCTCAACCCACCTTGTTTCAATCCCAACTTAATCTCAACCGGAGATGCCCCCTACCGCCAGCCCGGTGATTTTCCTCCTTGCTCTTCCTTTCCTGCCGGTTGGAACTTCATTTATCAGCAAAATATTCCTACCAACCGGAACCTCGATACGCATTATATTAAAGGTAGAACCCCTGTTACTACCATCGATTTTTTCATACTTTCGCCCAATATTTCTTGTATTTACCAAAAGACCTGGTACGATGGCTTTCGCTTCAGCGACCACCATCCATTAGAAATACAAATTGTATTGAAAAAATAGGTTAACCCATGAGATTGAACCACCTACTCTGGCTTTTTACGGCATGTCTGTTAGTTTCGTGCTCTCACACGGAAAGTTATGACCATAAGTTTGAGGGACATGTTTGGAAACGCTTCGATACGCTGAGCTTTACCCTGGATGGATTCGCTTCGACAAAACCGAAACATATTGTATTAACCTTCTTATATCAACCAGAGTTTCCCACCTCCGACCTTCCCATCATGGCCACCCTTATTTCTCCTTCAGGAGAAGAGAGAACCATAGAAAAACGCGTATGGCTAAAAACATTGGACGGCCGACCCAAGGGAAAGTATGAAAACAACCGCTATACGCTCGAGCAGGTTTTGTGGTACGAAATTCTATTCAGGGAAAAAGGACCTTATCGGCTAATTATCGAGAGCCTTCACCCCAAATATGAAGTGAGTGGCATTATCTCATTACAAGTTAATGTTGGTAAAGGAGCCCTCACTCCTCCTAAGCCCCAACCGGGTAATTTCCATTAAGACTTTTTCAGAAAGAAAAGGTATTCGGCTATCAGAATTAGTCCAAAAGCAAATCCTGTACTGAGTAAGGCCCTAATAAATATTGCAAACAGGCCCGAGATCGACCCTTCTTCGAGGATGAAAACCCCGAAATGATGAATGAACAGCAGGATAATGCTATACAAGATGTACCACTGAACCCCCATGTCGCGTATAGAGGGCATTTCCTGTTCACTAAAATCACGGCGCGTAGTCAACCATTTGATGACGAAGGGCCGGGTAAAAGCCATTAGCACACAGGCAGCCGCATTTAGACCATGAGAGCTCTGAAAGAAGTCTAAGAGAAGGCCCAGCGCGAAAGCCCACAGTAGCAAGGCCCAATTTTGGGTACGGAAAGGCAATTTGAGAATAAACAAAGTGTATACTAGTGGATTAAAATAGGCTCCGAGATTAAGGTTGTCGAATACCGCCAATTGAATAAAAACACTCGCAATAAATGTTAACAGGAGCTTTATCCACATACTATTAATTATTGAATCATACCCACACCCACCGTCTCGTTGGTGGCCTCGTCAATCAATATAAAACTACCGGTAGCCCGATTCTCCCGATAATAGTCAAACACCAAGGGACGTGAAGTTTTCAGGGCAAATACACCGATTTCATTCATTCGCAACTCGTTTTCTCCAGGTATCTCCTCCAGACTATTAATGTCTACCTTACAACGTTGGTGAATAATTTTACATTTTGCTTCTGAAGTAGTCTGGCGAATGGTATAAAGCTGATTGAGACGTAAAGGTGTCGGGTTCATCCAGCAAATGGTCGCTTCAAAAGTATTTTGAGTTTGGGGCAGGCTTTGCGGATGAACGATAATATTTCCCCTTTCTACATCAAGGTCATCATCTAGGGTAACGGCTACCGACATGGGGGGTATTGCTTTGTCAACAAATTGCTCACCCACATGTATGGAGGTGATGCGCGAAGTGAGTCCGGAGGGTTGAATAACGACCTCATCGCCCACTTTTAGCGTACCTGATTCTATGCGGCCTGCATAACCTCTATAATCATGAAATTTATCAGAGATTGGTCTAATAACATACTGCACTGGAAAACGCAACGGTTTTTCGTGCAAATGATTTCTTACGTCAATCCTTTCCAGTTTCTCTAGTAACGTGGGACCCGAGTACCAAGGCATGCGTTCGGAAGCGTCAACTACATTGTCGCCCTGTAAAGCACTGATGGGAATATAATGAACGTCGGCACCTGGTAATTTTTCACAGATAGATTTTACGTCCTCCCTTATAGCCGAAAATACCTCTTCACTAAATTGTACCAGGTCCATCTTGTTGATGCAAACAATGATATGTTTTATTCCCAAAAGCCAGGCAATATAATAGTGCCGGCGGGTCTGCTCTGTAACTCCATTGCGGGCATCCACGAGAATTATTGCGGCATGAGCAGTAGAGGCCCCGGTAACCATATTGCGTGTATACTGGATATGACCCGGTGTATCGGCAATGATAAATTTACGTTTGGGCGTGTGGAAATAGCGATAAGCCACATCAATTGTGATACCCTGTTGACGTTCAGAACGCAGACCGTCGGTAAACAATGCCAAATTAATATGTTCGTCTCCTTTTTGCAGGCTGGCCCTTTTGATAGCCTCGAGTTGGTCTTCAAATATGGATTTGCTGTCGTAAAGCAGCCGGCCGATAAGTGTACTTTTTCCATCGTCCACGCTGCCTGCGGTGGTAAACCGCAACAGTTCCATATCCAAATATCCCTTGGTGCTTTTGTCACTCATGTTATTAAAAATAGCCTTCTTTTTTACGATCTTCCATAGCAGCATCCGACCGTTTATCGTCCCAGCGCGAGCCTCGTTCGGTTACCCGTGATGCTGCAATTTCCTGAATGATGTCTTCCATATCGTCAGCATGCGAGAGAGTGAGACCTGTACAGGTAATATCTCCGATAGTACGGCATCTTACTTCCTTTTCCTCAATCTTTTCTTCTGGCTTCAGCTTCATAAAAGGAGCCCAGGCCAGCCATACCCCGTCGCGGCAGAATACCTTGCGCCGGTGCGTGAAATACAGGCTGGGCATTTCGATGTTTTCATGATAAATGTATTGCCAGACATCCATCTCCGTCCAGTTGCTAATGGGAAACACCCGGAAATGTTCGCCGAGATGTTTTTTCCCATTGAAGATATTCCAGAGCTCAGGCCGCTGATTTTTAGGGTCCCATTGACCAAATTCATCGCGGTGAGAGAAAAATCTTTCCTTGGCACGGGCCTTTTCTTCGTCGCGGCGGGCGCCTCCCATAGCGGCATCAAACTTGTATTGCTCAATAGTATCGAGCAAGGTGGTGGTTTGCAGCACATTGCGGCTAGCATTGTAGCCCGTTTCTTCTTTGACACGGCCTTTGTCGATACTTTCCTGCACCGATCCCACAATCAGGCGAGCTCCGATACGCTCAACCAGACGGTCGCGATATTCTAGGGTTTCAGGGAAATTATGCCCGGTGTCGATATGCAACAAGGGAAAAGGCAAAGGCGCCGGCCAAAATGCCTTGAGCGAAAGATGAACCAAAACAATGGAATCCTTTCCACCCGAAAAAAGCAAAACAGGCCGCTCAAACTGGGCGGCAACCTCCCTGATTACATAAATGGCTTCGGCTTCAAGCTCCCTCAAATGATTGATTCGGATTATTTCCCTTGCTGACTCCATGATTTTTTCCATGCGCAAAATTACAAATAGAGACACAAAAAAGCCACCCTTCCCCAGGATGGCTTAAAGAACCAGCCAATTTCAAACACTTAGGATTTCTTGAATATTCGTTTTAGGAGCGACTCCTTCTCTACTTCCTTGTCGTCTGAATAATATCCATAGCCATAACCATAGCCATATCCATAGCCGTAACCATAGCCATAACCGTAGCCGTAGCCATAGCCATAGCCGTAACCATATCCATAAATACTCTTGGCCAACTTCACATCATTAACAAGTATAACAAAGTTGGCTAATTTTCGTGATTCGATATCCTGAATGATGCTGGCAAATACTTTCTTATTAGTAACGCCCTGACGCACAACGAATATGTTGTGGTCAGTATATTTAGTCAGCAAGAAAGCGTCAGTTACCAGGCCCACAGGTGGAGTGTCAATCACGATGTAATCGTACCTTTCTTTCAATAGGGCAAACAAGGTATCGGTTTTGGGGGAAGCAATCAACTCAGCCGGGTTGGGGGGTACCGGGCCAGCCATCACAACATCCAGATTATCAATCTGAGTCTGCTGGATAATATCTTCAAATTTACTTTTACCAATCAAAAATGAACTCACGCCTTCGGTGTTAGAAAGACCAAAATCCTGATAGAGTTTAGGTTTACGAAGGTCGAACCCAACCAGCACTACTTTCTTCTCGTAAAGCGAAAGAATGGTGGCAAGGTTGATCGCCGTGAACGTCTTACCGGCACTTACAATATCGGAAGTGACGAGTACGGTAAACTTTTCTTTACCCTGAGAGAGGAACTGCAGATTGGTTCGCACCCCCCTGAATGCTTCAGCAATGCTCGACTTGGGTGATTCTGCCACTACCATTTTTGTTTCTTTCGTCGAGTGAGGAATATGTCCCACGATAGGCAATTTAGTCACCCGCTCGATATCTCGTTTTTCCATGATTTTATCGTTCATGAAGTCTTTCAGGTACACATAGGAGGCGGGGAGCACAAAGCCTAAGATCAGAGCAATGAGGTAATTGAGCCCCTTTTTGGGGAATACCGGTGATTGCCCTTCCGCACGGGCCTGGTCAATAATTTCGTTATCTGGCAGATTTGAGGCCTTGGTAATCTGTGCTTCGGCTCTTTTCTGAAGCAAGAAGGTAAAGAGACTGTTCTGAAGATTAAATTCCCGTTCAAAGTTGAGAAGTTTACGCTGACTGGTGGGCAACTGGCTAATGCGGGAATTCATCTGGGCCACCCGTTCATCAATATCTTTGAGGGCTATCTGTGAAGTATTAATGATATTATTAATGTTTTCAATGAGATTGAGACGGGCATTCTTTATCTTATTCTCTACCTGCACGATAGCCGGGTTGCGGGAGGTGGAATTAAGTAGCAGAGATGCTTTTTCTTCATAAAGGCTGGTCAGATTCTTAATCAGTTCGGCTAACACAGGATCGTCGATACCCATGGCTGAGGGAACGATGATATCGTTGATATCATCTTTGGTCTGAAGATAATTTTTAAGGTAATTGTAGTACTTGTTTTTAACCAATAACTCAGCCCGCTGCTTATCAAGGTCTTTAACATAAGTAAAGACTTCCTGGGCCTCGAAGTCGAGTTGCATGATTTTGGTTTCCTTGCGAAAACCTTCCAACTGTGACTCGGCCAAAGAGAGCGAATCGCGGATACCAATCAGTTCCCTGTCGATAAACTCGATGGTCTTAGTAGCAATCATGTTCTTGCGGTTCAAGCCACGCTCGAGATATTTGGCAGTAAGGGTATTTAGAAAATCAACCGTTTTCTCGACATGTGTTCCTTTGGCTTTGATTTCCAAGATAGAAGCTTCACGATTGATGGGTTCTATTTTCATGTTGGCCAATTCTCTTACCAAACCCGGCAAATCGTTGAAAGTAAAGAACAAGCGTTTGTTTACATGCTCGTCGGAATTGAAATTAAAGTTGAGCAAAATCTTAAATTTATAATACTCACTGGATATTTCATCTCCGAAGTTAAAAGTCTTATTGAGATTGATAGCTTTGGCCTCTATCTTTTCCTGATTTTCCTTTTCCAGAAACCGGTTATGCGAGAAATCGTAAAGCTTTACGTTTTCACCCTCGGTTTCTATCCGAAATTGTCTGTTGTTAAGAATAGTTACATAAAACCTCAGGTTGACAGGCTGTGGGTGGGTACTGTCGTAGAAAACTGTAAAAGGCGACTTTTTATAAAGTTCGCGAGTAATGAAGTTATTCTCAGAAAAGTAGGTTACGTAAACATCGAGGGCCTTCACAGCCTCGGCGGCCAAGGTGTAGCTTTTCAGAATACCCAATTCATTCTGAACGTTCTGCTGCGTTCCCAAAAATCCCAGCCCCATCAGCGCCTGGGCATTCAACTCTTTGTTTGATTTATCCTGTATGAGTACAGTTGCGGAAACCTCATACACTGGCCGGGTGTATTTATTAAATAAGAAGGCAATGACCAGAGCCACAAAAATCGTCAAGGCAAAAAAGTACCAATAACGAAAAAACTTGAAGAAGAGTTGTTTTAGATCAACGTTTTCTTCTTGCGGTTGAAATTCGTCGAAGTTGAGATTGTTATTGACCACTTTTCAGTGTTTTTAAGTTAGACACTTGGGTTTACTTTTTAAAATAATTGAGAATAAGAAGAGTAGTAGTGATGGTGGAGAATAGTAAGGTATAGGGAAAATCGGCAAAGGCAAACTGTTTGCCTCGCAGAGGTTCCACATAAATGATATCGTTAGGAAGCAGATAAAAATAAGGTGATTCAAGAAAATCCTTGTGCGTCAGGCTAATTCTGTGTAGTTCGGCCCCATTTTGGGTTTGTCTTACAAGCACAACCTTATTTTTGTTGGAAAAAACTGTGAGATCACCAGCTTTGGCCAATGCCTCAAACATATTGATCTTTTCCTGATATATCAAATAAGTTCCAGGGTTTTTGACTTCCCCCAGTATAGTGATTTTAAAGTTGACCAGCTTCACCACTACGGTAGTTTCTTTTAGATACTGGTCAATGATGTTCTGAATGTTTGTTTTGATTTGTTCAACGGTCTGTCCTTCCACGAAGATTTTGCCTACAAACGGAAATTGAATGTAACCCGAATCATTCACCGTGTAGGAGCTCAAATAGATGCTTGCCTCTGTGTAAGCCGTTGTAGTGGAACGGCTTGCATCATCGTAATTAAAAAACTTATAGGTCTTTTCGTCGAGGCTCTGAACCTTAATATAAAGGTTATCTCCCACTTTAACTTTATAGTCTGGCTTGGGGGCAAACTCAAACTGATTGACATCTTCTTTGCCGGCCATCGACTGAAAATACTTGATTTTTTTCTGGGGGACACAACCCACAGCCACCACTACGACAAGTGATGCCAAAAACGTGAATCGAATCAGCTTTTTGAAACTTTTTTTCATTACAGATTGTTTAAAGTACTGAAAAGGGCATTCCTTGCTGCTTTTCGAAGGGCGATGGCTGCCGGGCAAACCTGGTAAAAAATTTTTTGAAATATTGCCTGAGAAAAGCATTGCAGGGAAAGATTAACGCACAGGCAAAGATAAATGTTTTATGATATTTAAAAAATCATTTCTAAATTTTCGTATAAAACAACCAAAATCCTAAGACTATGGCATCATTAATGGACCCCATTGGCAAATTGATGGGGCTTCGCTACAAATCGCATCCCTGGCATGGAGTAGAAATTGGGGCTCAGGCACCTGAGGTGGTAACAGCTTTTGTTGAAATGGTTCCCACCGACACAGTCAAGTACGAGGTGGACAAAGCCACAGGATACTTGCGGATTGACCGCCCACAACGATACTCAAGTCTGGTACCAGCCTTGTATGGCTTCATCCCTCAAACTTTCAGCGGCGACGAGGTAGCCGCACTGGCTGCCGAAAAAACAGGTCGTGAAGACATCAAAGGCGATGGTGACCCCATGGATATCTGCATCCTTACCGAAAAAGAGATCAGTCATGGAGACATTTTAGTATCGGCCAGGCCTATCGGTGGTTTACGCATGATCGATGGAAACCAGAGTGATGATAAAATCATCGCGGTTTTGCAAAACGACCTGGTTTATGGTCAATATCAAGATATTCAAGATGTTCCCAGCTTGGTGATTGAACGATTAAGGCACTATTTCCTCACCTACAAAGACATTCCCGGGGCCGATAAACGCAATGCTGAGGTAACCCACATCTTTGGCCGCGAAGAGGCATTCGACCTCATCCGTCGTTCCATGCGCGATTATAATCACAAATTCGATAACCTCAGAAGGGTACTTTCAGATTATTAATTCCGAAACATGGAAGGTATTTTTATCTAACTTAGCAGGGCCGGAATCAACCGGCCCTAAAACTTTTATCTAATGAACGTGAAAGTCAGCGAAGAACCCAAATCGAAGAAGAACGGTAAAAACGGAAACCGAAAAATCTTTGTGCTCGATACTTCGGTTATTCTGTACAACCACCGTTCCATCTACAGTTTTCAGGACAACGACATTGCCATTCCCATCACTGTACTGGAAGAATTAGACAACTTCAAAAAAGGCAATGAAACCAAAAACTATGAGGCTCGGGAATTTATCCGCGAAATGGACAAACTTTCCTTCAAGCGAAATCTCAACGAATGGATTCCCCTGGGACAGCCAGGTTCAGGAAGCCTTAAAGTGATTCTCGATGAACACAACGCGCAAACCGTGCAACACATTTTCGGCGGATATAAAAACGACCACCGAATTCTGAATGCAGCCCTTATACTCAGAGAACAATACCCCGACCGAAAAGTCATTTTAGTATCCAAAGACATCAATCTCAGAATCAAAGGGAAAGCCCTGGGCCTGCAGGCCGAAGACTACGAAACCGGAAAAATCAAGGATATAGAAAGTCTGGATACAGGAAAGCGTTTTCTTACAAAGGTAAACGCCAAGGCATTAGCTAAGCTCTGGGAAAAAGGGTACTGCAACCCCTCAGAAATAGGAGAGAAAGACCCCATCCCCAATTATTACTACATTCTCCAGAATGGCGACGCTTCGGGTGATCCTACTCTGGCATTTTTCAATCCACTTAGCGGACTCATCGAACGTATTGATAAGCAGGCTGTACAACGCATTATGCCCCGCAATCCCGAACAGGTGTTCGCCCTGCACGCCATCATGAACCCCAATGTCAAACTGGTTACCCTCATCGGGGTAGCAGGGACCGGGAAAACTCTTCTGGCACTGGCTGGCGCCCTCGAGCAAAGACGTCTTTTCAAGCAGATTTATTTAGCGCGACCCATTGTTCCACTAAGCAATAAAGAGCTCGGTTTTCTGCCAGGCGACGCAGCCGAAAAAATCAGCCCTTATATGGAGCCGTTGTACGACAATCTCAAATTCATAAAAAACCAATATAACGAGCGAGACAAAGAATATAAGGCCTTCGACGAAATGGTTCAGAACGAAAAAATAGTTATTTCGCCCCTGGCCTTCATTCGAGGCCGAAGCCTATCGAATATTTGTTTTATTGTGGATGAAGCCCAGAACCTGACTCCTCACGAGGTAAAAACCATAATCACCCGAGCAGGAGAGGGAACCAAAATTATCTTCACAGGAGACATTTACCAGATTGATACTCCTTATCTCGACACACAGTCCAACGGGCTTTCTTATTTGGTGGACAAGGTACGCAAACATCCCATTTACGCCCATGTGAAACTTGAAAAAGGCGAACGTTCGGAGCTGGCTAACCTGGCCAACGAACTCCTCTAATTTTGCGCTAAACCCACTCCAACGGCAATTGACTTTCATTTCCTTTTGAGTCAGATTGGTTCAATCTTACAAGGTTTCCTCATTGCTTTGGGAAGGTATTAACTTATTACTTTGAATTTCCCTAAAACATACATCGTAAATATACGCATGCGCTGCACTTTTCTTTTGCCACCACTTTTGTAACTTGCAGTGCCAAACTTTCAAATCAATCGAGCATGAAAACAAACATCACAAGAAGATTCTTATGGTTTTCTCTGATGCTGCTAATATTTTCCCCTGTATGGAGCCAGAAAAAAACTCACACCACATCTTCAGATACTCTAAAATCCTCTGTTCTATTGGGGCTTAAATGGAGAGGCATTGGCCCCGCCTTTGCGTCAGGTCGCATTGCGGATTTTGCGGTCAATCCGACCAAACCCTCAGAATATTATGTAGCGGTTGCTGCCGGCAACGTTTGGAAAACGACCAACGCAGGTACTACCTTCGAACCCATCTTTGATAATTACGGAGCCTGGAGCATAGCTGATGTTGAAATTGATCCCACCAACACCAATATTGTATGGGTGGGCACGGGAGAATACAATTCCCAGCGGGCCATCGGTTACGGAGATGGTGTTTATAAATCAACCGACGGAGGGGCCTCGTTCAAAAACATGGGACTTAAAAATTCTGAACACATCGGCCGCATTGTAATTGATCCGCGCAATGGCGATATAGTTTATGTGGCTGCCCAAGGCCCATTGTGGGGTCCCGGAGGCGACAGGGGACTCTACAAAACCACAGATGGGGGCCAAACCTGGGAGAAGATTTTGAATATCAGCGAGAATACAGGAGTTACTGACATCGTAATGGATCCCCGTAATCCGGATGTGCTTTATGCGGCTTCCTATCAACGGCGCAGACATGTCTGGACGCTTATCGACGGGGGGCCTGAAGTCGCAATTTACAAATCAATGGATGCAGGAAAAACCTGGACCCAACTTACCAATGGCCTGCCTTCGGGCGATGTAGGACGCATAGGCCTGGCCATTTCTCCTGTAAATCCTGACATTGTTTACGCCATCATCGAAGCCGAAGGTGAAACAGGGGGATTTTTTCGCAGCACCAACCGCGGCGCTTCGTGGAGCCGAATGAGCAACTATGTCAGTCCTTCACCCCAATACTACAACAGAATTTTCTGTGATCCAAAAGATGAAAACAAAGTGTACTCTGTAGAAACCATCACTCAGTTTACCACGGATGGTGGCCTCACCTGGAAAGCCCTGGGAAACAACAATAGGCATGTGGATGACCATGCCCTTTGGATAGATCCGAAGGACACACGCCATCTGTTGATTGGAGGAGATGGAGGCATTTATGAAACTTTCGACGCAGGAACTCATTGGGATCACAAAGAGAATCTACCAGTTACCCAGTTTTACAGGGTAAGTGTTGACAACTCAGAGCCCTTTTACTACGTTTTCGGGGGTACGCAGGACAACAATAGCATGGGAGGCCCTAGCCGCACCCTACGCTCCGCCACGGTAAACGACGACTGGTTTGTTACCCAGGGAGGCGATGGATTTGAAACCGTGGTAGATCCCTCCGACCCCAACTTTGTATACGCCCAGGCTCAGTATGGGGGAATTGTGCGATACGATCGTCGCACGGGTGAAGCCATCGACATACAGCCACAACCCCCTGCCGGAGAGGCTTACCGGTGGAACTGGAATTCCCCTCTCATGGCCAGCCCTCACCATCCTCACAGATTGTATTTCGCTGCCAATAAACTCTTCCGCTCCGACGACCGAGGCGATACCTGGGAAGTGGTTAGCCCCGACCTTACCCGCCAAATCGACCGCAACAAGCTTCCCGTTTTTGGCAAAATACAATCCCCCGAAGCTGTGGCAAAAAATGCATCAACCTCGTTTTATGGGAATATTGTAGCCCTCGATGAATCACCTGTAAAAGAAGGACTTCTTTACGTAGGCACGGATGACGGGCTCATTCAAGTAAGCCAGGATGGAGGAAAAAATTGGATTAAATATGATAAGTTTCCGGGTGTGCCCGATATGACATACGTAGCTTATCTACTTGCTTCTCAACATGATGAGAATGTGGTGTATGCATGTTTCGACGGACGCAAACAAAACGACCTGAAACCCTATGTGTTGAAAAGCACTGACCAGGGACGAACATGGCAATCGATAACCGCCAATCTGCCGGCTCGTGGCACCGTGTATTGCATAGCCGAAGACCATGTGGATAAAAATCTCCTTTTTGTGGGAACGGAATTCGGCGTTTGGTACACAGGCAACGGAGGCCGAATCTGGACTAAACTCTCAAATGGCCTGCCGACGACCTGTGTTATGGACATGACTATACAAAAAAGGGAAAACGACCTGGTCATCGCCACTTTCGGTAGGGGCTTTTACATTCTTGAAGATTACACACCCCTGAGAGGCCTCACTCCTCAAACCCTTGAAGCGGATGCATTGATTTTCCCTGTAAAACCCGCATTGTCATACATTCAAACCGGAACCAAATATGGTCAGGGGTCGACGTATTACACCAATCCCAACCCTCCCGTTGGCGCTGTATTTACTTGGTATCTTAAAGAAACACCCAAGACCCTTCGTCAGCAAAGAAAAGATCAGGAAAAAGAATTATGGAAGAAAAAACAGGATATCGACTATCCACCCTACGAAAGACTTAAAGCAGAAGATGAGGAGGAGAAACCCTATCTGGAATTCACCATCCGGGATTCTCAGGGGCAGATTATTCGACGGCTCAAAGAGAAACCTGCCCAGGGTATTAAT
This sequence comes from Bacteroidales bacterium, assembly GCA_049969475.1. Lineage (GTDB taxonomy): Bacteria > Bacteroidota > Bacteroidia > Bacteroidales > TTA-H9 > UBA2030. The sequence continues at coordinate 126,952 of JBMFOU010000001.1, read as the reverse complement.
CGTACGATTTGGGATTTGCGTTACCCGGCTTCTTTCCCCATTAGACCGGGGAATAATGAATATGCCGATGCAGGCAGTGCTATGCTGGTTCACCCAGGCAACTATCAGGTAGAGCTAAGCTTGGTAGTTCGCGATTCGGTGCGCCATCTGGCAGGACCTGTCAATTTTGAGGTAAAAACGTTGGACAATGCTCAATTAACACCTGAGGCTATAGCCAAATACCAGGAATTTCACAAAAAATTCCAGGAGACAGCCCGAGTAGTCATGGGTGCTTTTCAAATTGCCGACGAATTGGAAAATCGTGTGAAAGCGCTGAAAATCGCCGTGGATATAACCCCTGCTGCACCTTATGCGTTGCGCTTGAAAATAAAAGCACTTCAAAAAGATTTAAACGCCGTTCAAATTGCATTTAAAGGCGACGAAGGGCTTTCAAAACGTAATGAGAATCAGCCCCCCAGCCTCCGCGACCGCATAAACAATCTGGTATATAGTCATTGGAGTTCAACCTCAGCTCCTACCCATACTATGGTACGCGACTACCAGATTATTCTCGACGTATTCACTCCCCTTTACGACCAGCTCAAAAAGCTAAATAATGTAGAAATTCCGGCTATTGAAGCCCAACTCGAATCGTTGGGAGCACCTTATACGCCGGGACGCTGGCCGGTGTATAGAAACTAAATCTGGGTTTTCATACACCGATATTATGGAACTTTGAAAATCCGTGAGTCTATATCTAAATGCCTGCAAGTCATTAACTTTAACAATTTGCAGGCATTTTTATTTCAATCAGCCCCACCTCAAATTATACCGGCACCAGAACTAATTTTAGGAGGGTATTTGGCGATTGAATAAGGATTGTTTAATTTTGCACTCCCAAAAGTCCCTTGACTATTTTGCGCCTATAGCTCAGTCGGTTAGAGCAACTGACTCATAATCAGTAGGTCCCTGGTTCAAGTCCAGGTGGGCGCACTCATTTCGAAAACACACCCAAATCCCAAAGTAGCCTGTATATCAGGCTCATTATTTTTTGAGCACGGGATGTAGCGCAGTTGGTTAGCGCGCCACGTTCGGGACGTGGAGGCCGCTGGTTCGAGTCCAGTCATCCCGACCTCTCTATCAAGCGGCATTAAGCCGCTTAATTTTTTTCAAAAAAAACCCGGAACCTGAAGCCCCGGGGTTTTTCTTATTTAACGATTCGTATCAATGCAGAATCACAACCTTTTGCTGCCAGGTACGTTCTTCTGTTACAATCTTCAAGAAATAAGCACCTGCAGAATAAGCTGACACATCAAGCATTAACACCCCTTTCTCAGCAAAATTATGTTCGCCTTCCCATACCTTTTCTCCCGGTGTTGTAACCAGACTTATAGAAGCCTGACCCATTACGGAAGCATTAATCATCAAGACTTTTGATGCAGGATTGGGATAAACAATAAAGGTGTTCGGGTCAGAATCTGTAATTCCCACATTGTTGTCAAGGGTAATAGCTAAGGACTCAGAATAAGGGCCGGGACCACATTCGTTCAAGCCTCTCACCTTCAAAGTAGCCTGCCCCATATAAAGCAAATTCCAAGTAACGGTGGCAGAAGTACCATTGTTAATAAGTGTTCCTGCCGAGGAAGGCTCGAGATTCCATTCATAGGAAGTTGCATTTGCGGCTCCTACTGTTGCATATTCGCTGCTGGTGGTCAAGGGTACATAAACATAGGTAGGCCCTGTAGGTGTGGCGGCCTGGCCAGCAAGTTCAAGCAGAACTATCTGTGCATTACCGGTCATAATATTTGGGCAGCCATTGGTCGAAGTGGCATTTACAGTATATGTACCAGGCTGATTTTGTGCAGGGAAAGTTAGGGGATTACCTGTACCGGGCAAGGTCGTTGCAATGGATACACCATTCAGATAAAGGGTATAATTCACATTAAGTTGAGATCCACTCAGGGTAATGGGCAAGCCAGCTCCACCCGGACACAGATTTCCCCCTCCGCCAACGGTGAAAGCCTGAGGTGAAGGTTCCACTGTAACCACCCGGGCTTGCGACCAGGGGCTCTGTCCACATTGGTTCAAGGCTTTTACTTTTATCTGAGCCTGTCCGCTAAAAGCTGGATCCCACGAAACGGTACCCATAGTCCAGACGCCCGAAATGGTTCCGGCATTTTGTGGTTCAAGACTCCATTCAAATGAAGTAGCTCCAATCACGGGATCGGTCATGTATTCTGTAGCAGCTGAAGCCTGGCATAAATAGTCAAGACCCGAGGGCTGATTGGGTTGCTGCGGAGCTACGTCAACATTAATATTCAGCGGAGCCGACCAAGGACCTTCTCCACAGTTATTCGTGCCTTTCACTTTTAGCGAAGCTGTGCCGGTGAATGAAGGGCTCCAGGTCACTGTAGCCACGATGCCATTACCGCTTACGGTGCCAGCAGAAACAGGTTCCAACGTCCAAACATAGTTCAGGGCAGCAGGTGTACCCGTAGTGGTATAAGACATAGGAACAGAGCCCTGACAGAGTTGGGTATTGCCAGTGGGCGTGCCAGGAATACCCGGTACCGGATTCACTGTGATATATGAAGATTTGGTCAGTGTCCCGCTACCGTATTGATTTGAGGCGGTCAGGGTAACATCGTAAGTTCCGGCTGTTGTATAAATCACTGATGGATTTTGCTGAGTAGAAGAGGAAGGTGTGCCCCCAGGGAAATTCCACGACCAACTTGTGGGATTATTGGTGGAGTTATCGGTGAAATTCACTGTATGGCTCTCGCAAACAATTGTTTGGGAAGCAGTAAAGTTTACAGTTGGAACAGGACCTGTAGCCACACAAGAAACAGCTGCCTTCCACCCCGATTTAGTAATACTTCCATCCGAAGTAAATCGGAACGTAAGCGCACCACTTGTGTTGTTGTTTGAAGCGGTGATGGTTCCGGGACTCGTTGTCCCATGGAAAGGACTTCCGGCTATCTGGGGTGAACTCGTATTTGGGCCATCGTAAATATAAAGGAAATCGTAACCCGATTCTGTCTCAAAGCTCAAGAACTGTGCTTTGACCTTATTGCCTGCTGTTCCTGGATTGAAAGTCATCGTATAGTTCTCATTATTCTGATAGGCACCGCTTTCGCCTCCGGAATCGTAGAAATAACCTGTGCAGGTGCTCACTGTGCTGTTCGACATAATAAATGTTGGTATCAGCCCGATGACAACTTGCTTATTTGCCGAGGCGCTATACTGCCCGGAAACACCTCCGCTCACATTAAAACTGAGATTAACAGGAGTTCCTGCAGGGGTAGAAGGATCTGCCGTAACGCTGAACATAGCAAGGTCAGTAGCTGAGGGATTCAATGGGTTGATATTGGAGGTCCCGTTGTTAATGGTAAGATAGGGACTGGTTCCTCCCACAATGGATAGCTGACCTATAACATTAGAAACCGCACTTGTCCCTGAATTGGTAACCTGTACAAGCAAATTGGCCGTCTCTCCTGGGTCTAGTATTCCATCGTTATTGCAGCCGGGACCATTATCCTGAACCGTCAGATTACCCACACTGAAAGCAGGAGCATGGGCCGTGATACTGAAACTGCTACTCCAGTTATTGGCTCCACTGGTTATGCTGAGTTGGAAAACCACTATACGGCCATCGGGTATGTTATTGGCTACATTGTAGGCAAAAGCAGAGGGTATTGTAACCATGCTGCTGGGGTCAATATTCCCAAAGTTCTCAGTATTATCAGTAATTGTTATAAATGGATCGGTTGTAGAAAGCGCAGCCACCACGTTAGTAGCCTGCTGGGATCCTACATTTTTAAGGGTAACATTAAGAAAATTCGTTTCAGCATAGTCCATCATTCCGTTGTTGTTGCCATAGGGAACGGGATCGGAAATGGTGGAATTATTATAGACAATATAAGGCCCACTAGCTGGAACGATATTGACGAGTGCTGAATAGCGGCGGTAATTTTGCTTGGTAACAGTCACCCTCATTTGATCGGGGGGAGTTTGGGCCGGAATGGTGATTTGTACCGGGCTACCAGTTCCATTGGCCGTACCTATAATCTGATCATTCACGGTCAGGCAGATGAAACTACCGGCATTGGCCGTAACCGTGAAAGTGGTGGAGCCAGCAATGAGCACTGGATCATGCTGAACGGTTAAATTTTGAGGTACTTCGCTAAATAGGCGCAAAAAAGCATCGCCATGATGGTGGAAAAGGTGATAGGTAACCTCCTTGTTACTGGTATTGTAAGGCCAGCTGGAAGTTGACAAGTGAATCTTTCCGGCAGCATTTCCAAAAGCCGGTAACAGCCCCCGCGAGGCCGGAGTTGTACCATAAGTAGGCATAAAATCGGGCCACATATGGTCATACATCCCCCATACATACGTATCATTAACAAAAGAATAGGAAACTTCCGAAGCGCCTATGACCCCCAATGCACCGCTATTCATATTATTATATCTATAGCGATGGAACTTCTCTGTAAAGCATTCGCTGCTCCAATTATATTTCCCTGTAAGGCAATTAATTGAGAAAATAAAGGTTAAGTCGGTATTGGTAAGTCCATCAATATTGCTGTTAGTGTAAGAGGGCTCACCCCATCCGGTTTCCATACCATGATCTCGATGTTGCAAAAGAAAAGCACCCGAGTTGATAGCATTGTTTATCATGGTGGCGTTTCCTCCAGTCCAACCTCCCAACTGGTTAGGATACTGCGGGATATAGCCTTGCCCGTTGGGACCGAAATAATCCACTACCGTACTCGTATTGGTTGCCGTTGACCATACCGTGCCAGGCGTTCCCGAATAAATTTCGTTGATACGGACGGGCGTTTTCCCTAGAACATTGGCAAAATACCCCCCAATCGATTCTGAGCAAATCTGGAACCAACGCTCGGTTTGCCAACCCAAAGCGGTTATCGGATGGCTGTAAAAATAAGCACTGGTTGGAGGATTTCGCTCGTATTTGATGCCTTTCGAAACCATGGTTTCGAGTTGAGTGGCATTGTTGGCGGTTATCCGGGCTAAAATCACGTCGGGCAGGTGGTCTCCGTTTACGTCGGCATATATGTTGTCAGATACACAGTAGTTATTATAAATGGGCGAAATAATATTGATGCTTCCATCTGTTCCATAATCACCCAACAACAGCACAGCAACTGGCGGAATAGTCCAGGTATTATAGGCTGTATTAATGTAATTTTCGATGGCTGTTGTAGTATTTCCTCCAACCTCGGTAACCGTTTTTACCAAGGTTGAAATTCCCTCTCTTACTCTCCAGCGACGAATGGAGTCAGCCCACTGAAGATAAGGAGCACTGGTAGGAGTTATGATAAGATATTCAGCTCCCGTATTTTCCGTAGGTGAAGAAGCCAAATCACGCACCCGGGCGTCGTAATCAATTTTAGGCAAAGATTCATAATTCAGGAAAGCATCTTCCAGAATTGGGTCAAACCAGCGCGAACGCAACCTATCCTGACCCAAATGGCCGGTACCTCCTTCAAATGTTATTTCTGCTTTAATATCTCTGATTACCCGTAATTCCTTTGTAACAGGATTGTACCTAAACGGACAGAACGCAACGTGTACATAATCAACCCCCCTAAGTTGGCTCACCTCTGAAATCATGACGGGCTCGGCCGGGAAAAAGGTGTTTTTTCCATAATACCGCATATCTTTTTCATAGACAAGTGGACTGGGATCGTTATCTAAAGGCAGACGAGGGGCTGGCGCAATATTCACATCATGCAAAACTTCTTCTCTTAGTGAGGTGATGGTAACCCGCGGGGTAGCTCCTACAGGAATAGCTATCATACGGCTAGCTGTAGGCAGATTAGGCATACCTTCATCGGCAGGAACAAAAAATTCATCAAACACAATGTTTTTCATGGCTTCCCCTTTGAGGTCGAAATCCTCGAGACGAAAGCCCTTCATGGAAAAGTTGAGTTTCACTCCGTCAGCGCCAGCATATTTCAGGCTGATGCCCGGACGATCCCAACCGTCGTCGTAGGAAAACTCCTGACCTCTCAGCAGACCAAAGGCCACAACCATCAGGAGAAGGGTGAAATAATAAGGTTTTCTCATAAATAATTGATTTTGGTGAAACTGGTCGGAAACAAAACACAAATATATAATTAATCCGTATTTAAATTAGATGGGTGCGAACAACTCAATATGAACATGTAAACCTCAAAAGTTGCCCTACGTAAGCATACCAGAAAATCAGTCCAGGCCTGAGAATAACTTCAGGTTTTGTGAGCTGGGAAAGTGATTTTTGTTTCCTGCGCATATAATCTGTCAGACGATAGGCATGCATTTTCCCTACAAGAAAAGCCGCATAAAGCGAAAAACAAAAGTCATTTACTACCCGGGCCGAAAAACCTGCCTGCATCAAAGCCTCTGTCATCTCACTAAACTTATTTTCGATATGGTCGGCCAGCAAAGCGGGGGTAGGGTAAAATGAGGCAGGTGTTGTTATTCTTTCCTGAATATCTTGCCACACATCAGCCATGTCGTCCATCAACTGGATCAATGCACCGACCTTCATCAGTGCTTGCTCTTCCGGGTAAGTAATTTCTACCGGCACCAAAAGTCTGAACACCATGAGCCCGGCTCCTCCTTTGCGGAAAGTAATTTCTTCAATTTCTGCCTGCGTAAGAAGGCTTTTTTGACTACAACTTTCTTGTTCAATCTGGCTTATGTAATTAATCCAATGAAGTAGAGGCTGCTGCATGGGCGCGTCTTTCATAATAAGTTGATACAAGCGAAACACTAAACGGCCTATGGGATCGCTACCAGGCGAGGGGGGGAAGGTGATTTTTTGCCCTTGCGCCCAATTTTCATCATAAATTAGGTCGAAAAAAGCGGTAGCTGCGCCCACCATGGCCAATAATCTTCGCTGCTGTTTGTTGGGTTTTAACCTATGCAAGCGAAAAAGGAGAGAGCCAAAAAAAGGAGCCAGGATCGTTGTATAGTTTTTAACCCTGTAGCGAAGGTGCCTGGCTTGCTCGTCGGGCAAGAAATCCATCATTTCAGCAAACAAAGGCCAGATCTCACGCACAAAAAGGGATGTAAATCGGTGGTGTAGTAAATAAAACCTGAAGCCCAGTCTCAGGAACCTATATCCATTGGCCACCTTTATTCCCATCCATAGAATGTTTTAGGTACCTTGAAAAACAATGCGAATGGCATGGTCGAGGGCCAGCCCCAATAAGCCGGCCGCATTCCCCTGGTTGATAGCTATTTGCAACAAACCCGTGGAAGAAAACAAGGCCAAAACTTCTCCTTCAGGCACGTCGCCATACGATTCAGAAATCCGAGTGATTTTGTGGCGTGTGTAACCCAATTCAATAATAAATTTTCGGCTACCGACTTCTTTGGTAAAAAGTTCTTTGCTAATGTTTGTGAAAACGTTTTCATACCGGTCGATGTAAATGACTTTGCCGGCCATCCCGTTTTCGTTGATCACCGGCCTAAAATGCTCGCGAACACTCAATTCTTTTCGGGGGACACCCAAATCCTCAATGTCTTTACCCCGCGCCAGATGAATAGCCGCTTTTACAAAAACGTCGCGGGTACTGAAAGTAAAGGTGGTTCCGTCTTGAGGAATTTCCAGCTCAATGATGGTGTCAGGTTTGCGATCGAAAAGCAGGCTAAAGATACCATTGTCGGCGCCAATAAAATATTGGCCTTCCATGGCTATGGCCACATGCGGGGTATACAAACTCGCCTCGGTATTAATCCCCACAATATGCACTGTTCCTTGGGGAAACGATTTCCAGCAATTTCGCAAAATAAACGAAGCCTGACCAATATCGAAGGGAGGAATCAGATGACTGATATCCACCAGGATAGCCTCAGGCATGCGGCCAAGCAAGACTCCTTTCACCGAAGCCAGATAATGATCCTTGAGCCCCCAGTCGCTGGTAAGTGTAATAATAGCCATGTGAATTGCTTTATGGCGCTGTTTTTTGGTATAATTTTGTGGTTCAAAAATACGAAAAACCACAGCCAAGCACCTGTTTTACGACGTCAATCTTTTTAAATGAACGAACGAATTATTTCTATAGAGTCGTACAGCCCCCTCGAGATATATGGGCCCAACGACCGTTACCTCAATTTGTTGCGAAATCGCTTTCCCCGTCTTAAAATCATAGCCCGGGGAGATATTTTGAAGTTAGTGGGCGAAAAAAACGATATTGAAGTTTTCGACCACTTGTTTGGGCTTATCCTGGTACATTTTGATCAGTTTGGCCGGCTTACCGAAAACGACATATACGAGATCATTGGGTCGGACAGCGAACAAATGTATGAGCAGGTAAGGTTGAAAGAAAACAGCGATGTGCTGGTCTATGGCAACCATGGATTACAGGTGCGGGCCCGCACGGTTAACCAGCGATTGATGGTTGAAAGCTCGATGAAAAACGATATGGTGTTTGCCATAGGTCCGGCCGGAACGGGCAAAACCTACACAGCCGTGGCACTGGCTGTAAGAGCGCTTAAAAATAAAGAGGTCAAACGCATCATACTTACGCGACCGGCAGTGGAAGCCGGCGAAAATCTGGGGTTTCTGCCTGGCGACCTCAAGGACAAGCTGGACCCCTATCTGCAACCACTCTACGATGCACTGCGCGACATGCTTCCCGCCCAAAAGCTCCTCACATATCTCGAAGACGGCACCATAGAGGTGGCCCCGCTGGCGTTTATGCGTGGCCGCACCCTCGACCATGCCTTTGCCATACTCGACGAAGCCCAGAATGCTACCCTCAGCCAGCTAAAAATGTTCCTTACACGTATGGGCCGGAGCGCCAAATTTATCATCACCGGCGATATCACCCAAATAGACCTTCCTCCTTCCCAAACTTCCGGCCTGGTGCATGCCATACAGATTCTCCGCGGAATACAAGGTATCGACTTTATTTTTCTCGACGACCGCGATATCGTAAGACACCGACTCGTTAAAGAAATCATTGAAGCATACAGCCGCCATGCGGAACAGCCACGTTCCTCATCCCAATTGGAATCCTCCAAACCCAATCATACCTCTCCCTCCTATGACGAAAGCGCTTAAAGAAACCCACTTTTCCCTACCCGGGCAGTCGGGCTTTTACCGAGGCAAGGTCAGAGATGTATATTTTGTTGACAATCTATTGATTATGGTTGCTACTGACCGAATCTCGGCCTTCGATGTGGTATTGCCACGTGCTATACCCTTCAAGGGGCAGGTGCTTAACCAAATTGCCAATTATTTTCTGGATGCCACGGCTGAGGTGGTTCCCAATTGGAAACTAGCCTCTCCCGACCCAGTGGTTACTATTGGCCGTAAATGCCAACCTTATCCCGTGGAGATGATTATCAGAGGCTATCTTACGGGGAGCGCCTGGAGGGCCTATAAAGCCGGAGCCCGCGAAATATGCGGTATCAGACTGCCTGACGGTTTGCGCGAAAACGAGCAATTTCCTCAACCCATCATCACTCCAACAACCAAAGCTGCCGAAGGTCACGACCAGGACATCTCCAAAGAAGAAATTATCCGCCAGGGCCTTATTCCAGCCGAAGAATATGAAATGCTGGAAGCTTATACCCGACGACTCTTCGAGGCGGGTAGTCAAATGGCCGCCGAAAAAGGCCTGATACTCGTAGATACCAAATATGAATTTGGGAAGACGCAGGAAGGTATCTTCCTGATCGATGAAATACATACCCCCGACTCATCGAGGTACTACTATGCCGAAGGCTACCAGGAACGATTCGAAAAAGGCGAGCCCCAACGCCAATTGTCCAAGGAATTTGTCAGAGAATGGCTGATGAAACACGGATTTATGGGTCGCCCCGGAGAACAGATACCATTCATGGACGATGCCTTTGTTGTAGAAATTTCCCGGCGTTATATTGAATTATTCGAGAGAGTAACCGGACAACCTTTCAATCCTGCCCCTGCCGAAGACCCTGAAAGCAGAATTCTCCACCATATTCTGGACTGGCTCAGTAATCGATAATAACAGCCTTTATAAAGCCGATTTTACCAGCAGCCGATAGCCTGTACCATGTATGTTTTCGATTTCCACATCAGGGTCCTGGCTTAGGTATTTCCGTAGTTTGGTAATGAAGACATCCATGCTACGGGTGGTAAAATAATTGTCGTCGCCCCAGATAGTTTTGAGAGCCAGGTCGCGGGGCACCACATCATTCATATTCTGGCAAAGCATTTTAAGCAATTCCGCTTCCTTGGGGCTTATTTTCCGGCTTTCATCCCCTAGGCTGATGATGCGCAAAAAAGCATCGAAGCGGTACTTGCCAATCTGAAACTCCCGGGGTTCCTCCTTCTTGCCGGCTTGCCCGTGCCGCTTCAGAATGGCCTGCATTTTATACAACAACACCTCCGAATCGAAGGGCTTGGTGATGTAATCGTCGGCACCAATTTTAAAACCTTCAAGCACATCGGCTTTCAGGGTTTTGGCTGTGAGAAAAATAAGCGGCAGGCCTGGCTGAAGTCTTCTAATCTCGCGACCGATACTGAATCCGTCCACATGAGGCAGCATCACATCAAGAATGCAGATATCGAAAGTACCCTTCATGAAAATGTCGATAGCCGCCTTTCCCTCGTCCACCCAGGTTACTTGATAGTCATTTAACTCTAAATACGACTTGAGTATAGCACCGAAATTCAGGTCATCTTCCACAAGAAAAACACGGATATTTTTCTCATTCATAATCTTCTGTTTTTTGAGGCAGTTCAATAATAAACTCGCTCCCTTTACCGGGTTCGCTTTCAATACGGATATCGCCACCCGTCGCTGTTATAATGGCCTTTACATAAGCTAATCCCAGCCCAAAACCTTTCACGTTATGAATATTACCTGTGGATTTGCGGTAAAATTTTTCAAAGGCCCGGGCCCGTGTTTCTCTATCCATGCCCATGCCATGGTCTTTCACCGAGATAATAAGGCCGCGTGGGGTATTGCGCGTGCTCACCTCAATCTCCGGTGTGTCAGGTGAATACTTGTTGGCATTGTCGAGCAGATTGAACATAACATTAAGGAAATGAATCTCGTCAACCCGGGCTACTGCTTTTTGAGCCTCCAGCCGGGCCATGATTTTCCCTCCTCTTTTCTCTATCTGGATGGAAATGTTTTGAATGGCCTGATTGATAAGGTCGTGCACATCAAGCGGCTGGAGATTGAGCCCAAAATCCTTCTTTTCAATAAGGGCCATCCTGAGCACACTTTCTACCTGGGTATTCATCCGCTTGTTTTCTTGTTTGATGACACCCACGTAATAATGTATTTTCTCCGGGTCATTAATAATTCGTGGATTGACCAGGCTATCGGCTGCCAGTGAGATGGTGGCTATAGGCGTTTTAAATTCATGGGTCATGTTGTTAATAAAGTCCGATTTCACATCTGAAATCTTTTTCTGTCGGAGGATTACTAAAATGCTTACAACAAAGGTAATTACAATAAAGAGCGTGAAAGCTGCAGAAGCCAGCACCATCCAGCCGATATTTTTCATAAGGTGCATCTGGCGTGCAGGGAAATACAAAAGAATACGGTCGTTGGAACTCAGAAAACGATCCATGAAAAGCGGAGCCTCGTATACCTTAAAGGTCTTGTGTTTGCCAAATTGAGGGCTTCGTGCCAATGTATCGCCGGGGTGCGACACAATGGCAAATTCAAAAGGGAGATCTATACTGCGAGCGTGCAGTTCGCGGGCAAGGATCTCGGGAGTAGCCGGTACATTGATGAAGGCGTTGGCCGGACTGTCCATAGCTTTTATCTCCATGGTTAAGCGGTTGAGGGCATCGGTCAGCCAGGCGGTCTGCTGCTCGAGATAGCGGATGCGATCGAGGTTGCGTTTATGTTCTTCATGCTTTGAACGAAATGGACCTGGCCCCCCCAAGGGGCGGGGGAAAAAACTGAACAAATCGCCAGGAAAAATATCGGCCAGATCACCCAATTGCTGACGCATTAACTCTTGTTGCCGTCGAATTAATTCACCATAGTAAGGATCGGCAGGAAGGTAAAACGGCAAACCATCCAGGGTACCTTCTTGCTCAAGTATATTTCCATTAAGGGTGTCGGTAAATTCCGAATAAACCACCACCTGATTTCCCCCCTGTCCCTGAACTACTCTCTGCCGATATTTGACCAACCTGGCTTCTCTTTTTACCTGATCCACCCTTATGTCGGGTCGCCTTATGTGGCTCTGCTTTTTCGATTGAGCAGCCAGTAAAGTATCAGCCATACTCTTCACCCGCAAACGGTCAGAAAGATAAAGCATGGCCTGGTCGCGTTCGAGGCGCCGGGCCGTCTCTCCTATCGAGGCCATTACATCCCGGTCGAATTGCTGTTCCTGCATTTCAAGCATCTTTCTCACCCACAGATACTGCAGAAACACTACACCCACCAACGACAGGGCACTCAAAACAATAACAAACCTGATGATTTTCCGATTCATGGTGCAAAGTTAGAGGCTTTATAAAGTATTGATATACACATTAACACTCTTTAACGTTGTTTAACCGGTTGTTAACTTTTTGATTATAAGTGCAATAGTAATTTTGTCCCGACTAAACAAAAATCAGTCGGCCATGAAGACAACAACCCAACTTCTCGCCCCTTTACTTCTAACGATTCTATTCTTCTCAGGGACGCCAATGAAAGATGCTTACGGGCAGAAAGAAGATGAACCACCTTTTATGTTACCACCTCAGGAAGATCTTGCCTATGAGTTTTTTGGCGAGACAGATGATTGGGATGATCTCTTCTCATTTCCTTTTGTGAATCCGGAAGATTTTATTTTGCCTGATTCTGAAGCGGACTGGGAAAGCGATTCGGAATTTGGAACAGCACCTGCCCCCGATCCTCGCCTCATGAAGAGGATGGAGAGAGCCTGGCGCCAAATGCACGTAGCCATGCGCAGACTCGATCGCGAGATGCGTCGTTTATACAGAACTGCTCCCGAAGCCTGGAACGATGATGCTTACCCGTGGGAAGATTTCGCTCCCAGGCCCCCTCTGCCCCCTGACCTCCCTGGAAAATTTCCCGGACCGGCCTTTGCCTGGAGAAGAGGCCCTGCTCCATTCGACACCCTGATTGAAAATAACGATACACTTACCCGAATCATAATTCTTGGAGGACCCAAAGGGGATACCCTGATGAGGAAATCAGTAAAGATTATACACAAAGGCATTGATAAAGAAGGAGATACAGTAGTCATTGAGCGCAAAGTGGTCCGCGATAAGAAATACGGTATCCCTGGCAAGGATAGAATGCTCCGCCCTATCGACCGTCCCATATTTAACCGTCCGGGTATGCTTAAAGTAATTGATCTTCCGGCAGAAGACATCACCAGGCTGAGCAAAACGGCCCTAGCCCCTGCGTCATCCACTGAACCCCTGGGAATTGCAGAAATTAAGGCGAGACCCGCAGGAAAAGGAACCATCCATCTGCATTTTCCTGCCCGAAACCTCAGCTCATTCGAGGTCAGCCTCTTCGATGAGAACGGAATACTCCTTTATCAGGAATCCGTTAAAAAGAACAGCGGCGACTACGACAAGCGCCTTGAAGTTGAAAGCATGCCTCCCTTTTTTCTGAAAATCAATCAAGGGAAAAAGGCAATCATAAAGAAAATCATACCAGATAGATAGTTCCAGTAAGCCGAAGCATCCATGATTGTGTTGTGTTGGACGGATGCAAATTTTGGATTTTGGTTAACAACTCGGTTTAAAGGAAGAGTGGTTTTGCACCCGCCGCTGCCTGGATGGCCCCGGCGGTTTTTTTTATGACAAAAAGTCCTCAAATATTCTTAAAAGGTAAGGATTTAAAATATCTTATCTCACGCTGCGTACCCGCGTAATTTTTCCTCCGACTGATGTACTTATTTTCTCTTCCTCAGGATTACCTGCCAGAATGATTTCAGCTGCCGTAGCAACACTGGCTTCTACACTTTTGCTAACAGTGGCTTCCAGAACTCCTCCTGTATGCGCTTTTAAAAGAGCTTTAGTTACCTCCAGCCTTCCTGCCCTGATTTCTCCTGTAGTATTAACTGCTGCTTCCAGATAATCAGCACTGCCTCTCACCTTCACCTTACCCCCAGTTGCAGACGATAATTCCAGATTGCTAAAATGACCCTCCAGATTCAGATTGGCACCCGTTTGAACATGGGCGGAAAAATCCATATTTTCACCAGGTAAGTAAAGATTTACCTCTGCGCCCCCTGTGGCTTTTACTTCCTTCATATTCTTAAAGAAAATCCGAAGCCTGATCTGCTCACCTCTCACCTGCTCCCCCAAATTCATCTTGATTTTCAAGGTCTTACCTTCTATCTCCAAATCAATTTTCGAGACCGCGTCTGCCTGGCCTTCCTCTATCAATACCTCTTCCGATGCACCTTGCTCAAGCAGGGCTTCAATATTACCCTGAAGGTTTAATCGATCAAATTCTTTCACTTTGATTGAATTCTGTGAATAGGCTGGTACAAAAAGGAGCCTGCATGCCACAAGGAGAATAAGTAAGAGGGTTTTTTTCATAAATCTTAAATTGGGTCTGCAAAATTGCAACTTTGGCACGAAGTTTTGAGCTTAAAAATACAAATTGCAAAACCTGAATTTGTTATTTTTGCACAATAATAGTTTTGAATTACTAACCCAAAATTGTACAAGACATGAGAAAAGCGCTGATTGTAAGTGCCCTGATGGGTATATTAATGGTGGGAAATTATCACCTTAAAGCCCAGACTGTGGAAGAAGCTGGAACCGTATTCAATGAGGCTATTCAATTAATGCAAACAGACATTCCTGGTGCCGCTGCCAAATTCGAGCAAGCTATCGCTATTTGTGAGAAAGTGGGTGAAGAAGGCAACGATATTAAAAATCAAGCTATAGCACAAATTCCACCTCTCTATTACAACTATGCTGTGAAGCTCCAGGGTGAGGAAAAACAGGACGAAGCTATAGCCGCTGCCCTCACCGCCAAAGAGAAAGCAGAAAAATATGGAAATCAGGATATAAAAGAAAAATCCACCGATTTGCTAGTCCAGCTTTACTATGTGAAGGGTAATGAGCAGGCCAAAAACAAGGATTTTACCGGAGCATTGGATTCATACAACAACGCCTTAAAGCTGGACCCGAAATTTTACCGGGGAATTTATGGCAAAGCCCTGGTTTATGTAATGCAGGACGATTTGGTCAATGCCGAAGCTGCATACAATGAACTATTGGCTGCCGCCGGATCAGAAGACGATCTGGTGAAACGCACAGCAGGGGCCCTGGGTAAAAAATACTCAGTAGCGGCTGCCAAGGCTGTTAAAGCCAACAAGGCCACCGAAGCACTTCAAATGGTTGATAAAGCATTGGGTTTCGGAGACCAAAGTGCCAACACTTATTATTTACAGTTATTGGCTGCTAATCAGCTGAAGAAATGGGACCTGGCTATTGAAGCTGCTCAGAAGGCTCTCCCTCTCGAGGAGAAAGATAAAAACAAAATATATTTTGAGCTGGGAAAAGCCTACGAAGGCAAGGGCAATAAAACCGAGGCCTGCAACGCCTATAAACAGGTAACCGCCGGTCCGCTGGTGCAGAATGCCCAATACCAGATGAAACAAGTGCTGAAATGTAATTAATTTTGATTGATAATCAGAAACATAAGCGGCCATGTTGGACATTCGGCCGCTTTTTTCGTTTTTTGCAAAAACACCAGACACCAGCCCTCAGAGCATAGAGCAAGGGCGTGGACTTCTTATTACGAAAAACTAACCTCATGAAGAACTGGGCACTACACGGAAAACTCTCCTGGACCGACCTCCTTTTTCTAGGAATTTATGCCCTTGTTTGCATAATCATTGGTTTTTACAGCGGCCGTCGACAGAAATCGGAAGATTATATGATGGCTGGACGTAAGGTGGGTATGTGGGGCTTCGTGTTTTCGGTGGTTGCTTCCTATATTGGAGGAGCTGCTCTGGTGGCTTATTCGGCCTATGTATATCGGTTTGGCATTTCAGCTCTGGCGGTCTTTGCCGGAACTGCCGCAGGATTTTTGGTTTTTATCCCTTACGCCCTAAAAATCAGAAGAATAAGCAACCAAAATCGTTTCTATACACTATCCGACTGGTTTTTCTTTAAATATGGCCGACCAACGGGATTATTGTCATCGCTCATTCTCTTTGTAGTATACTTTGGTATGCTGGTCAACCAATTCATTGCTGGGAGTAGCATACTTTCGGTGATCAGCGGATGGAGCTACGAAAGTTCACTCATCATGGCCGGAAGCGTTATTTCGGTATATCTGTTTGCCGGAGGATTCAGTAGTGTTATCAAAACTGACATTTTTCAGTACCTTGTACTTTTTGTGATTTTGCTGATCACCGGCTGGATAGTGTTCGACCGGAGCGCTATTGCAGTGGAGGAGGTCATGGATTTTTCGCGTATGGATCCGGGCATGACTATTGCTTTTCTGGCATTCGGGGTGTTTATCATCTTTCAATCGGCAGAGTACTGGCAAAGGGTGTATGCAGCCCGCGATATGCATGTGGTGAAAAACGGACTTTTGTGGTCGGCTGCCCTGGTGGTAGTCACAGGTCTGGCCATCACACTCATCGGGCTTAATGCGCATCACCGCTTGCCCCATATAGCACCAGAGAACGCTTTTGCTGCCGGTATAAGCCTGCTTTTTCCGGCTCATCTTTTAGGGGGCGGATTGGTCATGATTTTCGCGGCCATCATGAGCTCGGCCGATACTATCATTTTCGTACTGGCGTCGAGTGTGGCCAGCGATTATTGGGAACGTTGGAAAAAGCGCCACGGACAAAAGGCCAATGTAGCACTTGCTACTCGTTGGTTCACCGTAGTTTTTTCTCTGTTGGGCGTGCTTTTCGCTTTGGTTTTTCGCGACCTGGTGCAGGTCATCGTTTTCATCACTGGCCTGGGCTTCACCATAATACCTGCCGCAATTGCCTCTTTTCATCTGCATCTCTCATCCCGCACGGTTGCGGCCAGCTTTGCTTCAGGTGCTCTTTATGTTATGCTTTTAGTAGGGACGGGCAGGCTTGTACCTGAATACAGTATTGCTTCTATTGCAGTTTCAGCCCTGGTGTTGCTGCTGGGCTGGCAAATAGACCGCAAAAGACAAAAGGAACATTTAACCCACCATTAAATTGCAGCCCCTGAGGTCGGCTATGTCGTGGCGGCCTAGGACCTCGAAACTCCCATCGGGCCCCATTCTGCCCAGATCGCGGGTAGCCAGAAAACTGCATGACCAATAGTTAGCCAGGTCAATAATATTTATGAGGCCTGTACGGCCAGGGGCAACTAAAGCAAAGGGATCTTCGGGTTCGGTAAGAAAAATCCGCATCCAGGGAGGAGTTCTAAAGCGCCCCTCCCCCATCGACCAGGCCTGAGAGAGCAATTCTGTCATCCCGTATTCGGAAGCAATCTGTCCTACCCCAAATGCTTCCCTAAGATAAGCGTGCAATTCTTCCCTAGTAAGCTCACGTCGCCGGCCTTTCATGCCTCCGGTTTCTACAATGACAACTCCCCCCAAATCAGTCGGACAGCATTCGGCTAAATCGAGCAATGCAAAACTAACCCCCACCAGCATCACTTTACCCTTTCCCCAATGCAATGCCTGCTGCGCCTGTTCAATCACCTTTGTGTATTCATTCAAATAAAAACCATTGAATGGACTTGGGCTCTGCTCCATCAGCCCTTTCATCATATAAATCAATGAACTGTCTTGCCTCTCGAGGTAAGAAGGCAAAAGGGCCAGAAAAGTCCACTCTGATGGATCTCCCCAAAAATATCGGAATCCTTCTGTAAAAGAAGTAGTGTAAAGATTCGGATCGTAAACCCTATGCCTCGAAGTCTCCATACCTGTGGTTCCACTGCTTTCGAAAACCAACGCCGGCTCCTCATCCGTACACAGTACCTTATGCGTTTTAAAAAACTCAACTGGCAAAGAGGGAATAGAATATGGGTGGGAAGGGATGAAATTGTCTCTTTGGAGTGCCTGCAGAAATTGCCGGAACACTGGATTGTGAAGGCGCTGAAAGTTAAAAACCTGAAGTGCGATTCTCAGAAAATCGCTTTCCTGCTTAATATCGAAAATCTGGTAAGGATTCATACGGCAAAGTTAGCACGCCAGACCTTACCGTTGAGAAATAGGAGCCAGGCGCTCCTTAATAAGCCCTTTACGGAAAGCAAAGACCAGTAATTCAAGATCTTTAATTTGCCTGCGCAGTTCCTCACCCAGATCGGTATCGCCAACACGTATGCGCTCGGGATGATTTTCAACTATGATGCGGTTAGAAATAATGTCGTGGTCTTCGGTAATGGCTTTGTGTACCGACTCAAACTGCCGATGTTCCACCAAAGTAAGGGAATAAGAATTATAGATGAGAGTATAACCGGCCAGGCCTGTTTCCTTGCGATAGGGCACCGACATCCCTCCGTCGATGACAAAGACCTTTCCATTGGCTTTAACCGGGCTCTCGCCTTTGATAGCCTTCACCGGCGTGTGACCGTTGACGATGTGAGCCTTGTCGGGGTTAAGCCCGAATTCTTCCAGGATTTTCCGTGCAATGGCTTCATTGTCGCGAAACTTATAGTAAGGATTTCGGGGCTCTTTATGTGACTCCTTGTCGTCAATAAAGTAACGTTCGAAGGTGGCCATACGCGTTTTGCCGAAAAGAGGTGAATGTTCACCACACCACAGATACCAGAGGATATCGAGGTCGTAGTCGCTGCTCTCGCGGGAGTTGCGATTGAGATAGGCCCTACGTGCCACGCGTTCAAACTGGTCAAGCAGGGCCTTTCCCTTGTATGACTGCCCGTCTATTTCAAAACTACTGAATTCACCCGTTTCGGTCATAGGAATGCATCCGTGGAACATCAGATTTCCATTGAATTTTCGGTACATACCTCCACGGGTATATAGAAAAGTGATATGCCGCTGAAGTTTTTCACTGCTTAAAAATGACGACTTAAGCCGGCTCATCACCTCAGCCTCCTCAGGGGTGAGTTCAAAGGGATTTTTAGGATCGATAGTAGGGAAAAGCCGGTCGTTGAGCGAATAAACTTTACCCTCAATTTCTATGGTGCCCTGGGTATAGTCAATCCGGTCGAGCAGGGTACGATTCGACATGTTAAACTGCGGATTGCGCTGAATAGCCTGGGCCTCCAGCTTAAATTGAATGATGGAAATAGCTTTGTGCATTTGGCTGATAAAACGCGTATTCCAGAGATTACGCTGGTCTTCCTTTACGGTGCGTGGAATGAAAGCGGTGCAGGGATCATCAGCATAATGTTTCAAGGCAAAAGTAGCCAGGGGCATCAGGTTTATCCCATAAGCATCCTCGATGGTATCCAGGTTTTCGTACCGGGCAGAAATACGCAATACGGTAGCTATCAATAATTTACTTCCAGCTGCGGCTCCCATCCACAGGATATCATGATTTCCCCACTGAATGTCCACAGAATGATGATTCATGAGTGTCTCCATCACCTTGTCGGCTGCCGGTCCCCGGTCGAAAATATCGCCAATAATGTGTAATCGATCGATAAGCATGCGCTGGATAAATTTGCAGATGGCAATGATGAAAGCCTTGGCCCTGTCGATGCGTATAATGCTCTTAATGATACTGTTAAAATATTCTTGCCGCCCAGCCGCACTCTCGTTGAGCAATTCTTCGATGATGTAAGCAAAATCGGGGGGCAGGGCTTTGCGAACCTTCGAGCGGGTGTACTTGGAAGCCGCCGAACGGGCCACCTCCACTAAACGCTGCAAGGTAATGACATAAAACTCTTCGGGATCTGACTCATTTTTGAGTAAAAGCTCCAGTTTCTGTTCCGGATAGTAAATCAACGTTGCCAGCCGACGTTTTTCCGACTCGCGGATGCGATTGCCAAAAACCTCATCGATACGCCTTCTGACCACCCCCGAAGCATTGCGCAGAAAATGACTGAAAGTGTCGTATTCACCGTGAATATCAGTTAGAAAATGTTCAGTACCCTTAGGAAGGTTGAGAATGGCCTCGAGATTAATAATTTCGCTGGAAGCCGCCTGTATGTTGGGAAACTTTTCGCTTAAAAGCTGGAGATATCGCAGATTTTCTTCTGCCTGCTGCAGGGTAAAACTTTCAGGAGTCATATACATAAATTTTTAGCCTGAAACAAAAATAGAAAAAGAAAAGTTGAAAGGAGCTAAAGTCCCAATCCAGTCAGGTTCTCTTTTAAAAGAAAAAACTGCCTAAGCTACGAGTATAATGCTAAATATTTTAAATCCCCAACGACTTTCACGGGCTTTCCTGGTGAAATGAAGCCAAGGAGTTGGGAAGGCGAAGAACCCGGATATAAAAAAGTGCCCTGAAGCAGATCGCCCCAGGGCAACCTATGATACGCTTTCGTTATTATTCCTCCGAAAGACCGAGAAAATAAGCAAGCAACAACTTGCTAATTACTTTCAATGATCTTGAACAATTCATCGAGCTTGGGAGTGAGGATGATTTCGGTACGACGGTTTTTGGCTTTTCCTTCCGCAGAAGCATTGGAAGCCACAGGCACATATTCACTTCGGCCGGCGGCAGTCAGACGGGCAGGGCTTACCCCTGAATTGCGTGTAAGAATTTTGACAATAGCCGTAGCGCGCATCACACTCAGATCCCAGTTGTCTTTCACCTGTCCCGAACCCCGATAAGGCACATTATCGGTGTGCCCTTCAATAAGCACATTGATATCAGGATTGGCTTCGAGCACCTCAGCCAGTTGGCGCAAAGCGGTGGCTCCACGTTCGTTCACTTCCCACGAGCCACTTCTAAATAGCAAACTTTCTTCCAGGGAAACATACACCTTTCCGTTACGAATCTCTATGCTCAGTCCTTTACCTTCAAATCCTAATAAGGCTTTGGTAACCTTGGCCCTCAGGGCTTGAACAGCAGAATCTTTTCGAGCCAGTATACGCTGAAGCTCTATAAGGTTTTTCTGCTTGGCGGCCAGCTCAGCTTCTAGCGCACGCAGGCTGTCCTGCTTGCGTATTACCTTTTCTTGGGCCAGCTGAAGCTCCGACATAATCCGCTGAATTTCAGCCTTGCTGCCTTTACTCAATTTTTCGGAGTTTTCCAAAAGATCTTGGTAAGACTGCTGAAGTGAGGCATAATCGCTCTGCTGCTCTCTGATTTTTCGCCCTAAACGACTCGTATCAGCTGCTAGACGATTAAGGTCGCCGCGAAGCTTCTCCAGCCTCGAATTAAGCTCCACATTTTCCGTCTGCAATTCCTGATTCTGGGCCTTGAGCGAAAGCGCCTCCTCTTCACAACGCTTTCTTCTTCCTTCCTCTTCTGCAAACTTTTTAGATGATACGCAACCTGAAACTAAAAACACGAGTGTAAGCAACAATAATCCAATGCGCTGTTTAAATGCATTCATCTTTTATACTTGTTTTCTTATAAAATAATCTCAATAATTTTTCAGGGTCAAATTTATCACGGTTAAAGATTGCTAGCTACATTATCTCAACAAATCATCCTTTCAACCTGTTAACCAGTCTTTTTGTAATATTGCAATAACAAATCATTTCATGCCCACCAATAAAAAAAAAATTATAAACGACCCTGTTTGGGGTTTTATTGCTATCAGTAGGGAAGAATATTTCGACTTGATAGAGCATCCTTATTTTCAGCGATTGCGGCGCATTAAGCAGCTGGGTCTGACGCATCTGGTTTATCCCGGTGCCCTCCATACCCGTTTTCATCATTCCCTGGGGGCCATGCATCTGATGGGGCAAGCGCTGGAGGTACTCAGAGCCAAAGGAGTTCCCATCCATGACGAGGAGGCCCTGGCTGCCTGTCAGGCCATTTTGCTGCACGACCTCGGACACGGGCCTTTCTCGCACGCCCTCGAGACAACTATTGTCAGCGGGGTTTCCCATGAAGAGCTAACGGATCTTTTTCTTAAAGAACTGACCAGAGAATTCAGAGGTTTAGAGCTGGCTCTTGAAATGTTCCGCGGTAAATATTCCCGCCAGTTTTTCTCGGCCTTAATTGCCGGCCAACTCGATATGGACCGCCTTGACTACTTACGCCGGGATAGCTTTTTTACGGGGGTTTCCGAAGGTCAGGTAGGTTCGGAGCGAATCATTAAGATGTTAAATGTTGTCGACGACCAACTGGTAGTGGACGAGAAAGGCTATTTATCAGTGCAGCATTTCCTTTCGGCCCGTCGCATCATGTACTGGCAGGTATATTTTCACAAAACCGTCCTGGCTGCCGAGTCGCTGCTTATCAACATCCTACGCAGGGCTCAATTCCTGGCAAGTCAGGGGGCTGAGTTATTTGCCACCCCTCATTTCCTTCGTTTCTTACGCAAACAATATACGCTGGCCGACTTTCACAACGACCCCACCCTGTTGCATTCCTTTGCCCGCATCGACGATTTCGATGTATTTTCGTCCATCAAGGCTTGGACTGAGCACGATGACCCTATTTTAAGTCGCCTGAGCCGCTACCTGGTAGATCGCCGGTTATTCAGGATTTATCAGAGCAGCGAACCCATCAACAGGCAACTAATTGATAAACTGATGCAAGCCATAGAAGATGAATTTAACCTCCCACGCGGCGAAGGGGAGTGGTTCATTTCCACGGGTAGCATTAGCACACAAATATACGATCACCAGCATTCACCGGTTTTCTTGAAAGACTCAGCAGGCCAACTTACCGAACTCTCTCTCCATGGGAATCCCCTTCATCCCGAAATGGTGGAAACCAGATATTACTGTTGTTTCCCGCGAGAGTTGAAGAAAAAAATTGAGTAAAACCGGCTCTACGGTTTATTTATCCCTTTCCGTAGTGTAAACAACCAAACTCTTCAGGCTTTCAACTGCCTCGGAAGGGTGTAGTGCATCCAGCATAGCAAGGGCCTGGGTACGCAGCTGTAGCATTTGTTGCTTGGCGTAGTCCAGCCCCCCGTAGTGAATTACCATCTTAATTATTTGCTCCACCCGGGCAGCATCCTCATGATAATTTTTTATCGTATTGATTATCTGTCGTTTCTCAACGGAAGTGCATTGTCCCAGGGCATAGATGAGCGGAAGGGTCATTTTTTGTTCCCGAATGTCGATACCGGTAGGCTTACCCGTCCGATTGGTTTTTTCGTAGTCAAATAAATCGTCTTTTATCTGGAAGGCTAACCCCACTAATTCCCCAAATTTTTTCATCTGATAGATGGTGTCATCGGAGGCGCCTGAAGAGCGGGCGCCGCTGGCACAGCAGGAAGCAATAAGCGAAGCCGTCTTTTTCCGAATGATTTCGAAATATACTTCTTCGCTGATATCGAGCCTGCGAGCCTTTTCCATTTGCATCAGTTCACCTTCACTCATTTCGCGAGTGGCCTCCGATACAATTTGCAACAAATCGTAATCACCATGTTCTACAGCCAGCAATAGCCCTCGTGCCAATAGATAATCGCCTGACAACACCGCAATTTTGTTTTTCCACAGGGCATTAATTGAAAAAAAACCTCGTCTCTCGTTGGCATCGTCTACCACGTCGTCGTGAACCAGCGTAGCGGTATGGAGAAGTTCTATGAGTGTAGCAGCCCGAAAAGTTTTCGGAGTAATCTGCCCGGTAGCCTTAGCCGTTAGCAAAACAAAAAGAGGACGTATCTGCTTACCCTTGCGCTTGAGAATGAAACGAAGTACCAAATCGAGCAAGGGAGCCTTACTTTTCATAGAGCTCCGGAATAAGTCTTCAAAAATTTTTAGATCTCCCGCAACGGGAGCTTTTATCTTGTCAAGCGTTCCTGACATGGATTGAGAAATATTGAAATTCAAAGATAGGCCGAATTCTTTTTTTGTTAAAACAAGAACAATTCAAAGCGGAAAAGGTCAATCAAACAGGTAAAGATTATTTTTGCAGCCTATGATCCAAGATACCTCTCACGCCAATCATGCTCGGCCTATTGCCATGCCAGGCACTCATGAAGCATTTCTGAGATTCTTTTTTCAACGGGAAAGGCCGCCCGCCCGTGTGCTTGACCTGGGCGCCGGGCAGGGAGCCCTATCTATTAAACTCTACCAGGCAGGTTTTCAGGTGGAAGCCTGCGATTTCTTCCCGGAAAATTTCAAAATCGATGAGGTCGTTTGCCAAAAGGCGGATATTACGCAGCATTTACCCTATCTAGATAATACTTTCGACATCGTTGTAGCTGTGGAAGTTACTGAACATGTAACGGATCATTCCCGATTGTTTGCAGAGGTGTTTCGCATTCTTAAACCCGGAGGCCGGTTATACGTAACTACACCCAATATCCTTTCCCTTAAGTCGAGGCTCCGGTTTCTGACCAGCGGATTTTTCTACAGTTTTCAACCGCTCCACCCCCAGCGTAACGACGGACTGCAACATGTGGCTTCACTCACAGCCGATCAGTATGACTATCTTGGTCAACTGGCTGGCTTTGAAAAAGTAGCAACCTTCACCGACAAAATTCAGAAAACCTCTTTTGGGCTTTCCTTCTTACTTTTTCCATTGCTGATACTTGCCCCTGCGGCCCGGAAAACTCATTACCTGCACAATCGTCGGGTACTCTTGTGGGGGCGCTTGCTCTTCCTCCTTTTCAAAAAATCTGACAGAAAATAGGCCATCCGGCAAAAACCGCAACTGAGCCGGTGTTTGATAAACCATCAACCTTATGAGAAACTAATTTAGCAAGCCCAATTAATTCCCATGAATCTAATATCAGGCAACATAGTAGACGTTGTAGCCCGACGCATTTTTCCAGGCGAAATAATAATGGATGAAGGCATCATCAAAGAAATCAGGGAAAAGCCTGTCAGTCATGGAGTATATATATTGCCGGGATTTACTGATGCCCATGTGCACATTGAAAGTTCGTTATTAATACCCTCGGAATTTGCCAGGCTGGCAGTAGTGCACGGCACGGTATGCGCAGTTTCCGACCCGCACGAAATAGCCAATGTGTTGGGGATTGAGGGTGTAAAGTTTATGGTGAAAAACAGCCAGAAGGTACCCTTACGTTTTGTTTACGGTGCACCTTCCTGTGTTCCGGCTACGCCTTTCGAAACTTCCGGGGCCAGCCTTAAAGTGAAAGACATCGAATTTCTATTCGACGACTTGAATCTGACCTATCTAAGCGAGATGATGAATTTTCCCGGAGTTATTGCTGGGCATGAAGAGGTTATGGAAAAAATAAGGGCAGCCCAAAGTCGGGGATTGGCTATAGATGGTCATGCTCCAGGACTCAAAGGCAAAGAACTAAAAGCCTACATTTCTGCAGGTATATCCACCGATCATGAGTGCAACAGCCTGGAGGAGGCGCTCGAAAAGGCCGCTCTTGGAATGCACATCCTGATTCGCGAAGGCAGTGCAGCCCGAAATTTCGATGAATTACTTCCCCTGGTAAAAATCCACCCCAATAAAGTAATGTTTTGCACCGACGACCTGCATCCCGACCACCTGGCCGAAGGGCATATCAACCGACTGGTAAGCAGGGCCGTAAAAGCGGGTTACGATTTGTTTGATGTGCTGGCAGCCTGTACCCTTAATCCCACCCTACACTATAATACCGGTGCAGGATTACTGCAGCCCGGCGACCCAGCCGACTTTATCCTGACACCCGATCTTGAAGATTTTACCATCGTTCAAACCTGGATTAAGGGACAAGTCTGCGCAAAAAACGGTAAAACATTGCTAAAATCATCGGAAATCGAAAAACTTAATATTTTTAATTCCAGACCTATAGAACCTGAAGATCTTCAGTTAATTTCAAGGGGTGGCCGCATGCGTGTCATCGAAATATTCGACGGAGAACTATTCACAGAGGCAACATGGGTGGAGGCCCCACCTGCTGGAAGTCCTTTTCTGCCCGATCCATCCCACGATTTAGCCCTCTTGGCCGTGCTCAATAGGTATCAACCAGCCCGTCCCGCTCTTTGTGCAGTAAAAGGCTCAAAAATGAAAGCTGGAGCCATAGCTTCCTCTGTAGCTCATGACAGTCACAACTTGATTGCTATGGGGACGTCCCTGGAAGCTATCGCGCAGGCGCTTAACCTAATAATAGATAACCAGGGGGGGCTGGCACTTGTAAATAAGGAAAAGCAATTCGTGCTTCCCCTACCCGTGGGTGGACTCATGTCGACAGAGGATGGATATCAAATAGCTAATGCCTATAAAAAACTTAACCAGGAAGCCCAGGAGCTCACGCCAGCCTTGTCTGCTCCTTTTATGACACTCTCATTTTTGGCCCTTCCCGTCATTCCTCGCCTCAAGCTTACCGATCGGGGACTGTTCTATGTGGATAATTTTCAATATGTTGAAAATTTTCTAGATAATATTTAGATATTTACACAGCTAAAATATGGAAAAATCTTAATTTTGCTGCATAATTTCCAAAAACTCAAATCATCATGACAAAAGCTAAGCTGGATATTGCCCGACTGGAAGCTGCAGCCAGCAGAATGAGGGCGCTGGCTCATCCCATGCGTATTGCCATCATTGACATGCTTACAGATACCCCCAAAATGAGTGTTACCGAGATATATGAAAGGCTAGGCATAGAACAGGCCGCTGCCTCCCACCATCTCAATATCCTCAAAAACAAAGGCATTCTGATATCCAAGCGCGATGGCAAAAAAATATTCTATTCGCTGAAAAACGCCACCCTGATGCAGATTGTGGACTGCCTCGACCGGTGCGAACGCGAATAACACAACCAGGTAGATTGTTTAGCGCAAGGCGGAATATCTGTAGATGTTCCGCCTTTAGCTTTTTATAAGTATAATTGTCTATATACCATCTATTTAACTCTTCTGTAATTGAACAGGCAGTTCTGAGAGTCGGCGCGTAAAGGGGGTAATCGCTAACTTTGAACACACAGATATCTTTTCGAAAAAAGACAATAAATATTTAATAATGAGCAATTTTGTTCATCTTCATGTTCACTCGCAATATTCTCTGCTCGACGGTGCTGCCAGTATTTCCAAATTGGTTGCCAAGGCCTCCAGTTTAGGAATGCCTGCCCTGGCT
The DNA here is from genome assembly GCA_049969475.1 of Bacteroidales bacterium. Lineage (GTDB taxonomy): Bacteria > Bacteroidota > Bacteroidia > Bacteroidales > TTA-H9 > UBA2030. The sequence goes on along the minus strand of JBMFOU010000001.1, from coordinate 99,940 downwards.
CTCACCGATCATGGCAATCTTTTCGGAGCGGTCGAGTTCTATAAGGCTGCCAAAGGAAAAAATATAAAGCCCATCATCGGTTGCGAAATATATATTGCTCAGAAAAGCCGTTTTGAGCGCGACAACCGGGGATATCATCTGATTTTATTGGCTAAAAATGCCGAAGGCTACAGCAACCTGGCCACGCTCAGTTCTCTGGCCTTTAGAGAGGGCACTTATTATGTTCCTCGCATCGATAAAGAATTGTTGCGCAAATATAGCCGGGGGCTCATCTGTTCCTCGGCCTGCCTGGGAGGTGAAGTGGCACGTACCATTCTCAACTTGGGTACAGATAAAGCGGAAGAGGTAATACGCGAATACCAGGAAATTTTTGGTGATGACTACTACCTCGAACTTATGCGCCACGGGATACCTGAGCAGGAGGAGGTTAACCAGGCTCTCAGGGTGCTTTCCAGGCGTACCGGAGCAAAACTAATTGCCACCAACGACGTTCATTACGTCGATAAAGACGATTTCGAAGCGCACAAAATTCTTATCAAAATAAACACAGATCCTCGCAATCAGGAATCCGATACCACATTACATTACACAGGCAACGAGTATTTACGCAGCCAGGAAGAAATGGCCGAACTCTTTAAAGAATTTCCAGAAGCACTCGAAAATACTCTCGAAATAGCAGAAAAAGTAGAGCTTTACAAGCTGGAAAGAAATATTGTTCTGCCAGTTTTCCCCTTACCTGAAGGTTTTAATGACGAAAACGAATATCTCGAGTATTTAACCTACGAGGGGGCAAAGAAGAAATATGGTGAAATAACGCCTGAGGTAAAAGAACGTCTTGATTTTGAGTTAGGTGTAATCCGGCAGATGGGATTTTCGGGATACTTTCTCATTGTACAGGATTTTATAAACGCCGCACGCAAGATGGGTGTTATAGTGGGTCCGGGTAGGGGTTCAGCCGCTGGATCAGCTGTGGCTTATGCCACCGGTATAACCAATGTGGACCCTTTAAAATATAAGCTTCTATTTGAGCGTTTTCTCAATCCCGAGCGAGTTTCGATGCCCGATATTGATGTAGACTTCGATGATGCAGGCCGGGAAAGAGTGCTGGACTACGTTGTAAAAAAATATGGCGCTGACCGTGTAGCTCAAATAGTAACCTTTGGCAGCCTGGCAGCCAGGTCAGCAATTAGGGATGTTGCACGCGTAATGGGCCTTCCCCTCAGCGAAGCCGATCGCCTGGCTAAGTTGGTACCAGAGAAACCAGGTATTACACTCGAGGACGCTTTCCAGGAAGTACCTGAACTAAAAAAAGAACTCGAAAGCCCAGACGAAAAAATCCGCAATGTGCTTAAATATGCACAGATACTTGAAGGATCGATTAAAAACACAGGCACTCATGCCTGCGGCGTCATCATAGGCCCTGATGATCTGAAAAAATTTGTCCCCCTGGCCACCCAAAAAGAGAGCACCATGATGGTTACCCAATTTGAGGGGAAATTGGTGGAGTCGGTGGGTATGCTAAAAATGGACTTTCTGGGGCTCAAGACCTTGAGTATCATCCGCGAAGCCATTGAGAATGTGAAGATAAGTCGCAATATCAACATTGATCTGGAAACGCTTCCGCTCGACGATGCCAAAACCTACGAGCTTTACCAGCGAGGCGATACCGTAGGTACTTTTCAGTTTGAATCAGACGGGATGCGCCAGTACCTGCGGGAACTAAAGCCCACCCATATCGAAGACCTCATTGCCATGAATGCCCTGTATCGGCCAGGTCCCATGCAGTTTATACCGGATTACATCAACCGTAAGCACAAACGGGAGAAGGTGGAATACCCTCATGAGATGCTCCGCGATATTCTGGAAGAAACCCATGGTATCATGATTTATCAGGAGCAAATCATGCAGGTAGCCCAGCGCATGGGAGGCTTCAGCATGGGGCAGGCCGACTTGCTGCGTAGGGCCATGGGAAAGAAGCAGGCCGACGTAATGGCTCAGCAAAAAGAAATCTTCATAAAAGGAGCCATTGAGAAAGGAATATCTCCGGAAGTAGCCTCGGATGTTTATGAAACCATGAAAAAATTCGCCGAATATGGATTCAACCGTTCTCACTCGGCTGCGTATTCCATTGTGGCATACTACACTGGTTATCTGAAGGCTAACTACCCGGCCGAATACATGGCTGCAGTGCTTACACACCATTTGACTGACATTAAAAAGATTACACTTTACATTGAAGAATGTCGTCGCATGGGTATCAATGTACTGGGCCCCGATGTCAACGAAAGTCGGCTCAACTTTTTTATAAACCCTAAAGGTGAAATTCGGTTTGGTTTAAGCGCCATCAAAAATGTAGGGGAAAATGCGGCCCGTTCCATTATAGAAGAAAGAGAAGCCAACGGCCCTTATAAATCACTGGCCGATTTCTTCTTCCGCAGCAACCTGAGAGCCGTAAATAAAAGAGCCCTCGAAGCTCTCATCATGGCCGGCGCCATTGATAGTTTCGGCGAATCGCACAGAGCACAGTTTTTCTTCAAAGCCCGTGAAGAAGATTCGACGGTCCTCGAAAAACTGATGAGAAGTGTAACCTTATATCAGGACAAAAAAAAGTCGGCCCAGCAAACCCTTTTTGGCGACCTCGACGAAATCATGCCCCCTGAAATTTCCCTTCCCTCATGTCCTGCCTGGTCAAACTTCGAACTCCTTAAAAACGAAAAGGAAGTCACCGGATTTTTCATCTCCGGCCACCCTATGGATACCTACCGGTTTGAAGTGGATACTTTCTGTACCCATACACTCGATGAATTGAAAAATGATCTCCCAAAGCTCATCGATAAAGAAATTATCCTGGCAGGTATCATCACAGAGTTCAGGGAAAAAACGGGCAGCAACGGCAAAATTTTCTGCAACGTAACCCTCGAAGACTGGAATGACAATCTGTTTTTTACCCTTTTTCAGGAAGATTATCTGAAATTCAAACATCTTATCCACCCCGAAAGCTATATTATGTTAAGAGCTTTGGTAAAGAAACGCTTCAATGGGGAAGGTACAGAAATACGGGTCAGGAGTATGATGCTCCTCTCGGATGCACTTGATAAGTTGGTGGATGAAATCACCCTCATGGTAAGTGCTTCAGCCGTTAATCCAACGCTGACGGACTTTCTTGAAAACCTCATACAAAAGCATTTAGGTGAAGTTCCTGTTTTTATTAGGCTGGAAGACTCGTTGAACCGAATTAACCTCCTTTTTCGGTCGCGCAAAGGCAGCGTTATGCCATCCGCATTTTTGAAAGAGGCTCGCCAGCATCCTGATTTGAGCATTTCCATCAAACGAAAAAATTCTTGGATGTAATTAATAGGCTCTTATTAAATCAACTAATTTTGCCCACCAAACTAAATCCCATCTATCTATGGCCATTACATTGACCGATCAAAACTTTGAAGAGATTGTAATGAAAACCGACAAACCTGTCGTTATTGATTTTTGGGCCGAATGGTGCGGCCCCTGCCGCATGGTAGCCCCTATAATGGCTGAAATGGCTGAAGAATACAAAGATAAGGCTGTTATTTGCAAGCTCGACGTAGATAGCAATCCGCAAATTGCCATGCGCTTTAAAATTCGCAACATACCTACCATCTTGTTTCTAAAAAATGGTGAAATAGTGGACAAACAGGTAGGTGCAGTCCCCAAGTCCCATCTGGTAAAAAAAATCGAGGCTTTGCTCTGAGAGTGTCCTCTCAGGGCTTCAGATCTTTGTTATGTATGTCGATAATTTCGATATGCCGTTGATTTTTATTATTTTTACCGCATATCATTAACCCGCCATGCCTCCCATCGATCCAATCAGAATTCAACCGTTTACTCCTTTGGAGTTTTACGCCCGGGAGGTGGTTGAAGGATTTATTACGGGTTTACATAAGAGTCCTTACCATGGTTTTTCGGTAGAGTTTGCTGAACATCGGCTCTATAATACCGGTGAATCTACCCGGAATATCGACTGGAAACTTTTTGCCCGTACAGAGCGACTCTTTGTCAAAAGGTTTGAAGAAGAAACCAATCTACGTTGCCAGTTGGTCATCGACCACTCGGCATCCATGTATTATCCCCTACTCGCATCACCCGGGCCCGACAATCCCACCAAGCTCATCTTTTCGGTCTATGCGGCAGCGGCCCTTCTCTTTCTCTTCCGCAAACAACGCGACGCGGTAGGTCTCACATTTTTTAACCGCGAGATCACACAACATTTTCCGGCCCGCTCCAATAACCTGCATGTGCGTTACCTTTTCAGACAATTGGAAGAGCTGGTTGATGCTCCACCTCCGGAATCACCTCACGAGTCGGCTGTGGCCGAGACCCTTCACCTCATAGCGGAAGCTGTCCACAAACGGTCACTGGTTATCATCTTCAGCGATATGTTCGATAAGCAGACGGATACGGAAGCTCTTTTTCATGCCCTGCAACATTTGCGGCACAACAAGCACGAAGTCATCCTCTTTCATACCATCGACCGAAAAACCGAGCTAGAACTTGGATTCGACAACCGGCCTTACCGCTTCATCGACAAAGAGACTGGTCGCGAAATAAAGGTGAACGTGGCCGAAATACGCGAAAAATACACGGCTGCCATGCGAAAATTTCTGGATGAGTTAAAATTCCGTTGTGGACAGTATCGTATCGATTTTATTGAAGCCGACATCCGCCAGGGCTTCTACCAAGTACTTATGCCTTATCTGCTCAAGCGTTCACATCTTTTCTAAATTCCAGGAATCAGCGCATCAGGGATATCGAGTGGAACTTTGCGTAAAAATTCCACACTCCGATTGATGTAAGGATACATCACCTCATCGTTTTCAATAAAAGGTACCACCTGCCTGTACGCTTTCACAAAATCTTCCAGAAAAGGTGAGGTACGGGCTGGTCGTCTGAATTCCAGCGCTTGTGCAGCATTGAAAAGTTCGATGGCCAGAATTTTTTCTAGATTGTCCACCACGCGAAGGGCCTTAGTAGCTGCATTAGCCCCCATACTTACATGATCTTCCTGCCCCTGAGATGACTCTATACTATCCACAGAGGCTGGTGTGCAGAGTTGCTTATTCTGGCTAACAATACTAGCGGCCGTATATTGGGGGATCATAAATCCCGAGTTGAGTCCGGGATGCGCTACCAGAAAAGGAGGTAGCCCTCGTTTGCCTGAGATGAGCTGATAGGTTCGCCGCTCTGAAATATTTCCCAACTCGGCCAGAGCAATAGCCAAATTGTCGAGGGCCAGGGCCAGGGGTTGGCCGTGAAAATTTCCACCGGAAATAATCATATCCTCTTCTGGAAAAACCGTAGGATTATCGGTTACAGCATTCATTTCGCAGGAAAAAACGTAGGCAACATAGTTGATGGAGTCTTTGCTGGCCCCGTGCACCTGTGGAATGCAGCGAAAACTATAGGGATCCTGTACGTGTACCTTGGATCTGTTTATCAATTCGCTGCCTTCGAGCAACTTACGTATGCGTTCCGCTGTACGTATCTGGCCCTTATGATTTCTGATTTCATGAAGACGAGGATGAAAAGGTTCTATTCTTCCATCGAAAGCATCGAGCGACAGGGCTCCAATGACGTCGGATAAAATAGATAGCCGAAACGTTCGTAGCAGACTATAAACCCCATAAGCACTCATAAATTGGGTTCCATTAAGCAAGGCCAACCCCTCTTTCGATTTAAGCTCTACTGGCTTCAGGCCCACTTCCTGCAATGCTTCTGCAGCAGGCATTTTTTGGCCTTTAAAATATACTTCTCCCAGGCCTAGCAAAGGAAGCGATAGATGGGCCAGGGGAGCTAAATCGCCTGAAGCACCCAAAGAACCTTGTTCATAGACTACCGGTAATATTTCGTGATTAAAAAAATTAATCAATAACTCCACCGTTTCTAATTGCACTCCACTATAGCCATATGAAAGATTCTGTATCTTAAGTAGAAGCATGAGTTTAACAATCTCCTTTGGCACCTCAGGGCCTACACCGCAGGCATGACTCATTACAAGATTGCGCTGTAAATCAGATAATTGTTCGGATGAAATCCGCACATTGCACAACGAACCGAATCCTGTATTTATACCGTAAGTGGGTTCATCATGGGCAGCCAGTTTCTCATCAAGATAGTCTCTGCCTCTTACGATTTTTTGCCTGGCCTCGTCTGAAAGTTCAAGCCTCCAACCTTCTTTTAAAACATCAAAAACTCTTTTATAAGTTAATTTTTCAAAATTGATTTTATGTGTTTTCATGCTTAAATCATTTAATAAGATAAATCGCACCGGATACTCTCTGGTGAAAAATTACTGATATGAAATAATGAGATGATTTACCCCTAGAAGTGGCCAACCCCAAGGGTAGCAACCTTAGAAGCAAAGCGAGGTGCGATTCACTTTAATCTTATAGAGAAGTAAAAAAAACTGCATGGGGCAAAATTAACAAAGCGTTGGGAATTCCATGGCCGAACGATGGAAACAATTCATTAGGACTATCTGTTTCATAGAAAAACATGCTTTTCAATGAAAACAAAAAATATTTTAACTGGGATTTTATTCATGAGTACCCTGATTTCAGCTAAGGCCCAATTTCTATCCTTAACATCAGAAACATCATTTTGGAGCCTTGTCGAAATTCATTGCCTTCCGGGATATAACTCTTATACCAGCCGTTACTATGCCTTCAAAGGTGATACAGTGATTGGTGAAACTATTTATAAAAAACTCTATGCCACCGAAAAACCTGAGCAAACCGAATGGTACTTCTGGGGACTCTATAGAGAAGACACTACAACAGGAAAGGTTTGGTATAGAAGTATTTTCCCCGAGATTGAGGGTGTTGCTTACGATTTTTCTGCCCAGCCCGGGGATACTGTTTTCGTCTTTAATCCAGCCTTTTCCGCTGAGCCCATTCGGCTTACTGTTCAAGAAAAAACTTCAATCGAAATTGGAGGAAAACTACGCCGTCAGCTGAAAATGTGGGAACCTCAGCATCTTCAATCAGAAACTTGGATAGAAGGCATAGGTAGTCTTTATGGAATAAAAAACAGTGGTATGAGCTGGGCGGGTGCAGCCTGTGGCAGCGAAGAATTACTTTGTTTTTGGGAAAACGAAATCAATATTTTCCAGAATCCTGCTTATGCAACTTGCTTCTTTGAATATACCGGAAAAAAGGATATTTCAACCGCAAAGCCACAGATACTCTACTTGCCTATCAATAAATCACTTACCGTGAACAGCTCAGGAAATGCCATACTGATAGTTTATAACCTGTTGGGCAAAGAAGTGATGCGAGCCCCTATAAAAGGTCAGGCCAATGTACCTCTCTCTGGGCTCTCCCCAGGTTTCTATGCTGTGCGGTTTATAGAATCCAATCGCTCACTCTCCACCATCATTTCGCTTTAATTACTCGTTCCTTTTTTACATTGCATTTCCGCTCTCTACCTATTTTGATCTGCCATAAAAATATTCACGGCCAGTAGCATTAAGTAATTAACTGCCTGGTGTCTTATTATTAATTTTACCTCCAAATAAGTTAAATCATGAAAAAGCTATTTTTTATACTGTTGACAGGAATGCTTTTTTCGTGTGCGGAAAGCCGGGCTCAACAGGTCTTTGGGGGGTTGGTTTTTGGCGTCAATGGGAGCCAGGTGGCAGGAGATGTTGCCTCAGGATACGATAAGGCAGGAATCCATGCAGGTATATTTGCCTATACTCACCTTTCTGAAAAATCAGTATTTCAAATGGAATTGGTTTACAGTCAGAAAGGGGCGCGCAAGAACCCCTCAGAGAAGAATGGTTATCAGCAATATCTATTGAGACTCAATTACATTGACTTACCATTCATTTACAAATATATATACAATGAGCAACTTAGCTTTGAAGCAGGGCTTTCATATGGATATTTATTGTACCACTACGAGGAAGCCAATTTTAGCCTTGATGTAGGCGATGCCGGGTTTCATCAACATGCACTGAATATCCTGGTAGGTATTAACTATCGTTTTGCAGAACGCTGGGCGGCAGGGTTACGGAGTACCAATTCGCTTTATCAGGTCAGAGACCATGTTTCGGGAGCCTCGCGTTTCCCCAACTATGGGCAATACAACGATGTGTTAACGCTTTCGTTTCAATACTTTTTCGGGGCACAGGAATAAGCTATTCAGCTATCAGCTGCTTAAGTCTCTCTAAATCATCAGCCATAGAGTGGATACTCGAATAAAGGCCATATCGCCGAAATTCTCTCCCTTCTGCAAAAAGTAAAGCGGCAGGAAAACTTACAATAAGATGCTCCTGCATCAATTCAGGATAATTTTTTCCATCGAGCAAAATAAACGGAATGTTCGAAAAGCGCTGCTCAATTAATTCTCTGATTTTCTGACGAAGTGTGAGACAAGGGGCACAGTCTTCCGAATAAAAATAAACCAGGGCAATGGGGGCTTCTCCGATGAGATTTTTAATAGAATTCATAAAAAGATATAAGTAGATATTTGGCTTGGCAAAGTTCGTAAAAATTTGTTCCTTAGCCTTATTAACCTAATGACCAGAACCATGGAAAAACTAATTATCACAGGAGCAGATCTTACCATAGAAAATGTGGTAGAAGTAGCGCGGTATCATCGACCGGTGGAGTTGCATCCTGACGCTCTGGGGCGCATAAAAGCATGCAGGGCCATGCTGGAGCAAAAAATTGAAGCCCGCGAGATCATGTACGGGGTGAATACCGGCATTGGAGAATTTTCGGAGGTAGTTCTCTCTGATGAGCAAGTGATGGAGTTCCAGAAATACCTTATATACAATCACGCGGCAGGTATAGGCGACCCCATGCCAGAAGACTGGGTAAGAGGGGCCATGCTGGGGCGCATTAATGTGCATGCCCATGGCAATAGTGGATGCAGGCCCGAGATTACTCTGACGCTTGTGGAAATGCTGAACAAGGGAGTTACACCTTACGTTTGCACTAAAGGTTCAGTAGGTGCCTCAGGCGACCTGGCTCCTATGTCGCAAATAGCCCTTCTGCTGATGGGTGAAGGAAAAGCCTATTACAAAGGAGAACTTCTGGATGGAAAGGAAGCCATGGATCGGGCTGAAATACCTATACCCGGCCTGAAAGCCAGGGACGGCCTGGCAGCCATAAACGGCAGCAATGTACTGACAGCCATGAGTGCGCTATTTCTCTATGATGCCAATCGATGGCTTAAGCAAGCTGAAATAGCTGCAGCTATGTCGCTGGAAGCTCTGAAAGCCAACCTGCGGCCATACCATGAGCTGATTCACAAGGTAAGAGGATTTCCCGGGGCCATACGAAGCGCACGCGCTATACGCATGATGGTGGAAGGGGGAGACCTGGCTGCCGGAAGACTTAAATGTAAGGTACAAGATGCCTATTCCATGCGAAGCACACCCCAGGTGATCGGCGCTGCCCACGATGCTTTGGCCTGGGCTCGCAAACAGGTCGAAATAGAACTTAACGGAGTAGGCGACAATCCCATCTTTTTCCCCGAACTCAATTTACAGCTCTCGGGAGCCAATTTCCAGGGAACTCCAGTTTCTTTGCCCATGGATATGGCAGGAGCGGCTATTACCATGGTGAGTGTGTTAAGCGAACGCCGGATGAACCGCTTAAACAATCCGGCCCTCAGCGTGGGACTACCAGCCTTCCTCACCAGAGGAGCGGGCATGTTTTCGGGCCTCATGTTAAGCCAATACACGGCCGATATGCAAATTGTAGAACAGCGAATCCTATCGATGCCTGCTTCTATCCAAAGCATCCCTGCAGCTGCCGACCAGGAAGACTTCGTTTCGATGGGGATGAACACAGCGCTTAAAAACTTCCAGATTCTCGACAATGCTTATGGAGTGCTTGGAATTGAATTTATGGCCGCGGCCCAGGCCCTCGATTTCCGCGACTACCAATTTGGGCGGGGCACTACCCGGGCCAGGGAAGTGATTCGCCGTTATGTTGACTTTCTCAATGAAGACCGCCCGCTATATAACGACCACAATACCATGAAGAAACTGGTGGCCTCAGGAGAAATTCTCGAGGAAGTGGAATCGCTCATAGGAAGCCTGGGTTGACAATTAGGAATACTTTTTACTTAACTTTGTTGTGGAATATTCAACTATTTTAAATGGAAGATCCATCAATCGAGAAGTTGGAGAAAATTAGTCCCCAAAGACCCGATATGCTCTCTGCCCTATGCATTCTGACTTTTATCGGCAGTGGTGTGGGTGCTTTTGTATATTGGACTTATGGTTTGTTTTTTAGCGAATTACAAAGCATGTATGAATCGGGAGCACTTACCTTTCCCGGATTGGATGTAATCTTATCCGGTGGACAGAAATATTTCCTTTCAGGGGCTGTGCTCTTTTCTGCATCACTAACAGGCGCAATACTTATGTGGAAGATGCGGGCTGCTGGATTCCATCTCTACACAGCCGCCCAGGTCTTGCTCTCACTGCTACCCGTAGTTATGATCAAGGAATACCCGTTTCCGGTAGTTGATTTTGCCATCACTGCTCTTTTCATTCTTCTTTATAGTCGCTACCTATCAAGAATGCTATGAGATTTCCGAGTTTTGCTTGCTTTCAATACCTTAATTTTTTTCAAGAGATTTAACCATCCTGAAATAGAAATTTTTAACCAATCAGTTAATCTAAAAAATTAAAAAAAGTTAAAAAAACGATTAAAACATTTGCAAATCGCTTGTAAATTGTTATAAATTGCACCCCAAAACTTCAAATGGGGAGATATGGTGACACATATATAATTTATTAAATATAAAATACAGAAAACCAGCCATCATAAAAATTTCTGTAGTTCTTTTTTTGTAAATCTAACCTTCATTACTAACCAAAATCTAACTGTTATGAGAAAAATTCCGTTCTTGCTTGCTTTCCTGGCCCTGCTGGGGTTGCAGGTAAATGCTCAAAGGCAGATTACTGGTACGGTAACCAACGCTGAGGATGGTTCCAGTATTCCCGGTGTTTCTGTTCTTGCGAAAGGTACTCAAGTGGGTACAGTAACCGACTTAAATGGTAAGTACTCGCTGAATGTACCTGCAAATGCAAAGGTCCTACAATTCTCTTTCGTAGGTATGCAAACGGTAGAGGTCAATATCGGCAATCAGACGGTGATTGATGTCCAGATGAAACCTACCATGACGGCCATTGAAGGAGTTGTTGTTACTGCTCTAGGTATCTCGCGTGAGAAAAAATCATTGGGTTATGCAGTACAGGACGTTAAAGGTGATGAACTAACCCAGGCCCGGCAGCCGAATATGATTAATGCCCTTTCTGGTAGGATTGCCGGTTTGCAGGTTACCAGCTCTTCGGGTAATATAGGCGGTTCATCGCGCGTACTTATCCGTGGGGTTAACTCTATGACCGGTAACAATAACCCCTTATATGTTATCGATGGTGTTCCTATTGATAACAGTGATTTCAATACCTACAATACAGCACGTGGTGCTGGTGGCTACGATTATGGTAACATGGCACAGGACATCAATGGCGACGACATCGAGTCGGTATCGGTTCTGAAAGGCCCCTCCGCAGCTGCTCTTTATGGTGCCCGTGCTGCTAACGGCGTTATCCTTATCACCACTAAGAAGGGAAAAACAGGAAAAGGCAAAGGCATTGGAGTTACCCTTAACTCAGGAGTAACCCTTGAAAATGTGGCCTACCTGCCCAAATACCAGAATCTTTACGGTGGAGGTACCACCTTCGATGGACCCGGCACAAGAGATGGATTCCTGGTACAGGAAATCAATGGTATAGAGTATTTGCTGCCCGATTATGCTACAGACGAAAGCTGGGGTCCCAAATACAATCCCAACATTCAGTACCTGCCCTACTGGAGCCTTTACGATTGGGAAGCATTGGGCAAACCCACCACGAATCCTGATGGTACGCCCTATCGTCTTGAAACAGCACCTTGGGTTGCTCCGGCCCATGATGTCAAAGACTTCTTTGAAACCCAGGTTGGGTACACCAATAACATAGCCCTCACCAGTGCAAATGAAAACGGCGCCTTCCGCCTTTCTTACACTAACCTTACCTCCAACGGATATATGCCCAATTCGAAATTAAACCGTAATTCACTTAACTTTAACGGTAATTCGAAGTTTGGCAAAAAACTCGAAGCCTTCACCTCTATCAACTATATCAAAACTTATGCACTGGGTCGACCGGCAACAGGGTACGACGACAACAACGTAATGCAGAAGTTCAACCAATGGGGTCAGCGTCAGCTCGACATGGAAAAGATGAAAAATTATATGAACCCCGATGGTACTATGCGTACCTGGAACCGTCGCGCATGGGATGATCCCCTGCCCAATTATTCAGACAACTACTACTGGACCCGTTACATGAACTATACCCAAGACTGGCGCGACCGCTACTATGGTAATGTTGGTTTGACGTACCAGATCTTCGACTGGTTAAAAGTAACCGGTAAATACAATCTCGATACCTACACTTTCCGCAATAAAGAAAGGGTGGCCATAGGTTCGCAGGCTCAGTCTTACTATTTGGAAGATATGCGTCAGGTAACTGAGACCAATGCTGAATTCCTATTCGAAGCTGAAAAACGTTGGGAAGAATTCTCCAGTAAACTCACTTTTGGTGGTAACCGCATGCACCGCCAATATGAACTTAATGGGGGCATTACCCAGGGCGGATTGGTAATCAAAAATTTCTACAGCCTGCTCAACTCCGCTGCCAGCCCGTTGGTTCATGACGAGACCACAGAAAAAGCCATCAACTCACTCTATGGTAGCTTGAACCTGGGTTATAAAGGTTTCCTCTTCCTCGATATGACCCTTCGCAACGACTGGTCGTCCACCTTGCCCAAAAACGCCTGGTCATACCTCTATCCTTCGGCAACCCTCAGCTATGTACTGACCGAAATGCCATCGATGCAGGGCAAAGCCGATTGGATGGATCTTGCCAAATTGCGCTTTGGTATTGCTAAAGTGGGTAACGACACTGATCCCTACCGCCTGATTACCCTCTACGATAACTTCCAGAATTTCGGAAGCGACATTCGTTACTCCTTACCTGGTACCCTTAACAACGCTGAACTGAAACCTGAAAGCACCCTGGGTTGGGAAGTCGGTACCGAACTCCGCTTCTTCAAGAATAGGGTAGGATTGGATGTTACATACTACTACAAGAAGACCACTGATCAAATCTTCAACGTACCCATCTCTGCTGCTTCTGGATTCACCTCAGCCATGATCAACGCCGGAACCATCAGTAATAAGGGTATCGAATTGCAGCTCTCCCTCACTCCAGTGAAATACCGCGATTTCCAGTGGGATATGTTGGTTAACTTCGGTGCCAACAAGAATAAAGTAGAAGAACTGGCTGCAGGTGTAGAAAGCCTCCGCCTGGGCAATGGTCCCTTCAACATCTCCATCGAAGCTCGCGTAGGTGAAGCTTATGGTCAGCTTGTAGGTACTGATTTTGTTTACGACGCTCAAGGTAATAAAGTGGTTGACAAAACCGGTCGTTACCTTAAGACCACAGCAGTTAAATCACTGGGTAGCGTGCTGCCTGATTGGAATGCTGGTATCACCAATACCTTCAAATACAAAGGATTCGACTTCAGTGCACTCATAGATATTCAGCATGGTGGCAAACTCTTCAGCACCACTTACATGTGGGGTATTTACAGTGGTATCCTCGAAGAAACAGCTCTCACCAATGCCAATGGCAAAAATGTTCGTGATGATGTGGCTGATGGCGGTGGAGTGTTGAACGACGGGGTTTATGGTAAGCTAAATGCCGACGGAACCGTTACCTACATCGATAAAGACGGCAATGTAGTTGATAATCCCGTGAAAAACGAAACCTACATCTCGGCTATCCGCTGGGCTGCCGACCACTATTCGCGTCCTGCTGCTCAAAATGTATTTGATGCTTCCTACATCAAATTGCGTGAAGTGCGTTTGGGCTACACCATTCCCAGCAAATACACCGGACCCATCCAGAATCTCAGGGTTTCGCTCTATGGCCGTAACCTGGCCATTTGGGGAAGGGATATCAAACACATCGATCCTGAAAACACTACCAGCGCTGGTAACATTCAGGGTATCGAAGGTGGTCAGCTCCCCTCACTGCGTTCGTTTGGTGTAAACCTGAGCTGCAATTTCTAATTATGGTCTAATCTTAAAATCTGAGAATTATGAAAACAATACAAAAAATAGCCGTAGTGTTCAGCTTGTTATTGGTGATTCTTGCAGGCTGCACCAAGGATTTTGAACAAATTAACACCAACCCCAATGCCCCCATCGATGTGCCGAGCTATGCATTTATGACCAATGCACAAAAACAGCTCTGCGATAACATTTTCGATGCATGGTGGGGTGGCCGCCAGAGTATGCTGTGGGCCCAGTATTGGTCGCAGAATAACTATACCGATGAAGACCGTTACAACATCCGTCAGAATGTTAACAACGGATATTGGAGAGCCATTTACACTGTTCTTTCAGATCTTAATGAAATCATCGAACTCAACGAAAACCCCGATAAAGCAGGGTTAATGTCGGCTTATGGTGCTAATGTCAATCAAATTGCCTCTGCTCGTATTTTGCGTGCCTGGGCTTTCCAACACCTCACCGACCTCTATGGTGATATTCCTTACTTCGATGCCCTTAAAGGGAAAACAGACCGCTTGTTCCTGCCCAAATACGACAAACAGCAGGATATCTATCCCGCTATTATTCAGGAACTCACAGAGGCTGCTGCTCAAATAGATGTAAGCAAGCCCGGCTGGACACAGGGCGACATCATTTATGGTGGCGACATGGCCAAATGGAAAAAATTTGCCAACAGCCTCAAGCTGCGCATGGCCCTGCGTATGAAAAAAGCAGATCCTACCAAAGCTCAGCAATTCATCGATGAAGCCATAGCCGGTGGCGTATTCGAAAGCAACGCCGATAATGCTGCTTTCAAATACCTGGGCACGCCTCCTAACGCTGCTCCCATGTGGAATGCTTATAATGTTGACAACCGTACTGACTTTGCTGTAACGGCTCAGTTTGTCGACCTGCTGAAAGGAATTCCTGTAGGTGGTGCTGGAAAACCCAATCCATTTGCTGGCATTGAAGACCCAAGGTTGCCCATTTTCGCAGCTCCAGTGAAAAACGGAACCATTCTGGGAGATGGCATCCATGGAATGCCTTATGGAATGCCCGATGACATTACCAAACAAATCGGAGCCCAGGGTTCCAGCTGGCCCGGCGATGCCATTCTGGCTCCTGATTTCGCCACTGTACTCATGAGCTATGCCGAAGTAGAATTCATCCTCAGCGAAGTCAACAACTGGGATCAGACCCACTATATAAAGGGTGTAAGAGCCTCATGTGAATATTGGGGAGTGGATGCAGCTACCATCGATGCTTTTGTGGCAGCCCTGCCTCCCGCCAGCGAAGCTACCGTTCTCACCCAGAAATACATTGCTCTCTATCCGCAGGGATACGAAGCTTGGAGCGAATATCGCCGTACTGGCTATCCCAAAACGCTCGTTCACCCGGGTGAAGTTACCTGGATTGACCTGAGTGGCAACCCAGTAAAATTTGAAGCCCTGGGTGCTGACGATATTCCCCGTCGCCTCACCTATCCTCAGGAAGAACAGACCGTTAATGGTACCAACTACAAAGCCGCTGTTCAACAAATGGGCGGCGACGACTTCCTGACCCGCATGTGGTGGGATGTTCAATAAAAATCATTGACGAGTAATGATGTAAGAGGCTGTCTCAAAAAGGGGCAGCCTCGTTTTTTTATCTCCGAATGACTTCTACTCCATAAATAACACAAAGCAATTCTTAAGAGTCTTATTTTTCGATGCTGTAAAGGACTCTGTAAAAGTTTTTCGTCAGGTAAACTTAGATGAGCTGGAGAATCTCCCAGTAAAGTGTAAACCCATAAAACATTGTTTAGTTAGATAAGGTGTTCATTCCCATCCATTTCCCTTAAATGCTTCATCCACCACACGTTCTACCTCCACCCGCTGAGCCCCGTGGGCATGAATAAATGCAAGATATTCAATATTATGATCTTTACCTTGCAAGGGTGCGTAGGTGAAACCCCTAAGCTGATAACCCGTCTCCTCAATCCACGCAACAAAATCTCGTATAATCTTTTTATGGACACTCTTCTTTTTCACCAATCCCCCCTTATTCAAATTTTCAGGTCCAGCTTCGAATTGTGGCTTTATTAAAAGTATAGCACCTCCTTCCGGCTTTAAAAACCGAGGAATATGAGGAATGATGTGCCGCAATGAAATAAAGGAAACGTCGCAGACCACCCAATCGACACAAGGTATTAACACTGTTTGAGGATTAAGCGTGCGGATATCTGTATTTTCAAGACTCATTACGCGCGAATCAGCCCGAAGCAAAGGGTGTAACTGAGAAGTACCAACATCTATGGCCCACACCCTTGAGGCACCATGGTTTAAAGCACAATGAGTAAAACCCCCGGTAGAGGCGCCGATGTCGAGGACCAAACATCCTTCAAAATGAAACCCAAAATCATAAATGGCTTTTTCGAGTTTTAACCCTCCCCTGCTCACATAAGGGCAAAGCTCATCGGTAGCAATTTCCACCTGGTGAGGAGCATTTTCATCAACTATGAAGGAGGGTTTTGTAATCCTTTTATTATCAAGCTTTACCCATCCCTTACGAATAGCCTCTGCGGCTTGAGTACGCGATGAAAACCACTGCCCCTGAACTAAATATATATCCAGTCGCATCGAGCCAATCTTTAAGCAAAACTAATGAATTTCAATCATTTGTAATTTATTAGGATAACATTCATAATAAAATCGCTTTTCATAATCGTTCTTTTATTGCCCTGATTTTAAGAAGTCGTAATTTTGTCCCGCTTCTCAAACGTTTGCATTGTCTATGAAAAAAGCCTTTCCTCTTTTTCTTAAAAGAACCAGTACAAACGAGGAAAATACGGATATCGGTATAAACAACTGATTTTAAGATTTATCACCAGAATCAATTCAACCCAAAATATGATAACTATGGCAACTTTCAATTCAGCAACCACTCATGACGTTACCTTTACCCAGGCCGATTATGAGCAAATGTTCGACCGTTTTGGTTTTCCTCCCGAAACCCGTGATATCATTGAAAAGGAAAACCTGCTCCCTTTAGGTCTTTTACAACGATTGCACAAGGCCTTCCCCAAGTACTCTGCCTTCAAGGAAGACATCCCCTTCATGTTTAAGGACAAAAAGCAATACGTAGGCCTGCAGGGCTTTCATGAAATTGTGAATATTCTAAAACAACACGGATACGAAGTCGACCATATCGAAGAAAGAGAGTTGTTTATCAAAGTTTATCGGTTTATGGCCACCCGGCACGTTCTCAATATCATCAACTGGGAAGATTTTGCTACTGACAGCTTATTTCAGTTGGTATTTCCCCAGCCGGGCATGTTAAGGAAAGAATTCGTGGATGCGTATTTTGGGGCCAAAACCGATGCAGAGAAAAAATCTCTGTTAGAAGCCTACATTCAGTCAACCCATCCCCACGATGGCAAGCAAAAACTCAATAAACCCGTCTTTCGAAACGAAAATGGAGAACTGGAAGTCATCGACGGTAGCCAGCATAAATATCCCCAGTGCCAACTGTTGTTTGATGTACAGACCCAGACCTGTTTTGCTTTTTGCACCTATTGCTTCCGCCATGCCCAGGTAAGGGGCGATGAAGATATGTTTCTACAGAAAGATATAGCACAGGTACATCGCTATCTCAGGATACACAAAGAAGTTACAGATGTTTTAATCACTGGTGGAGATGCCGGCTACCTAGGCCCCGAACGTTTTGAGGCATATATTACTCCAATTATTGAAGATCCCGCATTAAGCCATATTCGTACTATTCGTTTAGGCACCCGCATACTCAGTTATTTGCCCGAAAAAATATTAAGTCCGGAATACAATCGCATGCTGGACTTAATCAAGAAACTTGTGGACAATGGCATTCAACTGGTATTTATGTCGCATTTCAGCACACCCCGCGAAATCATGAATCCAGCGACAGTAGCTGCTATACGACGTTTGCGTAAAGCCGGAGCCACGCTAAAAAGCCAAAGTCCCATTATGAATCATATCAGCCTTTTCATGGATGAAAACGGCAAAGTAGATGTGGACCGCACGGCGCAGAACTGGATTGACCTGGGCAACTTGCTGGCTATGCTGGGCGTTGGTTTCCATTCCATGTACATGGCCCGCGCTACGGGCGAGCATCACTACTTTACCGCTCCTTTAGCCGAAATCAATAAAGTATTCCAGAAAGTATATCGTTCCCTCGCTTCTATCAACCGTCCCTCACGCTACATCACCATGACTTCCTCGGCCGGAAAAATCTCCTTGCTGGGTGTAGTTGAAATAGACGGAGAAAAAGCCTTTGCTTTGAAAGTAAATGAAGGTCGCAACATGGAATGGATGGACAAAGTATTCCTGGCCCAATACGACGAAAAAGAAACCGTGATTGCCAACCTCAAACCTTTCCATGCTAAAAAGCACTTCTTTGAAGATGAATTGGCTGAAATTGAGAAAAAACTGGAAGAAGCCCTGTATTACGGCGACCAGGATTAATATAAAACCGGCTAAATCTGTTGTATGATCAACAAAATAGTATCATCGGCCACCGAGGCGGTAAAGGATATTTTCGACGGGGCTACGGTGATGATTGGAGGATTTGGGGAGGCAGGAAGTCCCATTGAGCTGATTCATGCGCTCATCGATCACGGAGCCAAAAACCTTACGGTGGTGAGCAACAATACCGGGAACGGCCACGTTGGCCTGGCAGCACTCATCGAGAATCGCCAGGTGCGTAAAATGATTTGTTCTTTCCCTCGCACCGCACAGTCGGTGGTATTTCCCGAACTTTATAAAAAAGGCGAAATAGAGTTGGAACTGGTGCCACAGGGGACCCTGGCCGAGCGCATAAGAGCCGGAGGTGCCGGAATCCCTGCATTTTACACCCCAACATCTGTTGGAACACCCCTGCAGGAAGGAAAAGAAGTACGAGAGTTTAACGGCAAGCTCTATGTGCTTGAATATGGGCTAAAAGCCGACTTTGCCCTTATCAAATGCAAAATGGCCGATCGCTACGGCAACCTGGTTTACAACAAGACGGCCCGCAACTTCAATCCTGTGATGGCCATGGCCGCCCATACCACCATTGCCCAGGCTTCACAAATAGTGGAGCCGGGCTCCATCGATCCCGAAATCGTGGTTACTCCGGGCATTTTCGTGCATAAAGTAGTAGAAATTCCTCATCCTCTGAGCGAAAACCAATTATTGAAGGAAAACAGGAGGTATCCATGGTAAATCTTCCCAAAGGTTGGAGCAACGAACAAATAGCCTGTAAGATTGCTGAGGATTTGCCCGACGGTGCCTATGTAAACTTAGGCATAGGCCTGCCCGAACTGGTAGCAGCGCATATACCTAAAGGCAAAGAAATTATATTTCACACCGAAAATGGTCTTTTGGGAGTAGGGCCTCCCCCTTCACCCGGGGAAGAAGACGATGAACTGATTAATGCGGGGAAAAAACCGGTTACCGCTATCCCTGGAGCCTGTTTCTTTCACCATGCCGACAGCTTTGCCATGGTAAGAGGAGGCCACATCGACTATTGCATCCTGGGAGCCTTTCAGGTCTCTGAGAAAGGCGATTTGGCTAACTGGAGCACAGGCGAACCCGGTGCTATTCCTGCTGTAGGAGGTGCTATGGACCTGGTGGCAGGCGTCCCGAATATTTTTGTCATCTCTTCGCATACTACCAAAAACGGAGAACCCAAGATCGTAAGAAACTGTACCTATCCGTTAACCGGCCCCCGTTGCGTAAACCGCATCTATACAAATCTGGCCGTGATTGAGGTAAAGGAATCGGGCCTCTATGTCAGAGAAACCGCACCCGACGTAACACCCGAACTCTTACAGCAACTCACCGACGCCCCCCTTCATTTCTGAATCCCTAAAATTTCTTCAAATGATGTCTAACGAAGAAACCCTCAATAAAGAAAAGGCCCTTTACGAAAGGGCTTTAAAAGTATTACCCGGCGGGGTCAGCCGCAATGCTATTTTCCGGAAACCCCACCCCCATTACGTCGCATCAGCCTCCGGCTGTTATGTGGAAGATCTCGATGGGAATAAACGGATTGACTTTGTCAATAACATGGCCTCGCTCATCCATGGACATGCCCATCCAGCCATTATAGAAGCGGTATCGGAGCAAATTCGTAGGGGAACAGCTTTTGCACTGGGAACCGAAGCCGAAATAAGACATGCGGAATTGCTTACTTCCCGGGTTCCGGGTTTTGAAAAAATCCGATTCGTAAACTCGGGAACCGAAGCCGTGATGACCATGATCAGAGTGGCCCGGGCTTATACCGGGAAATATAAAATCGCCAAGGCCGAAGGCGCCTACCACGGAAGCTACGATTACGCAGAAATCAGCCAGTATTCCAATCCTACCAACTGGGGTCCTGCAGACGAACCGGCCAGGGTTCCGCTGGTAATGAACACCCCTCCGGGTGTACTCAAGGATGTGGTTATCTATCCTTTTAATGACATTGAAAAAACTCTGCGAATTCTGGACACACAGGCCGATGAAATTGCCTGCGTGATAGTAGACCCTGTGCCCCATCGGGTGGGGCTTATGCGTGCTTCCGATGAGTTCATCAAGGCCCTTTACGATTGGACCCGCCGCCATAATGCTTTGCTGGCTTTCGACGAGGTGATATGCTTCCGGGTGGATTATGAAGGAGCCCAGGCAGGTTACAGTGTTAAGCCCGATATCACCTCCTTGGGAAAAATCATTGGCGGAGGATTTCCTGTGGGTGCTGTGGCCGGCAAGGCCGAAATCATGGACGTGCTCGACCCGCGCCGTTCGCCCCTGCCTTTCCCCCTGTCAGGAACCTTTTCAGCCAACCCTGTAACAATGACCGCAGGCCGTGTGGCTATGGAGCTCTTCGACCGCGAAGCCGTAAAAAAACTCAACAAGCTTACCATCCAAGCACGCAATCAATTATTAGATGCTGCTCATACTGCAGGAATACCCCTCAGCATCACAGGCAACGGTTCCATGTTTAAACTCCACTTTAGGGAAAATCCTCCCACCAACTACCGGGAAGCTTACGAAGACGATGCCATGAAAAAAGTGGTTTCAACATTCCTCGATTTCATGTATAATCACGGCATCATCATGGTGAACTCGAACTCCTGCATGCTTTCTACGGTAATGACACAGAAAGAAATTGATATTCTAACAGATACTGCTCTGCAAGGTTTCAGGCATATTAAACCCATGCTCAATTTGTAAACACAGATTATGCTGAAAGAAGTATTTATCTGCGATGCCATTCGCACCCCTATAGGCAAATATGGAGGCACCCTCTCGGTCATGCGCGCCGACGACTTGGCTACCATTCCGCTGAAAGCCCTTATACAACGCAATACAGGCGTTAATTGGGACGAAGTGGATGACGTTATTTTGGGTTGCACCAACCAGGCTGGTGAAGACAACCGCAACGTTGCACGCATGGCCTTGCTGCTGACCGGATTAAAACACACCATTCCCGGTGTCACAGTAAACCGCCTATGTGGCTCAGGCATGGAAGCCATTGGCCAGGGAATGCGGGCTATTATGACGGGTGAGGCTCATCTCATCCTCGCTGGAGGGGTAGAAAGCATGTCGCGGGCGCCCTTTGTGATGGGAAAGTCAACTGAACCTTTTGCCAGAGAGGTAAAAATTTACGACACCACCATTGGCTGGCGCTTTGTTAACCCTCGCATGCAGGAGCTCTATGGTACGGATTCGATGATAGAGACAGCGGAAAACCTGGCCGACATGTATCAAATAAGCCGCGAAGACCAGGACTTCTTTGCCTACCGCAGCCAACTCAAAGCATCCCAGGCCATTCAGAACGGCGCCCTGGCCAGAGAAATTATTCCGGTAGAAATAAACAAGCCTAAATCCGAACCCTTCCTATTCAGCGTGGATGAGCATCCCCGACTGACGCCTCCAGAAAAACTGGCCACGCTCAAACCCGTCTCACGACCCAATGGAACCGTTACGGCCGGGAATGCTTCCGGAGTAAATGATGGGGCAGCAGCCGTACTATTAGCCTCGGCCGAAGCTATCAAGCGGTACAATCTTACTCCCCTGGCCCGAATTATTGGTATCCAGGCAGCGGGTGTTCCCCCACGCATTATGGGCATTGGCCCTGTACCAGCCACCCAAAAATTGTTGGCCCGTCTGGGCTTAACACTGGCCGACCTGGATATTATCGAATTGAACGAAGCTTTTGCTGCCCAATCACTGGCATGCATACGAGAGCTGGGCCTAGCCGACGACGACCCCCGCATCAATCCCCTGGGAGGTGCCATTGCCCTGGGCCATCCGTTGGGCATGAGCGGCGCCCGCCTGGTTACCACAGCCGTTCATCAATTGCAGGCTACCGGCCTTCGCAGGGCACTTTGCACCATGTGCATAGGAGTTGGACAAGGGATTGCCTCAGTGGTTGAAAGAGTTTAGTTTATCGTATTTCATCTTTCTCTTCTTGTCCCTCAGTTTCTGCCGGTAAGCATCCAGTTATACCGGCAGTAATTTTTTTTAAGCCTTGGCTAAATAACAGTAGGAGGGTTCCATCGGGTCCGTTGAAGTTACTAATTAGACACAAAACTCATTAACCACTAAACTCCTAACTCAAAATAAACTCAACCAATCCAAAAAGAACGGCAAGCATCTTACTGATAGGGCTGAAGATCTACGTTGTGTAGATCTTCACTGGTAACAACCAATCCAAAAAGAACGGCAAGCATCTCACTGATAGTAAGCCACGTATCTAAACTCATCCTTATCGCTTTTAGGCCTTGATTATAGCTTTTCTCATGCATGAAGTATATAATGACTGCTACGTATGAAAAATTATCCTTGTGGTTGGTTAACTGCCTGAATGAAGGCTCGTTACAAAACATGTCTTTCATTTATGATTAAGCCATCTAAAGACCTCAAGTAAAATGCTTTCAAGAGATCGGTGAACATCAATGAGTGGAAAGGTTATCGTTGCCCTTTCATAAAAGTAC
>JBMFOU010000001.1:0-76706 GCA_049969475.1 Bacteroidales bacterium | reverse complement strand
TTATATCTTCTTAATCAAATACCTAAAGCTACCGGGCAAATTAAAACATCCTTTGGGGTAAACATAAAGCCATCATCTATAAACTCACCTCCAATCAAGATTTTACTTAATAAATCCACATTTTATGGGTAGTAGCGAAGCTGCTGTTTTCGATATGCACAAAATAAAGGCCTGGTTTATAATTATCCAAGGTGAATGAACAGGTTGTTAATCCCTGCCGAATAGGGTAATTGTCGTGCATGCGACCCATTACATCATAAATAAGACAGATGAGTTCCTGTTTTACTGGCTGTGGCAAGTCCAGCGATATCTGCTTTAAATCAGGGATATATTTTACCCGAATTCGCTCTTCAGGATGGTAACCTGAAGAGCCTACTGCACCAAACAGGAAAATCAAGGCATCATCAATATGCGCTTTCCAATTGCCCCAGGAATGTCCTTCGTTAAACTGCTGAAAGAAAAACACTTCCCCATTGTTTTCGAGCAATTGCCGGAAATCGCCTACCCGCTGAATAAGAATAGGAATATCGTAAGTTCCTATATCGAGATAAAATTTCACTGGTGGAGTAACACCCTGCTGCACTTTAAGCGTAATATTATTCTCCACATTCGACGACATGGCAGCGACTAAGCCAAACACATCAGGATTCGAGACAGTAAGCCATAAGGATATATTTCCCCCATTGGATGCTCCCAGATTGGCCCTTCCCCAGGGGTGACGCAAAGTTGAAAAACGCCCATCCACCCAGGGAACGAGTTCCTTAACCATAAAATCGGTAAAAGCAGACTGCTTGCTGCCTGCGTATTCCTCGGTGCGGTCAACCGGAGGAATGAAAACAGCCATCAGAGGCTGCAGCTGTCCCCAGGTAATCAGATTGTCAAGCACATTGCGCATAGCTGCCAGGGCCAGATACCCATCCCCGTCGTGAACGTATACCACAGGGTAGCGTTTTTCCGGGTTATAACCAGCAGGTTTATAAATCCAAATTTTTCGACTGTTTTTAAGATATTGGCTGTAAAAGGTGGTATCGAGTATCTGACCGTGAGGGACTCCGGCATTATACTGAGTCTCTTCAGGAGGCACATAGGCGGGCATGCGCAATTCGCTATTGGGCCCGAATCCTCCCGCACAGGTGTAAGGATTTTTGGGGTCCAAAATCCATTGGTTGCTATTGATAATTAACTTGTAATCGAGTCGGGCATCAGTTTCAAACGAACGGGTGTAATACCACAAGGTAGTTCCTTCAACCTGGGCAAGATCCGAGAAATAAGACCAGTTGGTAAAATCACCGGCAGTCTGCACCTTCTGGGCAGGCCCCAGGTAAATAAAATGGCACAGGGTGTCATTTTCGATGAAAGGGGTTTGGGGATGCACAGCCATAAAGCTGTCCACGCGGACTTGTCGCTGCGCTGGCGGAAGAGATGAAAGGAAATTCAGAAAATCCGAAAAAGATTGGCCTGCCATCTGCAGGTGCCCTAAAAACATGAACAACCACACTATCCATCGCAATCGCATATTCTTTTTTAGGGCAAAATTGGTTAAAAATAACCTAGGCACAAGCTCCCCAGACGTTTTTATGGGAGTACGCCAAAGTGCTGGTATCAATGAAAATGTTTCCCAAATCCCGATTAGGCCCCATGGAATATGTAATTTTGCCGCCCTTAAAACCCTATGATAGAAACCTCCCCCCGAAAAGAAAAAGCCATTTTAATTGGACTCATTATCCCGGAACAAAACGAGGATAAGCTCAAAGAATACCTCGATGAGCTAGAATTTTTGGCTGATACGGCAGGAGCCCAGGTAATGACCCGCTTCAGCCAACGTATGACCCACCCCGACCCAAGAACATATGTCGGCAGAGGCAAACTGATGCAAATAGCAGCCTATGTATCAGCCAACGAGATCGATATGGCCATTTTCGACGACGAGTTAAGTGGTTCCCAGATCAGAAACATAGAAAACGAGTTGCGCTGCAAGGTACTCGACCGCAACAACCTGATACTCGACATCTTTGCTCGAAGAGCCCGTACGGCGCATGCACGCACCCAGGTAGAGTTGGCGCAATATGAATACATGCTTCCCCGCCTCACCCGCATGTGGACCCACCTTGAAAAACAAAGAGGGGGCATAGGTCTGAGAGGGCCTGGTGAAAAAGAAATTGAAACCGACCGCCGGGCCATTCGCCATCGCATTTCGTTGCTAAAGAAACAACTACGCGAAATCGACCAAATCAAACAAACGCAACGAAAAAACCGTTCAGCCCTGGTAAGGGTGGCACTGGTGGGTTACACCAATGTGGGCAAATCGACCCTGATGAATTTGCTTAGCAAATCAAATGTGTTCGCAGAAAACAAATTATTTGCCACCCTCGATACCACTGTACGCAGGGTTGTTATCGACCTGACGCCTTTTCTGCTCTCCGATACGGTAGGGTTTATCCGCAAACTGCCCCACACCCTGGTCGAGTCGTTCAAATCGACCCTTGACGAGGTGCGCGAAGCCGATATATTGCTGCATGTGGCAGATGCCTCTCACCCGGCACTGGAAGACCAATTGAGGGTGGTAAACGAAACCTTAACAGAAATAGGTGCCAGCGAAAAAGAAATTATTACCGTTTTCAACAAAATTGACCTCATCCACCCCTCTGCCCATCCCGAAGTTGATGCCCCGGGTGTGCTTCCCCGGTTTTTGTTGAAGCAATACCAGCCTTATTATCTCATTTCGGCTGTAAAAAAAGAGGGTACGGAAGAGCTTCGGCAGGCTTTGGTAGAAAAAGTCAGGGAAATCTACCGAAAACGGTATCCCCACAAGGTCAGGTACGACGACCTGGAATAAGGGTCTTACTTGTTCAGAAACGATATCCGAATAAAATCTTCGAGTTTTCGCAGGTCGGCGGCAAAACGGCGAATACCTTCGGCCAGCTTTTCTGTGGCCATCGCATCTTCGTTGAGCAACCAACGAAAAAGCTTTTCATCAGGATGAACGGGTGTGATATCCAATTGTCGGGCACGCTCTGAATCCAGTCTTTTTTCCACTTTCGCATCCGACTGTTCCAGTTCCTTTAACAAAGAAGGAGCTATAGTCAGCAGGTCGCAACCGGCCAGGGCCACAATTTCGCCGGTGTTGCGAAAACTGGCACCCATCACCTCGGTCTTGTAGCCAAATTTCTTGTAGTAATTATAGATTTCAGTAACACTTTGTACCCCAGGATCTTCCTCGGGACCCACTTCACCCAGGTTTCTTTCCTTGCGGTGCCAGTCAAGGATGCGGCCCACAAAAGGAGAAATAAGGGTTACCCTTGCCTCTGCACAGGCAATGGCCTGAACGAGTGAAAACAACAAAGTTAAGTTGCAATGTATGCCTTCTTTTTCGAGCACTTCAGCCGCACGAATGCCTTCCCAGGTAGCAGCTATTTTAATGAGAATACGTTCCCGCGAATAGCCTGCTTCTTCATAAAGCCTGATCAGTTCGCGGGCCTTGGCAATGGTACCTTTTGTATCGAACGAAAGACGCGCATCCACTTCGGTGCTTACCCTGCCAGGAATAATTTGTAGAATTTCAATTCCAAAATTCACGGCAATACGATCGAGGGTCAGACTGAGCAGATCCTCGCCCGGTCCACATACTTTTCGGGCATCCTCCACCGCCCGGGCTGCCAGTTGACTATATTTGGGCTGGCTGGCCGCTGCATAAATCAGCGATGGATTGGTGGTTGCATCCTGTGGTTTGTAGGAAATAATAGATTCAAAATCACCAGTATCTGCCACCACAGTCGTAAATTGACGAAGCTGTTCGAGTGCATTCATGCCTTTGAATTTTACCGTTGCAAAATTACCCCATTCCCTTAAGATGGCCATGATTTAAATTTTAAAAGAGCCAGGCGGGAGCACAACAAAAAATTCAATTGAAATCAAAAAGTTGATGTTTACCTTTGCCTGCAAATCATGTGCGTATGGTTTTAAGCAGAAAACAGCAGTATGCCCTTTCGGCCCTAACCGGAATGCTTCTGGCGCTTGCCTGGCCGGTGCGGGGCTTTCCCGGGCTGCTATTCGTTGCCTGGGTCCCTTTGCTTTGGGTTGAAGATTATCTTCTTACAAATAAAGAAAAATACCGGCGTTGGGCAGCATTTCGTCCTGCCTTTGTAGCCTTTGGGGTCTGGAACACGCTTACAACGTGGTGGATCTGGAATTCCACACCCTGGGGAGGGGTAATGGCTATATTTTTTAATACCCTGTTCATGTCGGTGGTGTTCGCAGTTTATCACATGAGCCGGCGAACCCTCCGCAAGGGACGAAACCTTAACTGGTTGCTTATCCCCTACTGGATTGCCTGGGAATATCTGCATCTGAACTGGGACCTGTCGTGGCCATGGCTCAATCTGGGCAATGGTTTTGCCTCGTATGTAAAATGGATTCAGTGGTATGAATTTACGGGTATTCTCGGCGGAAGCATTTGGGTGCTGGTTTCGAATCTGATAGCGTTAAATCTTTTAAAACACTTGAAGGAAAAAACAGCCAGCCCCTTGGGATTGTCGGTACTGGCCCTAGTATTGATTTTGTGGGTGGGGCTTCCACTGGGCTGGTCATTCAGAAAATACAATACATACCAGGAACAAGGCCCAGCTATGGAAGTAGTGGTTGTGCAGCCCAATATTGATCCCTGGACCGAGCAATATACCCTTCCGGTTAACGAGGTTTTCCGGCGCAACATCACTCAGGCCGAAAACCTGATCGACGACAAAGTAAACCTTCTGGTTTGTCCCGAGTCAGCCTTGCAGGAATCGATCTGGCTCAACAATCCATACAATTCTGTGAGCATTCAATTGCTCAAAGAATACGTTAAACAGCATCCAAAGCTCACATTGGTCATGGGGGCTTCAACTTTCAAATATTATATGCCCGGAGAGAAACTCCCTTCATCGGTGCGTAAGTTCTCCGACGGTAGTGGCTATTATGATGCCTACAACACGGCCTTTGTGGTAGACACTTCGGCTGAACTGGGATATTATCACAAGTCGAAGCTGGTTCCCGGGCCCGAAAAATTACCCCTTCCTGCCCTTACCCGGCCGTTTCAGGAAATTGCTTTTAATCTGGGCGGAACAGTAGGTACCCTGGGCACATCGCCCCAACGCACGGTATTTCGTCAGGCAGCGACAGGGGCTCGCTTCAATGCAGCCATCTGTTATGAGTCGGTGTACGGCGAATTTATGAATGGATTCATCCGCAACGGCTCCCAGCTTATCTGCGTGCTTACCAACGATGGATGGTGGGGCTTTACTGCCGGCCACCGGCAACACATGAGTTTTTCGTCGCTGCGGGCTATCGAAACCCGACGCAATGTAGCCCGATCGGCCAATACAGGCATTTCATGTTTGGTAAATCAACGGGGGGACATTCTACAACCCTTGCCTTACTGGACCTCAGGAGCCATACGTGGTACCGTACATCTAAATGATACCCTGACTTTTTACGTAAAGTATGGAGATTACCTGGGTCGGATTTCGGCCTTCGTAACGGTACTGTTTCTACTACTAACAATGGCCGTAGCACTAGGTGGTCATCGTGAAATGAAGGGCTAAACCAGAACATTCAGAAAGTTGAGCGCATAGCCTCTACAGGGTCCATTCGGGCTGCGGAATACGAAGGAACAATACCAGCCAAAAGCCCTATTACTACCGAAACCATGACTCCCAATACGATGTTTCGAGCAGAGAGCACCATTTCGAAATCAGCACCATAGCGTGCAATGAGCGTCATCAAAAAAACGAAAAACAAACCTAATAACCCTCCAAGAATTGCAAGAAATACGGCTTCGAACAAAAATTGTAGCAGAATAAAATAGTTTTTGGCTCCCAAGGCCTTTTGAATACCAATTAAATTGGTGCGTTCCTTAACCGATACAAACATAATGTTGGCAATACCAAAGCCGCCCACCAGCAAAGAAAAACCTCCCACAACCCAGCCAATGATGGCCAACACGTTAAAAAACTCCCCGAATTTATTACTGATAACGCTAATTTCATTGATGGAAAAGTTATCTTCTTCACCGGGTCGAAGCTTACGGATTGAACGCATGATGCCTGTAAGCTCATCAATCAGCTCCTGCTTGCTGATTCCTTCCCGGGCCTTGGCCAGAATAGCACCGTCGCGGTCGACGTCGAGCAGATTTTTAGCAAAAAGTATGGGTACCATCACCTGCTGGTCAAGGCTTTCACCCAGATTATTTCCCTCGCGTTTAAAGACCCCAATCACCTCGGCTTTTCTCCCGTATATCCTGACCCATTTGCCTACAGCTGGTTCGCTTTCAAACAAGCTTTCGGCAATGTCTTTACCCAAAATCACGACATTTCTACCCGAGGCCGATTCCATGGGTGAGAAATATCGTCCATCTTCCAGCTCAAAATTTCGCAATTTGTCATAATCATGGCTTACCGCATAAACTGTTACATTTTTAAGGCTCTTCTTATCCGACTTCACCGTTCGTGAGGTTCCACTTACATAAGCAACCGCACCCGTAGCCAACGAACGACGTTCAATTTCTTTCAATTCATCGAGGGTAGGCACCGGCCGGTTGATGAATTTCCACCAGGGATAGTTATTGGTAAACAACCAGGGCCATTTCTGAATATACACCACGTTATCGCCCAGCGATTCGATACTGGTGCGGATTTTACGTTCCATCGAATCGAAGACCGACAACACGCTGATGACACAAAAAATACCTATGGTGAGACCGAGTAACGTAAGAAATGTTCTCGTCTTATTTACACTGATCTCATGAAACGCCATCAAATAACTCTCGCGAATCAGTTTAAGCAGGATTAACATGATATCATACAATTTTTTGGTTCTGCAAACCTAATCATAAAGCACTTCCAGACATCTGACCCAAGCATCGCATCAAGGTTTATTTCCAAAAATTTGTGCCCTCCGGGGTTTTTGGCTAAACTTGCACCCCGAAAAAACGCTTTTAAGTAGCTTATTTTCAAGTTATATCTCAATTTCTAAAGAACTTTCAGATGACCGATACAATAAAGGTAAAAAGCGCGCTCATCAGTGTTTACCATAAAGAAAGCATTGAGGATTGGGTAAAAGAACTGCAAAAATGGGGAGTAGTCATCTATAGCACGGGGGGTACCTATGATTACATCCGTAACATGGGAATAGACGCCATTTCTGTAGAAAAGGTTACGGATTACCCCTCAATTTTCGGAGGCAGGGTAAAGACCCTACACCCACAGATTATGGGAGGCATTCTCTATCGCCGTAATGTAGCCCATGACCAGGAAGAGGCTCACCTGTACAATATTCCTTCCATAGATTTGGTAATTGTGGATCTCTATCCTTTTGCCCAAACCATAGCTACAACTGACATAGAAGAAGAAATTACAGAGAAAATAGACATTGGTGGAATTTCGCTCATAAGGGCAGCAGCCAAAAACTTCGCTCATGTAGCCATAGTTCCTGCATCGAACGACTTTGATGTGGCCTTGCAATGGTTTCGCGAGGAAAAAGGAGGGTTTTCTTTGGATCAGAGAAAATATTTGGCAGCCAGAGCTTTTGCGGTAAGCTCTGAATACGACAGTACCATTTTCAATTACTTCTCCAGACAAACAGGCGCACCGGGACTTCGTATCAGCCTCGATCACCCAACGGTGTTGCGTTATGGAGAAAATCCCCATCAAAAAGGATGGTTTTACGGAAATTCAGAAGAGATATTCTCCCAACTGCACGGAAAAGAAATTTCTTACAACAATTTTCTTGATATAGATGCAGCATTGGAACTTATTGAGGAGTTTGAAGAACCCACGGTTGCCATTATAAAACACAATAATGCTTGTGGATGTGCCTCGGCCGATTCGGTGAATGAAGCCTGGGAAAAGGCACTGGCAGGAGACCCTGTTTCGGCATTTGGGGGCGTCATTGTAAGCAACGAAATGATTGACGAAATAACCGCCAGCCTCATCAATGAGTTATTTTTCGAGATAATAATAGCCCCTGGGTATGAAAAAAAGGCCCTCGAAATTCTTAAATCACGTAAAAACAGAATAATTTTGCAGCTTCGTTCGTGGCGGCCCCATGGACAACTCATACGGAGTGCATTGGGAGGGCTTCTGGTTCAAGACCGCGACCCAGTAGGAGAAGATGCCTCGGCCTGGGAAGTGAAAACCTTGAAGGCTCCTTCGGCAGAAGAAACCGATGATCTGGTTTTCGCCAACAAGGTGGTAAAACACCTCAAGTCGAATGCCATTGCGCTGGCCAAAAACCGACAGTTAATCGGGGCAGGTGCAGGGCAGACTTCGAGGGTGGATGCATTGAAACAAGCCATAGAAAAGGCCAGAGGATTTGGTTTCAGTCTTCAGGGGGCGGTTTTGGCATCCGATGCCTTCTTCCCCTTTGCCGACTCAGTACAGTTGGCCCATGAATCCGGAATTACAGCCATTGTGCAGCCGGGGGGCTCTATCCGCGACCAGGACAGCATTGACTTCTGCAACCAAAACGGAGTAGCCATGCTGTTCACGGGTGTACGCCATTTTAAACACTAACTGAATTATCAAAAGTACTACAATATGGGACTGCTCTCTTTTTTCACCAAGGAAATAGCCATGGACCTGGGCACGGCAAACACCATTATTATACACAATGATCGCGTGGTTGTAGACGAGCCCAGTATTGTGGCCATTGAAAGGGCCAGCGGCAAAGTGATAGCCGTGGGAAAACGTGCTCAAATGATGCACGGCAAAACGCATGAAAATATTAAAACCATTCGTCCGTTGCGCGATGGGGTGATTGCCGACTTCCAGGCTGCCGAAGCCATGATGCGAGAAATGATTCGCATGATACCAGATTCCAAAAACCTTTTCCCTCAATCGCTCAAAATGGTCATCTCCATTCCCTCAGGAATTACCGAGGTAGAAGAGAGAGCTGTTAAAGACTCAGCCGAACAAGCCGGGGCCAAGGAAGTAAGGTTGATTCACGAACCCATGGCTGCTGCCATTGGCATTGGTATCGATGTGCTGGAACCCACCGGTAACATGATTGTGGATATTGGCGGGGGCACCTGTGAAATTGCTGTGATCGCCCTGGGAGGTATTGTTACCAACGAATCCATCCGTATTGCCGGCGACGATTTCAATGCCGACATCGAGGAATACATGAAAAAACAGCACAATATCAACATTGGGGAAAGGACGGCTGAACGCGTAAAAATTGAAGTGGGAGCAGCCATCACCGATTTAGAAAATCCTCCGGCCGATTATGCCGTGCACGGACGCGATATGCTGACCGGCATTCCCAAGGAGGTTAAGGTAAATTATGCAGAAATAGCCCATTGCCTCGATAAGTCCATCAGCAAGATCGAAGCTGCCATTTTACACGCCCTTGAAATGACTCCGCCCGAACTCTCTGCCGACATTTTCCGTACGGGTATATATCTGGCAGGTGGAGGTTCTATGCTTCGGGGCCTCGATAAACGTATTGCGGCCAAAACCAAACTACCTGTTCACGTAGCGGACGACCCCCTGCGAGCTGTAGCCCGCGGTACCGGCATTGCTCTGAAAAACTTCGACAAATTCCCCTTCCTCATCAAATAAGCGGTTTTTTTATCTCAAATCGCCTCCATGCTCAACCTGTTCAGGTTCATTGCACGCTATCACTTCTTCTTTCTCTTCCTGCTGCTGGAAGCCATCTCCCTTGCGCTTTACTTTTCATACAACTATTTTCCGCAAGCATATTATTTCAGAATGGCTACCTCGGTGCATGGAGCCATCAGAGAACAAATTGCTAACATTGACCAGTATTTTTCGTTAAAAAGAACCAATGAGCAACTGGCTATTGAGAACGCCATATTGCGATCTGGCAGCCAAAATTCCTTTTTACAGATCGATACCCAATCTTTCTGGAAAAAAGACACGCTTTACCTGCAACAATTCAAATATACACCAGCCCGCGTGGTGGCCAATAGCATAGGTAGGCGAAACAATTTCATCATGATCGATAAGGGCACATTCTCTGGAGTAATGCCCGACATGGGAGTGATTGGGCCCCAGGGAGTAGTCGGCATTGTGGTGGCAGCCTCTGAGCACTTTGCCTCAGTGATGTCGATGCTTCATAGTGCCTCCACTATTAGTGTCAAACTCAAGAAAAACAATGAAATGGCATCAGTCATCTGGGAGGGAAAAGATCCCAATAAGGCCAGTCTTATTAATCTATCTTCTCAAGTTAAAATAAACAAGGGCGACACCATAATTACCAGCGGCTACTCCCTCATTTTCCCGGAAGGTATCATGGTGGGCACAATCGATGAATTCGAGATGAACCCCGACGATATTTTCTACTCGGCCACCATCAGGCTTTCCACTCGTTTTAGCAACCTATCCTATGTTTATGTAGTTCAAAACCTCTTGAAGAACGAACAACAATCGTTAGTAGAGAAGCAAAACCAGATTATCGCCCCCAACAAATAATTCAAATAAAGTGGACATTGTTGTTAGTCCTCAAAGGCGGGATCTATAACCTTATGCATATTAAAACTTCTGCCTATCTTTAGGCCCTCCAAACTTCATGATTTATCAAAATCCAATGTTATGATGAAAAAAGTCTTAAGTTTATTAGTGATCTCGTTGCTTTTGGCAGGTATAAAAGTAGATGCCTGTACAAACTATATCATTACCAAAGGAGCCAGTACCGATGGCAGCGTATTTGTAAGTTACTCAGCCGATTCGCATGTGCTGTATGGGGAATTGTATCATTGGTCGGCCGGCACCTGGCCCGCAGGTACTATGATAGACATTTACGAATGGGATACCGGCGATTATCTGGGACAAATTGAACAGGCCCCGGTTACTTACAATGTGATAGGCAACATGAACGAATTTCAGGTTACTATTGGTGAAACCACGTATGGTGGTCTGGAGGAACTTGGAAGCCAGCCGGGGGCTATCATGGACTATGGTAGCTTGATTTATGTTACGCTGCAACGTGCCCGTTCAGCCCGCGAGGCCATTAAAATAATGGCAGAATTAGTAGAAAAATATGGGTATTACAGCAGCGGAGAGTCTTTTTCTATTGCTGATGCCAATGAAGCCTGGATTCTAGAAATGATAGGCAAAGGCAAAGAAATAAAGGTAGACATGAAGCTTCTTGCCAAAGAAAGCAAAGACATACAAAAAGCCCTTAAACCCCTCTCAGGAAAAGTGTTTTACGGAAATGAAAAATTTCTCGAAACTCTTGAAAGATATGCAGGAAAAGATTTTGCTAAAGAACATGGCAAACGACTCATTTCTATATTAGAAAAAGGCGTGAAGGGAGCTGTTTGGGTAGCCCTGCGCATTCCTGACGGGATGGTTTCAGGACATGCCAACCAGGCACGTATTACCACCTTTCCTCTCGAAAATGGGCGCACCTCTATCTCTTCGAAAAATCTTGATAAAATATTCGAGCCCTCTGTTGAATGTGTATATGCGTCCGACGTAATCAGTTTTGCCCGCCAGCGGGGATACATTAAACCCGAGGTTACAGATGAAAAATTTAGCTTTAGCGATACCTATGCCCCTGTAAGCTTTGGCGGAGCCCGTTTCTGCGAGATCAGGGTATGGAGCATGTTCAATAAGGTAAATAGCGGAATGAACAAATACTGGGAGTACGTGAAAGGCAACATCGAACATGATCCTGTAACCGGCTACGCCAGCAACCGTATGCCCCTTTGGATAAAACCAGAAAAGAAAGTAAGCCTTCGTGATATGATGGATTTCATGCGCGATCACCTCGAAGGCACTGAACTCGACATGCGCCTCGACCTGGGTGCAGGCCCCTACGGCAACCCCTATCGCTGGCGTCCTCTTACCTTTAAAGTGGACGGCCAGGAATACTTGAATGAAAGGGCCACAGCCACCCAGCAAACTGGTTTCAGTTTTGTTGCCCAGATGCGCTCTTGGCTACCCCGCGAAATAGGGGGTATCTTCTGGTTCAGTGTAGATGATGCAGCGCTCACGGTTTATTACCCGGTCTATTGTTCTTCGACCCGCGCAGCCGATAAATTTGCCCGTGGCTATGGCAAAATGATGGAATTCAAAGATGATGCTGCCTTCTGGGTATTCAACCAGGTGAGTAATTTCGTTTATACCCGCTACAGTGATATGCAACCCGAAGTACGTCGAATGCAAGACAAACTCGAGCTTTCCTATATCGACTTCACTCCTTCTGTGGATGCTTATGCCCTCAAGCTCTATGAAACCGACAAGGCAAAAGCCATTGAGTTCCTCACCGATTACAGCGTAAACACAGGCAATAATCTGGTAATGCAATGGAAAGACTTTTATGCTTACCTGTTCACCAAATACATGGACGGAAACATTAAGGTGAAGAATGGAAACAAGCAGAATCCCAAAGTATCGCAGCCAGGATATGGCGAAAAATGGTACCGCAAAATAGTGGAAGATACAGGCGACAAGCTTAAAGTGAAGGGCAGTGCCCACTAAGTGTCCTCATATATTTAAGGCCGGACTTCAGACCTCTGAGGTCCGGTTTTTTTATTTGTTTAAAGGATACTTCACCCCCGGCCGAGCAATTTCTACTTTCTTGTATCCCCGCTTTTCCAGACTCTTCTGAAGCTTGCTCAATGCCTTAAGCTCACCATGGTTGAGCAATATCCGGCTTGTCTGATTGTTAGAAAGCACATGGGCTACATCCATTGCATCACCATGACCCGAAAAAATATCAAACTTTTTCCAGGTTAGATGAACCGGCACCTGGGTCTTTACTATTTTGATTTCTGAGG
This sequence comes from Bacteroidales bacterium, assembly GCA_049969475.1. GTDB lineage: Bacteria > Bacteroidota > Bacteroidia > Bacteroidales > TTA-H9 > UBA2030. The sequence continues at coordinate 63,928 of JBMFOU010000001.1, read as the reverse complement.
CGCCTTCCAGAATTCTTCCTCCAGGTAGGTGGGGACTTTGATAACCAACAAATAAAGCAACACGCTGCTGCGAGGAAGCATTTCGGGTAAAAGACGCCAGCTGTAAGCAGCATCCAGCATACCACTAGTGGTAATATAAATGGCAGGTCCTTCGCGAGTGCCTGCAGAAAATGGCAATGCACGAATAAAGAAAGGAAATAAACTATCTCCTTCCAGGCCTTTCTTTAAAAGACCCTCTTTATCAGGGTAAAATAACCAGCGCTTGTACAAGTCGGATATTTCATCGGCTGTAGACGATGGGGAATAAATGGGAACACCCATAGGAATAATATCCTTTATCTGCCCCTGGAAAATCTCGTGCAATACCTTTTGCGTGCGGTCGAGGGCGAAAGAGGGAATCCATACAATCTTATTCTCTGAGAGCGCCTGGTCCATAGTTTGCGCAAAATCATGTCTGGCTGCCTCATAGTTGCGATCTCTTACCAAAGCTCCATATGTTCCTTCCATGATTACCCAGTCGGCAGTAGGAAAAACTTCCGGCCGATTATAAAGCAACTCTATATCATTGCCTACATCCCCCGAAAATAAAACAGTTTTTCTGAGGGGAAGAATTTTCATCGCAATGGCGGCAGAACCAGGAATATGACCTGTCGGGTAGAAGGTAATTGACAGTTTTTTATCAAAGGCTATAAGTTCCTTGTAATCAACTTCTTCGAACAAACGCATCATGGGGGCTATTTCCAATTCTGCGCATGAACGACAAGGGTTTACGTCCTGACCCGCCTCCTGGCCGATTCGCTGACTCAACTCATATAGGCTGCCTCTTAACTCGTTTCTGTGGATTATGCGTTTACCCACCTTACAATTCTTCCAATGGGCAGTAATGTATCCCTTCCGCCGACTATGGGCCGAAGCTGTCCAATACCACAACTTTTCTGCTTCATCGTATCGAGCCCCATTGCACAACATAATGGCAGCCAATTTTTGGGTGGAAGCTGTGCAGTAAACCTTACCCCCAAAACCCTGCCGGTAAAGATGAAGCAAACGCCCCAGATGATCCATGTGAGCGTGGGTAAGAAAAACTGCTTTTATTCGGGCTGGTTCAAAACCGAAAAAACGATTTTTTTCGTGAAGTTCTTTTTTTTGCAAGCACTTGGCTTCCTCATCGCCCTCTTCACCAGCATCCATTTCACTGTCATACCACGACCCAACATCCGCCAGGTAATGGTCGCCCGAAACCACCACCTCGATACAACTTCCACCCACTTCTGCAGCCCCACCATGAAAAAGCAAATAATCCCTATCATGCTTACAGCTAAGCTCTGGCCATGAGAACAACAGAACTATCCACCAAACCCCTTTCAACTACCTATTCTTCATATCCCCAAAATTTGAGGCTAATTATAAGCATAAACAAAAGCTGTTTTTGCAATAAGAAAGAAGTGGCTCTTTATGAATTAAATATTAATTATCATAGCTTTACAAAAAACATAGAGCCTCATGCCGGATTTCTCACAATCGATACGCCTTGACCAACGAGATGAGCTCGGGGAAAAACGCTTCAAAATCCTTTTTCAGTAAAAAATAATTTCCATTGAGTGCTTCCCAGGAATTTAAGAGGAGTTGCCCCTGATGCACCCGTCCCGACATGCCTTTGAAGACTCGCTCCATAAACAAACGGTCTGCATAATTTACGAGCCAATTGTTGGTTTTCATGTAATGGAAGGTACGGGCCGCCTTGGGGGGTAGCCATTCCTGCATCGCTTCCACCAACTGATAACGCTGTTGCGCAAAATCGGATAAGACAACGGATGAGAAATGAGGCCAATCGGCTGCAAGAAAATGATCGAAAATAATATCGGCTGCCACACCAGCAAAGCGGCCCGTAAATGGTTTTAACCGACCGCAGGCTCTTAGAAAAAGCGGATGAGTATCAGTAGTTTGATCGATAAAACGATGAAGTAGGATGCCTTTTTTCACGTTTTCAGGGTATCGGTCAAAATCTCTGCCTCTGACCGCATCAGCTATGAAGTTGCCGAAAATTATTTCGGGGTCGTTGGGCGATAAATAAAGATGAGCCAGAAAATTCATGATGCAAGTTTATTCATTTCCCAATAAACAACAGAGATTCTCCAATAACTTAAATTCATTCAATGCATTACTATAAGACCCAACAAACCAATAGACTACACCAATTGGCCAACTCAATCGTTTGCATGATTTGTTTGCCGGTTAACAGATAAGCAGTAGTTTTGCCTTAAAAGAATGAATCATCCTGCCATGCAAAGAATGATATTATTAGGCGACGAAGCCATTGCACAGGGAGCCATAGATGCCGGCCTTTCGGGCATTTATGCCTATCCTGGTACACCTTCCACAGAAATCACCGAATACGTAATAGTTTCGAAAGAAGCAAAAAACAAAGGCATTGTAGCCAGTTGGTCATCGAATGAAAAGACTGCGGTAGAGGCAGCCCTGGGCATGTCGTATGCGGGAAAAAGGGCCATGGCATGCATGAAGCACGTAGGGCTTAATGTAGCTGCAGACCCCTTTATAAATTCAGCGGTTACAGGGGTTAACGGAGGACTTATTGTTGTTTCAGCCGACGATCCCTCGATGCACAGCTCGCAAAACGAACAGGACTCGCGTTTTTACGGAAAATTTGCCCTAATACCCATCCTTGAGCCATCCAACCAACAGGAAGCGTACGATATGGTTCATTACGGATTCGACCTTTCAGAGAAGTTCCGTATTCCTGTGCTTTATCGTATTACCACACGCCTGGCCCATTCCCGCTCAGGAGTAGAACGCAAAGAATCCAGACCGCAAAACGAAATGACCTTGCCTGGCGATTTGAAACAGTTTGTCTTGCTGCCCGCCATTGCCCGACGCAGATATAAAGGATTGCTGGGAATTCAGCCGGCCCTGGAAGAAGAATCGGAGAACAGCGGCTGGAACAAGTATATGGATGGTACTGATAAAAGTTTGGGAATAATAGCTGCCGGCCTGGCCTACAACTATCTGATGGAAAATTTTCCCGAAGGCAGTATTCCCTATCCTGTACTCAAAATAAGTCAGTATCCCTTACCCCGCCGCTTGGTTGAAAAAATGGCCAAGGAATGCGACACTCTGTTGGTGCTCGAGGAAGGCATGCCCGTGATAGAAGAAATGCTGAAAGGATATTTGGGTAACGCCCTAAAGGTAAAAGGTCGACTGGATGGCACACTGCCCCGCGATGGAGAACTCAATCCCAATCTGGTAGCAGTGGCCCTGGGTGGGGAAATGATGCGTGGCGAGGAAGTACCCTCTCTCGTGGTGCCTCGTCCTCCTTCACTTTGCGCTGGTTGTCCTCACACCGACTCCTATCTAGCTCTCAACGAAGCCATGAAGGTTTATGGAAAGGGAAGGGTATTCTCCGACATTGGATGCTATACCCTGGCAGCACTTCCACCGTTGGAGGCCATCAACTCTTGTGTGGATATGGGGGCCAGCATCACTATGGCCAAAGGAGCAGCTGATGCCGGTTTAGTGCCTGCTGTGGCTGTTATCGGCGACTCTACATTTACCCACTCTGGCATGACTGGCCTGCTCGACGCTGTAATCTCCAACGCTCCCATCACCGTCATGATTCTCGACAACTCAACTACAGGTATGACCGGCGGTCAACCCTCGGCTGCCTACGGGCGCATTGCAGAGATATGCAAAGGAATAGGTGTGGAAGAAGAGCATATTCGCATTTTGAAACCTCTTCGAAAAAATCATGAAGAAAATGTAAAAATCATTGCGGAGGAACTAGCGTATCCCGGGGTTTCCGTTATCGTTCCTACCCGCGAATGCGTACAAACACTCAATCGCAGAATGCGCGAAAAATTTAAAACCAAAAAATCAGAGTAATTACTACCCTTGAAAACTTTGCTCAACATGAAAAACGATATCATACTTGCAGGTGTAGGTGGACAGGGTATTCTCTCTATCGCAGCCATCATAGGCACGGCAGCCGTTAACAAAGGCCTGTATGTTAAACAATCGGAGGTGCACGGAATGAGCCAGCGTGGGGGCGACGTACAGTCGCATCTGCGACTAAGCAGCCGACCAATAGCCAGCGACCTCATCCCTACTGGAGCCGCAGATATGATTATATCTGTAGAACCCCTCGAAGCCCTGCGCTATCTCCCCTGGCTCAAAAAAGACGGGTGGATTATCACCAACACCAAGCCTTATGTTAACATCCCCAATTATCCACCCATTGAAGAAGTGTTGTCCACAATAGCCTCGAAGCCTCACCAAATCATGATTGACGCTGATGCCCTGGCTGCTGAGATTGGCTCTGCCCGCTCAGCCAACATGGTTATACTTGGCGCTTCCTCATTTTGCATTGATATTCCCTTTGAGGACCTGGAACAAGCTATTCGTCAGGTTTTTGGCCGCAAAGGCGACGAAGTAGTAAATGCCAATTTAGCTGCTTTGCGAGCCGGACGCGATTTTTCAGCTTTACACAGAAAGCAAGACTGAAACAATAATGCTCACCTCCTGGCGTTTTGTAAACCCGGCCCATAGGCCGGGATTTTTAGTTTTACTTAAATGCTTATCATTTGATTATTAATATCCGACAAATTCTTCGTCATCACCGAACGGGTATTATCCTTCTGGTAATCGGAGGATTGTTGATTGTTTTTCGATCAGTCATACTGTTTTATACTTCCGTTACCCTTAACAACCTGGAAAAAAACGCTGTGCCTCCGCCTACCCTGCTTTATGGAATACCAATAGATAGTTTGCAGGTAGAAACAGGCCATATGAAAAACGGACAGACGCTGGCCGGACTCCTGGCCGGGCAAGGATTAAGCCCCCGGATGATAGACTCGCTAATCAGGCAAACAGCTGATATTTTACCCCCGCAGAAACTGAAGGCAGGACAGCAATACACTTTTATTTTTTCCAACGACAGCCTTCGTAAACCTCTATATTTCATCTACGAAAACAGTCCGGTTTCCTATACCATTTTTTATCTCGACGGCAAAATTGGTGCACAGCGAGTTGAAAAGGAGATCAACGTAGAAACAGGGTATCTCAGAGCCCCTATTGAATCCTCGCTGTGGAAAGCCCTTAGCAAGAGTGACAACGGACCTGAACTGGCTCTGGCACTTGAAAATGTTTTTGGCTGGAGTGTTGACTTTTTTGGCTTGCAAAAGGGCGACGAATTTATAGCAATGTATGAAAAACAAATGTGCGAGGGCAAGGTCCTGGCCATTGGGAAAGTGCTGACAGCCCGTTTTAGCCACAAGGGTCAGGAAATATGGGCTTTTTACTACGACCCCGACAGCACGGGGAGTTATGCCGGATATTATAACGAAAAGGGTGAAAACATGAAGCGGGCTTTTCTAAAGGCTCCGTTAAAGTATGCCCGGATTAGCAGCAAGTTTACGGGTAATCGTTTTCATCCCGTTCTACGTATTTATCGCCCGCATCACGGCGTGGACTATGCCGCCCCGGTAGGCACGCCCGTGCATAGCATAGGAGATGGCACCGTGATAGCTGCCGGCTATAACGGACAGGCTGGAAAATCGGTCAAAATAAGGCATAACTCCCTTTATACCAGCATGTACAATCATTTGTCGGGTTTTGCAGCAGGTATACGAGCAGGTGCGCGGGTCATTCAAGGGCAAATTATCGGATACGTGGGCAGCACCGGACTTTCCACAGGCCCGCATCTCGATTTCAGAGTATTTAAAAACGGAGCTCCTGTCAATCCATTAAGCATAGAGTCTCCCCCTTCTGAGCCACTTCCCCAGCGTTTCAGAGAGGCATACTTTCGCCACATTGACAGTCAAAAACAAAAATTGCTACTGCTGAAGGCTACAGAGCAAAACCCTTTCAGGTAAAAAAGGACCGGATCTTATACAAAAAATAGTGCTGGTCAAAAGGTTTAGCAATAAATGCATCAGCACCTGCCTTATAGCACTCGCGCTGATGATCGGGAAGTCCATAAGCGGTTTGAATAACCACAGGTAACCGCTCGCAGATTTGTTTTAGCTTCCGGGTAAGATCGATTCCATTAAGTCGCGGCATGCGAATATCCACTAACGCAAGATCAAAATTATCGGGTTGAAAAATTTGCAAAGCCTCTATACCATCTTTGGCCCACACGATCTCCGCACCGGTAGGCCGCAAATACTTCTCAATGATTTTATACGAAATAAAATCATCCTCCACTACCATCACCCGCTTACCCTTCCAATGCGGGATATGCTCGTTTTCCACTAATTTTGCAGCCATGGGGTGATTTCACTTCTCGATAAGCAAAATTACAATTAAATCTATTATTATTTATAAATCTTTAGAGGAAAAGACAACCCACCCAATGAAAATTGGCAATCTGGAGTTACCTGACCAAAGTGTTCTTCTTGCCCCCCTGGAAGATATTACCGATCTCTCGTACCGATTGATATGTAGGGAAATGGGGGCAGATATGGTGTTTACTGAATTTATTTCGTCAGACGGACTGGTGCGTGATGCCGAAAAAAGCATTAGTAAGATGCGTCTTTATGAAGAAGAACGCCCGGTAGGAATTCAGATTTTTGGCAGCGACCTTCAACTAATGGTAGCTGCAGCACAAATGGCTGAGGAGGTACGACCTGACACCATCGACATCAATTGGGGATGCCCAGTACGAAAAGTTGTAGCAAAAGGGGGAGGATCCGGGATTTTAAAGGATATCCCTAAAATGATAGCTATTACGGCAGCTGTAGTGAAGGCAGTGAAAACACCTGTAACTGTGAAAACCCGGCTGGGGTACGACGAATCAAGTAAGCCCATAGTAGAGGTTGCTGAACGATTGCAGGACGTCGGAATTGCGGCCATCACAGTCCACGGGCGTACACGTTCCCAAATGTATTCAGGAGTGGCCGATTGGACCCTCATTGGGGCTGTTAAAGCCAATCCCCGTATGAGAATTCCTGTGATTGGCAATGGCGACATCGATAGTCCTCAAAAAGCCAAAGCCATGTTCGACCGGTATGGAGTAGACGGCATTATGATTGGAAGGGCAGCCATTGGGAATCCCTGGATTTTTACCTCGGTAAAAGCCTATCTTAATCAAGGCATATTGCTTCCCCCACCTGAACTCCATGAAAGAATAAACATCTGCCACCGACACCTGAAAAAAGCGGTCGAAATAAAAGGAGAGCGAAGAGCCATCCTTGAGATGCGAAAATTTTACACGGGCTATTTCAAAGGTGTTCCTCATTTCAAGCAAATCAGAATGGAGCTGATGCAAATACATAGCCTGCTAGAGTTAGAAAACCGTTTAATAAACTTACATAAAATTTATTGTTGAAATCAGGCCCAAATTGATACAGTTTTATAAATTCTTTATTAATTTTGGACAAAGTTTCAATTTGGACGTTACTTTATCAGCCTGTCATTATGGAGCCATTGAAGATCTTTGTTGTTGAAGATGAGGCAATTACAGCGCGTGTTTTAGCAGAGGCATTACTTAAAGAGGGTAACCGTGAGGTTGCGATATTTTCCGACGGAACATCTTTACTTAATAATCTTCACCAAAATCCCGATGTAATTACACTCGATTATTATCTCCCAGATTACAACGGAAAAGACTTATTCAAACGGATCAAAAAATTCAATCCTGATATCCCTGTTATCATAGTCAGTGGACAGCAGGATATCAGCACAGCTATAGATTTACTGCACAAAGGGGCTTACGACTATGTGGTGAAAGATCATAATATGAAAACCCGCCTCACCAGCCTGATTCAGAAAATTGCGGAAAAAAAACGTCTGGAAGCCAAAATCAATGAACTGGAAGAGGAGTTAGGGAAAAAATATCTGGAGCACAATCCCCTGAAGGGTAACAGTCCTGTCATGCAGCGAGTCTTCGAGCTCATTCAAAAAGCGGCGCGATCAAACATTACTGTTTCTATCACAGGGGAAACAGGAACAGGCAAAGAATTGGTAGCCAAAGCCATTCACTACAATTCGGAACGCAGGAAAGGGAAATTCGTAGCCTTCAATGTTGCAGCCATTCCCAAAGAGTTGGTCGAGAGCGAACTTTTCGGCCACGAGAAAGGTTCCTTCACAGGTGCCATAAGCAGAAGAATGGGCAAATTTGAGGAAGCCGACAAGGGAACGCTCTTTTTGGATGAAATAGGCGACATGGACCTTTCCATGCAGGTTAAACTGCTCAGAGCCCTGCAGGAAGGAGAGTTTACCCGAGTAGGGGGGAACGAAAATATAAAATTTGATGCCCGGCTTATTGTTGCCACCCATAAAAACCTGGCTCAAGAAGTAAAAGCAGGAAATTTCCGTGCCGACCTTTACTATCGTATTATGGGGCTGCCTATTGAACTGCCCCCGCTCCGTCAACGAGGGAACGACATTCTCCTATTAGCCCGATATTTTCTTGATGATTTCTGCCATAAAAACGGCATATCCCCCAAGAGGCTTTCTCCCGCGGCCCAGGAAAAACTCCTCAACTACAGCTTTCCGGGCAACGTAAGAGAACTCAAGGCCCTTATGGAATTGGCCTGTGTGCTTGCCAGCACAGAAGTTATCGAAGCCTCCGACATTAATCTCGATACACACCAGAAACCTATTCAAAGTGCATTTGATTTCTCGCAGGAAAAATCACTCGACGAGTATATCGATGATATAGTTAAACACTATCTTATCAAATACCGGGGAAGCGTTAAGGAGGTAGCCGATAGGCTCAATGTGGGTAAAACTACCATTTACCGCATGTTAAAAAAAAATCCAGAATTGGCCGCTCTGGCTTCCAAGGGTTGAAGTAAGAACTTAGCTATCCAAAATTTATTCCTGCAGGTACACTCAGTCGTCCTTCAGGGTCGAAAAGTGACGTTATGTCGATATTCTCCAGGTGAAGTCCTTTAATACCCACCTTGCGGGCGCCATCCACATGTTTCAGCGTGTCATCAATAAAAAGCGTTTCCGTGGCACTCAGCCCTCCATCCTGAAGCACCCAAAGAAAAGTTTCTGTATGGGGTTTTCTCATCCCTATTCTAAACGACCACCAGGCCTTTTCGAAAAGGTCATCGAAATCGTGCCCATATTGGGCGCGAAAAACACCATTATAAGTTTCGTAATGAATGGCATTAGTATTACTCAGTAAAAAAATACGATAATTCTTTCTGACTTTTTGCAGCAACTCAACCCGTTCCTCAGGCATATCAAGCAGGAGGGCATCCCAGGCTTTGCGCAAGGCTTCATCCGTAACCTCAACTCCTGTGGACTGCCTTATTTTATCGTAAAATTCTTTTTCTGTGATATGGCCTGTTTCTAGCCTATCGAAAACCTCACTCTGGCCGAATTGACTGAAAAAAGCCGGGTCGTGACCTATACCTAACCTGTGAAAGGCTTCGATAGACTTCTGAAAATCAATATTAAGAATCACTCCTCCAAAATCAAAAATAATGTTACGAATTTCCCGCATGGATTATTATTTTCAGACACTACAAACTTACGACGTTTATCCTAATGCAACCTTATACTCGGAGAGTATGGCAGACATTATGGTCGTTACTGAAGAGGCAAACTAAACCTTATCTGTATAAATATTTGCAGCCTGGGGTGGTTCTTTTTTCTGCTCGAGATTTTTATTCAGAAACTCACCCATTTCTGTAATCATGTAACCACTCAACCGGGCAACAGGATCGTAGAGCAGGCTTCCGTTGAGGACGTTGGGATTTAGCCAGGTGGGGCCGCCAATTCGCATAAAAATGTAAAAAAGGATACTCAGCCAAAGACTGCCTTTGAGAAGGCCCAGGATTAACCCTCCTAGCTTGTTTAAAAAACTGAGCCCCGCAATTTTCACCACTTTTTCAAGCAGCTTTCCGATGAGATGAAACAGAATTATAGTTCCTACAAAGGTGAAAATGAATGAAAGAATCTTCACCGTACTGCCTTCGACATGAAGTATTGAGGAAAGTTCATTGCGGAGAAAAACTGAAAAATGCCAGGCCGCATATAGAGCAGCTATTAATCCCAATAATGAGGCGAGACTGAGAATCAGACCCCGAAAAAAACCACGAATGGCAAATCCAAGTAAAAAAGATAAGATGATGATATCAAGATAATTGAGATCCATTACCTTAAAACTTTTTGAGTCGTTTGGTGAGACCTGTAGAAAAGACAAAGGCATTGAGCTCGGGGTTGTCGGTATTCAGTATTTCATCACGACTTCCACGCCACCAAAGCTGTCCCTGATGAATGAAGCAAATATCATCTCCTATTTCAATTACTGAATTCATATCATGGGTATTCACCACAGTTATCATGTTGTACTCGCGGGTAAGTTCGGCAATGAGGCCATCTATGAGATGAGCGGTTTGAGGATCAAGGCCAGAATTGGGCTCATCGCAGAAAAGGTAACGGGGATTTAGGGCAATGGCACGTGCTATGGCTACCCGTTTGATCATGCCTCCACTAAGTTCTGAAGGCATTAGGTGTTGGGTATTAGGCAGATTGACCCTTTCGAGACAAAAGGCCACTCGTTTCTGCCGTTCAACAGCCGTCATATGAGTATTCATCAATAAAGGAAATTCCACATTGCGGCCCACGTCCATAAAATCGAAAAGTGCACCTCCCTGAAAAAGCATGCCCATTTCACGACGTATTTCACGTCGTTGCGATGGACTCATGGCAGAAAACAGACGTCCATCGTAACGTACCTCCCCCGCATTCAGCTCTTCAAGCCCCACCATGCACTTCATCAACACCGTTTTACCCGAACCGCTCCGGCCAATCACCTGATGCACCCTCCCCGGATTGAAAGCTAGGGAGATATTTTTTAAAACTTCTTTCTCACCAAATCTTTTGCTAATGTTCACTACCTCAATCATGTAAGCAGCATTTGGGTGATGATGAGATTGAAAAGGATAATTGCAATGCTTGAGTGCACTACAGCCCGCGTGCTGGCCTTACCCACATCCAGGGCTCCCCCGCTAATGCGATATCCATGAAAACCCGCAACGGAAGCAATAATAAAAGCAAAAACCAGGGTTTTGATCAATGCATAAAACACGGTAAAACCATCAAAATCGAGGCGTAGCCCGGCAATATAATCGTGAGCCGTGTATAATCCTGTAAGAATCGCTACCAACCACCCCCCGGCCAGGCTAACTACCATGCTGAGTATTATTAGAATGGGGTTGAAAAACAAGGCAGCCAGGATTTTAGGAAGTATGAGAAAACCAGCCGAATTGACCCCCATAATCTCGAGGGCATCGATCTGCTCGGTAACCCGCATGGTGCCAATTTCGGAGGCAATGCGTGAGCCCACTTTTCCGGCCAGAATAAGAGAAATGACTGTAGGGGACAATTCAAGAATTATGGATTGCCTCGAGGTGAAACCTACCATGGTAAGGGGTATCAGAGGGCTGTCGATGTTGTATGCGGTCTGTATGGAAACTACGGCGCCCATGAAAAGACTGACTATGGCTACCAACCCCATGGAGTCGAAGCCCAGGGCCATTACTTCGTCGAAAAAACGTTCGCGCAGCACTCCATGCCGCTCGGGACGTGAGAGGACTCTTCGCATCAGCAAGGCATATTCTCCCAGGTTCTCAATCAGACTCATAATTTATCAGGCTCTCTTGCGAAATTACATCTTTTAACTTAAAACAACTAAAAGCAAACTCCCATGATCCTCTCAATGCTATCCTTTCATTAACCCTTTCTTGGCTGCGAAATAGAATATCGCAATTTCTCAGAAAATCGGTTTATGCAACTTAATAACCCTTCACTTGCTAAAACAGAAAGGTCCTTTGTCCCTACAATTACACAACCAAGCTGACGGCCCAGAACTTAAAGTCGATTCGTTTACCCTTCAACAAACAGAATATAATACAGTGCATCAATGCATAAAGCGTTACTTTAATCCCTACATATCACCGAATGGATCTCACCACAAACTGTTAGGCCCGATAATTTTTAAGTAGGTTTGTACTCCTAAAATAAAATCTACGGTAATGTTTGAGCTCAAGCAGGCAAGAAAACTCATTGAGACGATAGATGCCTTCATGGATACTATTGAGCAGGGGGCTATTATTTTCAGAGAAGGGGTAGGTAATTATCTGGCCAAAGACCAGGCCCGGTTCAATGGGAATATTCAGCGGCTGAGTTCCCTGGAGACTGAAGCCGACAACCTAAAACGACAGGCTGAGACCATTCTCTACAAGCGCAGCCTGATGCCCCAGCTCAGAGGAGATATTTTGAAACTGCTGGAAGAGCTCGATTCTATCATCGATCTTTCCAAAGCCAATTTATACCAGTTTGATGTAGAAATTCCCTTTATTCCCGAGGAATTGCATCCTGACCTGTTAAAATTGACAGAGATATCGGTAGCTGCCATTGAATCGGTGGTACCCGCAGCCCGGGCCTGGTTTAAACACCCAGAGATCGTAAAAGAAAAACTTCACAAAGTTTATCTTTATGAAAACGAAGCAGATAAATTGGCTGACAGTATCAAACGCAGGGTGTTTCACGACATGCCTCAGATCAAGCTCAGTGAAAAATTTCATTTGAGATACTTTACCCTTCATATTGAGAATTTATCGGATGCGGCCCAGCGTGTGGCTGACACCCTTTCTATTATGGCCATCAAACGGACAATATAGGATCTATGTTTTTTATATTGGCACTGACCAGCGGTTTATTTCTTGGATGGTCGCTAGGGGCCAACGATGCAGCCAATGTTTTTGGCACGGCTGTAGGCTCGGGCATGGTTCGCTTCAGAAAAGCCGCCTGGATTGCCAGTATGTTTGTTATTGCCGGGGCATTGCTGCAAGGAAGAGGTGCCGCTCAGACTTTAAGTGACCTTAGCAGGATCGATGCTTTAGGTGGGGCTTTTACAGTGGCCCTATGTGCAGCCCTTACCGTTACCGCCATGACCCATAGAGGTTTACCCGTTTCCACTTCTCAGGCTATTGTTGGAGCCATTCTGGGTTGGGCTTTTTTTACAGGAAAGCCAGCCAATTTTTCAATTCTCCTAAAAATAGCAGCAACCTGGGTGAGTGGTCCGGTATTAGGCGCCCTTTTCTCTGCTATCCTTTTCATTCTGACAAAACGATGGCTAATTAGATCAGGTATTCATATCATCATCCTCGATTCATATATCCGGCTGGCACTCATACTGGCCGGCGCATTTGGAGCCTACAGCCTAGGAGCTAACAACATAGGAAATGTAATAGGCGTTTTTGTTCCTTCGGCACCCGCACTGTTACTGGACTTTGGATTATTCACACTCGACGGAACGCAATTGCTCTTCTTACTTGGAGGTTTGGCGATTGCCGCAGGCATTTTTACATACAGCCATAAGGTTATGGAAACCGTGGGTAATGGCATTCTGGCCCTCTCACCCGAGGCTGCTATCGGCGTGGTATTGTCGCAGGCTTTGGTACTGTTTATCTTTTCAAGTTCCTCTCTTTCAACCTTTATCAGCAGTCTGGGCCTACCACCCATCCCCCTGGTTCCGGTTTCCAGCACACAGGTAGTAGTAGGAGCCGTCATTGGCATAGGGCTGGTAAAGGGTAGTCAAGAAATCCAGCTCAACATGGTGGCAAAAATCATGGCCGGATGGATAATAACCCCTTTGTTGGCAGGGCTGATTACTTTTATTAGCCTTTTCTTTGTTCAGAATGTTTTTACCATAAAGGTAAGTCAACACCATACGCATCCCCTGGAAAATCCTGAAATAACCAGCGAGATAAGTAAAGCGGCCGGAAGCACCTTACAAACCCTCAACCTTGTTTTGCCCACTCTTTTGGTGTTGAGCCTCGGAGTAATGGCTATCATCATCGCTTATGGCATCCGCCAGAATCGCCTGAAACTGAAAGCGGAGAATGAAATCCTACAAAAAGAAAACCAACTTCATCTTACCCGGCAAAAGTTGAATGAACTTGAAAACCAATCTATCCAGCTGGAAAATAAAATACTGGCCTCGAAACTCGAATTTCAGCAACGCGAAATCGCTCAAATGGCCATGAATCTGGCTGAACAATGGAACTATCTGGGAGATTTGAAAGAAAAAATTGACGCTCTGCGCCAGCACACAACAGATGAAAATACCGCTGCCGAGCTCCGCAATCTCAGCCATTTGATCGGGCAAAGAATGAGTTTTAGGCAGGAAATGGAAACTTTTTTCTCACGGGCTGAGGCGGCTCATCAGGATTTCATACACAAACTCGAAACACTGTATCCCGATCTCACCGAACAAGAGAAAAGGCTGGCAACCCTTCTTAGGCTCAACCTTAGTAATAAAGAAATTTCTGCCCTGCTCAACATCACGCCCAAAAGCGTAGAAACGGCTCGCTATCGCCTTCGCAAACGCCTTAACCTTGCTTCTGCCGAAAATTTGAACCAATTTTTCACTAACCTTTAAAATAAAACATTTATGAATCAAAAAATTAAACAAATTATTCTTGTCACTTCAAGCATAGCTTTTTGGCTGCCGCTTTGGGCTCAGACCCATAGCGATGAGGTTCGCTACAACCAATATGGCGTAGCTGTCGACAGAGTGCCTTTACTTGCAGAAAGAAGGGGGGGCACGCTGGTTTTCGAGAGTGCTGATCAACAGCAGAAAATATGGTTCGACACGCGTATTCAGGCTGATGGAGCTATATTTTCGAAAGACACCTACAACCCCATTGGCAATGGTGTAGCCCTGCGCAGAGCCCGCTTCGCTATGAAAACTATCATCTCCCAAAAATGGTACGGCGAGCTCGACCTCGATTTTGCGAATTCGGAGCTCGAAATAAAAGATGCTTACCTTATGTACATGCCTAAAGAAAACCTGGGAATAAAAGCAGGAAATTTCAAGGAAGGCTTTTCGATGGAAGCCACTACTACCTCGCGTTATCTCACTTTCCTCGAACGGCCTATGGCTGTTAACGCGTTTGCCCCTTCAAGACACCTGGGAATGGCTGCTATGTACAATTACAAATGGTTGTTTTTAGTAGGTGGTATTCATTTTCAAGATATTGGAGGACTTGAAGAACGCACCAATTCATTGAATAACAACAAAGACTTGGGCGTCGATGAAGGGCATTCTTTCACAGGAAAAATGGTCTTGATGCCCTTGTGGGGAGCAAGAGATGGAGGTATTCATCTGGGAGCTGCAGCTTCATATCGTACGCCTACCACCGATGCTGCCACACCCGGTACCTTCCGTTACAGTACACGTTCGCTCACAAGCATTAACCGGAAAAAATATCTGGACACAGACGAGATTACCCATGTAGATTATACCTTGCTAAGTGGATTTGAGCTTGCCGGTTATTACAAAAACTTCAGGCTTCAAGGGGAGTATATGAAGGCAGATGTGCACCGTCTTAATAACTTACCAACAGAAAAATTTCAGGGTATGTATGTTATGGGTTCCTGTATGCTCTTTGGAGGGAAATATCGTTACAATAAAGCAGAGGCTGAATTTACTCAGCCGGGTAGGGGCCGTACCTGGGGCGATATTGAATTGGCTTTGCGTTACGATATGATTGACCTCAACTCACGTATGGACGGAATCATGGGTGGGGCTGCTGAAGGATATACTGCCGGAATTAACTTTTATGCCAACGAGGCCGTTAAAATTATGTTCAACTATTCATACGTAAACCACGACCGCTATGCCAATGGTAAAGGAAAGCTTTTCGTTGGGTATGATGCCAATGGACAGCTTACCACAAATCCTGCACTGGTAGTAGATGCAGAAGGCAAAGCCGGCGACGATTTCTCTATATTTTCCGTTCGTTTTGAAATTGATTTCTAATCCGAAAACCCCAAAATCCCCATATCATGAGCAAAAAAATATTTCTAGTTTTTATCATCGCCCTATTAGGAACCTTCACAAGTTGTGTAAAGGATGAAGTGTTCCAGGGGCCACCGTCTATTTCTGATGTAGCACTGACACCCCAGTCGCCTGCAGGAGGCCAGGCCATCGCAGTAAGCGCAAAAGTTACTGATAATGTTGGCATTCAGGAAGTACGCCTATTCTACAAGGTGGAAGATGGACAATTTCAGAAAGTTATCATGCAGAAACAGGGAGAAAACGTCTATTTTGGTGAAATCCCTGGACAAGCCGAGAACACAACCATTTTTTACTACATCGAAGCTGAAAATACGGGCAAGATGATTACCCGCTTTCCTTCAGGAGCACCGGCTCAGCCTGCATCGCTCACCATTGGAGCTCCAGTGGTTCTTATCAACGAAGTGTATTCCCGCGGAACCACTTCTGACCCCGATTGGGTTGAGCTATACAATGCCAGCGACGCGGAAGCCAATATCTCGGGGTATAAAATCTATGATGCCGGAGGACAGTCTGGCACCAAACCGAAAAAAGTGATACCCGAGGGGGCTATCATTCCGCCCAAAGGATTCTTTGTGATTGTAGTAGATGATGGTACCGAGAGTGGTTTTGGTCTGAGCAGTGGAGGTGAAAAGGTTTGGCTGGAAAATGCCAAAGGAAACGTTATTGATGAAGTTGAATTTCCTGCCATGGAAACCACCCAGAGTTACGGTCGTTATCCCGATGGTGCACCTACTCTTCAGCTCCTCAACACTATAACCCGTGGGTCGGCCAATGCACCAGGAGGCACTACTACAGTGCTAAAAATCAATGAAATATATACCCGTGGCGATGCCACCAACCCCGATTGGGTAGAAATCTATAATCCGGGCACTTCCGAAGTTGCACTGGCAGGTTGGAAGATATTCGACGAAGGAGGCCATACCGGAGCCAAGCCCAAAAAGGAATTCCCGGCAGGTGCCACGATTGCTGCAGGAGGTTTTTACGTAATCACCGTGGATGATGGAACAGCCTCAGGCTTTGGTTTGAGCAGTACCGGTGAAACCATTTGGTTGGAAGGGCCCGATGGAACTGTGGTGGATGAAATTGTTATTCCCGCTCTCGAACCCAATACTTCCTATGGTCGCCTGCCTGATGGCAGCAACAACCTACAGATATTTAACAGCCTTACACCCGGCTCGGCCAACCAAAACAGCGTAGCCACTGTTGGAAATTTCAAAATCAACGAGATATACTCGAGGGGCGACGCCACTAACCCCGACTGGATTGAGATTTACAATGCCGGTACAGAAAGTGCCTCACTGGATGGCTGGAAAATTTTTGATGTAGGTGGCCAAAGTGGCGCCAAACCCAAAATGGAATTTCCGACAGGTATCACCCTGGCTGCCGGAGAATTTTATGTGATTGTTGTTGACGATGGATCAACCGCTGGATTTGGTTTGAGCAGTAGTGGCGAAACCGTGTGGCTCGAAGACCCAAATGGCACTGTGAAGGACGAAGTAAATTTCCCCGCCCTCGATGTAAACACCTCTTATGGTCGTTACCCTGACGGAAGCAATAATCTGCAAATATTCCTTGTGGTGACCAGGGGGAAACCTAACGACAACTCCACGCCTCAGCCTCCAGCAAATCTCAAGATCAATGAGATATATAGCAGGGGCGACGCCACCAATCCCGACTGGATTGAAATTTACAATGCCGGTGAAGGTACAGTGAGCCTGGATGGTTGGAAAATTTATGACAACGGTGGGCAAACCGGAACCAAGCCCAAAAAAGAATTTCCGGCCGGAACCAGCCTGGCTCCAGGCGCTTTTTATGTAATAACTGTTGATGATGGAACAGCCTCAGGCTTTGGCCTGAGCAGCAGTGGAGAGGAAGTTTGGCTCGAAAAACCGGACGGAACCGTGGCCGACGATGTGGTGTTCCCTGCCCTGGAGGTAAACACCAGCTATGGCCGCCTACCCGATGGCAGCGAAAACCTGACCATTCTGAATGTGGTTACGCCTGGATCCGCCAATCAAAACAATACACCTCCTACAACTTCTTTAAAAATCAATGAGATATACTCCAGAGGAACTGCAACTGATCCGGATTGGGTGGAAATATACAACCCTACCGACCAGGAAATTGAACTGGTAGGATGGAAAATATATGATGCTGGTGGACAAAGCGGATCTAAGCCCAAAAAAGAATTCCCCGATGGAGCTGTCATACCTCCTAAAGGATTCTATGTGATTGTAACTGACGATGGATCTGCCAGCGCCTTTGGCCTGAGTAGCAATGGAGAAATTGTTTGGCTAGAGAATCCCGATGGAAAAGTGATTGATGAAGTGAGTTTTCCGGCTCTGGCCGAGAACCAGTCGTATGGTCGTAAGCCCGATGGCAGCGACAACTTCTTTATCTTTACTGAGGTAACCCGGGGCACTTCGAATAATAATGCCGCCACACTTCCCAAAAGAAAAAAATGAATCAACTGTAGCTTGTCTCCAGTCATTACCATTAAGTAATTGATCTACATGTTACTAAGCCACTTTAACAATGCATTCATCTCAACAAAAAAATCAAGAAGCAAAATCTAAATAAACCGTTTGATATGTCAGAAGAAAAACTTGAAATCGGTAAAATTTCCAAGCCCAGATTCGAATATCGCTCTTTTGGCCAGAATTTCGACCTGGCACACTACCGCATGAGCCGCCTATCGGTTCCTGTCCCCGAAAAGGTATGGGAACGGCATTCCGACGAGATTTACATTATCTCGCGCACCAATGATATTAACAACACCAAGATTCGCGACGGCAAAATGGACATTAAAACCCTGGTGCAAACCTATCAGGGACTCGAGCAATGGAATCCGCTGATGAAAGGCGAGTTTCCCATGAAAGCAGAAGAAATCCGCAAAGAAGTTTTCCCGGCCTTTCAGGTTAGCCTACCCCAGCTCAACCAGGAAGAATACACCTTCGAGGAATTTATGCAACTCATTTATGCACACCCTGATCTTGCAGCCGTCAGGGTACACAAGCAACGCTTCGGGTATATGGTAAACGACACCATTTGCGAATACGCTGTGGTATTAATTAACGGAGCCAGAGTGGTTACCGTAAGCTCCGAATCCACCGAGGTGGACGATATTCTAAAAACCATTAGCGACCTTAAGCTTGAAGGAGTTGAGAACATCAACTACCTGCAGGCCATTAAAAGGGTTATAGGAATGATACAAAAACCTTTAGCTAACGAATAAAAGTATGGCACAAGAGATCGAAAGAAAATTTTTGGTAAAGGGCGATTTCAGGCCCTATGTAGTGCATTCTACCCGCATTGTTCAGGGATACCTATCTTCTGTTCCCGAACGTACGGTAAGAATACGCATCAAAGGAAACAAAGGATATATTACCGTCAAGGGTATTGGCAGCCAATCAGGAGCCAGCCGCTTTGAGTGGGAAAAGGAAATCAGCGTGGAGGAAGCCGATGCTTTGCTAAAGATCTGCGAACCCGGCGTTATCGACAAAGTGAGGCATGTGATTAAAAACGGAGATCTGGCCTTTGAAGTAGACGAGTTTCACGGCGAAAACGAAGGCCTGATTCTGGCTGAAATAGAGATTCCTTCGGAAGATACTCCCTTTGCCAAACCCGACTGGTTGGGCGAGGAAGTCACAGGTGATCCCCGCTATTACAATTCCATGCTGATGAAAAACCCTTATACCCGCTGGTAAGCACCTTCCCCGATTCGCACTACTTTAGTAGCCCGGACAGGCTCTGCCCGGGCTCTTTCAATACAATACCTTGTCCTGTCATTTATGGCCCAAAACCTTAGGAATATGACTGACCCCCTCGAGATGCATCAGTACCGCATTGAGAAATTACCAAAGCGGACTAAAAGTGGTTTCGAAAAATGGCTCGCTAACATAGGTCCCTGGCTCGCCCTGGGTGCATTCTTACTACTGGGATTTTTTCTTCACCCTCCGTTTCTACAAAGCATTAATCCTGACCAGCTTTCATCCGAAGCACGTAAGGTTTTCGACAAAATAGGCGAAGCTGCCTTTATCCAAAGCAATCGTTGGATGCTGGCTATTTTCGTCAGTAGCCTCATTCTATGGATAACTGAAGCCATCCCCAACTATCTTACCTCTCTCATTCTAATTATAGCTCTGGTACTTACGGGGGTCTTATCCGAAAAAGAGGCCTTTGCCCAACTGGGACATCCGGTTATGTGGCTTAACATTATGTCGTTTGTGCTGGCCAGCATGTTGGTAGCCACCGGGCTGGCCAAACGATTTGCCCTTTGGTTTTTAGTCCGCTTCGGGAAAAACGCAGCCTCCATTTTTCTCAGTTTTTTGGTTATTAACCTGGTGCTCTCAGCCTTTATCTCGGCTACTACAGCCAAAGCCGCCATTTTGCTGCCCATTTTTATGGTAGTAGCGGCCATTTATGGAGCCAGTGGCAGCGAAAATCGCAACAATTTCGGCCGAAGCGTTGTATTGCAAAATCTGCTGTATATCAATTTGGGAGCAAGTGGTTTTCTGACAGGTTCAGGAGCCAATCTGCTAGCCATTACACTTATTGCCGGTGCCACTGGAACCCAGGTGTTTTTCAGCGACTGGCTGATGGCTATGTTTCCTATGGCAATCATTCTTATGTTGCTTGGCTACATTCTGGCCATGCGGGTCTTTTTCCCATTAAAACCCGAAGAACGTCTGCCCCAGATTGAAGGAGGGATGGAGCGACTGCGGCACGAACTAAACAAGATGGGACCTTTAACTTTTACCGAATACAAAGCCATTGTGTTATTTGCCCTCATTCTCATGCTCTGGAGCACCGACCGATGGCATGGCATAAGTCCTACCGCCGTAGCCTTTCTGGGAGGCATCGTAGCTTTGCTGCCTGGTATCGGCATCATCCAGTGGAACGAGGTGGACATTCCCTGGCACCTCATGCTATTCTCAGCTGGAGCTTATACCCTGGGTGCTGGACTCGCTGCAACAGATCTTCCCTCTATTATGGTTAATGCATTTTTCGACCACCTGGGCATTGGCAATCAAACGCCTTTCTGGCTTCTTTATCTCTTGCTCACAGCGCTGATGATATTCAGCGCCCTTCTTTTCCAGTCGAAGACGATGCGTGCCATGATTTTTGTACCTATTGCCCTGGGGGTGGCATCTCGCTTCGGCTTCTATCCCCTGAGCCTGGCTTTGCCAGTTGCGTTCATGATTGAGCATGTGTATGTTTTGCCTTTCAACTCGAAACCTGCAGCATTGTTGTATGAAACTGGTCACTACTCGCTCACCGATACCTTCCGCTTTGGGTTTACATTAATGGTTATAGCCTGGTTGCTCAATGTGGTTGCAGGTGAAACCTGGTTCCGCTTGCTGGGTATCACTCCCCAGGGTGTCTTTGGACTTTTTTAAACACATGGCTTAGTATGATAGAAGAGCAATTAAAGATACACGACAAATACTCTATCGAACTCAAACTTGGCTATAGAGCCCGCCGCAAAATCAATAAAAACAACTTTGCGGTAAACTGCTGGATTTTCGTTCCTTCAGCGCTGGATATTACACGCCAGACTTACACTAAGCAGGACTTTTACCGCGACCTGAAGACCAACATACGGCTGATTACCCCGGTTTATCTGCTTCGCGACATTGCTCAGGGCGAAAACTCACCCTTGGCTTTTCTTAAAGAAGCTTTCTCTAACATGGCCTCCCGGCCTACCCGGCAGAACGCAGCTGCCTACGAATATCACATCAAAATGTTTCTTTCCATTGTCAAAAGCGCTATAAGGGAAGAAATCAGGCATATCCTGGAAGAAAAACTGCCAGAGGATACCGGAAACCTTATCGAGGCTTTCTGTACTAATTGCTCCAACATTGTTGCCCGCTATCGTGAACTGCGTCATATTATCAATGCCCCGACCCTCTCTGAAGAACAACTCAACTACTATCGTTTTGGAGATGAATTTCTAAGTAACATCGTTGAAAATCATCTGTTTAAACTCATCGAGGGATTAAAAAACCTAAAAGGCGATATTCCCAAAGCCTGGCAGAAGAAAATTTTGGGATTGGCCAAGGCTGAAATTCAATACAAACGCGAGAAAGGATATCCGGTCATCGAAAAAAACGCCAAACACAAGTCACGCGATCTGGTCTTTCGCTTTACCTTGTTGAAAAAGTTTGCCGAAAGCGAGCTTTTCCTTACAGGTCATAAAAAACGTGATGCTGTTTTTATAGAGCAGATTTATCTCAGTCTTGCTGCCGGTCTTTCCATGATTTTTGCCACAGCGGTAGCTTTTTCGTTTCAGCAGAAGTATGGAAATTTTACTATGCCCCTCTTTGTAGCCCTTGTAGTGAGCTATATGCTTAAAGACCGTTTGAAGGAACTTGGACGTTATTACTTTGCGCATAAATTGGGAAGCCGCTTGTTCGACCATAAGACGAAAATCACTTTGGGTGATACCTATATAGGATACTCAAAGGAAGCCATGGATTTTATCCCTGACGAAAAAATACCCGACCCCATTCATCGCATCCGCGACCGTTCGCCCATTCTAGAAGCCAATAACCGATACGACACTGAGAAAATTATTCTCATGCGCCGCAGAATCAGGGTATTCCGAAAAAATTTAGACCAAAGTGGTCCTTACTTCCATAATGGCATTCATGAAATTATCCGGCTCAATGTGAGCAGCTTCCTCTCGAAGATGGATAATCCTGTGGTGCCCCTTTATGTTCCCGACGAAGACAAAGGCTATGATATCATACGAGCCGACCGCATGTACTATATCAACCTAATTCTCGAACTTCGGAACCAGGACGGCACCCAATACAAAAGATATCGCCTGGTACTCAACCGTAAAGGAATAGCCGATGTAGAGGAATATAACCCATAACAACTCTGAACTCAAAACTCCGAACTCAAAAACTCCGAACTCAAAACTCAAAACGCTGAACTCACAAACTCCGAACTCCAAACTCCGAACTCCAAACTCCGAACTCCAAACTCCAAACTCCGAACTCCAAACTCTGAACTCCAAACTCTGAACTCCAAACTCTGAACTCCAAACTCTGAACTCCAAACCCCAAAACTAGTACTGCCTATGTGGCGGGAAATAACCCAAAACAACCCCTAACAACAATCTCAATCCATGCAAGTTTTACCCATAAGTTATAAATATTTGAGGAAAATTATTACGCTGTTTTGCCGGCCCTGGCTTTTGATTGTATGGATAGGAGCTTTGGCCCTATCGTGCGATGGACAGACGGGCGCCGGAGAAAACCTAAGAAAAATCTGCCTATTGCCTAACCAACTCCGCGAAAGCTCTGGTTTGGTGGTGGCTGGTCCCAATCTTTTTTGGTCGCACAACGATGCTAATAACACGGCTCAGCTTTTTGCCTTCGATACCCTCGGAAATCTTTGCCGAACCCTGTCCATCGCCGGATATGCCAATATCGACTGGGAAGATCTGACTACCGACGAAGATGGTAACATTTACATTGCCGACCTGGGGAATAACAACAATACCCGCACCGACCTGCGTATCCTTCGCATATCCGACCCCGACAACATTGCTGGATCAGTGGTTTCACCAGAAATTATAGAGCTATCATACGCAGATCAAACCGCTTTTCCTCCTCCTTCAGCTGAAAAAAATTTCGATGTAGAAGCTATTGTTTGGAGGGAGGGCTATTTGTACCTTTTCACCAAAGACCGTAGCAGTCCTTTTGCAGGCCTCTGTAAAATGTATAAGGTGCCTGCTATTCCTGGGATATATCAGTTGGAACCCCAAGCCACCCTTTTTTTAGGAAACAATGCAGAAAACGATCGGGTTACTTCTGCCGCCTATAATCGCCATACCGGGGTTTTGTACCTTCTCACTCATAACCGCCTGCTTGGTTTCACTGACTATCCCTCCGATCACTTTTTCGAAGGACATATAACCACCTGGTACTTCAATCCGCTACCGGGCCAAAACGAAGCGATAGACTTTTGGGGGGCTGATAAAATCCTGATGACTGAAGAAGGCAACAGTGGGGCATCAGGATGGCTATATGAATTTCGTTTTCCTTCCTCCGCTGGTTTGGGACCCAAACCCCAAAAAGAGGAGCTTGTGCTGTGGACCCTTCCCACGACAGGCCAATTGTTTTTCCTTCCTGTGCCTGAAAAAATTCAGCGATGCGAAATTATCGGAATGGATGGGAAAATTCGGGAATCTTTTCCTGATCCAGCCGGCAGAGTTGACATTTCGAATTTATCCTCAGGTATTTATATCCTGCGCCTGGTAGGAGCGATGGGAAAAACTTTAGGACAAGCCCGGTTTTGGATAAATTGACCCAACAAATCTGTTCATCTGGTTTAACTTATTTCTAACCAGGCTTCCCCCAAAACCTGATATTTGGCGGTTTCAGCAATTGTGCTTAATTTTGCGCTCCCTTAAGGGAGGCCCTATAGTTCAATGGATAGAACGGAAGTTTCCTAAACTTTAAATCCAGGTTCGATTCCTGGTGGGGCCACAACCCCGTGCGCTGCATGTCAACGAAACATACAGCGTTTTTTTTAGGCAGACGTTCTTTCCTGCTAAAACTCTTTCTCCATCTGCACCATATAAAATAAGCTGCCTTTGGCCACCCTGAGGTGTTTGGGCCTATCGGGAGCACGGGAGAGCACAAAGGAGGTGCTGGTAGATAAGCCAAACGCTTCGCTTGCAAGGTGAATAATAATCCTTTTCAGGTTTTCCAAAACCCTGATTATCGATGGGGCTTCAAGAGCAAAGATAAGGGCCTAAGGGGGGCATATACTCTGAATTCAGCACAATGGAGATATACAATTTGAAAAACCCGTCCATACACCGCCATAACTTTCAATTCCACAATACCATGATTTACTCTCCTGTGGAAGGATTTAAACTAATTTCAAAGACAATACACCCTATATTCCCATCTGCCAAAGCAGGATCGGAGATTTGAGAACAGCAAGCACCCATTTCCGACTCCGTCTTCACAATATCCATTTATTCGCCGATATTGCTACAGGCTAATTATCAATAATTTTTATTTAAAGATGGGCACTCAGACGAGGGTGTAAAGGGCAGAAAGACTTCCTAGCAATCACTGCCCGGAAAGAATGTCCTGTCCAGAACTTATAATCTCCTGATAATGATAACTTAAAGCTATTATCAAAAGTAACAGGAACATAATAATCACAGATTCCCAGCAATATGGATTCAACGCATGGGCAAGGAGGGTAGGTTCTGCTCCATCACAACTCTTCCGGATTTATGGGCACCACGAGTTTGAAACCCACCCCATGAATATTAATAATCTGAACATTAGGGTCATGCTGCAGGTATTTTCGCAGCCGCGATAGATATACATCCATACTCCGGGCATTGAAATAGGAATCAGAATCCCACACTGTACGAAGTATGACCGTCCGATCTACCACCTCGTTGGGGTTGTCGGCCAGAATTTTCATAATGTTAGCTTCCTTTGAGGTAAGCTTCTGCTCTTTGTCGCCTAGACGTAGCAACTGAGCTGTGTAATCGAAAATGTAATTGCCCAAAGAATAAATCTGATGAGGAAACTCTTCAGTTGTGGAACCGGCTCTACGAACGATGGCCTTAATTCGGGCCAATAGTTCTTCCATAGAGAAAGGCTTGGTCAGATAATCATCGGCGCCGGCATTAAAGCCTTTGAGTTTGTCTTCGGGCAATGCCTTGGCCGTGAGAAAAAGAATAGGAATTTTTTTATCGGTTTTACGAATCTGACGGGCCAGTGTAAAGCCATCCTTCACCGGCATCATCACATCAAAAATACAAAAATCGTAGGGCGCAGAATAAAACCCCTGCAGTGCCTCCTCACCATCGGCACATAAGGTTACATAATATCCCTTGGCCTCAAGAAAGGTTTTTAAAACCATTCCCAGATTCTTATCGTCTTCGGCAAGCAAAATACGCAGTTTCATAGCCTGCAGGTTTTAACTTTCACAAATTTAAACATTTTTCGCGGTTGCAAATTCAGGCGAATTCAGAGGAAGACAAACGGTGAAGGTACTTCCTTTCTGGGGTTCACTTTTAACGGTTACTTTCCCTCCATGGGCTTCTACAATAGTTTTCACGTAGCTCAGCCCCAATCCGAAGCCTTTAACATTATGAATATCACCCGTGGGCACCCGATACAACTTGTCAAAAATTCTTTGCTGCTCCTCACGGCTTATGCCAATCCCGTTGTCCTTGCAATCGAAACAAAAATTCAAACCCTTGTTGTAAGTGCGTATATGAATCAGAGGAGATTTGGGTGAATATTTGATGGCGTTGTCGAGCAAGTTGAGGGCAACGGAAAGAAGATGGAGACGGTCTCCTGTAAGGATGTGCTGCTGAGCTTCGGTCGTAAGATGGATACTGCCACCGGCT
This sequence comes from Bacteroidales bacterium, assembly GCA_049969475.1. Taxonomy (GTDB): domain Bacteria; phylum Bacteroidota; class Bacteroidia; order Bacteroidales; family TTA-H9; genus UBA2030. Next base: position 37,694 of record JBMFOU010000001.1, on the reverse strand, counting down.
TTTTCTACATGGAGGGCTACTTTCTGTAGGGCTGATGCCAAAATCTCGTGCATGTCGCAGGATTCCAGCTTAAGATTGAGTTTTTTGCGTTCCAGTATCGAGGCTTGCAGAATCTTTTCAGCCATCTGGCCCAGTCGGCGGTTCTCTTCCGTAATTATGTTGATATAAGATTCAGCTATTTGAGGATTTTTTACAACGTCTTTGTCTTTTAATGCTTCGCAAGCCAGAGATATAGTGGATATTGGGGTTTTAAATTCATGCGTCATGTTGTTGATGAAATCGTTCTTCATCTCTGCCAGCTTTTTCTGATAAATGATAGTGGAAATGGTCTTATAAAAAAGGGTAACGATAACTATAATCAGCAAGGCCGAGAGAACTACCATCCAGAGCACCTGCCCCAGCAAGAAACGTCGTTCCTGGGGAAAATATACGGTGAGAATCAACTTTCTTTCCCGCAAAGTTTTAGGATATAGCTGAATAGCAAATCCTTGCCGAATAAGCTGTTTGCTATATTGGCCCGAAAGCTGAAAGATGAGGCTATCAGCCGTAGGATCGTAAACTCCAAATTCATAGAGAGTTCGAATACCTTTCTGTTCCAATTCGATGGAAAGCAATGAATCAATCAGCCGGGGGTTGAGTAATCGTTCGAGGGCTTTACCCCCGTATTCGCTCACATTCTGGGTTGCCAGATCATATGCCAAAGCTCTACGGGTTAATTCGTCAATGGCTCTTTGACGGGCTTTCTGCAAACGCTGATATACCGGGTCCTCGTCCGGCCCAATGGAAGGCTTTTTACGCTTTGAGGCCGATTTAGACTTTAAGAGAGTATCCGCATTACTTGCTTCATTGCTTTCATATTTTTCAGAAGATTTTACCGCAGTAGAATCAAAATCACTGATTGTGCGCCAACGCGATTCAATTCCTCGGGAACGGGCAGCAGATGGATAAGCACCCACCAGCTGGCCATCCTCCATGCCCATCAAATGCCGATACCTTTTGTCCATCAGAAAGTTGAGCGAGTCTATTCTTCGATACAACCGGGCACTTTCCCGGTATCCTCTCAATCGACGCGTTGCTTCCAGCTTTTCAAGATTTTGAACCACGTTAGAAACGGCTTCCTCGACTCCCCGAACAAATAACGTCTCCTTCATCTGAATGGCACTTCTTATCCAATAGCCCTGTATTGCAAGCAGTACTATCAAGGCAAAAGCCATCAAAGAAATAATCAAACTTATAATTCGTCGACTCATGCAACAAAATTAGCTGAAAAGGAGTGTATTGTTAAATTTTGTTAATAGTTTGCAAAAGGCCACAAATTGATATACTTTTGTCGTTCAACAGTATTTTCAAAACACTTAACCTTAAAACCCCTGGCTATGATTAAAGAGAAATCTGGTATCTTCCTGCTTTTGGCTTTCCTTTTCCTGACTTTTGCAAGTTGCGAAAAGTTGAAAGACCTCACAAAATTTGATGTACAAATGAACCTGCCGGCCCAGAATTTTACTTTAAATAAACCGGCCGTTAAAAATTCTCATGCTCCTGTTGATCTCTTTTACGATTTCAGCGTCAGCATTAATCTCGACAGCATCAAACAGGCCCATGGCCTGAGCAGCTTTGGTATCGAAAATGGCAAAATAACAAAAGCCTTACTCACACTGACCAGCCCCGAGAATGCCACCCTTGGTTTTTTAATTAGCGCCCGATTGGTTTACTTTGAGGCAACTGGCGGTGAGACGCTGGTAGCGCACACCGGAAACATCAGTCCTGATGCAAAATCGGTTGAGCTCATCCTCGACGCAGTGGATCTGACCACATTTATTAAAAACAAAAATTTTAATGGTCGCATTTACCTTTCAGTCGATCCCGCATTGATGCCCCCCACAGCAGATTTTTCCCTTTCCGAAACTATAAAGTTTACGGTCAATCCTTTGTAATCGTCTGAGTTTATTCTTCACTAAGTCTTATGAAATCCTGCGGTGAAGGTCGCAGGATTTCGTATTTTTGCAGCTATTCCACACAAAAGCAAACATTTAAAAATGCTCCCCGATATCAAACCTAATGATACCCAGAGTTGGAAAAAACTTGAAGCTCATTTTCAACAAATAAAACAGAAGCACTTAAAACAATTATTCACAGAAGACCCTTCCCGAGCGGAGAAATTCTCGCTTGCATGGGAAGAGTTTTTCGTTGATTTTTCAAAGATACATATTACTGAAGAGACGCTTCTGCTATTGCTTGATCTTGCCCGCGAAACGAAAGTGGCTGAGGCCATTTCTCAGATGTTCAATGGAGAAAAAATCAACCAGACTGAGCACAGAGCGGTGCTTCATGTGGCACTTCGCAATCAGGGCAATCATCCTATCCACGTGGATGGAAAAGATGTGATGCCCGAGATTCTTGAAGTTCTGGGGCAAATCAAAGATTTTTCTGATAAAGTGAGAAACGGAGATTGGAAGGGCTATACCGGAAAACCTATCCGTAATGTAGTCAATATTGGGATAGGCGGATCGGATCTGGGACCCGTGATGGTGTGCAAGGCTTTGCAGCACTATGGGCACGAACGGCTGCGAATGTATTTCGTATCCAATGTGGATGGTGCCCATATCCATGAAACACTGAAGCAACTCGATAGAGAAGAGACGCTTTTTCTGATTGTATCGAAAACCTTCACCACACAGGAAACCATGGCAAATGCCGAAACTGCCAGAGCCTGGTTTTTAAGTGGAGGAGCCACCGAAGCCGATATAGCACAACACTTTGTGGCTGTATCCACTAATACCGAGGCCGTTGCGCGTTTTGGAATCAACACCGCTAATATGTTCCGCTTCTGGGATTTTGTGGGCGGACGCTTTTCGCTGTGGTCGGCAGTGGGATTAAGTATCGCTATCTACGTCGGTTTCGACCGTTTCCATGAACTACTTGATGGGGCCCGAGCCATGGACGAACATTTCAAAACTGCCCCTTTCGAGAAAAACCTGCCTGTTTTGTTAGCCTTGATAGGGATATGGTACACTAATTTCTGGGAATGCGCTACCGAAGCCATACTGCCCTACGATCAATACCTGGAGCGACTACCTGCCTATTTACAACAAGCTGTAATGGAGAGCAACGGGAAAACCGTAGATCGGGGCGGTCGACCCGTGACCTGGAAAACCAGCCCAGTCATTTGGGGCGAACCCGGTACCAATGGTCAACATTCTTTTTATCAACTTATTCACCAGGGCACCCAAATGATCCCCTCTATCTTTATGGCAGCCGCTCAGCCGCTTAACCCCGTCGGAGACCACCACAAACTCCTGCTTTCCAACTTCTTTGCCCAGCCAGAGGCTCTGATGAATGGCAAAACCGAAGAAGAAGTATATCAGGAAATGAAGGCTAAAGGCATCCCAGAAGAAGAAATCAAATCTCTGCTTCCTTTCCGCGTTTTTAAAGGCAACATACCCACCATTAGTATCTTATACAAAAAGCTAACGCCCTATAACCTGGGCGCATTGATTGCTCTATTCGAGCATCGAATATTTGTGCAAGGCGTAATATGGAACATTTTTAGTTTCGATCAATGGGGCGTGGAGCTGGGAAAAGCACTTGCCTCGCGAATACTTCCAGAACTAAATGACGATGAAGCAATACAAACCCACGATCCCTCCACCCGTGCACTCATCAACCAGATGAAGCGCATGCGTAAAAGCTGATTTTCCCTAACACGAAATGCTTACTTTTGCACCCCACATAAACCTATGACAAGTACCAGTCAGGAAGAAAAAATCACCCGACGTCGCCTTAGGTCGGCTTATCTCACCACCATGATAAGTCTGGCTCTGGTACTTTTTGTCTCAGGCCTATTGCTTCTGCTGGGACTCCATGCCCGAAAGCTCGCTGTTCATGTGAAAGAAAATTTGGGGTTTTCACTATATTTCAGCAAAAACGCCAGGGACGCCGAAATTCTACGCTTCAAGAAAAGCATCGACACCCTTCCCTGGATCAATAGCACTCAGTATATCTCGCCCGAAGATGCCGAGAAATTATTGAAAGATGAATTGGGCGAAGACTTCACAGGCTTTTTGGGCTACAACCCCTTGCAGGCCTGTTTGCAAATCAAACTCAAATCGCCTTATACCCATCCCGATAGCGTTAAAAAACTGGAAGCGCAGTGGAAGAAAAATCCTATGGTCATTTATGTGGACTACCAACGCGACCTAATCAGCCAAGTCAATAAAAACGTAAACACCATAAGCTTGTTCCTGGGCTTTCTCATCTTGCTAATGATGATGGTTTCTGCAGGGCTAATGAATAATACCATTCGATTGGCTGTATACAGCAAACGCTTTCTTATTCGCAGTATGCTTCTTGTGGGTGCATCCCGGAGTTTCATCAGGAAACCCTTTGTGCTGCAAGGTATTTTACAGGGGTTTATAAGTGGACTCCTTGCCCTCATCATGTTGGGAATACTTTTGTATGTGGCTGCCCAACAAATTCCTGAATTAATACAACTGGCTGATTATCAAATTCTGGTGATAACTTCCGGATGCATACTTTTGATTGGTATCTTGGTCCCGGCTTTTGCCTATTGGCTGGCTGTCAACCGTTATCTTAACATGAAAATTGACCATCTTTATTTTTAAACCCATATTTCCAACGACATGGAAACCAAAAAAAGCAACCTCAAAAAACAAGTGGAGGAGACCAGCCGTGAAACTGGTTTTGTATTTGAAAAAGAAAACTACCTGCTGATGCTGGCCGGCATCGTATTACTGGTAATAGGATACGTTCTGATGATAGGAGGCGGGAGCAACGACCCCAATGTTTTTAGTTATGAATTATTTAGCTTTCAAAGGATAACCCTTGCTCCTATCCTGATTTTGCTGGGTTTTGTGGTGGAAATTTTCGCCATCATGTGGAACCCCACTAAAAAGAAAGAACAATGACCTGGCTACAGGCTTTCATCGTAGCCGTGGTGGAAGGACTTACAGAGTTTCTACCTGTGAGCTCCACCGGACACATGATTATTACCGAGGCCGTGCTGGGTATGCGGCCCACCGATTTTTCCAAGGCCTTCATTATCAATATTCAATTTGGAGCCATTTTATCTGTTATCGTATTATACTGGAAGAAATTTTTCCAGAGCTTCGATTTTTACCTGAAGCTCCTGTTTGCCTTCATTCCTGCTGCAGTGATAGGTTTTCTGGCCGGCGATATTATTGATCAATTACTGGAAAGTGTTTTTGTAGTAGCCCTCATGCTCGTGGTGGGAGGCATAATTTTGTTGTTTATCGATAAGTGGTTTAAAAATACAGCCAAAGATGGACAGGAAGATGTTTCTTACATCCAGGCATTTAAAATAGGGCTATTTCAGTGCATTGCCATGATTCCCGGGGTTTCGCGCTCTGCTGCTACTATCATCGGAGGCATGACGCAAAATCTGAACCGAAAGGCTGCCGCTGAATTTTCATTTTTCCTGGCTGTTCCTACCATGTTTGCCGCTTCGGCATACAAACTGATGAAAAATTACCAGTCGATTACCAGCGAAACTCTGCCTATTCTGATTTTTGGCAATGTGGTAGCATTCTTTGTAGCAATGGCTGCCATTAAGTTTTTTATTACCTTTCTTACCCGTCATGGTTTTAGGGTGTTTGGGTGGTATCGCATAGTAGTAGGTGGCATCATCCTTTTGCTCTGGGCTATGGGCCTTTCTTTGAATATTACCGGATAATGACAGACTTCATAGAAGGGGCAGTACTGCTGTTCGATAAACCTTACGGCTGGACTTCGTTCGATGTAGTGAACAGCGTCAGATACGCCATTCAAAAGAAATTAAAGATTACCGGGCTAAAAGTAGGTCATGCCGGCACGCTCGACCCGCTGGCTACAGGTCTATTAATAGTTTGCACCGGCCGTGAGACCAAAAATATTGAGTCCTATCAGGCCATGGAAAAGGAATACACAGGCACACTACATCTGGGGGCAACCACACCCACATGCGACCTGGAGTCAGAGCCCGGAAATTTTAAAGATATTTCTGGCATCAGCGAATCACAAATTCTTGCTGTAGCTCATTCTTTCCTTGGCGTTCAACCCCAGATTCCTCCCATGTTTTCGGCCATCAAGGTAAATGGCAAAAGAGCCTACGAATATGCTCGAACCAACAGGGATATCGAAATTACGCCCAAAACTATCACTATCTCTCTTTTCGAAATAACACGCATTGCTTTGCCTGAGGTTGATTTCAGGGTGGTTTGCAGCAAAGGCACCTATATCCGGGCATTGGCCCGCGATTTCGGAGAAAAACTCGGTTGCGGGGCCTATCTTCAGGCACTCCGACGCACACGAATCGGTTCCTATATCGTAGATAATGCCGAAGATGTATTGGAATTTAAGGAAAAAATGAAATCCCATCCCACCGTCGAGTGAAGCCCCGACGCATCGAAGGCTTTCCTATTTTTGCACACTAAAATCAGGTTATGAAAAACAACCAAAACACCATAGCTCCTTCCAATCAGCGGCATGCCTTGCGCAACCAGGCCATACAGCGGCTGATGCTGGGTATTATCATCCTGGTTTTAATCAATGTTATTGGCTCCTTTGTTTTCACTCGTTTCGATCTTACAGCCGAAAAACGTTACACCCTATCGAAGGCTACCCGGCAGATGCTCAAAAAAATTGATGACTATGTTTACTTCAAAATCTACCTTGAAGGCGACTTTCCTGCCGGGTTTAAGCGGCTTCGCAACGAAACCCGTGAGCTCCTCGACGAAATGAGGGCATACAACCCCTATATCAACTACGAATTTATCAACCCCAATGCTACGAGCAATCCCAAGGAACGTGAGAACGTATACCGCCGCCTTATCGAAAAAGGATTGATGCCTACCGATTTGCAAGTAAAAAGCAATGAGAAAGAAAGCAGAACCATCATTTTTCCCGGTGCTCTGGCTTCTTATAAAGGGAAAGAAGTACCTGTGCAATTGCTGAGCGAAAAAATTGGTGTCCCGCCCGAAGAAGTACTCAACTATTCCATTCAAAACCTCGAATACAACATTGCCAATACCCTTAGGATACTCTCTACCACTTACAAGCCCCGAGTTGCCTTTATTTACGGACATGGGGAATTGGGCGAAGAGTATATTTTCGATATCTCTCGCTCTATGGCTGAGTTTTACACAGTGGAAAGAATTAAAATCAACGAAAACATCAATGCCCTCACGGAACACAAAGTAGATTCAGGACGGACTTCCATTTTTAATAAATACAAAGCTATTATCATAGCCAAGCCCGATTCGGCTTTTAGTGAAAAAGATAAATTCATCATCGACCAGTTTGTCATGAGGGGAGGAAAGGTGCTCTGGTTTATTGATGGAGTGAAAGCCGAGATGGATAGCCTGCAGAATAAGCCTACCACGCTGGCACTGCCTTTAGACCTCAATTTGGAGGATATGCTATTTCGCTACGGGGCCCGCATCAATTCCGACTTGCTTCTCAACCCCAATTGTATTCCTATTGTCATGGTTACAGGAAAGATTGGCAATCAACCCCGTTTCAGCCTTGTCCCATGGGTGTTCTTTCCCCTGCTCAATCCTGCTACCCGACACCCCATCGTAAACAACCTGAATGCCGTGAGAACGCAGTTTGTCAGCAGTATTGATACAATACCGGTAAAAAATATCAAAAAGACCCTACTGCTAAGTACCGGTCAATATACTCGCAAGGCTCCCTCACCTGTCATTATCGATCTCAATATAGCCGGTAAAGACCCCGATCCAAAGCTGTTCAATCAGTCGGGAACACCTACCGCAGTCTTGCTGGAGGGCGAGTTTGAATCATTGTATAAAAACCGTATTCCCCCCTCGATAAGTGAAGCCTCAGAAATAGGATATAAAGACAAAAGCCGCCATACGCAAATGCTGGTGGTGGCTGATGGCGATATTATACGCAATCAGATAAATCGCCGTAGTGGGGTTCCTTTGCCTTTGGGCTACGACCAGGACACGCGCCAAACTTTCGGCAACAAAGATTTTATCTTGAATGCACTAAACTACATGATCGACGATTCACGCCTGGTTGAAATCCGTTCGCGCGAAATAAAACTTCGTCTGCTCGATCCCCAAAGAGTGGAAGCAGAGCGACTGCGTTGGCAAACCCTGAATATTCTGGCTCCTGTCCTATTCGTGATTACCATTGGTCTACTTAAGGCTTTTTACCGGAAAAAGAAATACGGGAGCAGATTTCCTTTTGCTCGGTAAACTTTCATCGTGGTTTATTCCAAATTAATGCATTAAAAGCCTCCAGAAGATTAGATTCTGAAATTCAGGATTTTAAAGAATATTTTTTTCAAAGTGAGACGTATATTAAAAAATGTATTAACTTTGTAGCTCCAATTGCATTAAGTATTAACCAATTGATTATTAATGAGTTATGATTTTCTAAGTTCTTTTCATCGTCTGTTTCTGCTTTGGCTAACAATCCTTCTTATCTCTTGCAACAGTTTAAAAACAAATCATTTAGACGGTGAAAAACTTGAACGCAAAGCACGGCTCGACGAAATCGTGAAAAGCCGTAAGCTTCGCGCACTGATCGACTACAACAGCATAGACTATTTCATCTACCGGGGTCGCCCCATGGGATATCAGTACGAAATCCTGAAACAATTTTCCGATTATCTTGGGGTTGAACTTGATCTGGTAGTTGAAAACAATCCACGCAACGCCATAGAGCGGCTTAAAAATGGAGATGTGGATCTGGTAGCTTCAGAACTGGCCATGTCTTTGTCGAGGACCCAGGAAGTGGGCTTCACCAACCCTGTTGGGAAATCCCGGTTTGTCTTAGTACAACGAAAGCCTGGTAAGAGCGAAAATAACCCTCAGTACATTCAGCAGCCCCTCGACCTGGCAGGCAAAACCCTTTGGGTCACCAACGACCGCTACTTGATTCGTCGGATTCACAACCTGATGGAAGAAATCGGTGATTCCATTAAAATGGAAATTGCTTTTTCCAAAACTCAGGAAGAATTGATTTCTATGGTTGCTTCGCGTGAAATAGACTATGCAGTATGCGACGAGCGAATTGCCAAGATTGCAACGCTCTACAATGCCAACATTGACATTCAGACCCCGGTAAGTTTCTATCACAACGTAGCCTGGGCGGTCAAAAAGGACGAAGAGGAGCTAAGAAACATTGTCAATGAATGGCTTACGAATTTCTACAATAGCCCCAAGGCTCAGGCATTGGCTTACAAGTACATGGAATCGCCGCGCGTGCAATTCATGGCCCAGAGTCCCTTCAATTCCAACCGTAAAGGTCGCCTCTCCGATTTCGATGAATCCTTTAAGAAATATGCCCAGGCTATAGGGTGGGATTGGCGCTTGCTGGCAGCCCTTGCTTTCCAGGAGTCGAAGTTTGATGCAGGTGCCCGTTCCTGGGCAGGAGCTACGGGGGTTATGCAATTAATGCCCGAAACTGCTTCTCACTTTGGAGTTGACAGTGCTTCCTCTCCTCAGGAGCACATCAGGGCGGGTGCTTTGTACATCAAATGGCTGGAAGACCAATGGAAAACCAAAGTTTCCGATCCCGCTGAAAGAAGAAAATTCGTGATGGCATCCTATAATGTGGGCATAGGTCATGTGCTCGACGCCCGGCGCTTGGCCGCCAAATTTCATCGCAACCCCGAAAAATGGGAGGACGTAGCTTATTTTCTGAAAAACAAAGCGAATCCCCGATTCTACAACGATGCTGTGGTTTATTACGGATATTGTCGCGGCGAAGAACCCGTTCAATTTGTTGAACAAATCCTTGAACGATACAAACACTATCAACAGTTGGTAAAGAACTGATGCTTAACATATAAGCTCTTTAAACAACAAAAACCCGTAGGTTAATGGCCCACGGGTTTCTTTATATTCAAAATAAACCAATCGTTTATATATCTTTTCGAATCTGCTCAGTCCATCGATTAATCCTACTTTCAGTTAGTTCACTTTGCCAATCTTCATCGAGGGCTAAACCCACAAAATAATCGCCTTCAACAGCCTCAGATGCATCAAATTTATAACCATCTGTAGGCCAACGCCCGATCACGGTAGCCCCCAGTCGATCAAATTCCTTCTTTAAGACACCCATAAAATCAACAAAATGATTGGGGTACGAAACTTGGTCGCCCAGGCCAAACAATGCCACTTTCTTACCCTTGAGAAGCTGGCCCTTTTCGGAAATCAAAAAAGGAGACCATTCGTTGTCTCTTGAAGTGTCTTTCCACGTCTCTGCACCTACCGTAGAACATCCAGCAATGATGAGGTCAGCCTCCTGAATATCAGATTCATTAACCGTTTTAAGCGATTTCAAGGTGGCATCATTCCCCAGAACGTTTTTTATTTTAACTGCGCAATGCTCTACGTTGCCCCGTTCGGGCCAATATAACACAAGAATCTTTTTCATATCCGTTGTTTTTGATTTTATTATAAGTCAACGACAAAGGTTGCTTTTTGTTTATTGAAAACACAAATAATTTCCAGGAACATAAGAACAAACAGGAGTATCAGTAAAACCGACCTACAATTGAGGCTACTGACGAAACATATCCACCGCCGAAAAGATTAACATGCACCAGTAAGGGATAAAGATTGTGAATCTCGGTACGCTGCACCCATCCAGCCTGTAGTGGATATTCCGAGGCATATCCTTCATAAAAAGCATCGGGAAATCCGCCGAAGAGGCGGGTCATGGCCAAGTCCATTTCTCGATTACCGTAGTAAACAGCAGGATCGATCAGATAAACTCTGGAATTGGAGGCAGCCAGGTAGTTGCCTCCCCACAAATCGCCGTGCACCAGGGCAGGGGGCTCGGCAGGTATAAGTTCATCGAGACGAGAGAAAAGGTGTTCAAACCCGCGTTGCATTTTCTGGTCGGCCAAACCTTTGTCTCTCGCTTTTCTGAGCATAGGCTCAATTCGGCACGCAACAAAAAAATCGGTCCAACGCTCATACGGAGTATTCTTCTGTGGCAACGATCCAATATAGTTATCGTGTTCAAGACCGAACCGCGGGGAAGAATGGCGGTGCATCAGGGCAAGCAGACGGCCAGCCTCCTCCATGGCCTGATTGCTTCGGTGGCCTGACTCCAGGAACTCCAGCAAAAGAAAGGCGTCCTGTCCATCATCTCCATATCCAATTACCTCGGGCACAAAAACTGTTTGTGTTTTACGCATTAGGTTCAGCCCATCTGCCTCGAGCTTAAACATTCCTGGATAACGCTGAGCATTGTTGAATTTTATAAAAAAACAGCCGGCTGAGGTATCTAATCGCAGGGCCTTATTGATGTCGCCTCCCCCTTGTGGACGACTCCCAAGTAAATCCACCCGGATATTTAAATTCCGCTCTAAAACAGTAAGAATGGCTTTGCGCAGCGAGTCGGTCATTTAAACAAAATTGATTGTTTACGAAAATGAACTATGAATGATGAACAAGATGATGGAGAAATAATGATGAGACCACCTATCTATTCGTTAAGAGGTGATTAAAACTTGAAAAGAATAAACACGCATTCATAACCTGAGAATCACAGGTGTTTATTTTGCATCAGAAAATGCTCCAACTAAACAAAAAACACATTGATTAATAAAGCCTTAATCCTTTTAATACTTGCCTATAAAAGCATTATCTGCTTCATTCGCTCAAGCATTCAGGATTCTAAAAGGGCCAAAACTGATTGTCGTGCCAGATGCTTTCTTTCAGTTCGTCATTAAGCCGCTTAAGTATTTCATGATGACCTTTTTCCCAATCAGCTAAAATCATATAAAGTTCTTTTTCCTTGGGATCATCGGTTTCGGCGGCCCGGTCGGCATATACCTTTACGGCACGCATCTCGAAATCCATGGCTGCAGCTATGGCGGCAGCTTCAAAGCCGGCAGCATTCACTTGCTTTTTAAAGTCTTCACTCAGCACTTTCATGGCCACTTCCTCATGAGAATCGTGTGCTGGTGGTTCGGGTTTCACAAATTCTTCATATTGCATAAAGTGCTGAAATTGAGTAGTCAGGTAGTGAATATGCTCATCCTCTTCTTCTGACATCATGGTGAAAATACGACGAGCAGCTTCACTCTGGGTGGTAGCTGCAGCCTGAGCGTAGAAGGCTTTTCCCCTGCGTTCCAGCAAAATAGCTTCTTTTAAAATGTTGATAGCTTTGTTCTTATCCATGGTTTTGAATATTAAGTTTGCTGCCTTAAAGGTAATACAGATAATTTTGCCTGCGAAGCTAATGTCCTTATTTTATGCAAAAGAAAATTGCCCGTCAGGGGGTCATCTCAGCTATTGAGGAGAAACAAATCAGGGTAATGATACTGGCTGAATCGGCATGTGCTGCGTGCCATGCGAAAGGGGCCTGCACCATGGCTGATGTATCAGAAAAAGAAATAATTATAAACCAAAGATCGGAACTAAATAATTTGAAACCGGGAGATAAAGTATGGGTTGAAATGCCCGAGAAACAAGGGACAACAGCCATTATTTGGGCTTATGTGCTTCCGGTGGTACTCATTCTTATGGTGTTATTTATTCTTTCAGGAAAAGTTTCTGAAGGAATGGCCGGTGTAGGGGTTTTGCTCTTCCTGGTACTCTACTACTCGGCGCTCTGGCTTCTCAGACCTTTCATCGAGAAGAAATATAAATTCTCCCTTCGGCCTATGACAGAAGAAGAATCTCAAACCATAGAATGCAGTTCAGCTTTGTTTCCCACTCGATGAGCAATAATTTAGAAGAATTCTAATAATAAAGAGTAAATATCTGATTTTAATATCTCATTAACTTATTGATATATATGCGACTTTGATGGTTGTATTACATAAAAAACTGTAAACCATTTATTTAAAACAATTTTAGTCTTAACCTCTGATTTTAACCTAATTGTACGGGGTTTAATACTTTTGCTGCGTTAACCAGGGACTCTGTTGAAAGTCCGCGATAAACACTAATAGTTGTGAGCGCAACCATTTTATATTCCGTCATTACACTGGTAAGCATTGGGGTTATATCAGCCGGAATATTGTACATAGTAGCTAAAAAATTTCAAGTAGCCGAGGATCCCCGCATAGATATCGTGAGCGAAGTATTGCCTCAGGCCAACTGTGGAGGATGCGGATATGCAGGGTGTAAGAATTTTGCTGAATCCATTGTTAAAACAGGAAGTCTGGAAGGATTCAACTGCCCGGTGGGGGGAGCCGAAGTAATGAAAAAAATCGGTGAAATAATGGGACTTGAGGTGCAACTGACTGAGCCCATGATTGCTGTTGTGAGATGCAATGGGTCGCAAACCCACTCACCTGCTAAAGTGAGCTACCAGGGAGTGGATAGCTGCGCTTTTGCTCACATTACTTTTTCGGGGGAAGGGGGGTGTCCTTACGGCTGTCTGGGTTTAGGTGATTGTGTCAAAGCCTGCCAGTTCGATGCCATATTCATTAACGCCGAAACCGGGCTTCCTGAAGTAAACGATAAATGCACGGCATGTGGAGCCTGTGTAAAGGCCTGTCCGAGGGGCATCATTGAGCTTAGACCCAAAGGCAAAAAAGACCGCAGAATTTTTGTTTCCTGTGTAAATAAGGAAAAAGGTGCGGTAGCCCGTAAGAATTGTGAAGTAGCATGCATAGGATGCGGAAAGTGTGTGCAGGTATGTCCTTTCGAAGCCATCACTCTCGAAAACAATCTGGCGTATATCGATCCGCAGAAGTGCAAGCTATGCCGTAAGTGTGTGGAAGTGTGCCCAACAAATGCCATACACGAAATCAATTTCCCACCCCGCAAGCCTGCTCAATCTGAGGCGGTGGAGGCTGAAGGTTAATTATCCTGACAATCATCCAAAAATATAGGAGGCATTACCTTGAAGACATTTGCAATAGGTGGTGTTCACCCGCACGAAAACAAGTTATCAGCCGGCAAGCCTATTGAGGTGTTGCCCCTTCCGGCCAAAGTTGTTGTACCGCTGAGTCAGAGCCTTGGGGTACCCTCAAAACCCCTGGTTAAAAAAGGCGATGTGGTTAAAACCGGCCAACTGATTGCCACGGGCGAGGCCTTCATTTCGTCCCATATTCATGCTCCGGTATCGGGTAAAGTGGAGAAGATCGACGAGTTTCTCGATGCTTCGGGATACCGCAGGCCGGCTATTTTTATCACTTCCGAAGGTGACGAATGGGATCCAGATATCGACCTGAGCACTGAGCTCCATAAAGATATTACCCTAGAAGGCCCTGAAATCATAGAAAAGATAAAAGAAAAAGGCATAGTGGGTATGGGAGGCGCTACTTTCCCCACCCATGTAAAGCTCATGATTCCTCAGGGTAAAAAAGCCGAATACCTCATAATCAACGGAGTGGAGTGCGAGCCTTATCTAACCTCAGACCATCGGTTGATGCTCGAAAAACCCGCTGAAATTATTGTGGGTATCCGCTTACTGATGAAAGCGCTTGGCGTGGAAAAAGCCTTAATCGGCATAGAAAACAACAAGCCTGATGCCATTGAGGCATTATCCATAGCCGCTGACGACTATCCTGGCATTGAGGTTCATGCCCTAAAAGTAAAATATCCGCAAGGTGGCGAAAAACAACTGATTGCAGCACTCACCGGTCGGGAAGTTCCTTCGGGAAAGCTCCCCATTGAAGTGGGATGCGTGGTACAAAACGTAGGAACAGCCTTTGCAGTATACGAAGCTGTCCAGAAAAACAAACCCCTGATTGAGCGAATAGTTACCATCACAGGCCCTAATGTGCAAAATCCTTCCAATTTCCTGGTGAGAATTGGAACTCCCATCATTACATTATTGGAAAAAGCAGGATGGAATCCAGAGAAGGCAGGCAAAATCATCAACGGTGGACCCATGATGGGAAAGGCACTCCTGAGTCCCGAAGTACCGGTGGTTAAGGGTACATCGGGCATTTTGGTGCTTAATCGCGAAGAGGCTTATCGGGAAAAAGTGGAGCCGTGCATCCGTTGTGGCAAATGTATCAGCGTATGTCCGATGGGACTACAGCCCTATCTTTTAGCCCGCGTGTCCGAAATCGGTCGTTTTGATATAGCTGAAAACGAATATATACTTGATTGCATCGAGTGCGGGTCGTGTCAATACACCTGTCCTTCGGCCCGTCCCCTGCTCGACCACATACGGCTTGGAAAATACAAAGTGAACCAGATCATTCGTTCCAGAAAAAACTAAACCATGAATCAGCTCATAGTCTCAGGGTCGCCGCATGTGCACGGCGAAATGTCAATAAAATCCATCATGTGGGGGGTAGTCATTGCCCTTATACCTGCATGGCTGGTTTCTCTGTGGTATTTCGGTATTTCTTCCTTGTTTGTGACCCTTATTGCTATAGCCTCTTGCCTAGCGGCTGAATATCTGATCCAGAAATACCTGCTTCACCAGCAGCCCACTCTAAGTGATGGTTCAGCTGTTGTAACCGGGCTGTTGCTTGCCTTCAACGTACCCTCATCATTGCCCTGGTGGCAGGTAATTATCGGAAGCCTGGTTGCTATAGGGATTGCTAAAATGACGTTTGGGGGCCTGGGCAAGAACATTTTCAATCCAGCGCTGGTTGCCCGTGTATTTTTACTTATCTCCTTCCCCGTAAGCATGACCACGTGGCCCAGACCTATCGAAAGCCGAATGGCCTTTCTCCACTTTGATGGTCTCACAGGACCCACTGCGCTGGGCACCTTGAAAACACACCTGGCTATGGGGGAAACCATATCACAAATCAAACTACCCACATACGAAAACCTTTTCTGGGGAGAAATAGGAGGGTCCTTAGGAGAGGTTTCTGCCATAGCCCTGATAATTGGAGGCATCTATCTCCTCTACCGTCGCATCATCACCTGGCATATTCCTGTAAGTTATATACTTACCAGCTTTATATTTGCTGCTATTCTCTGGTGGGTCAACCCTGAGCGGTATATCGATCCCGTATTTCACATTTTAGCAGGAGGCCTTCTGCTTGGGGCCATTTACATGGCCACCGACATGGTTACCTCTCCTATGACCCCCTGGGGGCAGATTGTATTTGGAATCGGATGCGGGGTACTCACCATTCTTATCCGGGTTTTCGGCGCATATCCTGAAGGCGTTTCCTTCGCTATTCTTATCATGAATGCATTTGTTCCCCTTATCAACAGAGCTTTCAAACCCAAAAGATTCGGGGAGGTAAAATAATTATGGCAAAAAAAGAATCATCGCTTTCCAACATGATCAGCACATTGCTGATTATTACTCTCGTGGCCAGTGCTGCCCTGGCCGGAGTGTATAATCTTACCAAGGAGCCTATAGCAGCTGCAGCGCGGATAAAAACAGAAAATGCCATCCGACAGGTTATACCTCCTTTCGATCGTCTCGAACGACTGGCGGTGATGCCTGCTGATGGCCCTGATTCACTTATCATTTACCGCGGCCTAAAAGGCGATTCGCTGGTAGGCACGGCTGTACAAACTTATTCCTACAAGGGTTTCTCAGGATATATCGGCATTATGGTGGGATTCAAGGCCGATGGTTCCATCAACGACATTGCCGTTTTGGCACACAAAGAAACACCAGGATTGGGGACCAAATTGGCGGAACCCAAGTTTAAGGACCAATTTAAAAACCTTAATATTGGTGAACTCACCGGCCAGAGGGTAAAAGTCACCAAAGACCAGGGAACTATTGAGGCTATTACTGCTGCCACCATCAGCTCGCGGGCATTTTGCGATGCGGTACAGCGGGCCTGGGAAAACCAAAAGAAAGGAGGAGAAAAATGAACCAGTGGAAAAATTTTATCAAGGGATTTATCAAAGAAAATCCAGTGTTTGTACTGGTATTAGGCATGTGCCCTACCCTCGGGGTCTCCTCCTCTGCCCTCAATGGCTTGGGCATGGGGCTGGCTACTACTTTTGTTTTGGTGATGTCAAACATCATGATTTCATTGCTCAAAAATTTCATCCCCGATAAGGTGCGTATCCCGGCTTTCATTGTGGTTATCGCCACTTTTGTAACCATTGTTGACCTGGTTATGGCAGCTTATGCACCTGGCCTGCACGAGCAGTTGGGGATTTTTATCCCGCTCATTGTGGTAAACTGTATCGTATTGGGTCGCGCCGAAGCATTTGCCTCACGCAACGCTCTCCTCAGTTCTCTCATCGATGGACTTGGCATGGGCCTGGGCTTTGCCTTTGCCCTTACATTACTTGGTTCTGTGCGCGAAATACTGGGGAGTGGCTCTATTTTTGGTCATAAATTTATCCCTGCCAATGCCGACGGCATATTGATTTTCATTCTTGCTCCCGGTGCTTTCATCACCCTGGGTTTTCTAATTGCCATCATCAACCAACTTTCCAAACCCGCAAAATCGTAACCCATGGAATATTTACTACTCATAATATCAGCCATCCTGGTCAACAATATCGTTCTGACCCAGTTTTTAGGCATTTGCCCGTTTTTGGGAGTATCCACGCGAATTTCTACCTCTCTGGGCATGGGTGCCGCCGTTATTTTCGTGATGGCTATTGCCACCCTCGTAACTTTCCTTATCAATCAATACATTCTGATTCCACTTAACATCGGGTTCCTGCAAACCATTTCCTATATTCTGGTAATCGCTGCCCTGGTGCAAATGGTTGAAATTATCCTGAAAAAAGTCAGCCCGCCGCTTTACCAGGCCCTGGGTCTTTACCTACCCCTCATCACCACCAACTGTGCCGTCCTGGGGGTAGCTATTATGGTCATCAAACGCAACTACCATCTTGTAGAGAGTGTCGTTTTCGCTATAGCCATGGCTATAGGATTCTCGTTGGCCCTTGTGGTTTTTGCCAGCATTCGCGAACAACTCGAAATTAACGATGTGCCCAAAGGAATGAAAGGTGTACCTATTGCTCTGGTAACTGCCGGTCTGCTCTCCCTTGCTTTCATGGGCTTTGCCGGCCTGGTAAAATAATCCAGACAGATTTCACCCCATTTTCTCCTCAACCCATTTGCCATTGGGCGACAAAAGAGGGTGATGCATACACGCGAAAACACCCATCCCGTTGTCGCGCAAGGAAATTGCGGTGCAGCCCCTGGGTCAGCCTTTGCAGAGCCAGTGCATTATATAAGAACTTTGCCTTTCAATGATATTTCCTTTAGCTCTGCGCATCCCTTTATAACATATCCTTTTGCCCCATGGCGGGAGGAGGACAGGAGGAGAGGCCGAAAAAACTGTGTGAATTATATTTTCGATAATTCCAGGATTCAACAGACCCGACCTCATCGACCACCCTGTGATTATTTAATACAGCTAATTACAAAGCACCTTTTCAAAAAAATTCGGCAATTCCCATGGAATAGGAAAACGCAGGAAACCCTGACCCAATCAAAGACTCTTAATATTGCTGTAGAGCTAATAAACGGATTTTCCCAGGGAAATTTCGTAGAGGTAAAATGATGTGATTCTGCGCACCGGGGCACTACTAAAGAAAAAACCCTTGTATCGAGCCGAGTAGTGGCTTACATACAAGGGTTGATAAGTACCCGGAGCCGGAATCGAACCGGCACGGGATTTACCCCATTGGTTTTTGAGACCAACGCGTCTACCAGTTCCGCCATCCGGGCTAAAACTGTAAAACCGGTGCAAAATTAATAAAAACCCGCTTAATTCCAATTTTCCAATTGCATTAAGAATTCTTGTTCATATGTTAGGGAATTCCTTCTCATCTTTTAAATTTTAAAAATGGAATAATCAGAAATTTATATGGGTTTTTAGAAATCAAAAAAAGCGGTTTGCGACCATTGCATTAAAAACATGAAGGATTGGCGTAATTTTGCACCGGGCTTTTCGCTACTACTCAAACAACCTAAAACAATGGCAAAAACCAAAGTCAACATCTTCTCTGGCAGAGCAAGCCGCTACCTGGCAGAGAAAATTGCCAAAATATACGGGCAGGAGCTTGGCAAAATCAAATTCACCACATTCAGCGACGGAGAATTCCAGGTTTCATTTGAGGAGACCGTAAGGGGCAACGATATTTTCATTGTACAGTCAACCTTTGCCCCCTCAGATAATCTATTTGAACTTCTTATGATGGTTGATGCAGCCAAACGTGCATCGGCCAAGCGCATAGTGGCGGTTATTCCCTATTATGGTTTTGCTCGTCAGGACCGTAAAGATAAGCCTCGGGTAGCTATTGGTGCAAAGTTGGTAGCTGACTTATTATCGGCTGCCGGTGTTAACCGAATTATAACCATGGACTTACACTCCGACCAGATACAGGGTTTTTTTAATTTTCCGGTGGACCACCTCTATGCATCCACTCTATTCGTTCCCTTTCTCAAGAAGATGAATCTGCCCAACCTTACTATGGCTTCGCCTGACACCGGTGGAGCTAAGCGGGCAGCAGCCTACGCTAAATTCCTCAACAGCGAACTGGTCATTTGCTTCAAACAACGAGCCAAGGCTAATCAGGTTGAAAAAATGACCATTATAGGTGACGTGGAAGGAAAAGATATCGTCTTGGTAGATGACATCATCGATACAGCAGGAACCATCTGCAAGGCCGCAGAACTCATGATGGATCAAGGGGCCAACTCTGTGAGGGCCCTGGCCACCCACCCAGTTTTCTCAGGTCCGGCTCTCGAACGGATTCACAACTCTAAGCTCACAGAAGTGATTGTCACCGATACCTTTCCGGTGCAAGAGACAGAAAAAATTAAAGTGATCTCCTCAGCTCCTCTCTTTGCCGATGTAATTGATAGGGTTCATCGCTTCAAATCTATCAGTTCCCATTTCGATTTTTCAACCATTCTCTGATATATTCCCTAATCGATGGATAAGCCCTTATGGCGGATATACCTTCGGAGATTGAAAGAAAATCCCAAACCGCATCAAACGGCTATTAAAAGCATCGCCCAAAGATTTGGGAGACAATAAGAATTTGCCTACCTTTGCACCCCTTTTAATCAATAATAAAATCAACACATTCAAATCATTTAAAAAAGACCTGAAATGAAAACTATTTCTATGAGCGGTTCTCAAAGGGAGAACGTAGGGAAGAAAGGTGCAAAGCAGGTTCGCAAGGAAGGCCTAGTGCCGGTGGCTCTGTATGGCCATGGAGAACAAAAGCTGCTTTCAATTGCAGAAAAACAGCTGGCAAAAGCTGTTTTTACCCCCGATGTGAATCTTATTAACCTTGATGTAAACGGAGAAAAGCATCTTGCCATCTTGCAGGAAGTGCAATTTCATCCGGTTACCGACGCCATTCTACATGTTGACCTACTCGAAGTAAAACCAGAAAAACCAGTGGTTGTCAGCCTGCCGCTCAAAATTACAGGAAACAGCGTTGGGGTACTTAAAGGAGGAAAACTTGTAAAAAAATTCCGTAAACTGAAGGTAAAAGGGCTTATAGAACACTTGCCCGAACATATCACCATCGACATTTCCTCACTCGATATCAACAACTCTATCAGAGTATCTGATATGAAAAATGAAAACCTGACTTTCCTGGACAATCCGTCATCGGTAATTGTGGCTGTACTGCCCACGCGTGCTGCAATGGCCCAGGAATCAGGGAAATAAGACTATTTGAATTATCAATGGCTAACTGTATCATCCCTCACGTTGGATGGTACAGTTTTTTTTACCATCATCAATTCTGACCTTTGCTAATCAACAGGCGGATATGAATTACCTGATTGCTGGATTAGGAAATCCCGGTTCGGAATATGCCAATACACGGCATAACGCGGGTTTTCTTGTAGTAGACGCACTGGCTCAGAAGGCCGGAGCCCTATTTGCCACTGACCGGTATGCTGACGTTACCCGGCTCCGATACCGGGGCAAGAACCTTATTCTCATCAAGCCCAATACCTACATGAACCTAAGCGGAAAAGCCGTCAGGTACTGGATGGAAAAAGAAAACATAGCGCTTGAGAACCTTTTGGTGGTTTACGATGACCTCGACCTCCCTCTGGGTACTATCCGTTTAAGGCCTAAAGGTAGCGGAGGCTCACACAATGGATTAAATCACATCATTGAAATTCTGCAAACCGAAAATTTTCCACGGCTGCGCATCGGCATCGGCAGCAATTTTCCTCGGGGTATGCAGGTTGAATATGTATTGGGGCGCTGGACCCGAGAGGAAGAATCTATTATGCTTCAAGTAATTCCCGCTGCAGCCGAAGCCATCCTGATGTGGATTAATATCGGGCTGCAACGCACCATGAATCACATCAATAAAAAGCAGGAAAAACCGGATAAAGGCCCTCAGGAACCGGCTTCAGGCAAAGACCATGAGTAAAATGCCTGATTTCTCAAGAATTGGGTCCAAAAAATTTTTTAGCCATCAATAAGTCGTGTAACATGCCCGGCTGCTGTTTCGGAAAAGCTGATGCACAGTAAAACTAACCAGGCTAGCTTTGGTTTTCAGCCCATGGGCCAAGTTAAACCGCAAAGCCAGCCCGGTCAGGGAATTGTTATCTCTAATCATCTTTCCAAAAAGGAAAGCAAGCACTTAATTTTTCTTTGCTTCTCCCAGGTGCTGGGCCAGAAATCTTTCCATAGCCTCATAAAACTCGAATTGATTTTCTTCGTTATGGAAGCCGTGGCCTTCATTGTCCTTTACAATATATTCTACTTCAATGCCTCTTTTTCTCAGAGCCTCTACCATCTGGTCCGATTCAGCTTTGTTGACTCTTGGGTCGTTGGCACCCTGTGCTATGAGCAAAGGCGTTTTAATCTTATCTGCATTGAGGGCGGGTGAGTTTTGCGCCAGCATCACACTGTCCTTTTCAGGATGACCAACCATCTCGTACATCATCTCAAGATAAGGTTTCCAGTATGGAGGAATGGTTTTCATGAAGGTAAACAAGTTACTCACCCCTACATAGTCGATAGCTGCGGCATAAAGGTCAGGATCTTTAACAATACCCTGCAGTGTGGCATAACCGCCATAGCTCCCTCCATAAATGGCAATGCGTTTCGGGTCGGCAATACCCTGATCAATGAGCCAACGGACCCCGTCGGTAATATCGTCCTGCATAGCCTGGCCCCATTGCTTGAATGATTTCATCCAAAATTCTTTGCCATACCCTGTGGAGCCACGAAAATTAATCTGCAAAACAGCATAGCCGCGGTTGGCCAGAAACTGCACTTCGGGATTAAATCCCCAGCTATCTCTAGCCCATGGACCTCCATGAGGATTGACTACCACCGGAAGGTTGTGAGCATTCTTCATGGTGTATCCCTTGGGCAGCGTGAGGTAGCCTCTTAATTTTAATCCATCCCGGCTCTGATATTCAATAGGATTCACACTTGCCATATGTTCTTCATTGAGCCAGGGGCTTACGTCGGCCAGCTTATCGAGCTTGCCGGTATTCACATTATAGATATAATAAGCCCCCAGCGACTTGTCGCTATAGGTGCGAATAATGAACCTGTCTTCGTTGCGGGTACTTGAAGTAAAAGCTATTTCGTATCCGGGCAGCAGGGAGGCAACTTTGTCGTAAATCCCTTTCATCCATTCATCGAAGAAGAAGTACTCATTTTTATAGCCTTCAAAAGAAGCATAAGTGAGCACTTTTCTTTTGCGTGAGTATGCCAGACCATCCACATCATAGGCGGTGTTCTCGTAGAGTACTTTGATCTCATGAGCTGTCTGTGGGTCGAATTCGGCAATTACCGCCTTGTCGCGACCCAGATTGGTGGAGACGTAAAGATTCTTATTATCGAAAGTAAAAAATTGCGGACTGAGTTGATCCTTGAAACTGGTAGTTATTACTTCTTTAAAAGGCTGGCTTTCGTTGTCGCGATAGAGCAAAACAGAGCTGATACCATCGGGGGCCATGGCAGTAGCAACTCTGAGCTTGCCGTCATGATCCGTCATCCAATTAACTATGTTGCCCGGATTTTCTCCAATAAGGTCAAGCTGACCCGTAACGACATTTAGACGATACGCATCGAATACTTCCGGATTTCGTTTATTGAGTCCAATAATTACATGTTCGGGATCGTCTTCCAAATCGTCAATTATCTGGGTACGGACTCCTTGAAAATCAGTCAAGCATACTAAATTTGAACCATCTACATTGACGCCATAAAGACGGAAGTTCTCATCGCCTCCGGTATCTTTCAGGAAAAGAAGGCGATTTCCACTTACCCAGAAATAACCAGCAATATCGCGATCGGTTTCAGAAGTAAGGCGAATAGCCGAATCTTTGCCAATTTCCTGAACAAAGATGTTGAGCCGACTCTGATAGGGAGCCAGCCACGAATAGTATTTACCATCGGGGGAGATTCTGTAACTGGTTTTCTCCGGATTACGGAAAAAATCCTTAAGTGGAATTAATGGAGCTTTCTCAATTTTTGAAGAGTTGCATGCCATAAATACAAGGGTTATTCCCATTAAAACAAGCCAAATCTGAGTTAGTTTGAATGTTTTCATATCAAAACCTTTAAAAGAATTTTTTTTTTTGACGAAGAAAAGACCTAATAGTTACACTGCAATCGATTGCGATAACCATTTTCAGTATTCTTACAAGAAACATTGAAAATCAAATATTAAACCGCGAAGTTTTTGGAGAAAAACGAAATATTCTTCAGATGTAATTTTATAAATATATCAAAATCAAGACTTTTGGGAGTCGTTTAACTTTTTTTAACAAAGAATAAAGCATACCTTTGCGGCAAATTTTTAAAAAACGCACCGTGATGGAAATAACTCATATTGAACACATTGGAATTGCCGTAAAAAGCATTGAAGAAAGCCTTCCATACTGGGAAGGCGTACTGGGACTGAAATGCTACGCTGTAGAGGAAGTGAAGGATCAAAAAGTAAAAACAGCCTTCTTCATAGTGGGCCAAACCAAGATAGAGCTACTAGAATCAACCGATCCAGAGGGGCCGATAGGAAAATTCATTGAAAAAAAAGGAGAAGGAATTCACCACATTGCCTTTGCAACGAAAAATATTGAAGCTGCTTTAGAAGAAGCAGCGGCCCGTGGAATACAACTGATAGATAAGCAGCCCCGATTGGGCGCTGAAGGACTGCACATTGCATTTCTGCATCCAAAATCGACGGGCGGAGTACTCACCGAACTGTGTGAAAACAAACAAAAATAAAGCGAGCTATGGCCATAGAAGACAAAATTAAGGATCTGCTCGATCGACGTGAAAAAGCAGCGCTGGGAGGAGGACAAAAACGCATAGATGCCCAGCATGCCAAGGGAAAACTAACTGCCCGCGAGAGAATTGAGCTTTTACTTGACGAAGGAAGCTTCGAGGAATTCGACATGTTTGTTACTCATCGCTGCACTGATTTTGGACTTGGGGAACAGCAGTACCTGTCGGATGGGGTTGTAACGGGCCATGGAACCATTGATGGTCGCGTAGTTTATGTATTCTCGCAGGATTTCACTGTGTTTGGAGGCTCACTTTCTGAATCTTTTGCCAAGAAAATCTGCAAGGTGATGGATCAGGCGATGAAAGTAGGCGCTCCTGTCATTGGAATCAACGACAGTGGTGGAGCCCGTATTCAGGAGGGGGTTTTAAGCCTGGCAGGATATGCTGAAATCTTTGAGCGCAACATACTTGCCTCGGGTGTTATTCCTCAAATATCAGCCATTTTTGGTCCATGTGCAGGTGGAGCCGTTTATTCCCCGGCTCTTACCGATTTTATCATCATGAGTAAAAACACCAGCTACATGTTCGTAACCGGGCCCAAGGTGGTAAAAACAGTTACCGGCGAAGTGGTTACTGAAGAAGAACTGGGCGGAGCCATGGTACATGGGGCCAAATCAGGTGTAACACATTTTGTAGCTGACGACGAACAAGAGGGCATCTTGCTGATTCGCAAGCTCTTAAGCTATCTTCCTCAAAACAACCTGGAAGACCCTCCTACCCTGCCCAATACCGACCCCATCGACCGTCTCGATGATACCCTCAATTACATCATCCCTGAAAATCCTAACAAACCCTACGAAGTCAAAGACATTATTCATAGCTTGGCTGACAACAACGAGTTTCTGGAAATACAACGCCATTATGCCCCCAATATAGTCATCGGTTTTGCCAGGTTTAATGGAATGTCAGTGGGAATTGTTGCCAACCAGCCCAACTACCTGGCCGGTGTGCTCGACATCAACGCCTCAAGAAAGGCTGCCCGTTTTGTACGTTTCTGCGATGCTTTCAACATTCCTATACTTACCCTCGTAGATGTACCTGGTTTTTTGCCTGGAACCGCTCAGGAGTACGGCGGAATTATCATCCATGGAGCCAAGCTACTGTATGCATATGGAGAAGCCACTGTACCCAAAGTAACCGTGATTCTCAGAAAAGCATACGGTGGAGCTTACGATGTGATGAGCTCCAAGCATTTAAGAGGCGATATCAACTACGCATGGCCTACTGCTGAAATAGCCGTCATGGGCCCCAAAGGCGCCATTGAAATTCTTCATAGCAAAAAAATACAGGAAATCACCGACCCGGCCGAAAAAGAGGCCTATATCCTGAAAGCTGAGCAGGAATACAAAGAGAAATTTGCCAATCCTTACAATGCCGCCAGGTATGGATTTATTGACGATGTAATTGAACCGCGCAATACCCGATTTAGAATTATACGCGCATTTCAGACCCTGGCCACCAAGAAGGATGTTAATCCGCCCAAAAAACACTCCAACCTTCCGTTATAAAAAATATACCCATGACAAGGCAGAAACTGTTCATACTAGTACTGATCATCTTTCCGCTGCTTGGGTACAGCCAAAGACACAAGTCGCTGTTTATTAATGAAATACTCATTATTAACGATTCGAACTACATCGACGACTTTGGCGAACGCAACGGATGGATTGAGATTTTCAATGCCTCTTATGCACCGGTGGACATCGGTGGCATGTTTTTGACCAACGACCTGAGCAATCCACGGAAATATAAAATTCCCAAAGGGGATCCAAGGACTGTGATACCGCCAAGAGGGTATATCGTCTTCTTTGCCAACAATAAACCCACCCATGGCATTCTTCACCTCAACTTCGAGTTGCAAAACTCTAAAGTAGTGGCCCTTTTCGAATCGAATGGAAAAACTCTGGTGGATAAAATGAATATTCCTGACCATCCTCAGGCTGACATAAGTTATGGAAGGTTGGAAGATGGAGGATCGGAACTGGGGTTTCTGGACAAAACTACGCCCAAGGCCACCAATGTTACCGTCGAAAGGGAAACCTCAGCTGAAAAATTTGGAAAAATGGACCCTTCCGGATTTGCTATGGCCATTATTGCTATGAGCGTGGTATTTTCAGCTCTGGCACTCCTGAGTCTAATTTTCAAGAATATCAACAAGGTATACAATTTCAATGTAAAAAGTCTCTTTAGGAAGAAAAAACAGGAAGAAACACCCTCTACTACACAAGCTGAGGAGATCCCCGGCGAAGTGGCAGCAGCCATTGCTCTTGCGCTTCATCTTTATCAGCAGCAGATACATGACCATGAAGCTACTGTACTAACAATTCAAAGGGTCTCACGTCTCTATTCTCCCTGGAGCTCAAAAATTTATGGATTGCGACATTCCCCTCGATAAACCCCAATTAATGTACCCATGAAAAAATTTAAATTTAAAATACACGGCAACCAATATGAGGCCGAGATCATCAACATAGAAGACAATACGGCCACCATCGAAATAAACGGAACCACCTATATGGTAGAAGTAGACAAAGAACTCACACCTACCAAGACGCCCAAACTTGTAAGAAGTGTAGCAGTGCCCACCACTGACTCACATCCAGCCGTATCGAAGACCAGCACACCCGGGGCCCCCAAAGGAACAGGACATATTAAGTCGCCTTTACCCGGCACTGTGCTCGACGTGCTCGTAAGAGAAGGTGATTTTGTAAAAATGGGTCAAAGAGTCATTGTGCTCGAGGCCATGAAAATGGAAAACAACTTAGATTCTGATAAGGAAGGCCGCGTGGTTAGGATATTCAAGCATAAAGGCGACGCGGTCATGGAAGGGGATGTTTTAATAGAAATAGGAGACTAACCTATGATTGCAAGCGAGAGTTTTATTGGATTTATCCTGGAACATTTGCAGCAATTTATGGGATATACGGCCTTTGCCAATGTAACGGCCGGGCACATCATCATGATCCTGGTGGGATTATTATTCATCTATTTGGCCATCACCAAGGAATATGAGCCTCTTCTGCTGGTACCTATTGGCTTTGGTATTATTGTAGGAAATATTCCCTTTTATCCGGGGTTGAAAATTGGCATCTATGAATCGGGCAGCGTCCTCAACTATCTCTACTTTGGAGTTATCCAAGGGCTTTATCCTCCTTTGATTTTTTTGGGAATTGGAGCCATGACAGATTTTTCGGCTCTACTTTCCAATCCCAGGCTGATATTAATTGGTGCGGCTGCGCAGTTGGGTATTTTCGGGGCCTACATGGCCGCTCTGGCTCTTGGTTTTAGTCCCAGCGAGGCAGGTGCTATTGGCATTATTGGAGGTGCAGATGGTCCAACAGCTATCTTTCTCTCATCCAAACTAGCCCCGGAGCTCATGGGTGCCATTGCCATTTCTGCCTATTCATATATGGCTCTGGTGCCGGTCATTCAGCCCCCTATCATGCGCCTACTCACCACCCCCAAAGAAAGAGTCATTCGCATGAAACCCCCCAGAGTGGTTTCAAAGACCGAGAAAATCATGTTCCCCATAATCGGTTTTCTGCTCACTGCATTTATCGTACCGTCGGGTTTGCCCCTCCTGGGAATGCTCTTTTTCGGAAATTTGCTAAAGGAAAGCGGGGTTACCAAGCGCCTTGCCGATACGGCCAAAGGTCCGCTTATCGATATTGTCACGATTCTCATTGGTCTCACAGTAGGGGCTTCTACTCAAGCCACCAACTTCCTCAATCCCAAATCTATAGGAATTTTCGCCTTGGGTGCCTTTTCCTTCATGGTGGCCACGGCAGGTGGGGTTTTGTTTGTAAAGTTCATCAACCTTTTCCTAAAACCTGAAAATAAAATCAATCCGCTTATCGGAAACGCCGGGGTCTCAGCTGTACCTGATAGTGCAAGGGTATCGCAGATTATCGGGCTTGAATATGATAAAACCAACCATCTGCTAATGCATGCCATGGGACCTAATGTGGCCGGTGTAATTGGAAGTGCAGTGGCTGCTGGTATTCTGCTTAGTTTCCTTGTCTGATTTAGACTATTTTATACCGCAAATACAGCCGGAGTGAATTTGCTCCGGCTTTTTTATAAAGTCCTTATTTTCGCAAAAAAATTTAGAATGCTGATTATTGGAATAGCAGGGGGCTCAGGCTCCGGTAAAACTACGGTAGTAAAAAAAATCATCAACCTATTACCCAAAGACTCAGTTTCTATTCTTTATCAGGATGCTTATTACTACGATAATGGACACCTAAGTCCTGAGGAGAGAGAACGTATCAACTTCGACCATCCATCGGCCATAGAGTTTTCCTTACTCAACGAACATCTTGACCGATTGCTCAAGGGTGAGAGTGTCCCCATGCCTATTTATAGCTATGTAACCTGCTCCAGGTCCAAAGAAACAATAACTGTTTATCCGCGAAAAGTCATAATCGTGGAAGGGATTCTTATTTTCACTGACCCAGATTTACGGAGTCGCCTGAGTGTTAAGGTATTCGTTGATGCTGCCCCGGATGATAGACTCATGCGTATCATCCAGCGCGACATGATTGAACGGGGTCGGTCTTTACAACAGGCTATTGACCATTATGCCCAGTTCGTAAAACCCATGCATGAACAATTTATTGAGCCTACTAAGCGTTTTGCCGATATCATCGTTCCTCAGGGGGGAGAAAATCAGGTAGCCATTAATATTCTGACCGCCCAGATAAAAGAAAAACTCGGTCTTCAATGAAGATTTCATCTCTGGCTGGAATTTTCCTGGTGGTCATCAGCTTTCACACCTCTTGCTCATCTGACCGAGAATTAGATGACTGGCAATCAGTGACTATTGCTGAGGGAACGCCACTGAGAGGTATCTGCTTTCTAAGTCAGGATACGGGGTTTGCATGGGGTGGCTTTAAAAACCGATCGAGTTTTATAAAAATGACGGCCGATGGTGGACTAACCTGGAGAACGCTGTGGGAGAGCTCAGAGAAATGTATTTACACGCTTACAATAACCCCCGACGGAAGAGGTGTAGCCGGAGGCGACAGTCTTTTTATGCTGCAAAGCCACGATGGAGGCAACTCCTGGTTCTTTTTTTGGTTAGCCGACAGTGTCCCCATGCATTCCTTCAACCGGCCGGCCTTCCGCAATATTGCCGCCTCTTCGCAAATGATAGCCATGGCTGCGGGGGAAAATTTCAAAAAAGGGGTCCTTTATGCGTCTTTCGACAAGGGAAAAACCTGGACCTACCAATTTTATTCTCACGAACTCACGGGAGTCTCTTTCCTCAACGACAGTATCGCATTGGCAACCGGCAACGGACTTCTTCTATTGTTACTGAATCCTTACCAGGGTTTTAAGCCCATCATTTTACCCTTCGAAGGCGATTTCTGGACATCAGCCATTCCATGGAAAAAGGGCTTTTTAATTACTTCCAGAAGCTCTTCCATTTATTACTTTAATCCCATTACGTCAAGTCTGAAAAAAATTAAAAAAGAATCCTTTTGGCCCGGCGATCAGCCAGGTCTCAGTTGCATTACAACAGCCGAGGGGATCATCGTTGCCGCCGGAGACCGAGGTTATTTTTGCTGGTCGAACGACGAGGGAAACACCTGGGAGGCCTCAACATTACCCCAACCATTTGATATTCATGGACTCAAAATACACAAGGGCTTTATCTGGTTTGCAACCTCCGGAGGTAATGTTTACCAGCTGCCGCTTCAACAGATAAAGCCCCTGAAAAACTGAGAGCTTATTAATTTAACGAACCGAGAATGTGGTTTCTCCTACTATAGCATTATCGAGGTAAACAGCCACCTGATAGGTGCCCGCGATGAATCTTTCCTGCAACGGAAGCTTATTATAGTCGATGCACATTTTGGTGGCTTTATTTTGATACTCGAGAACAGCCGTAGCGCTATATTGAAGTTGCTCGCCTTTAAACATAAAGGAGTACTCGTCGCCACGACCCTTTACTAAAATATTTCCATTGGGGTCGGCAATTCGCACGTAGAAAGTACGGGTTCCGGGTTTGGCCAGTTTATTTTCGGCAACAATGAAACAGATCCTGATTTTTTCAATGCGCTTACCTTTATCAGTAGCTTCTTCACGCCCTCCGCTTCTCTCTCTCAGGGTTTCTGCAGTCAGGCTATAAATGCTGAGTGAAGCTCCTTCTTCAATTTTGGTGGCCAGCTGCTCTTTCTCCTTCACCAATTGCTGAGCCCGTCGTTGTTCCTGAACTATCTCTTCGCGCATTTGCTGATTTTCGGCTTGTAACTGCCGGTTTATTGTATACAAGCTGTCCATCTGCCGAAGGTACGATTGGGCTATCCCTCTCAGGCGGTCAAGCTTTTTCACCACCTTTACGTATTCCCATTTGGTATCCAGCAGCTTTTTAATTTCAATTGCATTCGCCTGAATGATGCTGTCTTTAACTTTCAGACTGTCAGCCAAATCTCCATATTCGGCCTTAATTTTTTCGTGCTCTGTCATTAACGAATCAAGCTCCTGCCTGAGCTGAGCCTTCTCCTGTTCGGCTTGCATCGTGTAGTTGCGTAGTTCAGAACGGGTGCTTAACCACATCACTCCCAAAAAAAGAGCTAAAACCAACAATACAATCCCCGCAATCTTTAAGCCATTCTTGTTGTTTTCCATGCTATCCGGTATTACAGTTGATTTCTTTAAAAACGTTTACAATTGCTGTTTTATTGAAGGCAAAATTATAAAATAGGAGGCGTTTGGCCTAATTTTCAATAGGGTTGAAGCTTTACAGAGAAAGCCTCGGGGACAAAATACTTTTCAGTACCCTCAAAATCAACAAGCTTTTGGTAATAAGCCGGCGGATATCCAGGTTCTGAAGGCTCACCCATTGAATCTTTTACATACCCATCGTTGTATTTGGTGAATAGATAAAGTGCCAGACTTCTCCATTCGTCAACCACCTTGTTTCCGCACTCCAAAGAATAATCGGTAAGAAATCTCACCCGATCTTTGTAAGGCAATTGGACGGCCTGTTGCTCTATAGAATCCTGCCGGGCCAAAAAAATGCTTTCCAGCTCATGCTGTTTTGCCCTTACTTCTTTGGAGATATCGCTAAAGCGGAGATTGGCATAATTAGAGACAATATTGAACACCCACCAGGCAGATTCCCACGAAAATTTTCTGAGCTCGCCGGTTGCGAAGGGCTGAGAAACCGCAACATTGTGGCAATAGATAGGGAAATAGCAGGTAAACCAGGTATCGTCGACTCCAAACCAGACCACACCGCCAATTTCGTTGGACAAGTCCCTACGCGCCTGAGCCACAAACGAAAAAGCCGTATTAAATGTAGAAATCGGCCTTTCCCAGGCACAGGTAAGTGAATCGACTGTCCAATGCAAGGGCCGATTGCGGTTGGGATTACCAAAGGGGCCAGCGGCCAATCCCTGAGTCATATCGAAAGGCGTTCCTTCATAATGGTCGCGTAACAGCTCAAATGCATCCTGCAGACTTAGTGGATGGTCGGGTACGATCCAGAGCGGATAGCGCTCGGCGTCAGGCACACCCCGGTGATAATCAGGACTTAACTGCAAAGAAGGGGCAGCTCTTCGGAAAATGCTCCACACCCGGGTCTCACAATACCTTAGCGTAGCAGGGGTGGCCGGGCAATACACCTCATTGAACCGGAAGGGACCATCTTTTCTGGGGTTATAATAGCCCCTCTCTATAGCAAATCGTATTACATTTTTAGAGTAAATACAATTTTGAGGATCATTCAGCGGAAATTCACCTATACGCGCCCGGTTGGCATGGGCCGAGATGGCTCCATCGGGAATTCTCATGGCTACCCAAATGGCTCCTTTACCACCCATTCCTGTCCCCACAATTTCAAGAATCCATGCCTCCTCCGGATCAATGATAGAAATCGACTCACCCTCACTGGCGTATCCATATTTCTCTACCAGGTCGATAATTACCTGCAAAGCCTGACGTGCCGTATTCGCACGAAGCAGTGCAAGCTCCATAAGGTGCCAGTATTCGAGAAAGGCTGATTTGTTCCACAGTTCGAGGCGGCCGGTAAAAGTAGTTTCCCCAATAGCCACCTGGTGTTCATTCATATGAAACCCAATGATACCATATGTGTGCCTTACCTGGGGTATCTTCCCCCTGCCGCCAAATCTACTAACATACTCAATGGAATCGCCCGGTTTATAGTCCTGAGACGGGCGAGTGTAAATTCGGTAGATATACTCCGCATCGTTGGTATAGCCCAGCATGGAGCTGCCATTGGATGAGGCACCCCTTGTAACTATAAGGTTCGTACATGCAAAAGTAGAGTAAGAAGCAAAAACAAGCAGAAAAACACAATAAAAGCGATAATTCTTCATAGCCATCTAATATGGGTGTATAGGTAAAATTAAGCAGTTTTTTCGACCCTTTAAAAGTAGGGTGAAACGTCTCTGACTTAAACGCCCCTTTTTACAGGTTTATGGAAATTTGCTTTCATGAGCTAAGATGCCGTAAATCCCATGAGAAATCCGCTATAGGCCTACATGCACTGATATTTAGCCGTGAAATAAAGGGATTAATGCGAAAATCTCTTACTAAAGGGAAATGCTTTATTGCGGAGCAGTTGGAAAGGTAGAGATACCCATTTTCAGGCTGTATTTGATTTTTGCGACAAATGACGAGCCATAAATAAAATAGAGGCCGCCCCAGATCTCTGAGACAGCCTCTGCAAGCAGAAGAGTTAGGAATTATAAATGTGGGAATCTTAGTTTTTGATGATTCCCATTTCTTTTCCGACCTTGGTAAAGGCCTCGATGGCCTTGTCGAGATGTTCTTTTTCGTGGGCAGCCGAAATCTGCACCCTGATGCGGGCCTGTCCCTTGGGCACAACGGGATAATAGAACCCAATGACATAAATACCCTCATCGAGCAAGCGGGCAGCAAAATCCTGCGACAGCTTGGCATCATAAAGCATTACAGCAATGATGGCACTCTGCGTAGGTTTGATGTCGAAACCTATTTCCGACATTTTCTTGCTGAAATAGGCCGTGTTGGCGTGAAGTTTGTCCTGCAGCTCGTTAGTCTCCGCCATCATTTCAAACATCTTGATGCCTGCGGCCGCGACCATAGGAGGCAAAGAGTTGCTGAACAGATAGGGCCGCGAACGCTGACGTAACATATCGATAATTTCTTTTTTGCCCGTAGTAAATCCACCAATGGCACCACCAAATGCCTTGCCCAGTGTTCCGGTGATGATTTCAATTTTTCCTTTCAAATTGTAAAGTTCGGTCACACCGCGACCCGTTTCGCCTACCACACCGGCCGAATGCGATTCGTCGACCATCACCATGGCATCATATTTCTCAGCCAGTTCATAAATTTTATTGAGAGGGGCCACATTGCCATCCATGCTAAACACCCCGTCGGTAACAATAAGCCGGTGACGCTGAGCCTGAGCTTCTTTCAGCCGTTCTTCCAGTTCATTCATGTCGGCATTGGCATACCTGTACCTCACTGCCTTACACAACCTCACACCGTCGATAATGGAAGCATGGTTGAGGGCATCGCTGATGATAGCATCTTCTTCGGTCAGCAGAGGTTCAAAAACACCTCCATTAGCATCGAAGCAGGCTGCATAAAGAATGGTATCTTCAGTACCGAAAAACTCAGCAATCTTGGCTTCCAGCTTTTTGTGAAGGTCGGTGGTACCACAGATAAATCTCACTGACGACATACCATAGCCATGAGTTTCGAAGGCTGCCTTAGCTGCCTCGATCAGTTTTGGATTGTTCGATAGGCCCAGATAGTTATTGGCACAAAAATTCAGCACTTTTTGTCCGGTATTCAGGGTAATCTCAGCCCCCTGTGGACTAACAATGATGCGTTCGTTTTTGTACAAACCGGCTTCCTTAATGGAATTGAGCTCCTTCTGCAGAAACTCCTGAAATCTTTTATACATAGGAAATTCTTTTAGGGTAATAAAACTTCATTTTTTAGTAGCGGCAAAATTATCAAAATAAGCTGTTAATTATCTAACAAAACCTGCATGACACAAAATTTTCAGCAAACGTTTGCAAAAGCAGGCCTAATTTTATTGGACGATCAATAATAAAACTTTACTTTTGCCGCAAAATTGTTAGCAGCTTAACAAGCATAAATAACTAAAAATCAACTACATGAACAAAATATTAGTCATTGGCTCAACGGGTCAAATTGGGTCAGAACTTACCCTGGAGCTCCGCAAAGAATTTGGAGCTGAAAATGTAATAGCAGGCATACGTAAAACTGCTCCTTCGCCTAAACTTACAGAAACTGGTCCCTGCGAGGTAGTAGATGCTACCGATCGGGCTCAGTTGGAGGCTGTTGTAAGGAAATATAATATCGATGCCATTGTTAACATGGCTGCCATTCTCTCAGCTACCGGCGAAAAGGATCCCATGCTTGCATGGAATGTTAACATGAATGGACTCATCAACGTTCTGGAGTGTGCCCGCGAATATAAAATGGCCCAGGTGTTGGTTCCTAGCAGCATTGCTGTATTCGGTCCGGGTACCCCACTCGACAACACGCCCCAGGAAACCATTCTCAGGCCCACCACGATGTACGGTATTACCAAGGTTGCCGGAGAACTGCTGGGCGATTACTATGTAAGAAAATATGGACTCGACGTGCGTGGATTGCGTTATCCCGGTATCATCAGCAACGAAACCCTTCCCGGTGGAGGTACTACCGATTACGCTGTGGCTATCTACTACGATGCCATTAAATATGGTCGTTATACCTGCTTTGTAAAGGAAGATACTCGCCTGCCCATGATGTACATGCCTGATTGTCTGAAGGCTACTATCATGCTCATGAAAGCCGATTTCAGCAAACTCAAACACCACAGCGATTTCAACGTTTCAGCCATGAGTTTCTCGGTAAAAGAACTGGCAGAAAACATCCGCAAGTACATTCCTCATTTCGAAATTTCCTACGAGCCTGATTTCAGGCAAGCCATTGCCGACAGCTGGCCCAACAGCATCGACGATAGTGCTGCCCGCGAAGAATGGGGCTGGAAACCCGACTACGATCTCGATGCTATGACCCAGGACATGCTAAAAGTACTGGGTGAAAAACATAAAAAAGGCCTTATATAAACCTATCGTTTAACACACTAGACTATAAATCCCGGTGAACTGGCCGGGATTTTTTTTGAAAACTCCTCTTCTGCAGGTTTGTTACCGTGCATCCCCTTTTCCCAACGGGCAACATCTTTGCATCACAGGCCAACTCCGGGCATTTCTCTAACTTTGCAGGCCATCACGACTCATTCATCCCTATGAGAAGAATCCTTCTTTTCTCTTTTTTGCTTATTATTTTATGCGGCTCCGTGGCAGCGCAGAATAACATTCATTTCCTTTCGGCAGCAACCCGCCTCAAAAACAAAGAAAAACTTACCCGAACCGAACGCTACCTCAGCACCCTCGACCCCGACACTCCCATTGAAGGCAGCATGTATCTCGAAGATGAATTCATCCCAGCAGTGGTCATTTATCAAAACGGTAACGTTGATAATCAATACTTTTTTAGATATAATGCATTTTACGATGAAATGGAGTTCATCGATGCAAAGGGAGATACCTTAGTGCTTGAGAATCCTGCTGAGATACGTTGGGTCATTATAGGTTCAAGGAAATTCGTCTACGATAATTTCCAGGATAAAGATGATAAAAAGCAAGGATTCCTTGAAGTGATAGCCGACGGGGATATTCGTTTGCTTTGCCGGCACACTATGGTTTTTGAAAGAGCCGATCCACCTTACACAGCATTACACCATGGCTATGAATATGACCGCTTTCGCCATTTTACATCTTTCTATCTTCAGCAATCATCAACACCTACACAGAAAATTAAACTTTCCCTTGCTGACCTTATGAAGACGTTGCCCGAACGAAAAGAGAAAATAGAATACTTGTGGAAAAAACTCAAACCCAACACCCATAACCTCTCAGAGATAAAAAACTTATTCCGGCAAATAAACCTGACTTGAATGAATTTTCAAAAAACCGATATACCCGATTTTCATTCCCATAGACTCAGTGCAGGCGCGCCCTGCCTGTATAACCTTTTGCCGCCATTTCAACTACCCGCAACACCCCATTTGTTTCTCTCTGCTGGTCTTCATCCATGGTATATTGATGAAAACTGGCTACTTCATATTGACCACCTTCGGACACTTGTCAGCAATCATCATTTGAAAGCTATTGGAGAAACCGGGCTGGATACTTTGCGAGGCCCCTCACTGGAGCTTCAAACCCGGGCTTTTGAAGCCCAT
This sequence comes from Bacteroidales bacterium, assembly GCA_049969475.1. Taxonomy (GTDB): domain Bacteria; phylum Bacteroidota; class Bacteroidia; order Bacteroidales; family TTA-H9; genus UBA2030. Next base: position 1,266 of record JBMFOU010000001.1, on the reverse strand, counting down.
GTGGTTTTAGCAAAAGAGCAAAAACTGCCCCTGATCTTACATGCCGTGCGAACGCATCATGTCATCATTACATTACTCAAAAAACACCAATTTACTGGCCCTGTAATCTTTCACGGCTTCCATTCCTCATGGAAGGTTGCAAAGCCTCTGATAGATGAAGGCCATTTTCTATCGATTGGTAAAGCGGTACTCAATGCATCGGCTCCATTTCTGGAAACACTCTGTTTCACTCCTCTTTCACAACTCCTCATAGAGACCGACGACACTCAGACTCCCATTCGGGAGATATTCAGAGCAGTTGCCCGCTTCAAGCAAATACCAGAAGAGAAATTACTGGAACATTTGTTGGAAAAATTTTATTCATTCTTTGGCTAAAATTCCTCCCATGGAAGATTGGACTTCACGAACGCAACTTCTCATAGGCAAAGCCGGGATGGAAAGGCTGCGTCAAGCACATGTGCTGGTGGCGGGGCTGGGAGGCGTGGGTAGTTATCTGGCTGAAGCTCTTTGCCGGGCAGGAATTGGAAAACTTACCATCTTCGATGGTGACATCATCAAGCCTTCAAACATCAATCGACAACTACCCGCGCTTACCAGCACGATTGGCCAGAGTAAAACCTCAGTGATGGCCAGCCGTTTGATAAATATTAACCCCAACCTTCAGCTAGGAGCTATTAACCAATATCTGAAAGACGAAGCCCTTCATGAGATTATCTGCCAGCCATACGATTATGTAGCTGATGCCATTGATACCCTGTCCCCTAAAATTTTTTTACTGAGCGATGCAGTCAGGTACGGCCATAGGGTTGTAAGCAGCATGGGAGCCGGAGGCCGTATGAATCCTGAGAAGATACGGGTGGCCGACATCTCGGAAACCCATACCTGCCCATTAGCTTTTCTTTTACGTAAAAGACTTCGCAAACACGGAATTTACACCGGCTTTAAAGCTGTCTTTTCCGAGGAACCCGTAATGAAAGGAAGTCAGATTTATGTTGAAAACGAGCCCAATAAGCGCACTACGGTAGGAACCGTGAGCTATATGCCCGCGCTCTTTGGGCTATACATGGCTTCTGTTATCCTGCGCGATTTGGTAAGGGATGCGCTTTACACCGAAGCTGAGGAAAATTATTGAGTTCGTTTGTTTATTAAACGAAATCTTTTCTTAATTTTGCAGCGCTTAAAAACGAAACACTCGTTCATTGTCCTGTGGTGTAATTGGCAACACGTCTGACTCTGGATCAGAAGACTCCAGGTTCGACCCCTGGC